>JADCCX010000066.1 GCA_020252485.1 Methylocystis sp.
CGTTGTCGCGAGGAAAGGGCGGGTCGGTTCAACCGCGCGCTGGCAGGGGACCGGTCATTGACGGGGAGGTGCTGCCGCCGGAGCCGGAGGAAAAGAGGGGTTCGAAGATGGAGCGGCAGGTGTAGCTGGCGCTTGAGACCTGAGCGCCCTCAGCAGGATCTGGTTGGGATCGGGCACATCCGTGAAGGCATGGAAGCCGCGTTTGGCTTGCTGTGCAGCCACTTGCGCCACAAAATACGGCTCATGTACCGGACGCCGGGATTGAAGGCCGCGAAGCTGTAACCGGCCGTGATCAGCGCGGTGGCGAGATCAAGTCGCGTCACCCGGCCTTGGACCGTGACGTTGGCGATGCAGACGACATAAGCGAGGTCGCCGCTGCGGGCAGAGACATTGCAGAGGGGCTTCAGGTCCCTCACCATGGCGGCGAGCAGGGCGACACTCGACTCGCCGCAATCGACGCGGCTTCCTTGGACATTGGTGAAGAATGTCCCCCGCAGGCAGCTCTGAACGCCATAGAGCCGGAAGCGCTGGCCATTCGCCACCCAGGTGTCGCCGGTTTCGAAGACCGCGTTGGGCGGGAAGGGTAGCCATTGGTCCTGGGCGTAGATGTCCGGTGGGGGCAGGAGTGTGCCCACCAAAAGAGCAGCAACCAGAGGAACGTGAAAAAGACGCATCTGGATCGACAGCCTCAAAGCTCGCCTTCAATAGATCATAGGCCATAAGTATTCACCATACTGAATCAATAAAATCTGACCATCGAACTGCAATTGACACTGACGTCAGGGCACGACCGTTTCTCGTATCCGCAATGTCCGATGGTGCAGCGCAGCAAATGCGAACTCATGACCCAAACCGGTCATTTTCTCCACTGGCATCTCGGTAAATGAGCGGGCGTTCTTGCCAGTTTATCCTGAAACTTGTCTGGTTTGGTCTTTGCCAAGATTGCCGAAAGCGAGACCGCGAACCAGGAAATGGTCCTTGCGGCACTCAGAAGCTTGCATTCCTCTTCATGAGGGTGAATGGCGGGATATCGATATCCGACATCTCCGCGCTCCTTTGACAGCCCTTGGTGCTGAACGAATATGGTTGGCGCCCATGCCGGAGACCCTGACGGTGGAGCTGCTTGGCTTCTTCAATGAGCGCCCCGTTGCGGTTGGACGGATCAGCGACCTGATCGCGCCGTCAGCTGCGCCTTTCCGCAAGCTGCGTGAAGAAAGCGTCGATGGCTTGCGCCGCCTGGTCGGGCTGCTCGTAGTGCACAAAGTGGCCTGCCTCCTCGGCGAAGGACACCTCGACATCGCTGAAGCAGTCGCCGAGACTGTCGGCCCATTCGGATCTCAGGATAGGGTCATGGCGCCCCCAGAGCACGCGGCTTGGCACGGTGATCTTCGGTGGCTGCGGCGCAGTCCCGGCCATCACGGCCAGCCTGCCGCTGTTCTGCCCGATGTACCAGTTAAAGCCGCCCTGCATGTTGCCGGGTCGCATGAAGTTGTCGGTCCAGCGCTCCAGCACGGCATCGAAGGCATCTTTGCGGTAGGACCAGTGCCTCAGGAAATGCCCGATGTGCCGGCGGCAGTTCTCGCGTGACGAAGAGGCAAGTTCGGCCGCGTAGGACATCTGATGGAAGGTCTGGTACCATATCTCGTTGATGTGGCCGGGCTGGTTCCAGCGGCTGCCGACGCCATGCGTGGCGCAGTTGAAGAAGAAGAATCCTGTCGCCCGCTCGGGGTTCCTTACGCCGATGACCTGCATCACGTTCGAGCCGACGTCGTGGCCCACGATCCCCGCCTTCGCCACCCCCAGTGCATCCATGAGCGCCACGACATCATCAGCAAGCGATGCCGCATTGACGGTGCTGGTCGGCTCTGGATGCGGATTCTCGCTTTCGCCGAAGCCGCGGAAGTCGGGTGCGATCAACCGGTATCGCGAGGACAGCCGCTCGAACATCGGCTCCCATGCGGCCCAGAATTCGGGCCACCCGTGCAGGAGAATGAGCGGAGGCCCTTCGCCGCATTCGGCGACGTGATGCCGGACGCCCCTTGCGGTGACGAATGAGTGGCGGATCTCGGCCATGCAAAACCTCCCTGCAGCGCGCGCAGATCAAGCCCTACGCCGCTTCTCCGCGTCATCCCAGGCTGTCAGCGCCTGATAATCCGGCACGAAGCCGAGGCCCTTGCGGGCGTCCGACGAGACGACGGTCTGCGACGTCACAACGTCCACGACCGCAGGCGTATTGTCAAGTGCGCGGCGGATCGCGCCTTCAAGATCCTCCGGCTTCTCGACCCGCTCGCCATGCGCACCAAGCGCACGGGCCATGGCCGCATAGTCGGAATGGCGCAGCGTGGTTCCCACCACGCGGCCGCCATAGTTGGTGTCCTGATCGAAGCGCTCGATGTTCCAGCCCGCATTGTTGGAGACGATGAAGACTGCCTTCGCGCCGTGGCGCACGGCGGTGTCGACTTCCATCGCGTTGATGCCATAGGCACCGTCGCCATTGATCGCGATCACCTGCCGGTTCGGGAAGGCCAGCGCCGCTGCGATGGCGAAGGGCACGCCGACACCGAGGCAGCCGAAGGCGCCGGCATCCATGTAGGTGCTCGCTTCCAGCCCCACACGCGCGAAGCTCAACAGGTCGCCGCCGTCGGCTATGGCGATGAAGTCCCTTTCCGCCACCTTCCTGATCGCGTCGAAGATGGCAGCGGGGTGAACCTTGCCGTCGCTCCCGGTCGCGGTCTCATTCTTCGAGCCCGAGGAGCGCTTGACATGGCGCTGGCGAAGGCCCTCGGTCCAGGAGCGATCGACGGCAGGGCGGCGATTGCCCGCGGCCTTGACGATCGCGTCGAGCGCGAGCGCAGGCGTCGCCAGCAGCTCCGGCGAGCCGCGCCGGTTGTCGACGAGTTCGCCCGCTGTATCTGCGAGGCGGATAAACCGCGCATTCGGAAAGACCGCAGGCGAGCCGTAGCCCATCTGATAATCGAGCTTGCGGCCGATGACGAGCACCGTATCGGCTTCCATCATGGCGGCGGCACGCATGGCGCCGACAAGGGACGGATGCTCGGAGGGTACGAGGCCGCGGCTCTCCTGCGTGTCGAGATAGACCGCACCGCAGGCGTCGAGCAGGCGGATGAGTTCGGCGCTGGCCTTGCGAGCGCCGCGGCCCGTCATCACCAACGGCTTTTTCGCGCTCCACAGCGCCTCGACGGCGGCCTCGACCGCATCGGCGTTGGGCGCAATGACGCGCGGAGGCTTCGCCGCGAGCCACTCGTCCAGCACGAGCTGCTTCTGCACCACGGTGCGCAGCACGTCCGTCGGGATTTCGAGATAGACCGGGCCGGGTTCGCCCATGTCGCCGAAGGCGCGGGCGACACCCTCGTCGAACTCGCGGATCACCTGATCGGCGACGCGCAGCGTCCTCGACTGACGGCAGACCGGCCTAAGGATATCCACATGCGGAATGTCCTGCAGTGGCCCCATGTTGGCCTGGGGACGCGAGGTGCAGCCGCCGATGAGCAGCACCGGCGCGCGGGCAAGCGAGGCATTGGCCATGCCGGTCACGCAGTTGAGGACGCCTGGCCCGGCTGTCACCATGCAGACGCCGAGCCCGCCTGTCAGCTCCGCATGGGCATGCGCCATATGCACGGCCGCGCCCTCGTCGCGCACATCGATGATGCGGATGCCTAAACGATGCAGATAGTCCCAGATCGGCTGGATATGGCCGCCCTGCAAGCCGAAGACGCGGTCGACGCCCCGCGCCAGCAGGAACTTGGCGATCCATTCCGAGACCGTGTCGGGCGTGCTGTTCAGGTCGATGCGTTCGGTCATGGATCGTCTCCCGGTGGTTGTCTTTGACTGGC
The DNA here is from genome assembly GCA_020252485.1 of Methylocystis sp. Classification (GTDB taxonomy): domain Bacteria; phylum Pseudomonadota; class Alphaproteobacteria; order Rhizobiales; family Beijerinckiaceae; genus JADCCX01. The sequence goes on from JADCCX010000066.1 coordinate 3,855, forward strand.
TGTCGTTTCACGCGCGCGAGAGGCGCTCTTTCAGGATGCGGTGCTGGATCTTGCCGGTGGCGGTGCGCGGCATGTCCGCTTCCGGCATGAAGGAGATCGAGCGCGGGCGCTTGTACCCCGCCAGACGGTCCCGCACGAAAGCGACGAGTTCCGCCTCCGCAACCGAGGCCTCATCATGCAGCACGACAACGCCGTGCACGCGCTCGCCCCATGTGTCGTCGGGCAAGCCAACGACCGCCACGTCCTTAACTGCGGGATGCGCGCCGAGCGCTGTTTCAACCTCAGATGGATAAACGTTCTCGCCGCCGGAGATGATCATATTCTTCTTTCGATCGACCAGCCAGATAAAGCCGTCCTCGTCGCGTCGCGCCATGTCGCCCACGGTGCAATGCTGGCCGCGGAACGCCTCCGCCGTCTTCTCCGGCAGTTTCCAGTAGCCGTCGAAGGTATAGGGATTGCAGGAATAAAGCTCGCCGGTTGCACCGTCCGGCACCTCGTTGCCGTCTTCGTCAAGCAGGCGGATCGCTGCGGAGCCGACGCATTCGCGGCCCACCGAGCCAAGCTTGGTGAATTGCTCGTCCGGATGCAGCATCGTCACCCAGCCGGCTTCGGTGGAACCATAGAGCTCGAACAGACCGGAGTTGCGGAACATCTCCATCACCGCACGCTTGGTTTCGGGCCGCGCGGGAGCCGACGAGATCATCAGTTTGGTGACGCGGTCGCAGGGGTATTGCGCGCGGATTCTCTCGGGCAGCGACAGCATCATAATGTATTGCGTCGGCACTAGCGAGGTGAAGCTCGCGCCGGTTTCCGACAGCGTCTTCAGCGCATGTTCCGGGTCGAAACTCTTGCGCGAGTAGATCGACACCGCGCCGCCGCAGGTGTTGTAGGAGCTGAAGAAATAGAGCGAGTTGGCGTGGCACATCGGCATGACGAGCAATGCGCTGTCCTTGCGCCGCCGAATGCCAAGCTCGACCTCGGTGACGAGCGCGACCATGGCGTTGCCGCGATGGCTGCGAATTGCGCCCTTTGGATTGCCGGTGGTCCCCGAGGTATACATCAGCATCCAGGGATCGGTCGATGCGACGGCGACATCGGGCTCGCGGTCACTCGCAGCCCCCAGCAGCGCCTCGTAGTTGCGCCATCCCGCGGGGCAAGGCTTGCGGCCGAAATGCACGATGCGCTGCGGCGGCAGGCCGATATCGGCGGCGGCCTCTTCGACAACGCCGGCCAGCTCGTCCTGCACGATGAGCGCGGACACCTCGGCGTTCGTCGCGATAAAGGCAACCTCGCGCGCCACAAGGCGGAAGTTGAGAGGAACGGCGACCAGGCCCGCCTTGGCCGTCGCTGCATAGATCTCGGCCCATTCGATGCTATTGTAGGCGAGCACGGCCACGCGGTCGCCTTGTCTGAGCCCGAGGCCAAACAGCCCATTGGCGAGCCGGCAGGCGCGCGCGTTCCACATTGCGTTGGTCATGGCGCGGTCAAGATCGCGGATGCTGGTCACGTCGGGCGAGAGCCGCGCCTGCGTCGCGAGCGACTGGCCGAGGGTCAAAGTGTCCTGCCGCATCGAATCCCTCCTTGCCTATTTCTGCACAGGCGCGAGCGCCTTCTCGAGACGTTGGCGCGCGCTGTCGACGTGGTTCACGGACCGCTGCTCCGCCAGCTCCGCATCGGCGGACAGCACGGCGGACAGGATCCCCGCATGCTGCCGCCAGATTTCGTCAGGCGTCTCGGCGCGGCGCAGCACTTCGCCCATGACGCGGCGCAGCTGCCTCCAATGCGGCGCGGCGCTGGACGCCAGCAGCGGATTGCCAGACGCCTGGTATAGGAAGGAATGAAATGCGATGTCGGCGTTCACCATGTCGGCGATCCGGCCGCCCGCCATGGCAGCGCGGCCGGCTGCAAGACTGGCGCGACCTTCACGCTCGATGTCCGCCCGGATGTCCTTGTTTGCCGCCCGCTCCGCCGCCTTGCGCGCCGCGAGCCTGTCCAGCGCTGCGCGGATCTCGTAGTGATGGCGCATGGAGGCGAGGTCGAGCGGCGCGACGAAAAGGCCGCGCTTGCCGAGCTCCAGAAGCAATCCTTCCGTCTTCAGGATCGCCAACGCTTGCTGCACAGGCTGCCGGGAAACGCCGAGCTTGGCTGCGATCTGCTCCTGAACCACATGGGTGCCGGGCGCCAGCGAGCCATCGCAGATCGCGTCGAGCAGTGTTTGGTAAACCTGCTCGGACCGTACCTGATGAGGAGGCAGCGCCTGCATCATTTTCTGAACTCTGAATTCAGAGTTCAAAATAACAGCATTCGCCGTTAAGGCAAGAGCGGGCTTTTGTACGCGTCGATGACACGCCAGTGTCAGTCAGATTGCGGCGCTTGAGGGCATTGTCATGCTGCTGAAGGAGGAGCAAAGCGTCCACAATTGCGATTTCTTACCTGAAAGCCGAGCGGCATTTCATGGCGCAAACCTTCCGGATTCAGAATTCGGAATAGCACATCCGTTCATCGGGATGTCGCTTCATGACGGCCCCAGGCTGCTGATCCATTCGCGGCCCGGCACCGCGTCGAAAAGGCTGCGCGTATAGGGATGTGACGGTGCGGCAAATATCTCGGCCGTGGCTCCCCGCTCAACGATCTCGCCGCGTTGCATGATGGCGATCTCTTCGCAGACAGTCGCAGCGACGCGCAGATCATGCGTGATGAACAGCATCGACAACCCGAAGGACTTTCTCAGGTCGTTCAACAGTTCGAGCACCTGCTTCTGCACCGACACATCAAGGGCCGAAACCGGCTCATCGGCAACGATCAGCTTGGGCTTGACCGCCAGGGCGCGGGCGATGCCGATACGCTGGCGCTGTCCACCCGAGAACTCATGCGGGTAACGGTCAACGGCGTCCGGTTTGAGGCCAACGAGGCGCAGAAGCTCGCGCGCCTCGCCAATGGCCTGTTCACGGCTGACCCCGTTGAGCATCGGCCCTAGCGCGATGATATCGCCAATGCGCTGGCGCGGATTGAGAGAAGCGTAAGGATCTTGAAACACCATCTGAACATGCTTGCGAAACGGGCGCAGTTCGGCACGCGTGCGGCCGCTGATGCGTTCGCCATCAATCTCGATCAAGCCGCTATCGACGCTTTCGAGCCCGATGATGCAGCGCGCCAGGGTCGATTTTCCCGAGCCGGACTCGCCGACGAGCGCAAGCGAGCTTTCGCGCTTGAGTTCAAGACTGATCTTCTTGGCCGCATGCACCTCGCGAACCGTGCCTCCAAAAAGACCGGAGGAGGTGCGATAGGTTTTTTCGAGATTGGTGACGCGCAGAAGCACGTTCGAGTCCGCATCCAGCTCCTGCAGTCGCGGCTTCAGCCCGGGAACGGCTGCGACAAGGGCCTTTGTGTAGTCGGCCTGGGGGGCGCCAAGCACCTGCGTGGCCGGGCCCTGCTCGACAATTTCGCCATGGCGCATGACAGCGACCCGATCCGCAATTTCAGCCACAACGCCGAAATCATGGGTGATGAACAGGACGGCTGTTCCATGGGCGCGCTGAAGCTCCTTGATCAGGTGCAGGATCTGAGCCTGCGTTGTCACATCAAGGGCGGTTGTCGGTTCGTCAGCGATGATCAGAGCCGGTTCGAGCGCCAGCGCCATCGCGATCACCACCCGCTGGCGCTGCCCGCCCGAAAGCTGGTGTGGATAGCTCGCAACCATCCTTTCAGGCTCTGGCAGGTGCACATCCCGGATCAGTGCAAGCACCCGCTCGCGTCTCTGTGGCGGGGTCATGCTTGTATGGATTTCCAGCACTTCTTCGATCTGCTGGCCAACCTTCATCAGCGGGTTGAGAGCCGTCATCGGCTCCTGAAAGATCATCGCAATGCGCCCGCCGCGGATGCTGCGCATCTCATCATCCGACAATGCGAGAAGATCACGCCCCTCGAACATGATCCTCCCGCCGACAGCGCGGACATGGGGAGCAGGCAGCAATCCGAGAATAGCCTTGCCCATCATCGACTTGCCGGAGCCGGATTCGCCAACGATGCAAAGAATTTCCTTCTGCCGGATGTCGAGCGAAACCCCGCCAACCGCAAACATGCGGTCGGACCATGCCGGCAGCGCGACCTTAAGCTCGTCGATGGCGAGAACGATGGCGGTCATAGGTCCGCGAGCCTCGGGTTGAGAGCATCGTTCAGGCCTTCCCCAACCAGATTGATGGCAAGAACCGTGAGCAGGATGGCAACGCCAGGAACGGTGACAAGCCACCACGCTTCGCGCATGAAAGAGCGGCCCGCACCGATCATGAAGCCCCAGCTCATCAGGTTTGGCGCTCCAAGGCCAAGAAACGACAGCGCGCTTTCGACCAGAATGGCCGTCGCGATCAGCAGGGAACCCGTGACGATGAGGGGCGATAGCGTGTTGGGCAAAACCTGCTTGATCAGGATGGCAGCATCCCCCTGACCGGCGACGACCGCGGCCTGCACAAACTCGCGTGACTTCACCGTCAGGACCTCGCCACGAACAACCCGCGCGATCGGAGGCCAGCTGACTGTCGCGATCGCAACCACAAGATTGAGCGCCGAGGGCGACAGGACCGCGATCAGCACGATGGCGAAAAGGAACGAGGGGATCGTTTGAAAGAACTCGGTGAAACGCATGAGGACGTTGTCGATCAAGCCTCCGTGGTATCCGGCGACAGCGCCAATAAACGTGCCGAAGGCGACGGCGAACAACGTGGCGAGCACAGCGATCAGAAGCGTCGCCCGGGAGCCGTGAATGAGGCCCGCCAGAACATTGCGGCCAAGGCTATCCGTCCCAAGCCAGAATTCGCCGCCCGGCGCGGCCATTGGCTTGCCAACAATGGCGAAAGGGTCGGTCGGCGCCAGCACATTCGCGGCAATCGCAACGGCGAGCAGCAATCCCAGCCAGATCAGGCCGAGATAGACGCGGGGATTGCCAAGAAACCGGGACCAGAATGTTTTCATGGCGCTCACCCAATCCGGATGCGTGGATCAAGAAAGACGTAGATGACGTCGACAGTCAGATTCACGATGACCACCAGCACCGCCGACATGAAAAATATCCCGAGAAGGAGATTGTAGTCGCGCGCGAACAGCGACTGAAACGCCAGTTGCCCAAGGCCCGGCCAGGCAAAGATGGCCTCCACCACGACGGACCCGCCCAACAGGCCGCCGGTCTGGACGCCCGCCATAGTCACGACCGGCAGCAAGGCGTTGCGGAACACATGCCGCGTCGTGATCTTGCGATCACTCTGTCCCTTGGCGCGTGCCGTCGTGACGTAGTCGAGGCCGCGCTGTTCGAGCATCGAAGCGCGCATCAGCCGGGCATAGAGCGCGAGATAGAACAGGGAGAGCGTCACCGTCGGCAAGACAAGGTGGCGGGCAATATCGACGACCCGGTCCCAGCCTTCATGAAACGCCACGACATTTTCCATGCCCGATGTGGGGAGCCAGTCCAGCCAGATCGAAAACACGAGGACCAGCATGAGGCCGACCCAGAAGAGCGGCGTTGCATAAACGATGATCGCCGCAACCGAGATCACGTGATCCTTCCATGTGCGCACCCACAGAGCGGCCAGAAGCCCCATGAGAATCCCCAGTCCGAGCGAAACAACGAGCGTCGAGCCCATCAGAAGCAAGGTTGGCCACAATCGTGCGAGAAGCAGATCAAGAACCGGTGCGCTTTGGCGGAACGAATAGCCGAGATCCAGAACCAAAAGGTTCCGCATGTAGTTGAACAGCTGGATATAGACGGGCTGGTCCTGGCCAAATCGGGCGCGAAGCTGATCGATGTATTCTTTCGGTGCTCCTCCTGCCTCGCCAGCCAGCACGGTGGCCAGGTCGCCAGGAGCAAGCTGAAGCAAGAGAAAATTCACAACAACGACGCCGAGAATGACCGGTATGGTCTGCAGGAGGCGCCGGGCGATGTAACTCCCCAGAGATCCGGATTTCATGGCCACGCAACCCCTGCGAAAAAGAAAGGGCGGCCTACCTGATGTCAGGCCGCCCCAGCGTCTGGTGTGTGGTTGATGCTTATTCCCGATGCGCGGTGGCGAAGTTGCCGTAGATGCCCAGAGGCGTATCGATCACGTTCTTGAATTGCTTGCTGAGAACGGTCGGGAACCGTACTTCCAGGATGTAGGCGACAGGGCTTGCCTCTGAAACCTTCTGCACGAACTCAGCATAGAGCTTACCGCGCGCCGCTTCGTTGGTCTCAACAGCCGCCTTGTCCATCAGCGCGTCTGTCTCGGGGCTCGACCAGCGCGACCCATTGACGAAGACGGTGCCCGGGCGGATGCGATCAGAATGCACGCCGCGATGGACGCCGAGCACCGGATCGGGAAGGTTGAAAAGGAAGTTGGACGTCACGGCGAAATCATAGTCCGTGTAGACCCGCTTCAACCACTTCGGCAGATCCTCGTAGCGGAGTGTGACCTTCACGCCGATCTGGGCGAGATTCTGCTGAACGATTTCACCAAAGCGCTGCCATTCCTCTCCGTAGGGGGTGATGTCGTGCACGAATTCAAAACGCGTCCCGTCAGCCTTCCGCGGGAACCCGGCCTCATCCAGCAGCTTGTTGGCGCGCTCGACGCGATCAGCCACGGTGAAGTCGATCCCGGCCGCAAAAAGCCCGGATGGTTGAAAATTCGAGCTGATGATCCCCATGGCCGGCTTGCCGAAGCCGAACCAGACGTTCTCGATGGCGAATTGGCGATCCACTGCATAGGAAATCGCCTGGCGCACCTTGGCATTGTCGAATGGCGCCAGCTTCGTGTTGAACATCAGCTCAACGATGGGCGAGATCATTTCGGTGCCCTTGGTGCTGACCTCAATGTTCGGGCGCAGCGCCAGCTTCTTCGCGTCGTTGTAAGGCACGGCCCCAAGACCGGCGACATGGGCCTCGCCCTTCTCAAGCGCGGCCGTACGCGTTGACGCGTCCGCGATGAAGCGCACCACAAGCCGGTCGAGGTAGGGCAGTCCGGAACGCCAGTAATTGGGGTTCTTGTCGAGGCGGACAAACTCGCCGCGACGCCATTCGACAAACCGGAACGGGCCAGAACCGATGGGTGAATTGGCATTGGCATGGGTCTTGATGTCGCCCTGGCCATAAATGTGCTTGGGCAGCATCGGGCTCTCATAAGATGAAAGCGCCTTGAGAATGACGGGTGCGGGCTTGGAAAGCCGAAAAATTGCCGTGTGCGGATCGGGTGTATCGACCGCGGTCACATCGCGGAAAGTGGCAATGCCGCGCGGGTGGTTCTTCTTGAGTGCCTCCATGACGGTGAACTGCACGTCTTCGGACGTGAAGGGTTTGCCGTCGTGGAACTTCACGTCCTTGCGCAACTTGAAAGTGATGGCCAAGCCATCGGACGACACTTCAAAGCTTTCGGCCAGGGCTGGTTTCGGTTTGAGGTCGAAACCATACTCAAGCAAGCCGTCAAAAATCTTGGCAGTGACCTGACCGATCGGTGCTGATGTCGAAATATAAGGGGCAAGATTTGGGGGCTCGGGCTGAGTGATCTGCACCAGCGTGCCACCCGATTTCTGCGCCATGGCGGGGAGGCCCCCCAACGCTGCCGCCGCCAGTGTCAAAGCCAGAACGAACCGTCTATTCATGTGAGCCTCTCCCGTTTCTCTTCTTTCTGCAAATTCGATGACGGGCAAGTCCGATGCCAGTCGCCCTCGAGGTCCGCAGATTTATCCTTCGAGGCCAGCGTGACAGAGTATGGCCACATTCCCCTTGCTCGCAAGGTCAGATAGAGAGGAAGACATGCGTGTTTCCGAACTCTCTGTGCGAGATATCGCCCGCCTGAGCGGTGACTGCCAGGTGTCGGCCCGCTCGATCACCGCGCACTGTCTCGACGCGATCACCTCCGAAAACGACAAACTGCACGCATTTGTCGAGGTTTTTGCCGATTCCGCCATGCGCCGTGCCGAAGAGCTTGATGTTGCTTCATCCCGGTCCGGCGCGGTCGGCCCGCTTCACGGTGTGCCGATCGCCGTAAAGGATCTGGCGCAGGTCGGCGACCGATCTCCTGGATTTGGATCGAAGTGCTATCCGCCGCGGCGAGGAGCGGCGACCGCTCCAGCCATCCAGCGCCTGACCGATGCAGGGGCCGTCATCATCGGCATGACGCATATGGTGGAGTTCGCCATTGGCGGATGGGGAACCAATCATGCGATGGGGACCCCGTGGAACCCGGTGGATCGTAAGGTGCATCGCGTGCCCGGAGGATCAAGCAGCGGGTCTGCCGTTGCCGTTGCAGCCGGGCTGGTGCCGGCGGCCATCGGCTCGGACACAGGCGGATCAATCCGCATTCCGGCGTCGCTGTGCGGGATTGTCGGGTTCAAGCCGAGCTTTGGCCTTGTTCCACTGGAAGGAATTGCGCCCCTTGGCCCGACTTTTGATACGCTCGGCCCGATCTCACGAAGTGTCGCTGATGCGCGCCTGCTGTTTTGCGTGATGGCTGGATTGCCTGCGCCGGAAACGGGAGCCGGAAAGGCGCTCCATGTCGGCGTGCCCGCCATCGATCAGCTCGCGCCGTGCGACCCTGAGGTGCTTTCGAACTTCGAACGATCAATCGAGGCGCTGCGCCTGGCTGGCCACAAGGTCGAAATCTTCTCGTTTCCCATGGAGTTGACCGCGTATCAGGCGCTCAATGGCAGCATCGTTGCCCATGATGCCTATCGCCAACACAAGTCACTCGCGGAAGATGCAGCGACGCCGCTGGATCCTCATGTCCGCCAACGCATTCTGGCCGGGCGCGACATCGATGATGCGCGTTACGCAGCGCTCCTGCAGGAGCGCAGGGCTGCGATTTCTGAATTCAGTTCAGGTTGGGCCCGCTTCGACATCATTGCCCTGCCGAGCACGCCTCTCCCAGCCGTTCCGGTCAATACGGTCGATGAAACGACGTTTCCGATGTCCCGTTACACCAGGGCCGGAAACTGCCTTGACCTTTGCGGGATCAGCATTCCGAACGGCGTCACTGCGGCAGGCTTGCCTACAGGCCTGCAGCTGATGTCTCGGAGCGGTGCTGACGCGCAGTTGCTGGATTTCGCGGAACAGGTTTCTCAGGGTATCAGCCGCTGAAGTCGGTCCTGGCCGGCAACGCCGCATTCGACCTAAAAAAGGACTACGGGCATGGCGGAGCGCCGACTGATCGGAGTGCTGGGTGGCATGGGCCCTCTTGCCACGATCGATTTCATGCAGAAGGTGATCGAGGCGACACCTGCCGAGCGGGATCAGGACCACGTTCCACTGATCGTCTATTCTGTTCCACAGATTCCTGACCGCGTCAGTGCAGCTTCTGCCGGAACGAATGAACCCCTACCGGCTATGCTCGCGGGAATCAGGACGCTGGAGCAGGCGGGTGTCGAGGCGATCGCCATTGCCTGCAATACGGCCCATGCCTGGTATGATCAGATGGCTGCCGCGACCAACGTCAAGATCATTCACATGGTGCAAGCGGTGATCTCAGCTGCTTCGCAGAACAATGGGCCGGTTGCCTTGATGGCCACCGTGGGCACACTTCAGGCGGGCATCTACCAGGGCTGCATGGAAAAGGCAGGATGGCAGGCGCTCGTCCCACAACCCGATGTTCAGAGCGTGATCATTGACGCCATTGCTGCGGTGAAACTTGGGGACATCGAGCGCGCACGGGCCAGTTTTGACTTTGCCGCCACCTCGCTGCTTGAAGCCGGTGCGCAGCTGCTTCTGCTTGCCTGCACTGAGCTCCCGGTTGCGGCAAAGGGCTCCATCCACGAGGCCCGCTGCCTCGATGCTACCGCCTGCCTGGCACAAGCTTGTGTTGCGTTCTCCTGCGGCCTCGATGGCAATTCGGTGTGACTCTGGTGGCAATTCAGTTCCGACAGGTCATAGGTTTTCCTTGGCGTTTGCGTATGACCGGAAAGACCAAACCATGCACGGGCATGCGCCTTGAACCGCTCAGTTCGGACCGACCATCAGGAACACGGACTTCATGTCGCGACTTGTGCAGAACGATACTCATCCCGAATCTGGCGCTTTAGGAGTTTTCCGGTTGGCGACCGGGGAAAATTTGTTCGAAAATCAAGTGTTCGCGGACATTTCACGGCAGAAAGCCGCTTCCGGCAGAAGGCGATGAGTTCGCTGGAAAGTTCCTCGTTGGCCTCGCGCCCGTCAACGAGTTGAACAACGGCTTTAACCTCCTCACCGAACTCCTCATTTGGAATGCCAATAACGGCGGCATCGAGCACCGCTTCGTGCTGCAGGAGAAGGTTCTCAATCTCCTGCGGATAGATATTCACGCCACCCGAGATGATGACGAAGGACTTCCGGTCCGTGAGGTAGAGGTAGCCATCATCATCGATGCGTCCGATGTCACCCAAGGTGGTCCAGCCCTGCGCATTGCGGCTGGCGCAGGTTTTCTCTGGATCATTATGGTACTCGAACTGGTGACCGTTCTCGAAGAAGACTTCACCCTCGGCGCCGATCGGCAATTCGGCGCCATTCTCATCGCAGATATGGATGACTCCCAGTTTGGCTTTGCCAACCGAACCGATATGGCCAAGCCATTCTTCCGTTGTAAGTGCGGTGAAACCGTTGTTCTCGGTACCGGCGTAGTATTCATGGATGATAGGACCCCACCACTCGATCATCCGATGTTTCACGTCGACCGGACACGGAGCCGCAGCGTGGACGGCCATGGTCATTGAGTTGAGCGAATAACGTCGCCGCGCTTCTTCTGACAGTTTTAACAAGCGCACGAACATCGTCGGCACCCACTGGCTATGGGTAATGCCCTCCGCCTCAATCAGGGCGAGCGCTGCCTCTGCATCGAATTTCGGCATGATCACCGCCGAGCCGCCCGTTCGGATCGTCACCATGGTATGGCGCAGCGGTGCAGCGTGATAGAGCGGCGCCGTGCACAGGTAGCGGGTTCCAACCCCGTACCCAAACAGTCCCGATAGGAGTTCGATCAGCATGGACGAACTGCCAGCCGGCTGATCGGGCAAGGCCCATTTCACCCCTTTCGGCCGCCCGGTCGTGCCGGACGAATAGAGCATGTCGAGCCCTTGCGATTCATCTGGGATCGGCGTCGCCTTCGCGGCAGAAGCAATCTCGGTAAAGCTTGGCAGCCTGTCCTCACCTCGCCCGATGACCATGATTGGGCAACATGTGGCAAGCAGATCAGCATAGCCGCTTATGCGAGCAATCAAGGCATCAGAGACGAGGACCAGCGAAGCACGGCAATCCTGGATGATGTAATGGATTTCATCGTCAGTCAGGTGAGTGCTGGCGGTTGTATAGTACAGACCGGTCCGATCGGCAGCGAAGCAGATTTCGAGGAATTCCCGACGGTTTTCCATCAGGATGACAATGTGATCGCCACGCTTCAGTCCGAGTTGGCGGAACGTGTGCGCTGCCTGGTTTGCCCTCGCTTCCAGCTGGCCGAATGTCACCGCTTCGGCGCTGGCGCTGATCCGGTATGCAACGTCGTCAGGGCGCTCAATCGCATAGCGGCGGGGATGAAACGGGGGGAGACTATGCGGGTTCATGATCGAACCGGATGACAGTCTTGCCAAGCCCCGTCGGTTTGGCGGTCTCGGCCAACGCAGCCTTCAAATCGTTGAAGCCGAATGTCTTGCCAATGACCGGGCGCATCTGGTGCTGCGCCATTGCCGTCAGCATCGCCTCGAACCCGTCGCGATGCCCGACGGTCACGCCCTGCAAGCGCACCTGACGCGTCACGATCGCGCCAAGTGGCAAGGTCGGCGACAAGCCGGATAGAACGCCAATCAAGGCAATCGTGCCGCCAACTCGTATACTCTTGATCGACTGTGCGAGTGTCGCTTCGCCGCCAATCTCAACGATCTTGTCGAAGCCGCCGCGTTCCGCAGCAATCTCCCGGGCCAGCCGTGACCATTCCGGCGTTGTGCTGTAGTTCACGGCCGTGTCGGCGCCGAGACGTCGCGCTTGCTCCAATTTCTCGTCGCTTGATGAGATGACCGTGACATGCGCGCCATGCAGCTTGGCGAACGCAAGCGCGAACAGTGCTACCCCGCCGGTGCCCTGAACAAGAACGCGGTCACCTGGCCGAGTTGTCGCGTGGGTCGCGATGGCGCTCCACGCAGTGAGGGCGGCGCAAGGCAGCGCGGCAGCCTCCTCATGTGTCAGGTAATCGGGAACGCGCACGATTCCCTGCTCAGAAAGGCACATGTACTCTGCCATCACGCCATCAAGCGGCCCACCGAGGGCCGTCGAGAAACGCTCCTGAGTTGGCTCTCCACCGATCCAGCCCTGAAAATAGGTTGGGCAGACCCTGTCGCTGATCTTCACCCTGGTGACATGATCGCCTACGGCAACAACAGTGCCGACACCATCCGAGATCGGGATCAACGGCAGCTCGCCGGTGGCGCGGCCATATCCGCGAACCGGAACAATCAGATCACGCGCATTCAATGACGCCGCATGCATGCGGATGAGAACCTGTCCGGCTACGGGCTCCGGTTTGGGCCGCTCTGCGAGATTGAGGTGATCGAACCCCCAACTCCCCTCGATCTGAAAGACACGCACGATGATGGTCCTTGCTCGGCTCAGGGTGAAATGGGTGTAGGGTCCCAGCGCGATAGACGGTCGAGGAGCATCGCGGTGCTGCCATCTGTCAGGGCGGTGATCTGGGCCGCGCCGAGATGGCGCGTGAAGGGGTAGACCTCCCGCAGCCCTTCGGCGCCCATCGCATGCAGCATTGCCGGAAGCTGAGCTTGGGCGAGCGAGACAGCGTTGACCTTGGCCGCTGCGGCAATATGGCGGGTATCTGCTCCATTTTCCGTTGCAGCAATGGCTGCCTCTACCAGCGCCCAGGCTGCGGCGAGTTGTGTTGCGCATCTGGCCAATGGCTCACGCCATGTCGGGTGCTGGTCAAGCGGTTTGCCGAAACTCAGCCGGGTTTCGCCATGGGCGCGGGCCAGGCGCAGGCCAGCCGACACCATCGCGCAGCACATGGCCGCGACATAGATGCGAGCGCCATTGATCTCGGAGAGAATCGCCTTGAAGGCGGTGCCAGCGGGCAGAATGGCGTGGTCGTTCGGTGTGAAATACCGGTTCAGCCGGAAACCTCCGGTGCCGATGCTGGTCTGCGAGAAACCTGATTCGATTGGATAACGCTCGCAGCAAGGGTTTGTCAGATCAACGAGAAACGCTGCGATGCCTGCGCCGTCGCCATGCTCGCCTGTTTGTGCATAGACGATGGATAGGCGGGCATGCCGGGCATTGACGATCCACGTCTTTTCGCCATCGAGCAGCCATCCCCCATCGGTCGCCCGCGCCGTGCATCGCATGGCGGAGACATCTGAGCCTGCCGAGGGTTCGGTCAGGGCCGTGCAGGCAGAGGCGCGTCCCGCGATGAGATCAGGCACCAGCCTGCCGGCGACGGCCTCCGATGCCGTCATGGCGATGCGTTTGGCGACATTGTGCGTGTTGACCAGCGACATGGCGAGGCCAAAATCCACAGCGGCGATGATGGCGCATGCCTCAACCTTCGTGCGAAAGCCGAGGCCCATGCCACCTGAAGAGACAGGTATCTCCATGCGTGTGAGGCCGATCCCCGCAGCATGCAAGGCGACCGCAGGGTCGAGTGCCTCGCCGCGCGCCCATGCAGCGGCATGTTTTTCCACGTGAGTGCGACCAAACGCCCGAACATCCGCCAGAAAGTCTGCGGCAACGTCATGCGCCATGGCGCAAACCCTTGCGGCTGAGCCTGGCGATCAACGTCTTGCAAATCCCGACGATGCCGATCGGCATGAAGATGGTCGCAAGCACGAGGATCAACCCGTAGAGGATCAGGCGGAAGCTGTCGGCAAAGCGCAGCAGTTCGGGCAGGAAGACAACCAGGAAGGCACCGATCACCGGCCCTGCGATTGTGCCTGACCCTCCAAGGATCACCGCCAGAATTGCGTCGAGTGACTGCGCAACACCAAAGATCTCCGGGTTGATGAAGCCCTGAAAGTGCGCGTAGAGTGCGCCGGCGAGGCCCGCGTACATGGCGGAAGTCACGAACGCGAAGAGCTTGTACTTCCATGCCGCGATGCCGATGGAACCCACCAGATCCTCATTCTGCCGGATGGCAAGGAGGATTTCTCCAACGCGTGAGCGCGCAATCAGCGCGGCCAGCAGGGTCAGGCAAGCCGCAAGTATGAGGACAAGATAGAAATAGGCATCGCGACTGCCACCCCACGGTTTGGGGATGTTCGAAATACCGGTCTCGCCATTCGTCAACTCCTTGTAGTTCACCAGCACGATGACGATGATGAGGTTGAACGCCAGCGTCACAATGGCGAAGTAGTGACCCTTGACCCGCAGGCTGGGATAACCGGTAGCAAGCGCGAACAGCGCGGTCACCAGTGGCGCCATGGCGATCGTCGCCCAGGTCGGCAGATGAAAATGAATTCCGAGAAGCGTCGAGCTGTAAGCACCGATACCCATGAAGCCCGCGCCGACAATCGAGACATAACCGGTGTAGCCCTGGATGAGGTTCTGCCCCTGCGCCATGATCACCCAGATCAGGGCCAGTATGCTCAGGTGCAGGTAATACTTGATGGTTAGCAGCTGTGGCAGCATGGCCAGTGTTGCAAAGGCAACGAGCCAGGCCAAAAGTGTCAGCGTCCGCTTCATGGTGAGCGCCCCAGCAGTCCCTGCGGACGGATCAGCAGCACGAGGATCATCACCACGAAAGCGATGACATCCTTGTAGGCGGACGAGATGAAGCCGGCAGCGATGGATTCGGTGATGCCGAGGACGGTGCCGCCGAGGATGGCCCCCGGGAAAGAGCCGAGGCCGCCGAGGATCAGGACGGCGAAGCCCTTGACGACAAAGCCCTCGCCTATGCCCGGAGCAATCGCGAAGAGCGCCCCGACCATGATGCCGGCGGCAACGCCGAGCGATGTCGAGATGCCGAACACGATCAGCGGGATGGAGTTGACATTGACACCCATCAGGATCGCCGCATCACGGTTCTCCGCGACAGCCCGGATGGCTTGCCCGGTCTTGGTCCTTTCAACGAACAGCATCATCGCCGCAACCAGCACGATCGCTGCGATGATCACATAAATGCGCAACTCCGGAACTGTGACCCCGCCAAGCCGAAACACCTTGCTCAGACCTGTCGGGATGACGATCTGTTCATGCCCGAACAGCTGGAGATTGATGCCCTCGACCATCATGGTGAGGCCGAGGGCGACGATGAAGGCGTTGATATGGTTGGCATGGCGCACGGGGCGATAAGCGACTATTTCGATCAACAGTCCGAGCACGAACCCGGCCACAAGCGCGATGGGGATCGCCGCAAGGACCGGCAATCCCTGCGACGTCACCAGGAAAAAGGTGAGATAGCCGCCGAACATGGACACCGAACCATGGGCGAAGTGGGCGATCCCGAGGATGCCAAAAACAGTGGTCAGGCCGAGTGCGATCAGTACGTAGACGCCGCCGATCGCCAGACCATTGATTGTCTGCTGGAGAATCTCGATCAGCATCGGCCTGCCGCCCTCAGTTCAGCGTGCTGAGGAACTGCGAATAGGCTTTCGCATCCGAAGGGAGATCCTCGACGAAGACCCATTTGCCCTTCTGCCACTGGAAAGCACCGTTGGAGGTGTAGGCCTGCCCATTGACGTCGAACATCTTCCCGTCGACCGGCTGATACTGCATCACCACTTGCGGCGGGATGGCGAGGGCGCGAATGGCCTTGGCCACGGCCACCGTATCGTCGACCGTCCCTGCTGCCTCAATTGCAGCCTTGAGCACGTAAAGCTGGTCATAGGCATAAGGAGAGCTCGGCGACGGCGAGGCGTTGTATTTCTTTGTGTAGTTTGCGTGATAGGCGATGCCGTTCTTGCTGGCGGAAAGCAGGTCCAGTTCTGTCGGGCGCAGATCCCACACACCCTCCATTTGTGCAGATGTCGTCACCCGCAGAAACTGTTCCTCGCTGCCGCTGGTGAAGCCGTAGCGCGGAATGTTCATCCCCAATTCGACCGCCTGCCGATAGACGAAGGCGGCGGATTCGACATAGCCGACCACAAGGATGGCATCCGGGTTGAGCGCGCGTATCTTGGTCAGCTGCGGGGTCATGTCGCGGTCCCTGAGCGTGAAGACTTCCCGGGCGATGATCTCCGAACCGACCTTCTTCAACTCGCGTTCGACTGAGTCGACATACTGAGCGTAAAAGCCGACATCGAGCGCGCCAATGACGGCAATCCGCTTATGGCCCTTTCGAGCGATGAATGTGCCAGCTGCCTGACCGGTAAAGTCAGCCGGCGGGCGCGTGCGCACAAGGTTGGGGATCTTCTTGGTGGTGATGGAGCGCTCGGCCGCATTGCCCACCAGCATCACGGCCTTCTCGTTTCCGATGAAGGACGCTACCGCGCTGGTCGAGCCCGAGCAGCAGAAACCCAGAATGTATTTCACGCCGTCGCGATCAATCAGCTTGCGGACGGCGTTCGTCGCTTCGGTCGGGTTGGCCTTGTCATCATAGGCTATGACGTCGATCTTGTAGGTATCGGAGCCAACCTTGATTCCGCCGGCGGTGTTGATCTCGTCAGCCGCCATCCTCACGGCATTGGCCTGCGGCAGCCCGTAAACGGCGCCGCCGCCGGTCAGGGCATCGGCCACGCCGATGGTGAGTTTCTTGTCGGCTGCGAACGCCGAGGCGGTTGCTATTGCCATTGCCAGCGCCGCGAAAGCGCCGGTCTTCACGCGATTGAACATGATTTCGTCCGTTTGTTTTCTGTTAGTGGCCGAGATAGGCGCGCATCACATCTGGATGGCTTTTCAGCTCCTTTGCCGGGCCTTCCATAACAATCCTGCCAGCTTCGAAGAGGTAGGCCCTGTCAGCCAGGTTCAGGGCCATCATCGAATTCTGCTCCACCAGCAGGATGGTCATCCCCATGGCTTTGATCTGCGCCAGAGTTTCAAAGACGCTGGCCACGATCTTGGGCGCAAGCCCAAGCGATGGTTCATCGAACAGGCAGATGCGCGGGCGCGCCATCAGCGCCCTTGCAATTGCGAGCATCTCCTGCTCTCCGCCCGAGAGCTTGCCTGCTGCCTGGGTTTGACGCTCCCGCAGGATAGGAAACATGTCCATCATCCGGCCAAGATCGGCATCTTGGTCCTTGTCGGTGCGGGTGTAGGCGCCCATGCGCAGGTTCTGGATGACGCTCATCTGCGGGAAGACCTGGCGTCCTTCGGGACACATCGTGATCCCGGCTCGCACAATGGCATGCCCGCTGGCGTTGGTGATGTCGCGTCCTTCGAATTGGACTGACCCGCTACCGACGGGAACGAGGCCGCAGATTGCTTTCAGCGTCGAGGACTTGCCTGCGCCATTCGCGCCGATCAGCGCCACGCACTCGCCCGCCGCAACATCAAGGCTGATCCCGTGGACCACCTCGATTGCGCCATAGTTGACACGAAGATCACGCAGCGCCAGCATCTCAGGCCGCCTCGCCAAGATAAGCATCGATGACGGCAGGATTGGCGCGGATTTCTGCCGGACTGCCTTCGGCGATCTTGGACCCGAAGTTCAAAACCACGATCCGGTCGCACAGTGACATGATCAAGGCCATGTGATGCTCGATGATCAGAACCGCGATGCCGCGCTCGCGGATGCTGCGAATGAGATCCGCCAAGGCCTGCCGCTCGTGCTCGACCAATCCGGCAGCCGGCTCATCGACAAGCAAGATGCGAGGCTTCGCAGCCAGTGCGGTGGCGATCATCAGAAAACGCTGCTGCGCCGAGGAAATGCTGCCAACCGGCCGATCGGCGACTTGTGCGAGCGTGCAAAGCCGCAAGATGTCTTCGACCTGCCGATCGGTTTCGACGTGCTCCCTGGTCACGGCGCCAAAGGGCAAGATCGAGGAAAAGGCGCTGATCCTGCGGATCGTATGACAACCCATCCTGACATGTTGGCGGACGGTGAACTCGGGAAACACACGGGCTGTCTGGAATGTGCGTGCGAGCCCTTTGCTGACGCGATCCGCCTCGGGCATCTGCTCGATAGCGTCAGTGCCAAGCCGGATCGAGCCGGATGTCGGCGGCAAAAGGCCGGCAAGCACATTGACTGTTGTCGATTTGCCAGAGCCATTCGGGCCAATCAGCCCAAGGATTTCTCCGGCTCTGACATCAAACGAAAGATCGCGAACCGCCTTCACGCCGCCAAAGCTCTTGGCGAGCATGTCAACCTGGAGGATCGTCTCAGCCATCGTGCGATACCGTCGGAATAACACACCTGAGCGAATGTTATGCGCCGCCTGTGCAGCCGGGTATCAGAAAGATTGGCGCTGGATATTCAATTTTTCGATGATACCATCTGGTCAGAACAAGAGCGTCCAAGGCTGCTGATGGTCCGGATCCGCAACATCAACTCCATTCATGTCTTCGACAGCGTCGCCCGCTTCGGCAGCGTGACCAAGGCGGCGCGACACTATGGCAGCACGCAGAGTTCTGTCAGCTATCACATCAAGAAGCTTGAGGCGGATCTTGGCGTTTCGCTTTTCAGCCGGACCGCGCACGGCCTTGAGCTGACCGATGAGGGAGTGACCCTCGCCAGCCATGTCGATGCCGGACTGCAGCGTATTGGCGAGGGCATCGAACTCGTAACGCGGCGGAAAGCCAATGTCCGCGTTGCGCTCGTTCCGATGTTCGCGAGCCGCCTTGTCTCCGCGAATATGAGCCGATTGCAGCAGTCTTGTCCTGACATCGAAGTCATCTTGCTCAACCACAACAATACATTTGTCGATTTTGACGACCCGCACGCGTTTGCCGATTTCGGCATTCAATGGGGCAAGGGTAACTGGTCAAAAGTCGATGCAACCAAGTTGTGGGACGAGCGACTGGTTGCGGTCTGTAGCCCCGAGTATCGTGACAAGGTCATGATCGAAGTTCCTCGCGACGTCGAGCGCTGTCGGTTGCTCCATGTCGATGACAAGCGGATGTGGGCGGAATGGATGGCAGGCTGCGGCGCTGCACTGCGTCCCGATCAGCCGAGCATGATGCTGGAAGATCGTCACTTCCAGCTCAGCGCGACAATCAACGGCCTTGGAATTTCGCTCTTTGCCAAGTGGCTCGTTCAGGGCGAGTTGACGTCCGGAGTCTTGGTCAATCCATTTGGGCAATCCTACCCAACGGACTTCAGCTACTACCTTGTCACTCCCAAAGGTCCGCCCTTGTCACCCGGAGCAAGACGCGTACGCGACTGGTTCTTGAATCTCTCGGTTGAAACCATTTGAATGGCCTGCTCTGCGACCGTGGACTGACCGACTGCGCCCGTATGTCAGTTCGGGGCCCCGTAGTCGATCGACTTAAATCTCACTTAGAGCATGACGCGATGAGATGGAAACAACAGCGTTGCGGCTGGGATGATATGATCCTGTTTGATCCTGGCCGAGATCGATCTGGTTGATCGGTCGAGGGCAGGATCAAACAGGGCATTCATCTCCAGCGCAACCCGAAGGGACGGGCATATCTGGCCCGGATTTTCGAAACGGCTCCTCGCCCGATCAACCAGATCGATCTTGTCGCCCTTTCGAAAACCGGACCAAATCTGCTCCGTCGCTGTGGTTCCATCTCATCGCGTCATGCTCTAAAAAAACGCCGTTGGGTCGGGCAGAGACACTGCAAGAGTCGGACTGTCGGTCCGCTTTCCACAGCCTGTAGCTGAAAGCCGTCATGCCGCATTCAGCCCAATTTCAGGCATGGCCCGCTGGTGCTCAAGGCGTCCGCTGCTGGCGCAGGATGCCTCTCGATCACAATCGGCAAGACCTACCCCTGAGCCAACAGTTCAAGCGGCTTGTCCATTTGCCCTCAAGGTTAAACTGCCCCGGGGCTAACGTCTGGCGCATTAGAGCGGTTGCCGATCTGACTGAATCAGATCGGCCGCTCTAAGCTCTTGATTTACCGCATTTTCTTTCGAAGAACCGGTATCCACTTCTTCGGAAAATGCTCTAGCAGGCTGCTGAAAAAGTCTAAAATGTCGGGTACAAACCGGAAACATAACGGATTCGAACGGGGTTCAAACCGGAATCGCGGTGTGTCAAAAATGTGTTTTTCAGCAGCCTGCTAGCGGCGGTTCCCGGTGGAGCGGCGAATGACAAGGTCTACTGGCAAGCATGTGGCCGCATCGCCGCAATGCCCCCGCAACATTGCGACAAGTTTTTCGGCTGCTCTCGCGCCGATGGCCGCTGTTGGAATATGGACCGTTGTCAGGGACGGCGAAACATGCGCTGACATGTCGAGGTCATCGATGCCAGCGACGGAGAGTTCTTCCGGCACCGATAGTCCGCGGGCCTGTGCTTCCACCGTACAGCCGATGGCGATCAGGTCAATGCCGCCAATGATAGCAGTTGGCGGATGCCTAAGTTCGAGGAGCTTGGCGCAACCCATTCGTCCGCCGGCAAACGTGGTCGCCTCTTCGCATATCAGCGATGGAGGCAAGGGCAGCCTCGCGGCTTCGAGCGCCGCGCGCACACCCGCGAGACGAGCCCGCTGCCGATCATTGAACTTGACGCTGCCGGTAATCACACCGATGCGCCTGTGCCCGAGATCCAGCAAGTGGCGCGCCACCAAGGCGCCAGCCAGCTCATTGTCGACAATCACCGCGGCAGAGCCGGCAGGGGCGCACCAGGTAAAGACAAGAGGGATGTCGGTTCCGGCCAGCATGGCGGAAGTCTCCGCCGCGCGCTGGGCGCCCACGAGGATCAGGCCATCGACGCCGCGCGACAGCAAGGCGCGAACGGCTACTGCCTCCGCCGCCATGCTGTAGTCATGCGAAGCTACCAGCAGTTGGTAGCCCTCCGCCGCCAACGTGGCTTGCATCATCTGCAGCGCCTTTGAAAAAATGGCGTTGTCCAGCGTCGGCATAACCGCTCCGATGGTCATCGACTTGCCCGAGGCGAGCGCCCGCGCCGCAGCGTCCGGTTGGTAGCCTAGCCGCTCGGCAGCGGCGCGAACCCGCGCCAGGGTCTCCTGCGACAGCAGGCCGGGTTGGCTGATGGCGCGCGACACCGTCGCGGCGGAGACACCCGCGTCACGGGCTACATCGCTCAGGCGCACCCTGTTGCGCGTCATGCCTGGCTCGTTGAAAGAAATTTCATCCTTGTTCTTACCCTGCCATTGCCTGATTAGGAACGTTTTGCTGAAAATTTTCCATCAACGGTGGCAATTGACAGGCCAGCGGTCCCAGGTGCAAGTTATGCTGAAAGCGCTTGCAGGAGGACTTTTTTTGGGCTTAGCGCCGGGCAGGAAACCCGCGATAAAGGTCGCCACTCTGGCGGCGCTTATCGGCCTATGGTTTCTGCTCACCACGGTCACCGGCGCGGTCACGGGCGGGCGCTTTCCGTCACCAGCGGAATTCTGGACCTCGCTCGTGCAGATCAACACGCGCGGATACGCCGGTGCGGGCCTCGTAAGCCATGCGCTGCACAGCGTGAAGTTGGTCGCCATGGGCTTCCTTGTCGCAATCGCCACAGGGGTGCCGCTGGGACTCTGGATGGGCTGGAGCCGCAAGGTGGAAGCGCTGGTCAACCCCGTCTTTCTCATCATCCGGCCGATTCCGCCCCTCGCCTGGATCCCGCTGGCCATCCTCTGGCTCGGCCTCGGTGACGCTGCGAAAATCATGGTGATCTGGTTCTCGGCCTTCGTGCCCTCTGTCATCAACGCCTTCACGGGCGTCAGGAACATCGACCGGCCGGTCATCGAGGCCGCGCGGATGCTCGGCACGCCGCGCTGGCGGCTGATCTCCGAGGTCATTGCGCCGGCCGCCTCGCCGATGATATTCACGGGCCTGCGCCTCTCGCTGCAGGCGAGCTGGACGACGCTTGTCGCGGCTGAATTGGTGGGAGCGTTAGTCGGCGTCGGCTTCGTGCTCAACATGGCGCAGCAGGATATTTATCCCGGCATGATCCTCGTCGGCATGCTGACTGTCGGCCTGCTGGGCTGGGGCACGACCGTGCTGCTGGGCATGGCCGAGCGGCGCGCACTCGCCTGGAACATCGCGGCGAGGGATTGACGGGATGAACGGTCAAGCGCTCCCGCTCAAGGAATCGATGCTGCTGGGCCTGCTTAGTCTACTGCTTTTCCTCGGGCTTTGGACGGTGCTGACAGTCAGCGGAATCGTTCCCCGCCAGTTCCTGCCCACGCCGCTGGAGGTCGCCTCGCGGTTCTTTCAACTGCTGACTTCGCCTTTCGCCGGCGCGACGCTGCCCACCCATCTGGCCGCGAGCTTCAAGCGCTATGCCTATGGCGTGCTGCTGGCGGCGGCGGTAGGCGTGCCGCTTGGCCTGCTGATGGGCTGGTTCCGGCTGCTCGACGACATCGTCACGCCCATCTTCGACGGCCTGCGGTTCATCGCGCCCATCGCCTGGGTGCCTTTCGCGGCCCTTTGGTTCGGCACCGGCATCGGCGGCCCGATCATGATCATCTTCGCCGGCGCCTTTCCGCCCTGCCTGATCAACGCCTACCGCGGCGCACGCTTCGTCGAGCCTCGGCTGATCGAGGCTGCAAAGATGCTGGGTACCAATGACACGCGCATGATCATGGAGGTTCTGCTGCCGGCGGCTGTTCCCTCGATTATCGCGGGCTTGCGGGTCTCCGCCGGTCTCGGCTGGCAGAGCCTTGTCGGCGCCGAGCTGATCGTCGCGGCGGCGGGCGTCGGTTTCATGATGGTGCAGGCGCAAGGCTCTGTGCAAACCGCGACCGTTATGACTGGCATGATTGCCATCGGCATCGTCGGCATGATCATCGACGTGCTGCTGCGGCAGGGCGAAGGTTGGCTGCGCCGCCGGCGCGGCCTCGAAGCTTAGGGAAACCGTCATGGGATCGATCAGCTTTAGCCACGTTGACAAGATCTTCGGACCCCAGGGCTCAGGCGTGAAGGCGCTTGACAACATCAATCTCGACATCGCCGACCGCGAATTCGTCGCCATTGTCGGACCTTCAGGCTGCGGCAAGACGACATGCCTCAGGATGGTCGCTGGCTTTGAGGCCGCTTCTGCGGGCGAGGTGAAGGTCAACGGCAAGACAGTGACGGCGCCCGGCCCCGACCGGGCCGTGGTCTTCCAGCAGTTCGCGCTGTTCCCGTGGAAGACTGTCCGCGAGAACATCGATTTGGGCCTTAGGAACAAGAACCTGCCGCTGGCTGAGCGGGACGGCCTTATCTCGAGCGCGCTCAAGCTGATGAGCCTGGAGAGCCATGCCGATGCATTTCCGCATCAGCTCTCCGGCGGCATGCAGCAGCGCGTCGCCATCGCCCGAGCCTATGTTCTCGATCCTGAAGTGCTGCTCATGGACGAGCCGTTCGGCGCGCTGGACGCGCAGACACGCGTGGTGATGCAAGAAGAGCTGGTGCGTCTCGCCCGACGAAACCCGCGCACTGTGCTTTTCATCACCCATGCCGTGGAGGAGGCGGTCTATCTCGCCGACCGGGTGGCGATCATGACGCGGCGTCCAGGCCGCATCAAAGAAGTGCTCGATATCCGCTCCATCCGTGAGGCCGAAGGCTGGGACAGGCACCCGAAGATCGAAGACGTCATGGACCTTGAATCCTTCGTCCATCTGCGCACACATATCTGGAAAACCCTGCGCGAGGAGAAGGACTTCCAGCATGTCTAAAGCCCTCCTGACCCGCGACCTGACCGAGCCGGAACCGATCCCCGAGGCGGGCATCGCACGTGCCGTCGAGCTGATGCGCTCGGGCCGCCTGTTCCGATACGGCGAGATGGGTGCGGACCAGCTGGATGTCTCTCTGCTGGAGCAGGAATTCGCGGCCGTCGTCGGCCGGAGATACTGCATCGCGGTCAATTCCGGCGGCGGCGCGCTGTTCCTGGCGCTCAAGGTGGCAGGGGTCCAGCCGGGCGATCCTGTCCTTGTGAACGGCTTCACCCTGGCCCCGGTGCCAGGCGCGATCCTGCATGCCGCAGCGAAGCCGGTGATTGTCGAGATCGGCAGCGACTATGTGATTGATCCGGAAGACTTGCGCCGCAAGGCCCGCGCCACCGGGGCAAAGATATTGCTCCTGTCCCACATGCGCGGGCACATCGCCGATATGGATGCAGTGATGGCGGTGGTGGAGGAGTACGGGCTCGGCCTGATCGAAGATTGCGCCCATTCGCTCTGCGCCTCCTGGAAGGGCAGGACGATTGGAACATTCGGACTCGCGGCTGGCTTCAGCGCACAAACCTACAAGCATCTGAATGCGGGTGAAGGCGGCTTTCTTGTGCTGGACGATGACGCCATGGCGGCGCGCACCATCCTGCATTCGGGAAGCTACATGCTGCACGGCCAGCATCTGAGTGCGCCCGGTCCGGAAATGCTGGCGGCAGCGGGCGAGCATGTCCCTAATTTCAGCATGCGCATGACAGCTCTGGCCGCGGCCTTGCTGCGCCCGCAGCTGGCGGAGCTGCCGCGCCGGGTGCGGCGCTGGAACGAAATCCATGATCGCATTGCAGCCGGGCTGAAGCGCTGCCAGCTGATCCATGTGCCCGAGCGAGGCGGCGGGCAGCAATTCTCGGCCACATCCGTCCAGTTTTCGCTGCTCGGGTTCTCGCCGGGGATGATTGGCCGGATTCTGGCGGCTGCCAAATCGCGCGGCTTGCCGATCAAATGGTTTGGCGCAGACAGGCAAACCGGCTTCACCAGCGCGCCGTTCCACTGGGCCTATGCGGGAGATCAGGGACCGCTCGCGGCAACCCATGCGGTGCTGGCAGGTCTCTGCGACATCCGGACCCCCGTCACGCTCACCGACGACGAATGCGACCTGATTGCACAGATCGTCCGGGAGGCAATCGAAACCGTCGCGGCCGAAGTGGCCGCGGAGGGTGATACCTGGCCACCGTCGATCAAGGTGGCGTCATGACAACCAAGGGAGAAAAGACATGAAAAAGCTTCTTGCTAGCCTGACACTGGCCGCGGCACTTGTGACGGCGGCAGGCCCGGGCCAGGCGCAGACGCCCGCACCCATCGGCGTCAGCTACCAGCCCTCGCTCTATTGGGCGCTACCCTTCCACTACGCCAATGTGAAGGGCTGGTGGAAAGACGTTGGCCTTGCACCGAACTTCTCCACATTCCCCGCCGGCGCGCCGCAGATCGCAGCCGCGCCGTCCAAGTCCTGGGACGTCGGCGGAACCGGCTCGGTGCCGGCGGTGCTGGGCGCGGTGCGCTTCAACATCCTGACCATCGGAATCACCAATGACGAGTCAAAGACGAACGCCATGATGGTGCGCGGTGACAAGTTTGACGCCATCAAGGCCAACCCGGCCTCGCTCAAGGGCCAGCGCCTGCTGCTAACGACCAATTCCACGGTGGATTACGCCTCCCGCAAATGCCTGGTGAAGATGGGCCTCGCCGCCAACGACATGCAGTTCGTCAATCTCGGCCAGGCGCAGATCATCACTGCCTTGACCTCCAACAACGGCGACATCGCTGGCGTCTGGGCGCCAAACACTTACACACTCGAAGAGCGGGCCCAGGCGAAGTACCTCTGCTCAGGCGCAGACGCCGATGCAATCGTACCCGGCGCGCTCATCGTGCGCGGCGATTTCGCCAAGGAACGCCCGGATGATGTGGCGAAGTTCCTTGCCGTGTTCCTGCGCGGTTGGTCCTGGGCCAAGGCGAACCCCGCCGAGGCACGCACCCTCGCGCTCGACTTCTACAAGCAGGGCGGCCTTGAGGTTTCGGCACGCGCGATAGATCAGGAGTTCGCCCTGCGTCCAACCTTCGGCCTGGATGAGCAGCTCAAAATCCTGGCGCGCGGCGCGTCGGGCTCGACGGTCGATGGCTGGTTCAACGAGATCGGCAAATTCATCACCGACGTCGGCACAATTCCCGCCAACCCGGACGTCAAGAGCTACATCACCGACGAGTTCATGAAGCGCGTGGCGGCCGACGCCAAGCTCAAGGCCTTCGCGACGGAATTCGACAAGAAGTGAGCCAAGCAAGAATGCCTTCTCCCCGCACTTCGTGGGGAGAAGGGTGATTCAAATGCGGCCACGATCGACAGCAAGGACGAGCTCATGACCATCACCCGCCTCAAGAAAGCATCCAAGACTCCTGAGTCGGAGACGGACACCGCCCGCAAGGTGGTGACTGACATGCTGTCGGCCATCGAATCCGGCGGCGAGCAGGCGGTGAAGGACCATGCGTTGAAGCTCGACAAATGGTCGGGACCGATCGTCATGGACAAGGCGATGATCGCGGAACGCATTTGGGATGTGCCGCAATCCGTGAAGGATGACATCGTGCTGGCGGCAGGGCAGGTGCGGCGCTTCGCCGAAGCCCAGAAGGCATCTTGCACGGATTTCTCGATTGAGCTTTCGCCCGGACTGCATCTCGGCCAGAAGCTTGTGCCGGTGAACACGGCCGGCTGCTATGTGCCGACCGGGCGCTATGCCCATATCGCTTCAGCCTATATGTCGGTCGCCACCGCAAAGGCCGCCGGCGTGAAGACGGTCGTCGCCTGCTCGGCTCCGTTCAAGGGCACGGGCATCCATCCGCATGTGCTCTACGCGATGACGGTGGCCGGCGCTGACATCATCATGTGCCTCGGCGGCGTGCAGGCCATCGCCGCCATGACCTTCGGCCTGTTTACGGGCAAGCCCGCGGACATCATCGTAGGCCCCGGCAACAAGTTTGTGGCGGAAGCCAAGCGCATGCTTTTCGGCAAGGTCGGCATTGACGTCTTCGCCGGCCCTTCCGAGGTCGCTGTCATCGCGGACGAAACGGCTGACCCGCTCATCGTCGCGACCGATCTCGTCGGGCAAGCCGAGCATGGACATGAGAGCCCGGCCTGGCTGATCACCAACTCGCGGCGCATGGCGGACGAGGTTTCGGCGCTGATGCCCAAGCTGATCGAGGCGCTGCCGCCGACGGCGCGGGATGCAGCCGGCGCGGCCTGGCGCGACTACGGAGAAGTGGTGCTCTGCGACACGCGCGAGGAGATGGCGCGCGTTTCCGACGAATACGCCTGCGAGCATCTGGAGGTGCATTGCGCTGACCTGGACTGGTGGCACGCCAACCTCACCAACTACGGCTCGCTGTTCCTGGGCGAGGAGACCAATGTGGCCTTCGGCGACAAGGTTTCGGGCCCCAATCATATCCTGCCGACGAAGTTCGCGGCGCGGTACTCGGCAGGGTTATCTGTGCACAAGTTCCTCAAGCCGCTCACCTGGCAGAAGATGAACCAGGACGCCTGCAAGGCGCTGGCGCCCGTCTCCGCTCGCATCTCCCGGCTGGAAGGCATGGAGGCCCATGCCCGAACCTCTGATGTCAGAATGGCGAAGTATGCGCCGGGATCAAACATTGATCTCGGACAGTCCGTGGTGACCTGATTGGCCTTCCGCCTTGGACATCTCTTCGACCTCACCGGAAGGGCCGCGCTTGTCACCGGCGGCAATAGCGGCATCGGGCTGGCTATGGCGCGGGCGCTGGGGCTGGCAGGAGCAGGTGTGGTGCTGGCGGCGCGGCGCAAGGGCGAGACCGACGAAGCGGTCGCGGCTTTGGCTGACGAGGGCGTCGCCGCGAAAGCCATCCTGGTCGATTTATCGAAGCCGGAGTGCGCCACCGTCGTCGCTGACGGGCTAAAGCGGTTGGGTCTCACCGCCGACATCCTGGTGAACGCCGCCGGCATCAACCTGCGCCAGCCGTTCATGGATGTGACGGCTGACGCCTTCGACCTGCATATGGCGCTGCATCTGCGCGCGCCCTTCCTGCTGACGCAAGTGCTCGCGCCGAGGATGGCGGCCAATGGATATGGCCGAGTCATCAACCTCGCCTCGCTGCAGAGCACGCGCGCTTTCCCCAACAGCGCTCCCTATGGCGCCGGCAAAGGCGGCATCGTCCAACTCACCCGCGCCATCGCAGAGGAATGGTCCAGGCACGGCGTGACATGTAATGCGATCGCGCCGGGGTTCTTCCCAACGCCGCTAACCGCACCGGTGTTCAACGATCCAGAGCGCGCGGCAAAGAATGCGGCGCAGACCGCCATTGGCCGTAACGGCGCGCTCGAAGACCTCACCGGGGCAACAGTCTTTCTCGCCTCGGCGGCCTCGGCATACATCACTGGCCAGACGCTCGCCGTCGACGGCGGGTTCACCGCGAAATAGGATCGTTCATGAAGGCCCTGGTCTATCTTGGTCCCAACTCGCTCATATACCGCGATGAGGCGGAGCCAGTTCCGCAGGACGATGAGGTTCTGGTGCGGGTGGAGGCCGTGGGCATTTGCGGCTCGGACATGCACGCCTACCATGGCTTCGACAGCCGCCGCCCCGCGCCGCTGATCCTGGGGCACGAGGCAGCCGGGCGCATTGTCGGCGGGTCTCGAAACGGCGAGCGCGTGACCATCAATCCGCTGGTTGTCGATCCGGCCTGCCCCTATGCCGCGGAAGGCCGCTGGCATCTCTCCCCGACCCGTCAGATCATCTCGATGCCGCCGCGCCCCGGCGCCTTCGCTGAATTCGTGCGGATACCTGAGCGCAACGTCGTCGCTATTCCCGACGCCATGCCCATCGCGCATGCCGCGCTGGCGGAGCCGGTGGCTGTGGCCTGGCACGCAGTCCGGCTCGGCGCGGAAAAGCTCCATCAGCCGCTCGCGCGCTGCCGCATCGCCGTGCTCGGCGGCGGCGCCATAGGCCTGGCGGCGGCCATCGTGGCGCGGCATTTCGGCGGGCACGGCATCACCATTGGCGAGCCCAATGAGCTGCGGCGGAAGACCATTGCCGCCGCCGAGAATTTCGCGGCATACGCGCCGGGAAGCACCTCGCAACCTACGGCCGACACCATCGACCTTGTGATCGATGCGGTTGGCGCGGCCGCAACCCGTGCGGCGGCCTCCGCCATGGTCCGGCCCGGCGGCGTGATCGTGCATGCCGGGCTTCTGCCGGGACAAGATGGACTCGACATCCGCAAGATCACCCTGCAGGAGGTCACATTCACCGGGACCTATTGCTACACGCCGACAGACTTCCGGCAGACAGTGGACGCCCTCGCATCAGGCGCACTGGGCGGCCTCGCCTGGTTCGACGAGCGCCCTCTCGCCGACGGCGCAAAGGCGTTCAACGATATCGACACATGTTCCGCCAGCATGCCGAAGCTCGTGCTTCGCTGCTAGAGCGGTTGCTGATCTGACTGAATCAGATCGGCCTCTCTAAGCTCTTGATTTACCGCATTTTCTTTCGAAGAACCGGTATCCACTTCTTCGGAAAATGCTCCAGAGCCTGAACCGCAAGGCGGGCGAAACCGGATACCGCTTTCAGATCAGGACCGCCTGGCGCGCCACCTTGCGAACCGCATCAGGCTGCTGGCTGAAGCAAGCGTCGAGCCTCTGTCCGCAGCGTGATTGGCAGCCAGGACAACGCTCGTGTCGGTGCGATAAATGGCTCCCGAAAAGCAAAGGCATTCGCCGGCGCAGGCTATAGCGCGCACTCGAAGACGTCGCGTTCATGAACGGGCAAGTTCAAGTTGGTTAGATTGTCTGATGCAGTGGGAACCTATCTGTTGATCTCGAAGAGAAAGGACTGAACTGGGGCTTGAAGCCGGAAACAGCTCTAGCAGGCCGCTGAAGAACACATTTTTGACACACCGCGATTCCGGTTTGAACCCCGTTCGAATCCGTTATGTTTCCGGTTTGTGCCCAACATTTTAGACTTTTTCAGCAGCCTGTTAAACGCAATAATTGAAATACATGTCGCAACTGCGTGTCACAGAGGAATTTGCTCCCAAACCGGCTCGTTTTGACGCTTGCTCCAGAAGGCAATTGCGTCGGAAAAACAGTATGGTGGACCCTGTGGCGGGGAGCGATTGGCCGTCGTCGCGGAGGATTGAGGCGTCAGAGCAAATCCAATGGGGACATCAAACGGCGGATGCCATTTTAACTTAAGAATTGTAAGCAATATCAATAATTTAGTTCCATGACAGAGATTATGCGGATCACGCGAGCTCTGCATCTTGGCGCGCCAATTTTGATAAGGATTAGACGATTAATCTCTTATTGAATAATCGCTCATAACCTATTATAGAAAGATGCCTTGATAGGTTTTGGACGATCATGCGTAACCTCGAAGCTGCACGCCGTGCGCTTGACGACCGCCTGACGCCATTGCGTCGGAACGCGGAGTTGCGCGCGCCATCCGCCGGATGGATCAAGGCGATCCGCCAGGCGCTCGGCATGACGACGGCTCAGCTCGGCCGCCGCATCGGCGTATCGCAGCCCCGTGTCGTCGAGCTCGAACAGGCCGAAGCAGATCGCAGCGTCACGTTGAAAAGCCTCGAGCGCGCCGCTGAAGCACTGAACTGCAGGCTGGTCTATGCGCTGGTGCCGAATGAGCCGTTGGAGACCCGCGTTCAGCGGCAGGCGGAGGCGGTTGCTCACCAGCATATGGCGGCGGCCGGCCACTCCATGCGGCTTGAGGATCAGGGCACAGCTCCTGCCGTCGAGGCGCGCGAGATCACCCGGCTCGCGGCTGACCTGTTGGCGCGGCGTCCAGCCCGGCTCTGGGATCGCTGATGCCCGATCCGCTGATCGAGCATGACGATGCGGCGACGCCCTTGACGCCAGCCGAGCGCGAAGGGCTCATTCCCGCCTACATCACGCATCGCCACGAACTGAACGAAGCCGAGCAAACCGGCGTGCTGACCGCAGACCGATGGGTGTTCGAGCGGCGGCGCCAGATTCTGGACGAGCGCTCCCTTCTCAGGCTGCACAAGCGGATGTTTGGTCAAGTCTGGCGCTGGGCCGGACGCTTCCGCACGACCGAACGCAACATTGGCGTTCCGGCCTACCGAATCGGCGTCGATCTGGCGCAGCTGCTCGACGATACCCGTTACTGGATCGATCAGCGGACCTATCCGCCCGATGAGATCGCGGCTCGTTTCCATCACCGGCTGGTCCAGATACATTGCTTCCCCAACGGCAATGGCCGTCATGCCCGTCTCGCCGCAGACGCACTGCTCGCGGCGCTAGAACGACCACGATTCAGCTGGGGGCGGAACAACCTCGTCTCGGCGACCGAGACGCGCAGCGCCTATGTCGCCGCGCTGCGCGCCGCCGACGCGCATGACTTCGTGCCTCTCATGGCCTTTGTCCGAAGCTGACAGGATCGATCGTCAACCAGAGGTACCTCACCTCTCGAAACCCTGCCCCTGCTCATCTCGTTCTCCCGCTCTCCTAGGCTGTAGTGACGATTTAGGAGACCTGTGCGCGGGTGCTATTTTACGTTGTTTATCAGTGATTTGGCATATCAACTGATGGCACCTTGGCGTGCGGGAGGGCTGTGAGCCTGCTATGATGCAGGCTGGCTGGGTTGTGATCGTCAGGGAACGCTTGAGGTTGTAGGCGATGGCGGTGAGCGGGACTTGGGCGGTTGCCTTGGCGATGCCCCGCCATCGCATGCGCCTGAGGCCATAACTTCGCGTCCAGGTTCCGAATATCTTTTCGATCCTGCCGCGAACCTGATGGATCGGGCGGTTGTGGGCTCTGAGCCTGCCCAGCGTTTCCTGCTCATCGCGTCCCCACATGGCGGTGGCGACGATGCGCGGCGTTCCGCCCCTGGCGCGCACGGCCTCGGCAAAGACCTGGCCGCGATAGGCGCTGTCGGCGAACACCTCGCCAGGGTTCTGC
>JADCCX010000067.1 GCA_020252485.1 Methylocystis sp.
CATTTCCTGCCCGCCCTCGTCATGTCGGCCCTGGCCGAGGCGCTGCCAGAGCGCGTGGTGGCGGGCGTGGGTTCGCCGCTCTGGTGCCTCGGCTTCTCGGGCTTTCGCGAGGATGGCACGCCCATTGCCAATGCGCTCTTCCTCAATGGCGGCTATGGCGCCCACGCCCAGGGTGATGGCGCGAATGTGTTGAGCTGGCCCTCCAATGTCTCCTCAGCCTCGGTCGAGACCATCGAGCAATCGGCCCCCTGGCGGGTGCGCTTCCGGCGCTTGCGAAGCGGCACGGGCGGCGCGGGCCGGCATCGCGGCGGCACCGGGCAGGAAACGCTCTATGAAAGCCGCTCCTCCCAGCCCATAGCCGTGACCTTCCTGGCCGAGCGCACTCAACCCGGCTCTGCCGCCCCGGGCTTTGCGGGCGGCTCCCCGGGCGCGCCGGGTGCGGTGCTGATTGATGGCGCGGCGGTGGACCCTAAGCGGCAGCATGTCGTCATGCCTGGCGGCACGGTGGAGATGCGCACACCGGGTGGCGGTGGTCATGGGCTGGTGACAGCGCGACTGCCCGAACTCCTGATCGCGGACCGCGAGGATGGCATCGCATGACCCAGTATGCGCTGGCCATCGACATCGGCGGCACATTCACCGACATCGTCCTGCATGGGCCCGAAAGCGGGCGCTTCTTCGCGCACAAGGAACTCACCACCCCGGCCGAGCCGGCGCGGGGCGTGCTCTCGGGCATTCGTCACCTGCTGGTGCGTGAGGGCGTGGCGCCGACCGATATCACCCGCGTGGTGCATGCCACCACCCTGCTGACCAATGCGCTGATCGAGCGGCGCGGCGCCCCCACCGGACTGCTGACAACCGAGGGCTTCCGCGACATTCTCGAAATCGGGCACGAGCGGAAATACGAGATCTATGATCTCTTCATTGCGCTGCCCAAGCCCCTGGTCCGCCGCGCGCTGCGGCTGGAAGCGCGCGAGCGCCTGGCACCCGATGGCCGTGTGGAAACGCCGCTGGACCCTGCCTCCGTGCTGGCGGCGGCCGATCAGCTTGTGGCGGCGGGCGTCACCTCGCTGGCCATCGGCTTCCTGCATGCCTATGCCAATCCGGTGCACGAACAACAGGCCGCGGCGCTGATCTCGGCCCGCCATCCGGGGCTGCATCTCTCGCTCTCCAGCGAGGTGTCGCCGCAAATTCGCGAATATGAGCGGCTCTCCACCACCGTCGCCAATGCCTATGTGAAACCCCTGGCGGTGAGCTATCTTGATGCGCTGGCGCGGGAGATCGCGGCGCTGGGCGTCACCGCGCCTTTGTTCCTGATGCTCTCCAATGGCGGGCTGACGCATGTGGAGGAAGCCAAGCGCGTTCCCGTTCGCCTGCTGGAATCAGGCCCGGCGGCGGGCGCGCTGGCGGCTGCGGTGTTTGGCGGGCGCAGCGGCGCGCGGGACCTGCTGGCCTTCGACATGGGCGGCACCACGGCCAAGCTCGCGGTGGTGCGCGATGGCGTGCCGCGTGTGGCGCATCGCTTCGAGGCCGCGCGGGAGCGGCGCTTCACCCCGGGCAGCGGCCTGCCGCTGAGCATTTCGGCAGTGGAACTCATCGAGATCGGCGCTGGGGGCGGCAGTATCGCCGCCCTTGATCCGCTGGGGCTGCTGAAGGTCGGCCCGCGCAGCGCCAGCTCCGACCCCGGGCCCGCCTGCTATGGGCGCGGCGGCGCTGAACCCACCGTGACCGACGCCAATCTGGCGCTGGGCTATCTTCAGGCCGAAGGCTTTGCGGGCGGCACCATGCGGCTTGATGAAGCGGCCTCCGGCCGCGCGCTGGATGCGTTGGGGATCGCCGCCGGCATGGCGCCGGGGGCCACGGCCTCGGGCGTGCACGCCGTGGTGAATGAGGCGATGGCGGCGGCCGCACGCGTGCATCTGGCCGAGCATGGTGGCGAGGGAGCGGAACCTGCGCTGCTCGTCACCGGCGGCGGCGGGCCGCTGCACGGGCCGGAGGTGGCGCGCCGCCTGGGCCTGCGCCAAGTGATCTGCCCGCCGGCCGCCGGCGTGGCCTCGGCGCTGGGCCTGCTGCTGGCCCCCGCGCGGGTGGATCGTGTGGCGACGCTGGCCACCAAGCTGGACACCTTGGCACCAGAAATGCTGGAGGCGCGCTTCGGCGCGCTGGAGGATGAGGCCCGCGCCATCATCGCCGCGACACTGGGCGCGGAAGCCGGCATCACCCTGGCGCGCACGGCCGATCTGCGCTTCGCCGGCCAGGGTCATGAACTCGCCACCGACCTGCCCGCCGGCCCCTATGGCGCGGGCAGCATCGCGGCCATCCGGGCGGAGTTCGAGGCGGCTTATCGTTCCGTCTTCGCCGGCGTGCCGCCGGTCGCCACAGTAGAGGTCGTGAATATCCGCGTCGCCGCCACCGCCGCGACGGGCGAGGGCCGCCTGGATCCCGAAATCCCCGCAACCGGGCTGACCGCGCCCCATGCGCATCGCGCCATGCGCTTCGGCGAGGCGATGCAGAGCGTGCCCGCCTTCCGCCGCGGCGATCTGGGCGCGGGCCAGCGCATTGCGGGCCCCGCCGTGGTGGAAGATGGCATGTCCACCCTGCTGCTGCCGCCCGGCGCCACCGCCCTGCTGGAGGCATGCGGGAACCTCGTCGTGGACCTCGGCGCATGAGCGAGGCGCGCGTGACGTTGGCCATCGTGAATGGCATCGCGCATCTCACCTTCGACCATCCGCGCCGGATGAACCCCATCACCGGCAGCATGTGGCAATCCCTTCCCGGCCTGCTGGATGCGGTGACCGCGCGGCCCGAGGCGGGGGCGGAACAGCGCGCGCCACGCTTCACGGAGGAATGACCATGCATCGCCGCCTCTTACTCGCAACACCCTTTCTGGCCACGCCTGCATGGGCGCAGTCCCGCGCGCCCATCCGCATCCTGGTCGGCTTCGCGCCGGGCGGGGCGGCCGATATCTCCGTGCGCATCGCGGCCGAGGCCGTTGCGCGGCGCGGCGGCCCGCAGATCATCCCCGAGACGCGCAGCGGCGCGGTGGGCTACCTCGCGATGCAGGCGGC
>JADCCX010000068.1 GCA_020252485.1 Methylocystis sp.
CAACCGCCCTAATCACATTGCGATGGCCATAGGTGAAGAAGCTGCGGGCAAAAAATGCACCAGGCGTTGTGCCAATATCAGCCAGCATGGCGCCCGTTACCAGAAAACCTGAATTGCTGTCCGGGTCGGAGAAGGCGTGAATATCACCGCGCAAATCGGCCAAGGCTGCGGCGCCGCGATCCTGCCGCGCGATGAGATAGGCGCGGTACAAGGGCTGACCGCGATAGAGCGGCACCGCCAGGACATCCAGCGCTTCGCGGTACTGCACAAAAGGATAGCCGCAAATCCAGGCAGCATCGAGTTGCCCTGCCACCAGCAGCGTGGTGACCTCCCGGTAGGTGCGGCGCTTGACGACCTGAACCGGCCTGCCGAGGCGGGCGGAGATATGGCTCTCGATATGCCGCACCAGGACGATATCCGAATCCAGAAAGACCGGCGTGAGTCCAAGGGTAACAGCACGGCTGGCCAGAAGCGGTGGCGCCGCAAGGGCCCCCGCCGCGGTAAGCAGCGTTCGGCTCAAAACATTGCGTCGTCCCAATGGCGCGATGCGGTGCATTGTGCCCGTGACCTTCCGGAGGGTTCTTGTTTTCGTGGAAGCGGAGGCTAACGAGGATACAGTTTATCCGTCAATGAAAAGCGGTCACGCCCGTCCTTGCCTGTTTCGAAATGGACTTAGCTGAGGTTCTGCCTTGGTTCATCCATTCGGTCCATCCTTCGTGATAGGGCTGCCGTTAATTCTCGCGATGGATCAGGCCGAGATTGACCAGTGCCTGTCGAGGCGAGGTTGGGCGTAGGTTTGCAACGCGATACGCCAAGGTTTGCACCTAAGCTGCTGAAATCACGCTGAAAGGTTACAAACCATGTGGGGGCCGGGTGCAAACCAAGTGCAAACCTGAGGGGCCTAGGTTTGCACCTAAGTCATTGAATTCAGAGCGCTATAGTGCAAACTGCAACCCATATTTTTATTCTGACGCTAGCGATGTCGCGCGCGTCTGCTCCCCGCATACAATATCGCCAGGAAGGAACCATGGCCTCGACTTCGCGTTGGCCCCAGCTACAGCAACTTCTTAAGCATGACAAGAAACTACGACATGTGGATTCCATGGTGCAACGGGCTTTAGTGTAACAAAGCGCCAAAAACTTGCGCCTCGTTGGTGCGATGGAATCCAGTATTGACAGTGCCGCCATCGGGTGATGCCGTCGTCCATCCCACAACATCAGTAGGTCTCGGTGCAGGACACGGTCCTCCGCGAAAAGCTGCGCAAAATTGAGGCGCTGTTCGCAGGTGCGGTGACGCCCGGTGAGCGCGATGCGGCAGAGGCCGCGATGCTGCGTGTCAGGGCGCGCCTCGCTGAGATCCAGCGCAGCGAACAGCCGGTCGAGATGCAATTCTCGATCCAAGATCAATGGGCGCAACATCTGTTCATCGCCCTATGCCGCCGGTACGGGCTAAGCCCCTATCGCCGTCCGCGGCAGAAGCGCAGCACGATCATGGTGCGTCTGCCACGCGCCTTTTCGGACCAGATCCTATGGCCGGAATTCTTACAGCTGAACGAGGTCCTGCAAGCACATCTCCTGGACATTACCCTCAAGCTGATTCGTGATCATGTGCATGCTGATGCGGGCGATGCTGAGGAGATGGCGGAAAAGGGTTGACGACGCGCGCCAGCGATTTGCGCGCGCAAAGTGGCGGCGACCCCGCGGCTCGGCAGTTTGTCGCAAATGTCGCTTACGCGCGCGCGAGCAGACAGGTGGCAATAGGCACATCAGATGTGTGAAAAAGGGGGCGTTTTGGCTTTCCCTTCTCACACGCGCGCAAGCGACAAAATCGACATTCAGGGGCGAGGGTCGGCCCTAGGCGCTGGGCGATCACGCGCTGGCCGATTAGCCTTAGTGCGGTACCCCGAATCGGATCCCTGTTGGAGTCGTCCGTGACAGCCACCCCTGAACCGCCTGCCGAGGGCTGGACGCTACCCGAGGCTGCGGCTGCGCTGTTTCCTGACGCTTGGTCTGCGGCATGGTTTCCAGACGATGTTACCGCCGCGCGCGCCCGGCCGGGCATAGAGCGTGCGCCATCGCCCTGGTCGCAGGTGCCGCTCGACATGGTTGCCTCGGTCACGCGTGCCGTGATGGCGGGCAGCGCCGTCCCTGCTGGCCTGGAGACCGTGGTTGAGGCCTGCCGCTCCTATGAGGCCGAGACCAAACAACGAATCGCAGCCGCCCTGGTGCACCGTGCTGAGCAGCGCGCGGCGTTGCCAGGGTTGCTGTCGGCGCGGCTGGCTGGCGGTGCCTTCACGGCGCGTGGCGTTTCCCCCCGTGACCCGCTGCGGCCTGTGGATATCCCTGCCCTCGCCTGGGGGGCGGCCGAGATCGCCTTGGGCTGGGAGGAGACGACTTGGCAACGCGGCTCCAAGCCCCACAGCAGCCATAGCTCGCCGCCACCGGCGCCAGGCTCGGTGACCTTGCCGGGCGGAGTCACGCTGCTTGGCGTGCGCGTATTCGCGGCGAATCGAACGATTGCCCCGACCGTTGAGGCGCCGCGCGCGGCGCCCGAAATGCCAGCACCACCCGCGGACAGCACGTCTGCGCTCTCAGGGCGGTCAGGCTTCGCCGGTCGGCCGAGCTCCCAGCAATTGATTGAACTTGAGCATGCGCGCCGGCTGGCTGCCGGCGAGGCCGAGGACAAGATTACGATTGAGGCTCAATATCTCTCGACCTGGCTCGCCAGGGCACATCCGGAGTGGCCCAAGGCGTCCGCAAAGACCATCGCGAATAACATCGGGGCAGCGCATCGGCGGGGCCTGAAATCGCGCCCGAAATAGCGCCCGAAATAAAACGCATCCGACCATTTCAGGTTTCTTTTACGGGTGAAAAAACTGATGTGAATGCAGTGCCATCGCAACCGCACGCCGCTGCGTGCCGACTGATGGTGACACGATGCCCACCCCGACCCCCGACGATCCAAAAGCCCTGCTGGCCGGCGACCTGACTGTTGCCGCCCTTGATTGGGCGCGTAGCTGCCTTCAGACGCGGCGCGATAGTGCGATCTTCCAGCCGGGGAGTGCGGTGGCATGAGGCCGGTGCCGCTACTCTTTATGGGGATCAAGCGCTGGCAGGACATTCGCCCGACTGATCCCGTTGAACGAATCTGCGGCGGTGATTTCGCAGCCTTCGCAGCCTATTACGGCATGGGTGACGCTGAGGCAGGCTCGACGCTGCTTTACGGTCTTCAAAGCCTCCGCGAAATGCTGAGCAAAGGTGATCTTGAGGCAGCATTAGCCTTCCTCGAATGGCAAGCGGGCGAATGATGGATACAGCCCCAGCCATGCTCGCAGCCGATACCGCACAGATTGCGCGTTTCGTGCACGCATTATTCCGCTATGCCGATCCGGACAGCGTGGTGGCACTGCGCTCCTTCTACGACGATGCCTCCTCAGTCCATGAGATTGGCGTCTGCCGCATCGCGGACGGGCTCGAGGCCCTGGTCGCGGCCTCTGTAGCGCAGGCCACACGGTGCTCGCAGCACCCACGGCCGGTGGTATTCTGCCCGCCCGTTGCAACTTTCGCCGAGGGGCCACAGGCTCGCGAGCAGGACCTTATCAACGGCCTGGCACTGTCGGTCGAATGTGACATGGCGCCAAACGATGCCCGCACAAGGCTGGAGGGCTTGCTGGGGCCGGCAA
>JADCCX010000069.1 GCA_020252485.1 Methylocystis sp.
AGCCCACATTTACGGTGCTCCTGACGGTTAGTCTCCGAAGCTGAGCGGCTGGCGGCAATGTCGGCCGCTCCGGGGGTGAGATGCGACTAGCCAACTGGCCCGAGCGACTGACAGCCATGCTGTCGGCGGCGGAGGCGCGTCCATTCGATGCGCGGCAGTGGAATTGCGCCAGCTTCGCGCTCGCCGCTGTGGAGGCTGTGACAGGCCACAAACCCAGCGTGACTGTGCTGCCCTGCCTTGCGGCATCGGCGGATAGCGCTGGCTTTCCACGTATCGCGCCAGCCTATGCGCGCCACGGCGATATCGTCCTTGCCAGCGATCCGCCGCGCCTGGGCGTGGTGGTCGAAGCAGGGCGCGCCGTCTTTGTCGGGCCACGCGGTCTCACCACCGCAGCAATCACCGAATGTGAAATAGCCTGGAGGATTGGCTGAATGCCCGTCGCCATCCCGATCATTGCCGTCGCCGTCGGTGCAGTCGCCTCAGCCGCTGTCGGTGGTGGCATCATCGGTGCCTTGGTTGGCGCCGGCACTGCCTTTGCCATTACCAGCGTCGGCGGTTCTGTCTTTCCCTCGCGCCCGCCCTCATCCCCCGCTATTCCCAGCCGCGCGGTCGATAATACCACCGCCCCCGGCGCAGGGCGCACGCAATCCTTCCGCCAGCCACTCACGGAACACCAGATCGTCTTTGGCCGCTGCAAAGTGGGCGGGCCCATCGTGTTCATCCATTCCGCGACCGATGATCAGGGCCGCGCCGATGGGTATTTCTACACTGTCATCGTGCTCGCCGCGCATCGCGTGCAATCCATCGGCGATGTCTGGTTGAGCGACACGCTGGCCACGGACGCGAAATTCTCCGGCTTGGTGCGGATTGATCGCCATTTGGGCGCGGCGGATCAGGTGGCGAATGCCAATCTGATCGCCGAGACCGGCGGCAAATGGACCGCCAATCATCGCGGCCGCGGGCGTGCCTATGTCGCGGTGCGGCTAAAGATCACCGCCCAGGCCTTTCCCTCATCGCCCGCGCGCGCGCCGCGCGGCTCGCCTGGGCGAGCGCCGGCATCGGCACCGCCTCGCACCTCTCGGGTTTCCTCTTCGTGCAACGCGCGGGGATCGAAGGGCCGCACGCGCCTTATCGCGGCGGCAGCCAGGGCGCGCAGGCCGTCGTCGCCGGCGACACCGCCTTCAACTTCGCCACGGCGCCCTCTGCGGTCGGCCTGGTGCAGGGCGGCCGGCTGCGCGCGCTCGCCGTGTCCAGCGCGCAGCGCATGCCCACGCTCCCCAACGTGCCAACGGTCGCGGAAGCCGCGCTGCCGGGCTTCGAGCTGGTGGAATGGATCGGGCTATGGGCGCCGACCGGCACGCCGGAGGCGATCCTGGATCGCCTCGCCTCGGTTTCCCGGCAAGCGCTGGAACGGCCGGATGTGCGCGAGCGTCTTGCGGCCCTCGGCATGCAGCCTGCCTATCTGCCGCGGCCTGAATTCGCCCGCTTCGTGCCCGCGCAGCGCACGCTGATGACGCGCATCGCGACCGATGCGGGAATCCAGCCGGAATGAGTGCGGCGACGGCGCTGGATGGTCTGCTCGTCCTCGACCTGACGACGTTCCTGTCCGGTCCCTACTGCACGATGATGCTCGGCGACATGGGCGCCGAGGTCATCAAGGTGGAGCGCCCGGACGGCGACGAGGCGCGGCGCATGCCGCCCTTGGTCGAAGGCCGCAGCCAGCCCTTCGCGCTGTGGAACCGCAACAAGCGCAGCATCGCCCTGGACCTGAAGGCCCCGGGCGACGCCGCGCTGCTGTGGAAGCTGGTGGCGAAGGCCGATGTGCTCGTCGAGAATTTCCGCCCCGGCGCGCTGGAGCGCGCCGGCTTCGGGTGGGACGCGCTGCATAGGGCCAATCCGCGGCTCGTCGTCGCCTCCATCTCCGGCTTCGGCCAGACCGGCCCCTGGGCGCAGCATGGCGGCTTCGACATGATGGCGCAGGGCATGTCCGGGCTGATGGCCGGCAACGGCCCTCCGGACGGGGAACCCTATCGCCTGCCCATCGCCATCACGGACCTCGCCGCGGGCATGTTCGCCACCAGCGCCATCCTTGCCGCGCTGATGGCACGCACGAAGACAGGTGTGGGGCAGCGCATCGACCAGTCGCTGTTCGAGGCGGGCCTCTCGCTCGGCGTCTACGAGGCCGCGCATGTCCTCACCTTCGGCACCGAGCCGGAGCGGATGGGCCAGTTGCATCGCGGCAACTCGCCCTATCGCGTCTTCCGGACGCGCGACGGCTGGATCACCATCGGCGCCAACAAGGACGCCTTCTGGCGCAAGCTCTGCGAGATGCTCGGGCGGCCCGACCTGCCGGAGGATCCGCGCTTCAAGACCAATGCCGACCGCGTCGCGAACAACGCCTCGCTGGTGTCGCTGCTGCAGGCGGCGCTGGAACAGCAGGACAGCGCGCATTGGCTGGCGGAGCTCGGCAAGGCCGGCATCCCGGGCGAGCCCGTGCTAACCTACAACGCCGCCATCGCGCATCCGCAGGCCGCCGCGCGCAACATGGTGCAGCGGATCGAGGATCCGGAACGTGGGACGATCACGACGCTCGCTTCCCCGCTGCGGCTGGAAGGAACGCCCGCGGTGCTCAAGCGCCGCGCGCCGGACCTGGACGAGCATGGCGCCGAGATCAGGAGCTGGCTCGGCGCGTGACGCCACGCAAGTCGGTGCGGATCACACTGCGCGCCGATGGCGGCCGATGTGAGATCCGCGGGGAGCCGGCAGCGGGCCCGCGAAACGAGCTGGCGCGGTGCGCTCCCGAAACTGCCGACGGCGGCGCTCGTTCGCATCGGAACAGGGAGAAGGATCAGCCGCATGCCGAAGAAGCACCCGAACACCGTTCGTTGGGGCGGGCCAGGCGCGAGCCGCGAGGATGCGACGAAGCCCATCCCCAAACCCGATCCCGCTCATCCCGATGGCGCCGTCGGCACCAATCCGCGCGTCAGCACGCGCTCGGGCGGCGGCGGCGAGCGGGCCGAGAAGCACAGCCACGTGGATCCGATGCGCTCGTCGAAGTCCCACGCGACGGATGGCGCGAGTGTCCGTTGTCAAATGATTTGAGACCGATTTGCGGCTTGGCTAACAACCACAACCGCCATGTCTTTGACGCGCCGAATTTCGAGCTGCGCCAGCTTGAGCCCAATATCGCCATTCCCTTTTTGAATGAGACGAATGGCACGGC
>JADCCX010000007.1 GCA_020252485.1 Methylocystis sp.
GCGTGACATCGGGCGTCGGAGCGAATGTCAAATTCAAAAGCTCCACTAGAATCATAGACTTGCTAGTGGTCCCTTTGATTCCGACATTTGCTCGCAGCGTGATATCAAGCGGATGCAAATGTCGGAATCGGACCACTAGAAGATACGCAATGCGAGATATTGATCCGCTCAGCGGCCGTCAGGCGTCGTAATGCCGATCCACTTGTTGCGCACCTGATCGTAATGGATCTTCGCACTGTAGGGCGTCACATTGAGGCCGAGGACTTCGGCAGAGAGACGGCCGACGGAGGCGAGAACGGCGTAGGACGCCACGACGCGGTCGCGCTGCGCGATCACAAGGTTGGAGCGGGCTATCAGCAGTTCCTGCTGGGAGTTCAGCACATCGAGCGTTGTGCGCTGGCCGACCTTGGCCTCCTCGCGGACGCCCGTCAGCGCGATTTCCGATGCCGCAACCTGGGCCTGAGAAGCGATGATCTGCGCCCGCGCCGAGAGAAGGCCGCTCCACGAAGCGACGACGGCCTGGCGGACCGTATCGCGCTGCTGATCGACCTGGATGCGGCGCTCGCCAAGGGTTTCCTTGGCCTGGCGCACGCGCGAATAGACCTGACCGCCCTCGTAGATCGGCACCGAGAGACGGGCCAGCACGGTGCCGCCGTAGGATTCGCTGTCGCTTACGTTGAAGTCCCAGCGCTTCGTCACGGTCCCCTGCAGCGAAACGGTGGGATAGAGTTCGGATTCGACCACCTTCACCTGCAATTGCTGCGTATCGACGCCATGCAGCGAGGCGATGATCGCGGGGTGATTTCCGAGCGCATTCTGGACCGCAGTATCGATATCCTTTGGGATCAGGTTCTCGATCGGCTGCGCCGGGCTGAGGCGCCTTGGCTCGACGCCGACGCGCTGGCGATAGGTGGCGATGCTCGCCTTGAGGTTGCCCTCGGCAGCGCTGAGTTGCGATCGGGCCAAGGCAAGGCGGGCTTCGGACTGGGCGACATCGGTGCGCGTGACTTCGCCAACCTTGAAGCGATCGCGAGTCTGACGGAGCTGCTCTTCCAGCACCTCGACGTTGTTGCGCTGAAGATTAAGCAGCGCCGTATCCCGCAGCACGTTCATGTAGGCGGTGGCGGCGTTCAGCAGCACGTTCTGTTCGGTGTTGCGCAGCGTTTCGCGGGCACCGAGGATTTGGGATTCGGCGGCGCGCGTCGAGTTCTCGGTGCGAAAGCCGTTGAAAAGCGTCTGATCGACCTGGAAGCCGAAGCCGCGGGGCGAGAGGGCGTCGCTGGAATGG
The DNA here is from genome assembly GCA_020252485.1 of Methylocystis sp. Classification (GTDB taxonomy): domain Bacteria; phylum Pseudomonadota; class Alphaproteobacteria; order Rhizobiales; family Beijerinckiaceae; genus JADCCX01. The sequence continues at coordinate 1,289 of JADCCX010000007.1, forward strand.
GCCCTGCCGGTCCGGAATCCCGTTCCGGGTTGCCGGGTCGGCGTCACCAATTCCTGCCAGGTGCGGCCGACATCAGCCGTGCCGGTCAACCGCGGGCGATAGCCGGAGAGCGCCTGCGGAACCAGTTCGTCCAGGGCACGCACGTTTGCGCGCTGCGCGTTCAGTTCCGGCGTGTTGACGTAGGACCGGGCCAGTGCGCCTGCGAGAGTTTCCTGCGCCGAAGCCGATGCGGCCGCCAGAAGGCAGCACAACGATACCGACAAACCCAACCCTTCGGCGAACCGAAACCTCACACCGGATTCCTTCCTTCGCTCCATGCGAGAAAACATGCACCGACGAATGTCGATAGCGCGTCGTTAACTTCTGGTAAACAGATCACTTACGGTGGCAAGCCTGCGGGTGAGGCTTCGCGAGATTTGATTGCGCTGTGGCACAAAAATACGACAGCATCCCAGCGTCAAAAAGCGAAGCCCACCGGTTGCCGAAAGGCGTCAAGCGGGGCGGCCGCGGCGTCGAAAATGCTCCTTATGCCAATGCTTTCTTCTGTTTTCCGCCAGAGCGCCACGCGCCCTGCCCGCCCGTGGCCGAGGATGGCGACCATGCGCCCGTCATCCGCCAACTGCTCAGTCAGCGAAGCGGGCATGATCTCCACCGCCCCCTCGATGAAAATGACGTCATAGGGTTGGCCGGCCCAATAGCCGGCGGAAAGGTCGCCGACGACGACCGGGACCGATTCGACGCCCGCGCTCAGCAATGCCCGGCGCGCCATGCCTGCCAGCCCCTCGCCGGTTTCGGCCAGCGTCACCGATGCCCCCATGGCTGCCATGATGGCTGCCCCATAGCCCGTGCCGCCTGCCAGGTTGAGAACGCGGTCTCCAGGCTCTATTTCAGCCGCCTGGATCATCCGGGCGAGAATCATGGGCTGGAGCAGCGAACGGCTCTCGCCCGCCTCAGCCGTCACGGTGAAGGACTGGTCGGCGTAGGCCAGCGCCTGCGCCTCCGGCGGAACGAAGAATTCACGCGGGACGGATTCGACCGCGTCCAGCACGCGCTTGCTGTTCACGTCATAGGTCCGCAATTGAGTGTCAACCATGTTGCGTCGAATGGCGGTGAAATCAGTCATCGACCCGCAGCCCCCGTTGGCGGCTTATTGCTCCCCAACCGCAGCGGAGGGTGGAGGCCTCGCCCGGAATCGAACCGGGATGCAAGGATTTGCAGTCCTCTGCGTAACCATTCCGCCACGAGGCCGTCACCGCTGCGGCGTCGCCGCCGCCGGGACCTATAGCCACAGCATCGCCGGGGGCGCAACAGTCCAGATGTCAGGCGGGCGCGAAATTGCCGGGCGCTCATGCTTGCAACGGGCGTCAAGCCTGCTATACGCCCGACAGCATTCCTCGATAGCTCAGCGGTAGAGCAATCGACTGTTAATCGATTGGTCGCAGGTTCGAATCCTGCTCGAGGAGCCATTCCATGCTTTGTCAATGTCTGCAGGCCCCGCGTGAGATGTTTTGCCGCGCGTCCGCCTCGGTTGCGCCAGGACAGCGGCAGCCGCACAAAAGGCAGGTTTGGCGGGATGCGATTGCGCCCAGCCATCGGTGAGCCGAGCGGGAGAACCAATGTCCGAACCATCATGGGACACGAAAGCAGAGGATGCGCCGGTCCTTCTGTGGTTTCGCGAGGATCTGCGCCTCGCGGATAATCCCGCGCTCGCCGAGGCGGTCAGCCGCAATCGGCCCATCATCGCCATCTATGTTCTGGACGATGAGACGGCGGATTTCCGTCCGCCTGGAGCGGCGGCGCGCTGGTGGCTGCATGGCTCCCTGAAGGCTCTCGCGGCTTCGCTTGCGGAACGGGGATCGCCCTTGCACCTTTTCCGGGGCTCCGCGCTCGCCGTTATCCCGCGCCTCGTCAGGCAGACAGGCGCCGCTGCAATCTTCTGGAACCGCCGCTACGGCGCAGCCGAGCGCGCCGCCGACGGCAAGCTCAAGCAGGAGCTCAAGGCCAGTGGCGTCGAAGTCCAGAGCTTCAACGGCCATCTCCTGTTCGAACCCTGGGAGGTGGAAAGCAAAACCGGCGGCCCGCTGAAGGTTTTCACCCCATTCTGGCGCGCCGCCCGCGAGCTTCGGGAGGTTCCGATGCCGGTCGCTGCGCCGGCGTCGCTCAGGCCATTCGCCGGCGAGGACAAGCAATTGCCTGGATCCGTCACCCTCGAAGACCTCGATCTGCTGCCGAAGTCACCCAACTGGGCGAAGGAGATGGAGACGCTCTGGCAGCCGGGCGAAGCCGGCGCGGCGGCGGCCCTGAAGCGCTTTCTGGATGACGCCGTCGAAGGCTATGGCGACGGGCGCAACCGGCCGGACAAGCGTTCTACCTCACGGCTTTCGCCGCATCTTCGCGCAGGCGAGATCGGCCCCCGGCAAATCTGGCATGCGACGCGGCTGCACGAACAGGCTCATTGCGGCCACTCGTCCCGCGATCATGAAAAATTCCTGTCCGAAGTCGGCTGGCGCGAATTCTCCTATCATCTCCTGTTCCAGTCGCCCGACCTCGCGACGGCGAATTTCCAGAAGCGCTTCGATGCCTTTCCGTGGCGGGATGACGGCGAAGCCTTTCGGGCCTGGACCAGAGGAAAGACGGGCTATCCGATCGTGGACGCCGGCATGCGGGAGCTGTGGCGGACCGGCTGGATGCACAACCGGGTCCGCATGGTCACGGCGTCGTTCCTGATCAAGCACCTGCTGATCGACTGGCGGCGCGGCGAGGAATGGTTCTGGGACACGCTCCTTGATGCAGACCCCGCGAACAACGCGGCGAGCTGGCAATGGGTGGCGGGTTCCGGCGCGGATGCCGCGCCCTATTTCCGCATCTTCGCCCCCGTCCTCCAGGGCGAAAAATTCGATCCGAAGGGGGATTACGTCCGCACCTATGTGCCCGAAATCGCCGGGCTGCCCGATCAATGGATTCACAAACCCTGGCAGGCGCCCCATCCAATCCTCGCCAGGGCGGGCATAACGCTGGGCAAGGAATATCCCCTGCCGATTGTTGATCACGATGCAGCAAGGCAACGCGCTCTTGCCGCATTCAAATCCATTTCGACCGAAGCTGCGTCTTAAAGATGTCCACTTTCTCTCCAACCACCGCGACTGCGAATTGAAAGCCCTAATTGCATGCGTGTCGCCATCATCGGTTCGGGAATTTCCGGCAATGCCGCCGCCTATGCGCTTCGGAAAAGCCCGGACATCCAGGACATCACGGTCTACGAGGCCGAGAACCGGATCGGCGGGCACAGCGCCACGGTCGATATCGACTATGACGGGCGCGAAATCGCCGTCGACACCGGGTTCATCGTCTACAACACGCTGAATTATCCGAACCTGACAGCCTTGTTCGAACATCTCGGCGTCGCGACGACGGATTCCGACATGAGCTTTTCGGTGTCGATCGGCCGCGGCGCCTTCGAGTGGATCGGACGCACCCATGAGGTCTTCTCCGGGCTGTTCGCCCAGCGGCGCAATCTCGTCAATCCGCGTTATCTCGGCATGCTGCTGGAAATCCTCCGGTTCCAGAAGGCCGCCAAGGCCGATCTCGTCGCCGGGCGCATCGACGGCCTTTCGTTGGGCGAATACGTGCGGCAAGGGCGCTACTCGAACTATTTCCGGGACCGCTACATCGTCCCGATGGGGGCAGCGATCTGGTCGACGCCGGCCGAACATATGCTGGACTTCCCGGCGAAAAACTTCGTTTCCTTCTTCGAGAATCACAAGCTCCTGCATTGGGACCGGCCGGTCTGGCGCACCGTGAAGGGCGGCAGCCGCGCCTATGTGATGAAGCTCACCGAGGGCTTCCGCGACCGCTACCGGCTCGGCGATCCCGTGACCGGCATCAGCCGCGATGCATTTGGCGTCACGGTCGAGACGGCGGCAGGCCGATCCGACCGCTATGATCACGTCATCGTCGCCACCCATTCGGACCAGGCGCTCAAGCTGCTCAAGGATCCCTCCGACGAGGAGGCGCGCGTGCTTGGCGCCATCCAGTATCGCCCCAACACCGTCTATCTCCATCGCGACAAGGATCTGATGCCGAAGCGCAAGGAGGCCTGGGCGGCCTGGAATTTCCTGCGCGAATCCGACACATCGGAAGGCGATGTCTGCGTGAGCTATTCGATGCAGCATTTGCAGCGCATCGATCCCGATTGCCCGCTCTTCGTCACGCTCAATCCGCCGCAGCCGCCGCGCCCCGAACTTCTGTTCCGGACATTCACCTACGATCACCCGCAATACAATGCCGCCGCCTTCGCCGGGCAGGAGTTGCTCAAGCGGTTCAATGGCCGGAACCGGACCTCCTTCGCCGGCGCCTGGACCGGCTACGGCTTCCACGAGGACGGGCTTCTGTCGGGCATGCTGGCCGCCGAGGCGCTCGGCGCCTTCCTGCCCTGGCGGACGCCAAAGGATTCGCAACCTGAGGGACTGCGCCTGCAGCCGGCTGAATGACCCCGGTTCAGCCGTCCCGTTTCCAGCCGCCTGCCGGACCCGCCTCACTCTACGATGGACAGGTCATGCATGCCCGCATGAAGCCGAAGGCGCATCGGTTCACCTATGCTGTCTATTCGCTGCTGATCGATCTCGACCGGCTGGATGAAGCCGCGCGGGCATCCTTCGCGTTCTCCATCGGCCGGTTCAACCTGCTTTCCTTTCATGAAAAGGATCATGGCCCGGGCGATGGAGCGCCTCTGGCCGCCCATGCGCGGCGACTGTTCGCTCAGGCGGGCATGGCCGCCCGGCCAGCGCGCATCCTGTTGCTTTGCTACCCTCGCGTGCTCGGCTTCACATTCAATCCGATCGCGGTCTATTTCGCCTATGACAGGGACGATGCCCTGATCGGCGTGATCTACGAGGTGCGCAACACCTTCGGCGAGATGCATACCTATGTTGCGCCGGTACTCGCCGGCGAATTGGGCGAAGCGGGCCTCAGGCAGGAGCGCGAGAAGCTCTTCTACGTCTCACCGTTTATGGACATGCGGATGCGGTACCGCTTCCGCATCCGGCCGCCGGGCGCCGATATCGCTTTCCGCATCCTCGAGAATGATGCCGAGGGCCCCATCCTTTCCGCAAGCTTCATCGGGCGTCATACTGACTTGACGACGGCGAGCCTGTTCAGCGCATTCTTCCGCATGCCGCTCATGACCCTCAAGGTCGTGGCCGGCATCCATTGGGAAGCGATGAAGCTCTGGTTCAAGGGAATTCGATTCTTCACCCGCCCGTCGCCGCCGCCGCCGGTGAGCGTGGGAGGCGTGATGCAGGACCGGAGCCGTATCTTGGAGAGCACTACCTTGGAGAGTAACTGATGACGACTGCCATGTCCGCCCATTCCTCGGTGACCGCGCACGCGATCCGCGTGACAGCGGAAACGCTGCAGGATGTGGCGCGCGATCTGCCGATGCTGGTCCGCAAGGCGTTCAGCTATGCCGTGAAACTGAATTACGGCGAACTGACCGTGCAGATGCCGAATGGCCACCGTTATGCCTTCGCCGGCATTCATCCGGGGCCATCCGCCGAGTTTGTCATCCATGACTTCAGCTTTGCGCAACGGCTTTTCGAGGGCGGCGATATCGGTCTCGCCGAGGCCTATATCGCGGGGGAATGGGACACCCCGGACCTGACGGCCTTCCTCTATCTGTTCTGCGTCAACCACGAAGCCGTCTCGACCCTGCTGCCTGGCCGCCCGATCGTGAAGCTGCTGCAGCGCTTCCGCCATTGGCTGAACCGCAACAGCAAGTCCGGTTCGCGGCGCAACATCCACGCCCATTACGACATCGGCAATGCCTTCTACGAGCAATGGCTGGACCGGACGATGACCTATTCCTCGGCGATTTTCGCGCCGGGCGACAACGATCTCGCTTCAGCGCAGATCCGCAAGTACCGGACGCTGGCCGAGGCTGGCGGATTCCGTTCCGGCGATCATGTGCTTGAGATCGGCTGCGGCTGGGGCGGCTTCGCCGAATTCGCAGCGAAGGAGATCGGCTGCCGGCTCACCTGCCTCACCATCTCGCAGGAGCAGTTCGACTATTCGCGAAACCGCATATTCGAGGCCGGACTGGCGGACCATGTGGAGATCAAGCTGCAGGATTACCGCGATGAACGCGGCAGCTATGACCGCATCGCATCGATCGAAATGTTCGAGGCGGTCGGCGAGCAATATTGGCCGGCCTATTTCGGCCAGCTCCGCGACCGGCTGAACCCTGGCGGCACGGCGGCGCTCCAGATCATCACCATCCACGAGAAATTCTGGGAGAATTACCGCAAGGAGATCGACTTCATCCGCCGCTACATTTTCCCGGGCGGCATGCTTCCGACGCTGGCGCGCCTCGAAGAACTGGGTGAGAAGCATGGCCTCACCTGCGTTTCGCAGCGGATGTTCGGCCTCGACTATGCCCGTACTCTGGCCGAATGGCGCACCCGCTTCCGCGCCGCCTGGCCCAACCTGACGCCGCTTGGTTTCGACGAGCGCTTCAAGCGGCTCTGGGAGTATTACTACGCCTATTGCGAAGCTGGCTTCAGCTCGCAGAACATTGATGTCAGACAGTTCGTCTATGCGAAGCCAGCCTGAGGCATGACAACGCCGCGCCCTCCGGCCCGCGAACCCGCGTGGCATGAGCTTCTTTTCTACGGGCTCCCCGCGCTGCCGCTGGCGCTGCTCACGCTGCCGTTCTATGTGATCGTGCCGAGCTATTACGCGAGCGTCGGATTGCCGATCGCTTTGGTCGGCAACATCCTCCTCGTCGTCCGCCTCTTCGACGCTTTCTCCGATCCGCTCGCAGGCTATCTCTCGGACCGGACCGTCATCCGTTTCGGACGGCGGCGCTCCTGGTTCGCCGCCGGCGTGCCGCTCACGGCGCTCGCCGCCTACATGGTCTTCAACCCGCCCGAGACCGTGACCTGGCAGCATCTGATGATCTGGAGCCTGGCCCTGTCGCTCGGCTGGACCATCGCGCTTGTCCCCTATAACGCCTGGGGCGCGGAATTGTCGCCAAGCTATGCCGGACGCAACCGCGTCACCGTCTTCCGCGAGGGCTTCGCCTTCGTGGGGACGCTGGCCGCCCTCATCCTGCAGTATATCGTCAGCGCGGGCCAGAGCGCGGCGGTCGGCCTTGAGCTGACGCTCGACGCCTTCGCCCTGATCATGGTGACGGCGCTGCCGCTGGCCGCCCTCGTCACGCTGCTGCTGGTGCCCGAACCGGTCAACCGCTCGGTGAGCAAGGTGAGCTTCGCCGAGGGGATCGGCTTCATGCGCAACAACCTGCCCTTCAAGCGGCTCGTGCTGGCCTTCCTGATCAACGGCCTCGCCAATGGCTTTCCAGTCACTTTGTTCATTCTGTTTGTGGGCGATAGCCTGCAACTTGCTGAAAAGGCGGGCATGTTCCTCATCGTCTATTTCTTTTCCGGGTTGCTCGGCATGCCCTTCTGGCTGCAGATCGCCAAGCTGACCAGCAAGCACCGCAGCTGGTGCTTCGCCATGCTGCTGGCCTGCGGGGCTTTCATTTTCGCGCCGTTCCTGCCTGCCAAGGCCGAGGCGCTCTTCCTGGCGGTCTGCATTGTCACCGGCTTTTCGGTCGGCGCCGATCTGGTGCTTCCGGCTTCGCTGCAGGCCGACGTCATCGACGTGGACACCGCCGCTTCCGGCGAGCAGCGTTCGGGCATCTACCTTGCGATCTGGGGCCTGGCGACCAAGCTGGCGCTGGCGCTCGCCGTCGGCATCGCCTTTCCGCTGCTGGCGTTCAGCGGCTATGACCCAGGCGCCGGCATCCGCACCGATTTCGGCATCCTGATGCTGGGGCTTCTCTACGCCGCCTTTCCGGTCGCTTTGAAGCTAATCGCGATCATCCTTATGTGGAATTTTCCGCTGGATGCCTCCCGTCAGGAGGAATTGCGCGAAGCCATCGAACGGCGCCGCTGAAGCAACCTTCGGCCGCGATCTGCAGAGAATGCTTGCCGATCCCGCTGCTCTGATTGCATAGACGATACCAGCACTCCGAGGAGGATAACTTCATGCCAAAGGCAATACGCATCCACGAGACCGGCGGGCCGGAAAAGATGATCTTCGAGGAGGTCGCGGCCGGCAAGCCGGGACCGGGCCAGGCGCTGGTGCGGAACCGGGCGATCGGCCTCAATTTCATCGATGTCTATTTCCGCACGGGCCTTTATCCCGCCCCGTCGATGCCCTTCGTGCTCGGCAATGAAGGCGCTGGCGATGTCGTGGCGGTTGGCAAGGACGTCACCGACGTCAAGGTCGGCGACCGCGTCGCCTACGTCTCCACCCTGGGCGCCTATTCCGAGGAGCGTGTGATCGACGCGAAGCTGCTGGTGAAGCTTCCCAAGACCATTTCCTACGAGACGGCGGCCGGCATGATGCTTAAGGGCCTGACGGCCGAATACCTTCTCAAGCGCACCTTCAAGCTGAAGAAGGGCCAGGCCGCGCTGATCCATGCGGCGGCCGGCGGCACCGGGCAGATCCTCTGCCAATGGGCCAACCACATCGGCGCAACGGTGATCGGCACCGTCGGCGGCCCCGAAAAGATGAAGGTCGCCAAGAAGATCGGCTGTCATCATGTCATCGACAGCAACAAGGAGGATATCGCCAAGCGCGTGCGCGAGATCACCAAGGGCGTCGGCTGCGACGTCGTCTATGACGGCGTCGGCAAGGCGACCTTCATGGCGTCCCTCGATTCGCTGCGGCCCTTCGGTCTGCTCGCGAGCTTCGGCAATGCCTCGGGCCCCGTCGATCCCGTCAACCTCGGCATCCTGGGTCCGAAGGGCTCGCTCTACATCACCCGGCCGACCCTGTTCACGCATATCGCAAAGACAGAGACGCTGCGCGCCATGGCCCGCAACCTCTTCAAGGCCGTCGGCTCCGGCGCGGTCAAGATCCCGATCAACCACCGCTTCCCCTTGGCGGAGGCCGCCGAGGCGCATCGGGCGCTGGAAGGCCGCAAGACAACCGGGTCAACCGTTCTGATTCCCTGATTGATCGGACAGGCCGCAACAAAAACCGCCGGAGAGCATCCGGCGGTTTTTTCATTCTGGCGCGAGCCGTTCAGGGACGAGGCGCGTTGGGCGCGGGGGCCGCTCCTGGCGCCGGGGCGGCCGGTGCAGGCGCCGGTGCGCCAGCGGGTGCGCTGCCGGGAGCGGCAGGCGCACCGCCCTGCATCTGACGGCGCATTTCCTCGCTGCGCTTCTGGAGCTCTTCCTGCAGCTTGCGCTGCTGCTCCTCCAGCACGCGCGGATCGATCGGCGCGCCATCGATGCCGGCCGCGAAACCATCGAGAGGGATCACGAAGCTCACTTCGCGGGCGGCCTGGTTCTGCACCTGAAGCGTCAGGTTCTTGCCGGCCTTCAGGCGGGCGAAGAACGCGTCCGGCATCACGAATTCGGCGAAGCAGCCGTTCTGCACGCAAATCGTGTAGCGGCCGGCGACCGGCTGACCGCCATCCACCGAGGAGCGGACGCCCGGCTGCAGCAGAAATGTCAGCGGCAGCAGGTAGCGCACCTGACGTTCCGACCGGTTGCCTTCGCCCTTGGTCTCGTAGATGGCGACGGCGAGCACCGGCGTATCATTCTCGGCCACGAAATCACGGGTGGTGTAGCAGGTCTCGCGCTGGGTCGCGGGATCGCGTCCGCAAACCTTCGTCCAGTCCTTCTGGTTGGGATCGCCCTTCAGGTTGACCACTGCGTTGCCCGGCTGTTGCCCGGCCGCGGGCTGCTGGGCAGGCGCGGGCTGCTGGGCTGGCGGACGCGGAGTCTGGGCAGGCTGCCCCGCCGGCCGCTGCTGCTGCTGGGACGGGGCCTGCTGCGCCGCTGCGGGAGCAGCTGCTGCCACGACAGCGGTCAGAAACGCAGCACTCGCAAGGCCGCGCGAAAAAATCACAGACGTCATCATTGCATCCTTCAAGATCGGATTTCGATCGCCCGTGCGCACTGAACACCACTTGCGGCAACACCAAGGCTTCGCTGTGGCCTTTAGCGGTTCTTGCAACAGGAAACCAGACCTTGGCCGAGCCATATCGATCAAATTCGACTTGAACGGATGTCTTTCCCGGCTGAGCGGCTGAACAACGCGGACAATGAGCGGCGACATGGTACGTTAAGGTGATGATTCGCCGTGCTTTCAACTGGTTGTGCCGAGCGGTTGCGGGGCTCGTCCCGCTCGTCGCCCTGATGCTTGCGTTGTCCGCCATGGCAGGCGGCGCGATGGCCCAGCCGGCCCATGGCATCGCGCGGCATGGCACGCCAGCGCTGCCGCCTGACTTCCAGCACTTGCCCTATGCCAACCCGGCTGCGCCGAAAGGCGGGCGGCTTGTCGTTGGCTCGCTCGGCACCTTCGACAGCATGAACCCCTTCATTTCGCGGGGAGCGGTGCCTGAGGTCAGCCCCGGCAGCGGAATCAATCCGCTCATCGTTCAGCCGCTGATGATGCGGTCGCTGGATGAGCCGTTCACGCTCTACGGGTTGGTGGCGGAAAGCATCGAGACTGCGCCGGACCGATCCTGGGCCGAGTTCCGGATCAATCCGCTGGCGCGCTTCTCGGATGGCAAACCTGTGACCGCCGAGGACATCAAGTTCACCTTCGAGCTGCTGCGCGAGCGCGGACGCCCGGTGCAGCGCTCCGCCTATCGGCGCGTCAAGGATGTCACGCTGCCTGACGCAAGAACGATCCGCTTCACATTCGCGGAGCCCGATGGCGAGCTGCCGCTCATCCTCGCCCTGATGCCCGCCCTCGCGCGGCACGATATCAATCCCGAGACGTTCGAACAGCCGACCTTCAAGCCGCCGCTCGGCAGCGGACCCTATCTGCTCGCGGAGCTTGATCCGGGAAAATCCTTCACGCTCCGGCGCAATCCCAGCTTCTGGGGCCGGGACCTGCCGATCCTCAAGGGCCATCACAACTTCGACGAGATCCGGGTCGATTTCTACCGCGACAGCAACGCGCTGTTCGAGGCTTTCAAGGTCGGGCTATACGATGTCCGTTTCGAAACCGATCCCGCCAAATGGCTGGATGGCTACGGTTTCACGGCGGTCCGGGACGGCCGCATCGTCAAGGAAACGCTGAAGTTCGAGGCGCCCCGCGGAATGACGGGCATCGTCTTCAACACGCGGCGGCCTCAGCTTGCGGACCCACGGGTGCGGGAGGCGCTGACCATGCTTTTCGACTTCGAATGGCTGAACCGCAACCTCTTTCAGGGCGCCTACACCCGCCAGCAAAGCTTCTTCGATCAGTCGGAGCTGTCTTCGGTCGGCCGCCCGGCCTCCGATATCGAGAAGGCCTTGCTGGGGCCCTTCGCCAAGGATCTCAAACCAGCAGTTCTGGACGGCGCATGGACATCTCCGCGCTCCGACGGATCGGGCCGTGACCGCCAGCGGATGCAGGCGGCCATCGCGCTGCTGGCGCAGGCTGGCTATGGCCTGCGCAACGGCCAGATCGCCAACGATCGGACCGGCGAGCCGTTGACCATCGAGTTCCTCGCCCTCTCGCGCGATCAGGAGAGGATCGGGCTCGCCTTCGCGGATTCCCTGCGTCCGCTCGGCATCACGCTCAAGGTGCGTTTCGTCGACTCGAGCCTTTACTGGCGGCGGCTCAGGGCCTTCGATTTCGATACCATCATCTGGACCTACGGCGTTTCGGCTTCGCCGGGGACCGAACAGCCCAATCGCTTTTCGTCCGCCGCCGCCGGCCGCGAGGCCAGCCTGAACTATGCCGGCGTCCGCTCGCCCGCCGTTGACGCGATGCTCGACGCCTTGCGCCGGGCCCGGACGCGGGAAGAGTTCGTGGCGGCTATCCGCGCGCTCGACCGGGTGCTGTTGTCCGGCAATTATGTGCTGCCGCTCTATTTCCCGCCCGAACGCTGGCTGGCGCGGCAATCGACGCTGAAGCGGCCGGAACGAACGCCGCGCTACGACATCAATTTTGAGACATGGTGGCGCGAGTGATGCTGTATTACCGTCGCAAACGGAAGCACTTTGATTCGGTGGGCGCTCGATGAACGACAGCCTCAAATTTGGCGGCAGACGTCTGCATGGCGCCTGGGCGCAACTGACCATCGATGCCTTGCTCGAAACGGCCGTGAGGGCCCGCCCCGGACGCCGCAGCTTCATGGACGCCCCGGACCTTCCGACCTGGTCGGACCTGACGCCCCGCACGACGAATATCGGCGAATTCGGCGCCATGGTGATGCGGTTTTCCGGTCAGGTCCGCTCGCTCGGCCTTCGTCCCGGCGATACAGTCATAGTCGCCATGCCGAATTGCGTGGATGGGGTCGCCACGCTTCTCGGGCTGCAGGCGGCAGGCTACATCCCCTGCCCGGTCTCGGTCGTCGCTTCCGCCGCCGAGATGCAGGAGACAGCGGAGCTCGTGCAGGCGCGGGCCGTCATCACCGTCAACCGCTATGCCGAACTTCACCCTTCCAATGCCGCGCGGGTCGCGGCCAGCCGATTCTACGGCCTGCGCTTTGTCTGCGCTTACGGCCCGAATTCGCCCGACGGCGTGGTTTCGCTCGATAATTGGAAAGATTCGGAACTCTGCCAGGACGAGCCGCCCATCTGCAGCGCCACCGGGCCGGCGCTGATCACCATCGACCGCAGCGGCGGCTCGCCCAAAGCGCACGTACGCACGCATGCGCAGATCATCAGCGATGGACTGGCGCTTTCAGCAATATCCGGATTGACGAGCCGCGGCTCGATCATCGCGACCTTCGCGCCTGTTTCGGCTGCGGGTTTTGTTTCGACAGTGGCGTCTCCCCTGATCAGCGGAACGATGGTGGCGCTGCATGGCCCCTTCGACGCCAAGGTGTTGCGGCTGCAATTGACGGCCGTGCCGGATGCCGTCCTTGTCTTGCCCGCCAATGTCGAGGATGCGCTGCGGATGGCGGCGGCGCCTCATGTGCGCGATACGATCGTGGTGACCCGCGATCCCGGCGCGCCGCGCGCGGCCAGCAGTCTCGGACGCGTCACGGAACTCGTCAGTCTTGGCGAGGCGGCGCTCTGGTCGCTCCTGCGTGACTCGACGCGCAGCCGCATGCGTCTGCCCCGATACTATGCTCATCCCGTTGGGACGGCCCTCCCCCGCAGCGTCCCGCAACTCGAGATCGGCCTTTCTCCTCGCGGCCGGCTGGCCATATCCGGCTTCGGCGTGGCGCGCATCTTCGGCGAGGATGCCAATGCTGGCGGCGACAACATGGCGCTGGAGACCGACTGGCTCGCCCATGGCGACGGGCCGGAGCATTTTCTGGCGCTGCCCGAACAGAAGGGCACGGGCGAAGCGGCCGAGATGCTGGCCGTCGCCGCCGCCTGATCCGCTACTTGGTGAGGGTGACGGGAGCGCCCGTCTTCGCAGCGGTACCCTCGAAATCGCGGCCGGATTGCCTGAGCCGGGCTGCGACGCCGCCGCCGGGCTCATAAAGATAAACCTCTTCGCCGCGCAACTCCCAGGCCGAAACCCGCTGCAACTCGCGCGATTGGCAGCCTGAGGAGGAGGCCTTGTAGAGGTCGAGCGTCGGAATGCTGGAGAGCGTGATCCGGCAGGTGCCGCCGGTCGCTTCCCTGGCCGTCCAGTTGCCAGTGACGCCCGTCCGGGTGGGCGCCCCTGCGGCGGTCGGCGGCGCGGGCCGAGGCTCCGGCTTGGGCGGATCCGGCTCGATCGGAACGCTGGAGCCGATCGGCGGCAAGCCGGGCGAAGCTGTTCCGCCGCCTGTCGGACCGGGCAGGGCTCCGGGGGCGGGGCCCCCGCCCGGGGGCGGCAGCGGGCTCGAATCCACCCTTTCCGTCGGCGCCGGAGTAAAGGTCTGCGCCCGCGGCGGCGGCGGATCGGGCAGCACCGTCTGGCGCCCACCGAAATTCGAGAACCGGCTTGAGGAGTCGCAACCCGCCAGCGCCAGGGCCAGCACCGACGCGAAGGCGAGTTTGTCTGCGATACCGGTTGTCATTGGCTGCAATTTCCGCATCTGCTGCAATTCAGGCCCCGCGCCCCCGACCTCTTACCAAGTTCACGCTTTCAGAAACAAGTCGATCCGATGAAAAGCGGGGTGAAATCAACGCCCATATCCCGGCAAATGCACCGGGCTACCGGCTTCTTGCTCGATCTAGCGAGGCATCCATGCGCCTTGCTCCTGCGTATCAGCAAGGACATGAACAAGCGGCAACGGGTCCCCGGCAACGGGATCGCGGAGCTTCAATCAGATCGGACGCGCCAATGACCATCGCCCTCTGGTGCGTTCTCGTGACCGCCCTCATCCCGATGCTGCTGACCGGTCTCGCGAAGGCGCTCGGCGGGCGCTACGACAATCACGATCCGCGCGGTCATGCGGGCAGCTACAGCGGGATGGCCAAACGCGCCCATGCCGCGCATCAGAACGCGTTCGAAGCCTTTCCGCTGTTCGCCGTTGCGGTGCTCATCGCCGAATTGAAGGGCGGGCCGCGCCTTACAGTGGACACCCTGGCGATCGCCTATGTGGCGCTGCGATTGGCCTATAGCGCGGCTTATATCTACAACCGGCCAAGCCTCCGCTCGACCCTGTGGGTGCTCGCGCTGATCGCCGCGATCGCCATCTTCGTGTCGCCGCTCTGGCGGTAAGAGGACACTTCCGTCCGGGTTGGCGGCGTTGACGCTGCGCTTCCCTGCCGGTATCCCCAAGCGGCCGGGTCCTTAGCTCAATGGTTAGAGCCGACCGCTCATAACGGTCTGGTTGTAGGTTCGAGTCCTACAGGACCCACCAATCCTTACGTTGTCCGGCGCTGAGCTCATGTACCGCGCGATCAGGGAAGCGGTCCGGCTGTGGGTTTTGCCACGATGATGAGGGCGTCCGAGTTAACCCAGCCAGTGAAGTAACAGGAGGCTGCCATCCGATATTGACTTTAGACCCATATTAGGATAATAAACCTATTTTGGAGAACATCTCATGGTAAGCAGCACGCGCCTTTCCCTTCCTTATCTCGCCGCCGGCCAGGCCCAGAAACATGTCACGCACAATGACGCGCTGGCGCTGCTCGATGCTCTTGTGCAGATGTCCGTGCTCGAGCGCGGGCGCAACGCGCCGCCCGCCAGCCCGGCCGCCGGCAGCGGCTACATCATCGGCTCGGCTCCGACCGGCACCTTCGCAGGCAGGGCCGATCAGCTCGCCTTCCGTGATGGCGAAGCCTGGACCTTCGTGCCGCCCCGGGAAGGGCTGGTCCCCTGGGTGGCTGGCGAGGCGCAAGCGGTCGTCTATGCCGGCACGGCCTGGAGGCCCCTGTTAAGCCTTAACCCGCTTGCGCTGCTGGGCGTCAACGCCACTGCCGATGCTTTCAACCGGCTGGCCGTTGCCGCGCCATCGGCTTTGCTGACGCATGAGGGCGCCGGACATCGCCTCAAGATCAACAAGGCCGCGGCGGCTGAGACCGCGAGCCTGCTCTTTCAGACAGGGTACTCCGGGCGCGCTGAACTCGGGCTCGCTGGCGACGACAAACTCCGCTTCAAGGCAAGCGCCGATGGCTCCGCCTGGTTCGATGCCATGCTGGTCGAAGGCGCCACGGGCGAGGCCAGCTTCCCCGCCACGCCAGCGGATGACAATCTCCTCATCAATGGCGATTTCGCCATCAATCAGCGCAATTTCGCTGGCGGAGCCCTTACGGCGGGAGCCTATGGTTTCGATCGCTGGAAGGCGGACACCGGCGGCGCCAGCCTGTCAATCTCGGCCGGCGTTTTGACGCTCACTGCGGGAGCCATCCTTCAGGTGGCCGAGATTCCGCCAGGGGTCGGGCAAAGACTGGCCTTTAGTGTTGACGGCCTCTCGGGCGGCAATCTGCAGGTGACCATCAATGGCGTGACCCAGGCGATCAGCCCCGGAACGGGCCGTCGCGGCGTGACGTTCTCGACCGGAACGAGCTGGACCTCGCCCTTGTCCGTGCGCCTTTCACCAGCCGCCGGCGCCGTCAGCTTCGCCAATGCCGCCCTCGTGCAGGGCGGAACGATCCGCCCCTACCGGCCGCGGCCGATCGCGCTCGAAATGCTGATGTGCCAGCGCTATTTCCAGGTGCTGCAGGGCGGCGTCTTCATCATGTCCTCAGGCCCCGCGAATGGCTCGGGCTATGCGGTCCTGCCGCATCGCATGCGCGCCGCGCCTGCGCCGCTGATGGTGGGCAGCGCTTCCGCCAATATCTTCAATATCGGCGCCACAACGGTCACCGCCGCCAATCTCCTGTCCTTCACGATGAACTCATCGCAGGTCGCCGCCATATCCTTCGGCAGCGGCACGCCGGCGACCGCAGCCAATCAATCCGGCTTCCTGCTGAACGCCACGCTCCAGTTCAGCGCGGAGCTTTAAGGCGGGCTCCCGATTGCTCGTTGGCCCTGCACGGCACGGGCCTCCCTAGACATGGCATGCAAGGGCGGCTTGCTGGACTCTTCCGTCAGGACCTTGCTACAACTTTTCTACTGCATGAGCTACCTTGCAACAAAAGTCCGGATGGAAGCGCGCCCGCTTTTTGTGGCGCTGCTCGCCTATATGCTTATGTTGCAGATGCTGGCGGTCGCAATTGCCCAGACGCAGCACCTTGGCAGACAGCTTGATCCGGCAGCGGTCTTCGACCCGCTTTCCGTCCACTGTATGCCCAGCTCGGCATCAACCGGCACCGATGACGTCGATCCAGCCAGGCCCGCGCCGGATCAGGCCCCGCACGATATCTGCTGCACGCTGCCCTTCAGGCTGGATGCGGTTGTGCCTCCCACGCTGATCCATCTCGCCGAATGGACCGGAACGATCATCCTGATCCTGCGGCCGATGATCGGCCTCGACGCGATTTCCCCCCGCGGCCCACCGCTGCCGCTCAATCCGCGCGCTCCCCCTCTGTCTGTCTGAGCGACCCAACCCCGCGAAAAAGCGGGGACACTGGTGCTGGTCGGTCCCTACCCGGACTGCCTGCGCCCATGACGCATCAGAACAGACAGGACCATTTCATGACCATCCTTCGACGCATCTTTCTGACGGGATTGCTTGTCGCTTTCTCCTTCGCCCTGCCGCAGCCAACGGCGCAGGCGCAGACAATCGAAATCACTGACGTTCTCGGCCGCAAGGTCACGGTAAAATCACCCGTCGAGCGGGTGGTACTCACCTTCTATTTCGAGGAATTCACGGCCATCGCGGGTGTCGACGCCTGGAAAAAGGTTGTCGGCATATCCCGCACGCCGTGGGAAGGCTGGCGGCCGGCGATCTTCAGCCGCTACGCACCGCTGATCCCCAACCTCGCCGGCATGCCCGATGTCGGTTTCGCCGAGGACAACAGCTTCTCCGCCGAAAAGACGATCGCGCTCAGGCCCGATGTCGTGTTCATGGCGGAATGGGCCTTCAAAGCGCAATCGACCGCCCGCGAGCAGCTGGCTGCTGCCGGCATTCCCGTCGTCGTTATCGATTACAACGCGCAGAAGCTGGAAAACCATCTCGCCTCGACGCGCGTCATCGGCAAGGTGATGGGTGCCGAGGCCCGCGCCGAGGAGATAGCCTTGCTTTATGAGCGCGAGCACAAGGATGTGCTCCGCCGCATTGCCGCGGCCGGAGGAGCCAGACCGAAGGTCTATGTGGAGCTTGGCCAGGCCGGGCCGGAGACGATTGGCAACACCTACAACAACACGATGTGGGGCAATGTCATCACAACGGTCGGCGGTGAGAACATCGCAACCGGCAAGATCCCGGGGCCCTGGGGACCGCTGGCCGCTGAAGCCGTCATCGCGGCCAACCCGGACGTAATCTTCATCGCCGGCTCCTCGTGGCTGAACCGGCCAAAGGCCGTCAAAACCGGCTACGATATGACACCGGACACCACCCGCGCCACGTTGCGGCCTTATGCGGAGAGGCCCGGCTGGTCCGAGCTATCGGCCGTGAAGGCCGGTCGTGTCTATGCGCTGGAGCACGGATTGGGGCGCTCGCTGGCTGATTTCGCGGCCATGCAGTTCATCGCCAAGCAGCTCTATCCTGCGGCGTTTGCCGATGTGGACCCGGAAGCCTCCCTCAAGGCCTTCCACGCGACGTACCTGCCCGTGCCATTCAGCGGAGCCTGGATGGTGCCGCTCAAGCCATGAGCGCCGTAGTGGACAGCCAAATCCTCGATGGCCATCGCCAGCGGGCCGCCAGACGGACATTCGTGCTTCTGGCGGCGTTGGTGATGCTCGTCGTCTCCCTGCTCGTCGATGTCGCAACCGGCCCCGCCATGCTGCCAGTGACAGCCGTCGCCCGATCCGTCTTCAATCTCGCGCAGGACCGTACCGTGGATGCCATCGTCTGGTCGATCCGCCTGCCGGTGGCGCTGATGGCGGTGGTTGTGGGGATGGCGCTTGGTCTTTCGGGCGCCATCATGCAGACAATCCTGAACAACCCGCTGGCATCGAGCTACACTCTCGGCGTCTCGGCGGGGGCAGGCTTTGGCGCGGCGCTCGTCATCGTCCTGGGCGCCGCATTGCCGGTGCCGGAAGCCTATGCGATCCCCGTCAGCGCCTTTCTCTTTGCGGCCATCGCCTGCGCCGGCGTCTATCTCATCGGCTCGGTGCGGGGCGCCACGCCGGAGACGCTGGTGCTGGCTGGCATCGCGCTTCTGTTCCTCTTCCAGGCGCTTCTGTCGCTGCTCCAGTTCTTCGCCTCGCAGGAGGCGCTGCAGCAGATCGTGTTCTGGCTGTTCGGATCCCTGCAGAAATCGACCTGGCGCAACCTGCCGATCGTGACCTTCGTAATGCTGGCCACGGTTCCACTGATCCTTCTGGACATCTGGCGGCTCACCGCAATGAAGCTTGGCGACGCGAGGGCAGCGGGGCTAGGCGTCAACGTCCGCGCCGTGCGTTTGCGCGCATTCGCGCTGATCTCGGCGCTGACCGGTGTGGCTGTGGCCTTTGTCGGCACCATCGGCTTTGTCGGCCTTGTTGCGCCGCATATTGCCCGGATGCTCGTCGGCGAAGATCAGCGCAGCTTCCTGCCGGCCTCGGCGTTGTTCGGGGCCTTGCTGCTGTCGCTGGCCTCCATCGCCAGCAAGACCGTCATGCCGGGAACCATCGTGCCGATCGGTATCGTCACGTCGCTGATCGGCGTGCCATTCTTTATCTGGATCGTGCTCGCCAACCGCCGGAGATTCTGGTGAGCGTCGCGGCGACAGACATCACTGTCCGCTACGGCCGCACCATTGCCGTCGATGCCGTCAGCCTGATGGCTGAGGCCGGGACCGTGACCGCACTGGTTGGGCCCAACGGCTCGGGAAAATCCTCGCTGGTGAAGGCGCTGGCTGGCGTGATCCGCTTTGACGGAAAGGTAGCCTTGCCGGAGGCTCAGGCTGAGGGCCGCGTCATCGGCTATATGCCGCAGGACACGCAATCGGCGACGGCGCTGACGGTTCTTGAAACCGTGGTGCTCGGCCGCCTCGATCAATTGAATCTACGCCTCTCCGATACTGATGTCAGGCTCGCGGCGCAAGCACTCGCCGATCTCGGCATCGGCCATCTCGCGGCCCGTGACCTTGGCGAACTCAGCGGCGGCCAGCGGCAACTTGTGTTTTTGGCTCAGGCGCTCAGCGGCAATCCGAAGGTGCTGCTTTTGGATGAGCCGATCAGTGCGCTCGATATCCACCACCAGTTGCACGTGTTGCAGAATGTGAGCCAACTGACCCGCCGGCTTGGACTGACCACGATTATGGTTCTCCACGATCTCACTGCGGCCGCGCGCCATGCCGATAGGGTGGCGGTGATGGATCGGGGACGTCTCGCGGGGATCGGTTCGCCGACGAATGTTCTGACGCCTGCGCTGATCCGCGCGGTCTTTCAGGTCGAGGCCACAGTGACTAGAGGCGCGGATGACAAGCCGATCATCACAGCGCTCGCCTGCGCGCACGGGCTCCCTTCAGTTTGATTCGAGGCCGACCCCGTTACAGGCGGCGTCAAGCGCCTTGCGGCTGAAACCCTGCCAGACAAGCGTCTCCGCGTCAGAGGATTCTGATTCAGACATGGCTGCCCGTCCCCAGATACCATTCGGCAATTGCATCGCCCTGCATGAACACCAGCCCGTCGCGCGCCAGCAGCCCGTCCAGCAGCCGCTCCAGCATGCCGATGCGATGCGGAACGCCGGTGATATAGGGGTGGATGGCAAAGCTCATGACCTTCGCCCCGCCGAGCCTGCCCGGCATCGCCGCCTCGGCGAGCAAACGGTCAGCGGTAGCATATGTGCGGGCCTCCAGTTCTGCGGCGGCATGATGCTGGATCATCTGCACGGGAATGTCATTGAGCTCCACCGAATAGGGCATGGTCAGCACCTCGCCATGGCGGGTCCTGAGCCGGGCGGGGAGATCATCGACCACCCAATCGGCGATCCAGCGGATGCCGGCGGCGGCAAGATGATCGGGCGTCTCCAGCGTCTCGGTCAGGCCGGGTCCCAGCCAGCCGCCGCAGGGCTTGCCGGTGATGCGCTTGATGGCGTCGATGGTTCGGGCGATCATCGCCGGCTGATCCTCGACGCAGTGCGTCGGCGCCTGCACGAAGCCATGGCCCATGAACTCCCAGCCGGCGGCATGGGCGGCCTCGGCCACACGGGGATAGGACTCGCAGACGGAACCGTTGATGGAGAGCGTCGGGCAGATGCCGCGTTGCTCGAAAGCCGCGAGAATGCGCCAGAAGCCGGCGCGCATCCCATATTCATGCCAGGCCCAGTTCGGCAGATCAGGCTGCAGCGCCGCGCCGGTCGGCGCCGTAAGCACCTGCCGCGGCATCGGGTGATCGATCAGCCAATGCTCGACATTGACCACGGGCCAGACGGCGACGCTCTTGCCATCCGGCAGTTTCAGCCGCGGGCGATCGATGCTGGCAACATAGGTCAGCCGCTCCTCGGGGCGCATCAGGCGGCCTTCTTGCCGTGATGGCTGTGCAGCTTGCCTGACATTTCGCGCCGGATGGCGTTGAACTCCGGCGAGGCGATATCGCGCGGCCGGCTGAGCAGCATCGGATTGTCGCTCTCGATCCGGCCGGGGCCGGGCGTCATCACGACCACGCGGTCCGCGAGGAAGATCGCCTCCTCGATCGCATGGGTGACGAAGACGACCGTGAGCTTCGTGCGCGCCCAGATCTCCAGCAGTTCCTCCTGCAGCCGCTCGCGCGTCATCGCATCGAGCGCGCCGAAGGGCTCGTCCATCAGCACCACCTCCGCCTCATTGGCAAGCACGCGCGCGATGGCGACGCGCTGGCGCATGCCGCCGGAGAGCTGATGCGGATAGGCATCGGCGAAGCGCTGCAGGCCGACCATCTCGACGAAGCGCTCCACAATCTCCCGCGCCTGCGCTTTGGGCACGCCGCGCGAGGTGGGTCCGAAGGCAATATTGTCGCGCACCGACAGCCAGGGGAAGAGCGCGTAATCCTGGAACACCATGCCGCGCTGCGGCTCGGGCTCGGTAATGGGCTTCCCCCACATCAGCGCCTCGCCGGAAGTGGGCTTCTCGAAGCCGGCGATGATGCGCAGCAGCGTGGACTTGCCGCAGCCGGAGGCGCCGATCAGCGTGATGAACTCGCCCTGACGGATGCTGAGATTGGCGTCCTTCAGGGCATCGATCTTCTGGCCCTGCAGCTGGAAGCTCTTGGAGACATTGCGGATGTCGATGATCGGCAGGGTCGGCTCAGCCATGATGGTTCGGGCTCCAGCGCAGCAGGCGGTTGCCGATGGCGACCACGATGCGGTCGGAGATGAAGCCGGCGATGCCGATGATGATCATGCCGCAAATGACAAGCTCCGTGCGCGAAAGCGTGCGTCCGTCCATGATGACGGCGCCCAGCCCCTGCGGCACGCCGGTCATCTCGCCCACGACGATCACGAACCAGGCAAGGCCAAGCCCCAGCCGCAGTCCCGTAAAGATCGATGGCAGGGCGGCGGGCAGCACCACGCGGAAGAATTGCGCATTGCCCTTGCAGCCCAGCATCGAGGCCGCCTCGAACAATTTGGGATCGACGTTCTTCACGCCGAAGATGGTGTTGAGCAGGATCGGGAAAAAGGCCCCCAGAAAGACCAGCGCGAAGGCCGAGCGTGGCCCCAGCCCGAACAGGATCATCGACAGCGGAAGCCAGGCGGTGACCGGGATCGGCCGCATCAGCTGGAAGAACGGATCGAGCGTCTGGCGCGCGAGCGGGATGCGCCCGATCAACAGGCCAAGCGGCAAGGCCGCGAGCACGGCAAGGCCGAAGCCGCCGAATACACGGCTCATTGAGGCCAGCAGATGGATATGGGCGGTGGCGGAGAAAGCATCGTTGTAGATGCCGCCGGCCACGAAATCGACCATGTACTCGGCGGTTTCGTAGGGCGTGGGGATCAGCCGCGTCCAGCGCCGCGTGGTGGCGATGTGCCAGAAGACAAGGAGCAGGCCCGGCACGACAAGCGCCAGGCCAAGCGACTTCAGCCGCTCAGGCCATGGCGAGGGCGCCGTCGCCGCGGCGCCCCCTGCCGGCAGGGATGTGGACGTTTCAGCAAGTGCCATGGCGTTGACCTGATGCGCGGATGACCGGCCTGCGGCCGGTCATCGCTGCTTGGCGGAGACGAACAGGGTCAGGCCGAGGCCACAGCCTTCGAGAAGCTCGGATTGAGGAATTTCGCAAAATCCGGAAGGGCGCGGATCTGCTTCAGCTCCAGCATCTGATTGGCGTAGGTGCGCGACTGGTTCAGCACCGTATCCGTCAGCTCCCAGGTGTATTCCACATTGTTGGCCGCCAGCGCATGATCCACCGCCGCGCGGTTGGCGCCAAGGCGAGCCACCGTCATTTCGGCAACGGCCGGCTTGTTCGCCATCATGTATTCCGAAGCCTTGCGGTGAACCGTGAGCATGGCGCGGACGAGCTCGGGATCCTTGGCGGCGGTCTCCTCATGCGTGGCGAAAATCATGTTCAGCCCGCCCATCGCGGTGCCGTAGGGATACTCGACCAATTGGCCGACGCCGGTGGCCATTGAGAGGCCGGGGCCGGGCTCGGCGCCGACATAGGCGTCGATGTCGCCGCGCGCGAGCATGGCGTTCATCTCGCCGAATGGCACCCGGGTGGCCTGCACGTCGCGGATGCTCATGCCCTCCATCCGCAGGCGCTCCATGATGAAGACCTCCTGCGTCGAGCCCGGCCAGATGCCGACCTTCTTGCCCCGCAGATCCTTGACGCTCTTGATGTCGGAGCCCGCTTTCGAGACGACGCCCATGCCCTTGTTGCAGAAAGCGCCAACGACGGTAACGGGCTCTCCCGCGGCAGCGCCCAACGTGGCCGCCGCAATGCCGAAGCCGCCGAAGTCCACCGACTTGGTGACAACCGCATTCTTGCCGTCCGTCGGGCTGTCGAAGGTGATGATCTCGACCTTGAGGTTCGGCGGCAGGAAGCGCTCGTAGAAATGCGGCGTCATCGCATGGATGAGGCGCAGCGAACCCATCTTGACGGTGCGCGGCGTCTGCGCGCTGAGGATCGATGGCATCGCAACGAGGCCGGTTGCGGCGGCGCCGGTGGCGAGGAGATGGCGGCGGTTGATCATGATCGTTTCCTCTGCGGTTGGGGTCAGCTCTTGCGGGCCGCACCGGCCCTGAGTGAGACGCACCCTTTCGATGCACAAATGCGAGGCGAAACAAGCGATAAACGTGCCAAAAATCCGCGCCGCAATGGCAAGGGGAATCCCCTCCCCCCGCTGGCGGGGAGGGCCTCAGCGCGTTCCCTCTCCCCGCTGGAGGGGGGAGGAGCTGACGATATTCCCTCTCCCCGTCCTTACGGGGAGAGGGTTAGGGTGAGGGGCATGGTGATGGGCGCCAGGCCAACTCACCCTGCCCCTCATCCGCCCTCCATTGCATTCGGGCGACTTCTCCCCGTTCACGGGGAGAAGGATTGATCAGCGCCGCGCTCTTCCCTCTCCCTGTCCTTACGGGGAGAGGGTTAGGGTGAGGGGCATGGTGATGGAACGCGGAGCGAACTCACCTGGCCCCTCATCCGCCCTCCATTGCATTCGGGCGACTTCTCCCCGCTTCATATCGGGCTTGCCCGATATGAACACCGAGATCTGCGTAAGTCGGGTAAAC
>JADCCX010000070.1 GCA_020252485.1 Methylocystis sp.
CACGCGCCCTGGTCGGCACCGAGACCGCCGCGCATATCCGGCGTGAGGCTGTCGAGCGCGGCTGGCACCCGGACCAGGCGCGTCGTTCCTTGTTTGACGCCATGGTGAAAAGCGCTGCACCGCCTGCCATTCCGGCGCGACCGGAAACCGGGCCGGGGCATGACTCGCCGCCGGAAATCCTGGACGCCATGGCGGAAGCCTTGGCCGCGCGCAGCATGCCCGGCTACCAGCCGCAGGGCACCGGGCGCCATGCCGAATTCATGGGCTGGCGGCCTTCCGACATGATCGGCGAATTGCTGAGGGTTCGCGGTGAACGCAATGTGCCGCGCAACCCGACGCTGTTGGCCGAACGTGCCTTTCACACCACTTCGGACTTTCCGCTGCTGCTCTCGGCTGCGGCGAACAAGATGCTGCTCGCGGCCTATCAACCGGCAGCGCCGAGCTATCGGCAAATCTTCCTCCGCCGCGATTTCCGAGACTTCAAGCCGCATCGCCATCTGCGGGTGGGGGATTTCCCAACGCTGATGCCGCTGATGGAGAATGGCGAGATACAGGCTGGCACCATGTCGGAAAGCCAGGAAATCGTCCTGCTGCAAACCTTCGCGCGACGCATTCGCGTGACGCGGCCGATGCTTGTAAATGATGACCTCGGCGCCTTTACGGATTTCGCTGCCGCGATTGGCCGCCGCGTGGCGGATTTCGAGAATGCCACGGCCTATGCGCTGCTCAATCAGGCCAATGGCGATGGCCCGACACTGACGAACGGCCCGGCTGCGGTGTTCGGCACGGCCGCCGCGCGATTGAATAAGGCGGCGGCGGGCAGTGCGCTGGACATCAACAACCTTGCCAATGGTCGCGCTGCGATCCTGCGGCAAAAGACGCTGGATGGGCTGCCGATTTCCGTCGGCAATGCCATGAAGCTGCTGGTGGGCCCGAGCCTTGAATTGCCCGCGCGGCAATTGACGGTGAGTGTTGGCGCCACGCAAATCAGCCACGCCAATATCTATGCGGGCTTTGTCCAGCCGCTGGTCGAACCGCTGATCCCGAATAATCGCTGGTACCTGTTTGCCGATCCGCCGACCGCGCCGGTCTATGTCTATGGCTACCTGAATGGCGCGGAGGGACCGCAAGTCACCACCGGCCCGGTCTCCGGCGTGGATGGTGTCGAGGTCAGCGTGATCTTCGACTTCGGCGTCGGTGCCATTGATTGGCGCGGGGCTTGGTTCAATCCGGGCGCCTGATCACTCCCAACCCCTTTCATCATCGCAATTTCGCAACGGGCGTCCTTCGGGGCGCCTGTTGCGTTTCAGGAGGTTCATTCCATGCGTAACTTCATCCAGCCAGGCAATAGCCTGGCGATTGCCGTGCCCTATGCGACCGGCGTTTCCGCCGGCCAGGGCGTACTTGTCGGTGCGCTGTTCGGCGTCGCGGCCGTGGATGGCGTGCAGAACGTCATGATCGAGGCCGCGACCACGGGTGTATTTGACCTCACCAAGGAACCGGCGTTGGCCATCGCGGCTGGTGTGCGGGTGTTCTGGGACAATACCAACCGGCGCATCACCGCGACCGCCGCTGGCAATTTCCAGGTGGGCATCGCGACCCAGGCCGCGCTGGCTGCCGATGGCACGGTGCGCGTCTGGCTCAACCGCGTTCCGGCGGCGGGGGCGTGAACATGACGAACATGCTGGCGCGTGACCATGAACGCCTGCAAGGCGTGCATCCCCATCTGGTGCGTGTGGTAATCGAGGCGCGCAAGGCCGCACCCTTCATTGTGCTGGAAGGCCTGCGCTCGCGTGAAAGGCAAGCCAAGCTTGTCGCGCTTGGTGCCTCACGCACCATGAACAGCCGGCATTTGACGGGCCACGCCGTGGATCTCGGCTATTGGCTGGATGATGGTGATGGCGTGCCGGAGAATGGCGAGGTTCGTTGGGACTGGCCGCTATATGCGCAACTCGCGAGCGCCATGAAGGGTGCGGCGCAGAGGTTCGGTGTGGCGATCACCTGGGGCGGTGATTGGCCGAGCTTCCCCGATGGCCCGCATTTCGAATTGGATCGGGGGAAATACCCATGATCGGCGCATTGCTGCCCGCGTTGGTGCCGATCCTGGGCGATGCGCTCAAGCGGCTATTCCCCGATGCTGAGGCGCGGCAGCGTGCCGAGGCGGAACTGAATGCTGCCCTGCTTGCGCGCGCAGGCGAATTGGAGAAAGCCGCCGCCGATATCATCAAGGCCGAGGCGCAATCGGAACATTGGCTCGCTGCCTGCTGGCGTCCGCTGATGATGATCACCTTTGGCATCTTGATCGTGCTTCGCTGGCTCGGCTGGTCGGCGCCGGGGATCAGTGAGGCTGAGGCGCTGAAATTGTGGAACATCGTTGAGATCGGCCTGGGCGGTTACGTCATTGGCCGCTCCGCCGAAAAGACGCTGCCGCGCATTGTCGAGGTGCTGAAGCGATGAGCGCCTTTGACGGAGCGATGGCCACGCT
This sequence comes from Methylocystis sp., assembly GCA_020252485.1. Classification (GTDB taxonomy): domain Bacteria; phylum Pseudomonadota; class Alphaproteobacteria; order Rhizobiales; family Beijerinckiaceae; genus JADCCX01. The sequence continues at coordinate 2,486 of JADCCX010000070.1, forward strand.
GCTCGCGGATCCCAACATGGCTGTCGCCGCTGAATGGCGCGCGGCGACGGGTGGTCCCTGGCGGTCCTTGCGCGTGATGCTCACCACTGCCGCGCAGGAGATCGGCGCCATCGGCGCGCGCGGGGCGGCGCTGGAGGCGGTGCTGCGTTTCGCGGACCTCTCGCCCGACACGCCACGGCGGGGTGATTTGCTGCGGCGTCTCTCGCCACCCGAGACCTGGCGCATTGAGGAGGTGGAGCCCGATGCGCTTGGCCTATCCTTGCGCCTGACATTGGCGCGTGCGCCATGAGTGGCACGCTACCGCTCCGCGAAGCCGCGCTGGCCGCCATTGCGGAACGCATCATCACCAGCCTGCCCGATGTGGCGCTGGACCGCGCGCGCCGTGCTCCCGTGGATGCCGAGGTCGAGCCCCTCCCGCGTCTGGTGCTGCGCGGTGAGGAGATTGAGGCCGACGATACCGAGGAACCGGGCCGCACGCATTATCGCATCGGCTTTGTGGTTTCCGGTTTTGCGGCGGCAGCGAGTGACCTTGCCGCCGAGCAAGCCTTGTCGGTCTTGCACGCGCGCCTGGTCTCGCTGCTCGCCGGCTGGACGCCCGATGCGCCAGGGCTTGGCGATGTCGCGGAACAGGGCGCCGAATTCCGGCTTTACGACACCGAGGAATCCGCCCTCCCGGCTGGAGAATTCCTCGCCCGCTTCAGCATCCTTGCCATCGGGCCCAATGGCGGCCCCTGGTCCGCCTGACCGCAATCCTTCTCCTCATATCCCGAAAGGAACCGCGACATGAGCCTCGATCTCGTGCGCATGCGCTTTGCAGCCGTGGCAGCAAAAATCGAAACCACCCCGGGGCTGGACGCCATTGGCGGCACGCCGGCCAATGCGGATTGGCTCGCTGCCGATTGCGAGATCGATTTCGATCCGATCACGGTGGAGAATAACGAGCTCACCGGCTCGCTTGATCGTTCGCCTGCCATTGTCGGTGGCTTGCGCCCGCGCATTCGGTTGCGTGTGCCGTTGCGCGGTTCCGGCACGCCGGCGACACCGCCGGAATGGGGTAAGCTGC
>JADCCX010000071.1 GCA_020252485.1 Methylocystis sp.
GGGCCAATCATCGGCCAGCAAGCGCCGCAAGAACGCGCCCCAAGGCCGCACCATCCACCGCCGCATCCACCCGGATCAATGCACCGCCAGGTAGCGTGATTTCCATCATCCCAGTCGCGGGTATCGGCGACGGCGGAGATGGCTTTGGGTTTGGCGCCGAAAGCCGGACCTCGGCAAAATCCGCCTTGGGCGATACCGCCGGAACGCCAACCGGCGCAGACCGCAGCAGCATCGCCTTGCGCCATGTATAAAACTGCCCCATGCTAACACCAAAGCGGCGGGCCACATGCGATGCAATGGCACCCGGCGCCATCGCCTCAGCCAAAATACGGGCACGATCCTCCTCAGACCAGCGCCGCCGAGGCTCGCCGCGTGTCACAACCTCCACCACCGAGCGCCGAGTAGTCGAAGGAGCGCTCTTTCGAGCGCTCTCAGTCACAGTATCATCCACCACAGCCGCCTCCAGCTCACGTCAGCGGCGCAGATCGCAACATTAACAGGCCCATGCACAAGGTGGCGGCAAGACAGCGGTTACGCGGAAATGGTATGCCGGGTTCGCGCATACATCTTAGCTGAAACGAAATGGGAGGCTCAACCAACAGAGCGTGCGGTGCCCCTTCAGTTTCTACGGAACGTCCAGTCGACCAGGGCGGGTGACACAGCCAAAATCGCGCTAACATCTATTGGCGCTTCGAAAATCCACAAAATATCTTGACCGCAGAAGTATTCGCGATCAGGGGGCCCATATGCGGCACGGATTGGGAGTTGTTCCAAACGTTGCATGACTATGAAACGAAAAGATGGTGAGAGTCCTGCGGGCGCGTGGCGCCTTTGCAGAAACTCTTCAGGGTTGTTAATATACAAAGCAGCCGATCCATCACCATTCAGTTGGGCGACCTGTCGCCGCCAATCGCTTGCCGCGGACAGGAGGCGCGCGTTCCAGTAGTCCGCCAGACCGGCGTCAAGGCGTGTATCAGGGTCAAGCTCGTCTAGACATGCAGCCAAGCTGGGAACCCAGCTGAAAATCGCAGGCCGAAGGGAGCCGCTTGTCGCAACGCAGGCGATGATTGCGGCGCCAGCTGAAAAAGTGATTGTCCTTTGTCGTATGCGGGCAGCAAAACAGCTCACCAGCACGCCTGCGAGCCAGATCAGCGGCCACCAAGCTAGTGGCGCCGCATACCGCCAGCTCAGCGGGATGTAGTATTGAGGCAGGACGAGGAGCAGTCCTGCGCAAACGGCGGCGCAAGATGCAGTGAGGAAGAACCGAAAAGCGCCGGGCACCCGGAGAGCAAAGCGTCTTTCGATCACTGACATTCTCAGGTAAGCAACAGCCATCGGCAAACTTGCCAGTATCGCCACAAGCACTGTGGGCTGGTTCGGAAGCTCCCTGACTGCGTGCAGGGCGTTCGAGCCGAACTGCGATGGCGTGATAAAAGGGAGTTCCTCGCGACCGGCCATTTCGCCAAGGGCTACGCCACAAATGGCTCCGACCGCCAGCGCAGATAATGCAAGATGGCGTCCGTCTACACGAAGATGATTGCGCCGGACCGCAAGGATCAGACCTAGGATGGCGGGCAGGACTGCGTGCGCGACCAAAATGAGGTTTGACGCTACTGACATCGCCGTGAGTACGGTGAGGCCGGCGACCATAGCCAGCCTGGGCGAGTTCGCCGTCTGCCAGGCCAGCGCAATTACAGCCAAACCGGCGATGAAGGCGCCACTCTGGAATACGGGCGTCAGCAGCATCAGATGGATATTCACCGGCAGTCGGGGCTCAAACATGTTGAGCTGCCGGTAGTTGGCAAAGTGCTCATAGTGTGCGACGCCTACAAGCAGCGCAAGGCAGATTAGGGTCGTGAAGACTGCGATCGTCGGCGCAGTTCTCTGCCCCAAAGCGAGGCTCGCAATGTAGCCGCCGAGCGCTGCCATAATGCAGATCGCGAGTGCGCCGTACATCCACCACGCGATCCGCCAGCTCCAGACCGCAAGGTCGATCAGCACGAAGATGAAAAGGTCTGGCAGGTAGCTTGGAATACGACTCGGCCTGAACGACGCAAGGGCCTTAATGTCCGATCTGATCTCCTCCGCCAACAGGGCCGGATAGAGGGTATCAGCATTTACGGCGAACTCAGTGAAAGCCGCGCTGGTCCAAACAATCTGGCTTGTCGCCGTGGCCATAGACGCCAAAAATACAGCGGAGACAAATGCTGGAATGTTTATGTTTAGCAAAGACACCACCTACTCCAGCCAGGCGGGGTCGTCCCGCCTTGGGTCTCCCGGGTCCCACATCTCGTGCCCTTGATCAAGGCCACGTTACGCAGACAGGAACTAGGCTCACACGGCCACTGTCCGTCGTCAAATGATTTGAGACTAATTGGCGCGCTGTCTAACGGAGTATCTGGCCCATCTGGGTTTAAGGTTAGGCTGCGTTTTGTTGATGCATAAAGCGGCGCTGCTGGATGGTTCTGCGCTTGATGCGCGCAGGCTCCAGCAGAATGGTCTGCCCCCTGCCGTAATAGACATTAGCTAGGGTCTGGTTGCTCAGGCTCTCGTGGTTGTGCCCGCGTAAGCGCCCATGAGACCAAACTGGCGATTTGAATAACGAAGGATCTCTGGCTCATCGTACACCCAAGGAAAATGAAGATGAGCCAACCCGCTCCATTTTGATGTCCCGCCCCCCGGTCATACCCTCTCCACTACGCTGAACCCGCGCGACGCAAGCGGCAGGCTGTCCCGGCTGATGGCGGCGATCGAGGAGCGGCATGCGCGGAAGGCGCGGTTCGTCGAGAGGCTGGGTGGGTTGCAATAGGGGGGCCGCGGCGAAGCAGAGCGGGACGCGTGGGGCGAAAGCGGCCAGGCTGCGATGCGGTGGGGGCGCGGGGGGCGAGGGCGATGTCGTCCCCGGCGACGTCATGCTCGGCGGGATTTGCCGGAGCAGCGACGCAGTGCGGGCACGCGGCGGCACCGCGTGGCGGGGGGTTGATTCAAGGGCGAGGGACGAGGCGAGGGCATTGAGAGTCCGCGGCGCGGTAACGGGGCATGGGCATGGGCGAGGTCGCGACGCGGTCAGTCCTGCGCGACATCGATCCCCGGCCGCCGCGCCAGCGCCTCGGCGTCACGCAGCTCCGCCATCACCGGCAGCTGGTCTGCAAAACGCGTCGCGCGCGCCGCTCGCATCACACTTCGCGGTGTGAATCTTGTCAAGTTGTACGAGTACAAAGACCACCCGCGCGTTGGAAATGGGCAGGGCGCCCTGCCATACGAAATGGCCATGATCCTGATGGACGCAGGTTTAGATGATACGGATCAACGTTGAATTACAGGAGATCGCTCATCGGCGCAGAGTTGCTGAATATCCTGATCTCCGGCGCTTCGAAGCCAGTAAAGATTTCTAGGGTAGTTAATCTGACGGCAGCGAGAATAATATTCTGCACTTGCATTTAAATTTCCATTTAGTCTGAGTGCGTGTGCGCGATAATAGTTGGCAACGGCTTCATTCCGTGCCATCACAGGCATTAACGCAGCTCCAACACCTAAATTTTTTATTCTATCCACAATTTCTAACATGCAAGACGAGACAGCAAGCAATTGATATCGCTTTTCTTCATTCTCAGGAAAAAGCAAAAGGGAACGAAGATACTGAATATTAGTATAAAATCGTGTGAGCAGCCAATTCGGATTTTTTTCCTCAACCCTAGCAAAGCAAGAACTGGTTCCACCTGCATCGTGGAGGCTCGGGAGCGCATTTAAGGCTTCAGTGATCAAATCGTAAGCTACTTTCCGGTCGCCGTCTGTGCGCCAAACTTCAAGAAATGATCGGCGCTCCAGAGCGATTGATAGACCACGGCGTGCGTCAAGATGTTGCGTCCCAGTAGGATTTCCCGCAGTAGACTCGACGATACCTCGAGATAGCACAACATTTTCCTGCATTAACTCGATAGCGCGACCTTCAATTCCCAGCGGCACGAATGTGTCCGAGAGCCTACCTAGGCCGATTGCTCGCTGGCGCAATAAGCGAAAATTGGATGCATTCTCTAATTCTGCGATTTCGCTAAATGCTGCCTGGGCAAACCTGTTGGCGTCTGGAAAATGCCTCTGTAGAATATATCCATCTGACATTGTGAAATAGATTTGCGATAGTTGCTCCTGCCACCTTCGGCGATCATCCTGGTTGGTAGCCTCACGCCGGAAGCGATAGGCGACTTGGCGAGCTCCATCAACTAGATCAGGCCAGTCTGAGCTTGTACTGCTGCTCACCTGAACCAATCTCACAAGCCCAATTATTGAATTCACCAAAGCGCGAGCATTGGTTTGGTCTTGTTTACTGTCAAACAACTCTCTCAATGCCTGGATTTCGAGGCGGCCGGCGTAGATGGCTTTGTCCAGGTCTCCTGTCTGCGAGAATATTTCCCGGATCCTACCAAACAAGTCGGCCCTGCTTTGGTTCACGGTCGCGCTTTGGCGAAAATCTTCGAGCTGATCGAGCTGATTGAAGGCGCCTAGTGGAAACTCGGCCAATTGCTGCGCCGTTGTTGCACTAATAAGTTCCCGGTCGACACAGGTATCGTCGTAGGACGTTCTAGTCCCAAGGGGAATGCGGCAGCGGATGTCACCGACCATTCGCGCCAGAGAATCGATCGCGGTCTGGTAGCTAAGTTGTGCCATTCCCCCTTGACGTACGGCCTCGGCGCGCCGTTCTTCGGCCAATGCCGCGGCCCGGTCGGCGTCGGCGCGGGCCAGTTCGGCACGGTCCCGCGCCTTCTCGGCGTTCTCCGCTTCGTACTTCGCCTCCAGCCACTGCCAGCCCGCCACGCCGGCGAATAAAGCGAGCGCCGCGACCGCCGCCTTCGCCCAGCCCTTTCGCTGGCGCTCCTGCCGCGCCACGCGGTCCAACGCGCCGAAGCACGTGTCCGCGTAGCGCCGCAGTACATCCGCCTTACCCACCCGCTGGCACCGCAGCAGCTCCTCCAGGCGCTTCAGCGAAGCACGGTCCCGCGACAGCAGGTCCCCCGCACTCCGCTGCCCGGGCGGCAGGTTCCGCTCCGCTGCCACGCGCCGCTCCCAGGCCATCGCCTCCTGGCGCAGATTGTCCAGCAGGATCAGGTCGTCGCGGTGCCGGGCGATAAACCCGGCCACATCCGCCGCATGTTCCAACAGCACGTCATGCGCCAACCTGATCAGTGCCCGGTCCTCCGCCCCACCGCTGCCTTGCAGCAGCCGGTGTTCCGGCGCCAGCAGATGCGCCGCAGCGTTCCACAATTCGGGGTCCGCCTCCAGCTCCGCCCGCGGCGCCAGCCGGGTGACGATGCGGTCCTCCGGGTCGCGTTGCAGCAGCCGGAACAGCAACCGATCCAGCACCGCCGCGCGGTCCGCACCCGGCATGGTGGCCAGCGCCTGCGAAGCATGGTTGCGGATCGCTCCGGCTACGCCGCCGAAACCCTCATAGGCCGCAAAGGTCAGCAGGCGCTGGCCGGCGCGGTTGGTCTGCGCATCCTCGAGCCGCGCCAGCGTCACCTGCAGCAGCGGCAGCGGGGCTTCGCTGTGCAGTGACAGCGCCGCCAGATCTGCGGCGATGCGACGGGCCAGGCTGACACCGGCGGCGTTCTGTTCGAAGGACAGCCCGGCGTCGCGCGCGGGGGTTTCGATGATCTCGCTGATCTCCGTCCCGCGCACCGGCGGCAGGTCGAAGCGCATCGCGCCTTCCAGCGCCGCCATCAGCCCGGCACTGCGCAGATGGTCGCGCCACTGGTCGGCCACCGCGACGCAGACCCAGATATTGGCGGGCGCATCCGCCGCCAAGCCGCGCAGCAGCGCCATCAGTCGCCGTATCGCCGGTGGTTCGGCCAAGCCGAATACCTCCTCCGCCTGGTCGAGCAGGATGAACAGCCCAGCCAGCCCGTCGCGGCGCAGCCGGGCCTGGAGTGTGGCGATGATGGGTGCGAGCACGCCCGGCGGCGGCAGCGCCTCCGGCGTGTCGCAGGGTTGCGCGGCCAGGGTTTCGGCGGCGGCGCGCAGCGCTGCGGGTGTCGCATCGGACGGGTCCGGCCACAGCATCGCACCAAGCCGGTCGAGCAGCTCGGTGGCGGGCTCCGCGCCCAATTCGGCGGGGCGCAGGATCAGCCGGAGCCAGGACAGGATCGGCTCCGCCTCCAGCAACGCGCCGGCACCGCGCCAGCCATGGAAGCGCGTGCGGTCCAGCATGCCGACCAGACCCGCCCGCGCGAAGGAGGATTTACCGGCGCCGGACGGGCCGGTCAGTAGCATCAGGCGCGGCGCGTGCTCGGTGACGGCACGGCGGAACTCGCTGAAGGCAGCGTCGATGCTGGAGCGCCTGCCGCAGAAGATCGGCGCGTCGTTCGGCTCGAAGGGGCGCAGGCCGACATAGGCGCGGCCGTGCCAGCGCAGTTCGAGGCCGAATGTGTCGCGCAGCGTGGCCGTCAGCCAGGCGCGCAGCATGTCCTCGAATTCGGCGAGGCCATTGGGCTGCAATTGCTCCCGCCGCGGCCGGCCCTCGCCGTAGTCCTGGAAGGCGGTGCGGCTCGAGATCTCGTCGCGGAAGGCCTTCACCTCATACCAGGTGAGTCGGGCCGGATCGGCGATGGCGGCGTCACGCGACAGCAGTGCTTCCGTGCTGGCGTTGTTCATCGCCAGCCAGCAGACCGGGCGCGCGTGGGCGCCGGGCTGGCGCTGGGCAGCGTCCAGCGCGTTGCGGATTTCGAAAGTCGTGCCGGTCGGTAGCGCCGCGGCCGGCAAGCGTTCACTCAGGGCGGAGAGCCGTTCGTCATCGGCATCGGCGCCGCCTGTGTCCAGCGCAGCCAGCGCGGTGAGGGACTGCGCCACCAGCGCCCGATAGGTTTCGGCGGAGAGCGGCGTGCCGATGCGCGAATGCAGGAAGCCGATGAAGATATCGAAGGTTTCGGGCAGCGGAATATTGCCCTGATAGGAAACGTCGCTGCGGAAATCGCGGAGCGAATCCTCCCAGCGATAGACGGTGATCTTGGCCCTGTCGCGCGCTGCCTCGGCGATCTCATGGACGACCCGCAGCGCGACACGGCGTTCCGGCAGCATGTCGCCGGAGGAGCACAGGAAGATGCGGATTTCCGCCCGCGCCGCATCCGCCGTTACTGTCGCGTCATGAGGTGATGGTCCGGACAGGGGTCACGCTCCGTTTAGTGCAGGCAGCATCCTATGCTGGGCCGTACTCGCGCGGCAAGCTGGAACGCGCATTCTCTTCCGCATCGTGCAGCGCCCATCCGGTTTGTAGCAGATGGTTCAGGCGGTCGCGCATCTCGGCGGCTCCGCGCGCCTGCAACGGCGGCGGCAGCGCATCCCAGGGCAGCAGAGATTCATGCCGGCGCGCGGCCACGTCGCGCTGCGGCCCGGCCTCCCAACCGCGCTGGCGGTGCAGTGCCAGCCAGCGGCGATGATCCAGCGCGGCCATGCGCTCCAAAGCAGGCGGCGACGGCAAACTGCCGGGTGGCGCGCCGAGGGAGCGGCGGCTTAGCGCGAAGCCCTCGCTGGCCAGGGCGATCGGTAGGAAATCGGCGGCGTCGCGGTTGCCTAGCCGATACCATTCGGGCAGCGCATCCCAGGGCACTGCGGCCGGGCCGCTCGGGCCACCGCGCAGGTAGGCCGCATGCATCGCCTCCGCCGCATCGTCCAGCGCGTCGGGCAGGAAGGTTTCGGGCGCGAACAGCACATCGTCCTGGCCGAAGGGCAGCAGGCCGCCCGGCCGCTCCGCCGCCAGCAGATCGCCCAGCGCCGCCGCGCGGCGGAGCTGCACCGCCACCGGCGCAGCGTGGCCCGCCATGTCTAGCGCGCGGCGCAGATCCAGCGCGGCGGCCAGCGCCAGATCGTCCTCGGCCAGCGCAACCACAACCAGCACCGGCACGCCTTCGCGCAACACCGCCTGCGCCGCGTCGTCCAGCGCAGCCGGCGCGCCGATCGCCACCGGGCGGAGCAGCGTCTCCGCTTCCGATGCCGCGCCGATCGCCTGCAAGGGCACTGCGCAGGTTGCGTCCCGATCGAAGCCGATGATGCGGGAACCGAGCCCGGGCGGCGCGACATTGTAGCGCGCCAGTGTCGCGGCGGCGGCGAGCCCCGTCTCGCCCAGGCCTACCACCGCGAGCAAGTTGCGCGCGCTACCCGGGCGCGCCAGCGCGGCCTGCACCGACGGCTGGCGGAACAGCGCGCGCAGGCCGGCGGCGCGCCGGTCGAGCAGGCGCAGCCGCGCGCCGGGACCCGACAGGCGCAACATCGGATCGGCTTGCAGTCGCCGATACAGCGGGCCGCCGCCGACACCGGCGGTGACTGTCAGCACGCCATGCCGCGGTGCCGCTTCGCGCAGCCTACGGGCCTTGAGCGCCACCTCGACATTCGTGGCCTCGTCGTCCGACAGCGCCACCAGATGCGCAGCGCGTACGACGCCGGCCTGGACGAGCGATTCATCGGCGCTGGAGTCGAGCCCGAGGGTGAGGACGCCAGCGCGTTCCAGCGCCAGCGCCTCGGGCTCCGGCACGCCGGGTTCGAGCAGCACCACGCGATGCGGGCCGGCGGCCAGACGCAGCGCCGCCTGGCGTGCCTGGCCACCCGGCCCGGTGACGACGACATGGTCGCGGGCGCGTCGCAGCAGCGCGGTTCGGGCATCCCGCCGCAGCCCGAGGAGGGCCGCGCGGAAGGCGATGAGTAGCGCGCAAAGCGGCAGCGCGATGCGCGCGAGTTCCAGCGGCAACGGCAGTTGCACATTGGGCGCGAAGCCGCCGCCGGCGCGCACCAGATCGAGCGTACGGAAGACATGGCCGAAGGCGATCGCCCAGCCCTCCGCCCGGCCCCACCAGGGCTGTTGCAGCGAGAAGCCCCAGAAGCCCAGCACGAAGGCCAGCACGCCCAGCGGCACAAGGATGAACAGGGTGGGGTCACGAATCATTCGGCATGATCCAAGCAGAACGTTCGCCAGCACGGCAAGGGCCGGCGCGCGCTTTGCGCTTGACTCAACCGGTACCGGCCGCGAAACTGTATTCGTTGCTGCCGTGAGAAGCCGCCGTGTCGCCCGAAGAGGTCCCTGAGCTTCGCATCTTCATCTCCTCCCCCGGTGATGTTGCGCCGGAAAGGGCACGCGGGCTGGCGGTGATAGCGCGGCTGAACGGCGAATACGAAGGCCGATTGCGGCTGCACCCCATCGCCTGGGAGCAGAAAACCTACGGCGCCCATGACGATTTCCAGGCGCAGATTGAGGCGACCGCCACCTGCGATCTGGTGATCGGAATCCTGTGGAACCGCATCGGCAGTGCGCTGGACGCGGCGCGCTACGCCCGGCCCGAAACCGGCGAGCCCTATGAGAGCGGCACGGTGTTCGAGATCGAAACCGCGCTGGATTTACGCCGGCATGCCCAACTGCCGGACGTCGCGCTGTTCCAGAAGAATGCGCCACCGCTCACCGCGCCGAGCCATGCCGAGGCCGCTGAACTCGCGCGCAACTTGGGACTGATGGAGGCGATCAGGCGCCGCTGGCAGTTCACCAAGACCGGCGCCTTCAAGGCCGCCTTCAATAGCTTCTCCGACCCTGACGAATTCGAGAGATTGCTGGAACAGCACCTGCGCGCCTGGCTGGCCGAGCGCGGCCACGGCGCCGACGGCGTGGTCTGGCGCATCCGGGACCCGGATGGCCGGGACCGCACGCCCTATCCCGGCTTTGAAGCCTATGGCGCCGAGTATGCCCCGGTATTCTGCGGCCGCGACCAGGTGCTGGAGCTTTGCCTGCAGGATCTGCGCGCGGCAGCGCAGCGGGGCTGTGCCTTCCTGCTGTTGCTGGGCGCCAGCGGGGCGGGGAAATCCTCACTGGCGCGGGCCGGGCTATTGCCGCGGCTCAACAAGGCGGGCGCGGCGCCCGGGGTGGATGGCTGGCGCGAAGCAATTTTCCGGCCGGGCCAGGACCCGCTGGCGGCGCTGGCGCGCGCCTTGTTCGCGGCATTGCCGGAACTGGCGGAAACCGGCACCCCCACACCGGCTGTCTGGTGCGCGACAGTGCGCGGCCATGCGGAGGCCGCGGCGAATTCGGTGAAGGCCGCGCTGACCAACGCAGCAACAAAGGCGACGACACCGCGTCGCCTGAAACTGCTGCTGCTGGCGGACCAGCTTGAGGAAGCCTTCGCTGCCACGCCTGAGGAGCGCGCCGCCTTCGCCGCGGCGGTGGCCGCACTGGCGCGCGGCGGTGATGCCTGGGTGCTGGCAACACTGCGCGACGATCGCTACGCCGGGCTGCTGGAACAACCGCTGCTGCTGGCACTGAAGCGCGACGGCGCCACACAGGACCTGATACCGCCGGAGGGCGCTGAGCTGGAGGCGGTGATTCGCGAGCCGGCGCGACGTTCCCGCCTGCACTTCGAGCGTGACGCCGAGGGCCGGGACCTTGCTGATGAACTGCGCCGCGCCGTAACCAGCGCGGACGCTCTGCCGCTGCTGCAGATGACCCTTTCGCGGCTATTTGAGGAGCGCGACCGCGACAGCGACACCATGACGTTCCGCGCCTATCGCGAATTTGGTGGCTTGGGCGGTGTGGTAGACAAGCAAGCCGAGGAGGTCTTTGCCAGGGCCGATCCCGCCGCGGCGGCAGAACTGCCGGCACTGCTGCTCGGCTTGGTCGGCGGCGTCACGGAGGAGGGGCGCGTATTGGCGCGGGAGGCGCCAGCGGCGGTCTTGGCTGATACGCCGGCGCGGGAGGCGCTGCTGGCGCTGATGGTGGAAGGCCGGCTGCTGCTGACCGATGGTCGGGAAGCGCCGGATGGCACCCGCCAGATCTGGGTGCGGGTGGCGCATGAGGCGCTGCTGCGCAATTGGACGCGGGCGGCGGCGATCCTGGCGCCGGAGCCGCTGCGGGCCAAGCCGCGGGTGGAACAGGCGCAGCGCGACTGGGAGGCGGGCGGCGAGCGCGAGGCGGACCTGCTGCGCGGAGGGCTGCTCGAAGGAGCGCAAGCGCTGGTCACCGCGCATGGCGCGGCGCTGCCCGAGGCGTTGCGCGACTTCGTGGTGCGCTCGTCTGATTCACTGCAACAGGAACTGCGCAAGGCTAAGCGGCGGGCGATGGTGTTCGCGTTGTTTGCGCTGGTCTCGATAGGGGCCGCGGGAGGGGCGGGCTGGTTTTGGCAGCAAGCCCGGGATGAGCAAGCGGAGGCTGAAAGGCAACGCCAGGCGGTTGCGCGCAGCCTAGGTTTATCCCAAGGGATGCTCGATTCCGCGACGCGCGTACTCACGTTACCTGACTATTCTGATATCGCCTCGCTAGAGCCGATGCAGCGTGCGCTGTTGGAAACCCTGTTGCCATTCTATCAGCGGCTTCTGACAGAGGCCAGTAATGACCCGGTTGCGACCTCGCGCTATGCGCGGTCGCTCATCAGCTTGGCGCGGCTCAAGAGCAGTCACGATTCCATGGCCACGGCGGAGCGGGAGTTCGAGGCGGGTTACA
>JADCCX010000072.1 GCA_020252485.1 Methylocystis sp.
CCGAGGCCCGACAGAACGAAGCTGACCCCGCCCGGCCAGCCCAAGGCAAACCACAAGCTGGCGCCGAGCGTGTTCGATCGCTGGTTTTTCCGGTTGTCCTTTCGACGGTCGCGACCCACGTCGCGGCCGACGGGCGGCAGGTGCCCCTGTCCCCCGGCATGGCCGTCACTGCTGAAATCAAGACCGGTCAGCGCCGCATCCTGGAGTATATCCTGTCGCCTGTCGTTGAAATGGTGCAGCAGGCAGGTCGGGAACGCTGACTGGATTTGATGCGAATCGGTTTTCAACTGGGGAGTTCGCCACGAAGAAGCCGATCAGCAGCGCGAAGACAACGGCGATGGCGGAGCCCTTGGTTGCCGTGAAGGCGCCGACGATGATGCCGCCGATCACCACCACCGGCATCAGGAAGATGAGGAACGACCGCTTCAGCTCATGGGCGATGCGGCGCAGCGAGAACGCCTCGCCCGCCAAAGGGAAATCGCGCTTCCAGGCGATGAAGGAGACCAGCGCCATCATCGCGGTGACGAGGATGAGGCCCGGAACGATGCCCGCCATGAATATGGCGCCGGCCGAGACTGTTGGCCCGGCCATGAAAGCATAGCCAAACATGGCTCCCGAGGGCGGAATGATGGGCCCGAGATTGGCGGCGGACGGCCGCGGACGACGGATATGCGCGACGTGGTGGAGGCGATCCTGTTCATTGCCTCGGGTGGTTGCCAGTGGCGGATGCTGCGGCAGTGTTTCCCGCCTGTCTCGACGGTGTGCGGCTATCTTTACGCCTGGCGCGAAGCAGGGCCGCATCTCGTCCTGCTTGCTCCAGCCTGCGTTCTTCGTCAGCGAGCTTAAGCGGAGCCCTCCCCGACCGACTCACCGGCAACACCAAGCCGGTAGACATTCGGCAAAGTACGCGTCCGCCTTGCGTCTGCACTTCATCGATATGGTCCACCGCAACCCAATGGGATCGATGAATAGCCACGCCTCTGACCCTCATAACCGCCTGGATCGCCTTTCCGAACGACATCAGGATTAGGGCGTTGCCCTTCACGGTGTACACTCTGAGGTGATGCAGTTCGGCGCTCAGGGCGACAAGATCGATCCCGATCGAGGGCGGAAGCTTCTTAAGGAGTTGCTGCAGTTCAGTATTGTCACGGTCTTCCGTCTTCAAAGACTGAACATCTTCCGGATCTGACGCAGCAAGAGTTCGATCCGTTTCTTGCTGATTGGCGATCGTCAACAGGCGTGGCCCGTTCAGCAGCAGCCAGAACAGGACCGCAGCACCGGCGCTGAAACCGAGCTCCGAGACGAATTCGGTTAAGGTGGAGCCATCATCCCCTGCCTCGGATCCGAAGCGCGCAAAGAGCGGGTCGAGTACGAAGAACGAAAACGCTGACAGAAAGAACCCGCCGATGACACCAGCCAGAAGTACCTGCGCCCAGGGATGTAGCCGATCGACCAAGGCTGTCCTTCCGAGTGCAATCTGAACGGCCTCAAGTACGATGATGCCGCCACCGACATGGGCGAGCCAGAAAAGAAGGCGCAGAAAGAAGCCCAGGCCGCGTGATGCCGACGGATCGAGGATGACGAAGCCGAGAGAGAGCAGGATCCACGCGCAGATGAGATATTGGAGCCAAGAGGCCCGCGGATCCACCATCGCCAGGATGCGCTTCAGTGCGGAACCCATTTCGAACGTCCTTTGCTGTGCGGGACATTATCGCCGCCCCGGGGACCCGTCGAGATAGAACGCGTCGCTGTGATGAAAAGCGGCCGATCGCCACAGCCGACGATACATCATCTCCCAACCCTCGTCCGATGGCGGTTCGTGCGCGCAGCGTGCCTGTTCGTGCATGAAGCTTTGCGCACCGGGAAACAGCGCTGTATGGATAATCGGTGACTTCAACAATCCAAACCGCGATTTCCATGCAGAACGATAAACGCGTCAGCCTAGCCACGATCTGTTTTGTGCTCGGCGCCACATTCGCCAACGCTGCGCCCCTTGAGGTCAAGGTTCCCATGGCCGATGGCGTCCGCCTAAGCACGATCGTGCTGCTCCCTGACGGGGCAGGCCCGTTCCCGGCGATTGTCGTGCGTAGCCCCTACGGTCTGCCTACGTCACCGCCCGGAGCCGTTCAGCTAAAAAAAGACGCCACCGCAGAGGAAATTCTCGCGACATGGGCGCCCGCCCTGAAGCGAGGCTACGCGATCGTCCAGCAGAACACGCGGGGCCGGGGCAACTCGGAAGGCATCGACATGCTCTTTCAGGCTGACCGCGCGGATGGCAGGGCCTTTGCGCGTTGGATCATCAGCCAGGAATGGAGCGATGGCACATTCCGCGTGACGGGCGACTCTGCTGATGGGTTTTCCGGGTATTTGATGGCGGCCGAGCGCCCCGCTGGTCTGACCGGCGCTTTCTTCCAGGCCTCATGCGCCAATTTGCTCAAGCAAGGTGTGATCCGAGACACTGGCGGCCTTCAGATGGAGGTGCTTGCTCCATGGATCATCCAGCAGGCGTGGGATAGCGGTGCACAGAACCTCAAGGACATGGCTGCGCGCGGGGTCGACAAAGCCGGCGTGCGCGTCAAGTCCAAGGCCCTCCTTGACCGCATGTTCGGCGGCGACGGTACGGCGTTGATGCAGCGGCCGCTCGCAGCCTTCGATCCTGTGGCTTCGATTCAGCCGAACTGGGCCGCCTTCATCGGGGAAGCCGGCTATGGCGAACGTTCGCGCTACTTTGACGCTGCGGTCGACATTGAAGTTCCTGTCACGCATGTCGGTCTTTGGCAGGATACCTTCCTCGACTGCACGGTTGATGCCTTCAACCGCGCGAAGGGCGATCAAAGCCTGATCGTCCTGAACGGATCGCACTACGATATTGACAATCCGGAGACTTGGGCTGCCGCCGGGCTCGAGACGGCCTTCCTCGACTGGTTGGACAAGCGTTCGAAGCCGGCAGTCCGCTATATGGTTGAGAACGGGCCAGCGGATCGCCTTTTCGAAAGCGATACATGGCCCCCAAAAGCCCCCAGGCCGTGGACGCTGTTCCTAAACAAAGACGCACTGTCGCCCCAAGAGAGGACATCGGGCCGCATCGGCACGATCGTGACCGACATCGAGGAGGCTGTTCCGACCGAGGCTGGACGAAATCTTGTGGTGCCAGCCGGTTCCGAGATGTCGGGCTTGCCCGTCGATGGCAACGGACGCGTTGTGCGCCTGGGCCCGCAGCTCTCGAGCGATGCCGTTTTGCTCGGCAAGGTGACTCTCCATACATCAATCCGTACGGACGCGGAGGATGCCGATATCGTCGCAAGGCTGATCGCCCTCGACGTCGTCGGGAAGCCGAGGCAGCTCCTCGAAACCTTGTTCCGCGCCCGTTATCGGGCCGGACGCGCAGCCCCAACACCACTGAAAGCGAACGAAGCGGTTCCAATCTCGATTTCGTTGGGCAGCACCGCGCATTACCTGAAGGCTGGCGAACGCCTCGGCCTGGTGCTTCAGGGATCGAATGTGCCGCGTTGGGACATGGCCAGCGGCTTCGACATCGATCCGAGCCTCGCGGGCTCCGCCAAGCGCATCGTCACGCAGGTTGAGAGCGATGGAACGGCGCGCCTCGAGCTACCCATGCTTGATCCGGCCGAGCTTTCCGATCGATGATGAAAGCAATCGACACCTTAACAAGCCAGGCTGCGCGCTTCCGGGCAAGGAACGGTGCGGCGCCTAGCCCTGAATATCCCACCTAACGTTCGGAACCCGAGCGCTATGGAAGTTCTTTCCCTGCATGAGGCTGGCGCCGAGGCTGCCCCGGTCCCCGCTGCAACCCTGGCGGTTCCCGAACTGACTGTCATCTTGCCCACCTATAATGAGCGCGCGAATGTACCCTTGATCGTGGCGGCCCTGCGCAGGGCGCTGGCCGGAATTGCCTTTGAGGTGGTCTTTGTCGATGACAATTCGCCCGATGGAACCGCCGCGGTAGCCCACGGGATTGCCGCAACGGATCCGCGCGTGCGTGTCATCCGCCGGATCGGCCGACGTGGCCTGGCAGGCGCCTGCATCGAGGGCATGCTTTCGTCCTCAGCCCCGTTTGTCGCAGTGATGGATGCTGACCTGCAGCACGACGAGACCTTGCTGCCGAAGATGCTGGCCGCCCTGAAGGCAGGTGACCTGGATTTGGCAGTGGCGAGCCGCAGGGCCGAAGGCGGGGCCATTGGCGAGGGTCTCTCAAAAGTCCGCGCTGCAGGCTCCAACCTCGCCAATGCCCTGGCGCAGAGGCTGCTGAAGGTGACCCTGACCGACCCGATGAGCGGGTTCTTCATGCTGCGCCGTCCGATTGTCGACGAGCTGGCGCCGAAACTGTCGGCGCAAGGCTTCAAGATCCTGCTCGACATCGTGGCGAGCGGCGAAGGTCGCCTGCGCATTGTCGAGTTTCCCTTTGTTTTCCGCGAGCGGCGCGAGGGCGAGAGCAAGCTCGATACGCTCGTGACGTTCGATTACCTGGGTTTGCTGGTGTCCAAGTATTTTGGCGACCTTGTGTCGGTCCGCTTCCTGATGTTCTTGCTGGTGGGGGCCAGCGGTGTGCTGGTGCATCTGTTGGCGCTGCGTGGCTCCATGATCGGGCTGGGGCTTGATTTCAACATGGCGCAGACGCTGGCGACCTTTGTCGCGATGACGACCAATTTTGCGCTCAACAACCGACTGACATATCGGGATCGCCGCCTCTCCGGCCTTGCGATGCTTCGGGGTCTCCTGACGTTCTACGCGGCGTGCAGCGTCGGCGTGCTGGCCAATGTTGGTGTCGCCAACATGATCTACCAGAGCGAGGCGGTCTGGTGGCTGGCCGGTACGGCGGGTGCGGCCATGGGCGCAGTCTGGAACTACACCGCCTCGTCGGTCCTCACCTGGCGCAAGCCATGAGCGGCCCGCGCGCCGGAATTGCCGCTCGGGACCATGGCGCCGGCGAACTGCCAGTTTGGCTCGCGCCGCGGTCGCTTTTGGTTGTCGTCGTGCTTCTGACCATGTTCCGCTTGTGGAGCGCGGCCAGCGCCGGCCTTATCGAAGACGAGGCCTATTATCGACTATGGGGCCTGTTTCCGGCCAGCGGCTACTATGACCATCCGCCGATCGTCGCCTGGTGGATCTTCCTCGGCCAGGCGATCGCCGGCGACACGGCGCTGGGCCTTCGCTTGGTTGGCGTGCTGTCGGCGGCAGTCGGATCGCTGGCGCTGTGGCGGACGGCGGATATCCTGTTTGACCGCAAGGTCGCGGGCCTTTCGGTGTTGTTCCTCAATGCGGCGCCGCTCATCGGCGTTGGCGGGATCTTGATCACGCCGGATACACCCTCGGTGCTGTTCTGGGGCCTGACGCTTTGGGCTCTGGCGGAGCTGCAGGTTTCCGGGCGGGCCGACTGGTGGCTTGCCGTAGGCGTGTTCGCCGGTTGTGGCCTCCTGTCGAAGTATTCCGCTCTCTTTCTTGGGACGGGCATCGTGCTTTGGCTGATAGCCGTCCCTTCGGCGCGGCGCTGGTTCTATTGCTGGCAATTGTGGCTGGGCGGTGCTCTGGCGATTGCCTTGTTCACCCCTGTGCTTCTCTGGAACCACGCCTACGACTGGGTCTCTTTCTACAAGCAGTTCGGACGTGCCGGGCGGGGCGACGGCTTGACTAGCAAGTATATCTTCGAGTTTCTTGGCGCTTTTTTCGGCCTGCTAAACCCGCTGATCGCTGTCCCTGCGGCCGCTGGGAGTGTGATGCTGATGTGGCGTCTGCGTCGGGGGGACGAGGCAGCCGGAATGCTGCTTTTGACCTCGCTGCCGTTCCTGGCCTATCTCTTGGTCCACTCGCTCCATTCCCGTGTACAGGTCAACTGGCCGGCGCCGCTGTTCCCGGCAGCCTGCGTCATGGCGGCAGTGTTCATCGGCGGCCAGACGGACCGGATCTGGCGCCGCGTTGCCATTGGCGCGATCGTATCCGGGCTTACACTGGGAATTTTAGTGCAATTTCACGCTGTCGACGCCTTTACCGGCAGGTTTGCCCGCAAGGATCCGACGTTCCGGTTGCGTGGCTGGCCAGAAGTTGCCGGCGATGTCGAACGGATTGCAGCGCGGCAAGGTGCAGCCTTCGTGGCGACCACCAGCTATGGCATGACTGGCCAGCTCGCCTTTGGCTTGCGCCAAACCGACTTGCCCGTCATTCCGCTCACCAAGCGTATCCGTTATGTGATGATGCCGGACCCGGACCGGGAGCGGCTCATGGCCGCCGGCCTCTATGTCGCGGAGGCGCGGCGTGACGAAAGGGTCAAGCTTGAAGCGCTCTATCGCGAGGTGACGCTTGTGGCGACGCTGACCCGCAATGTCCTTGGAACGCCGCTCGAAAGCATTGCGGTCTACAGGATATCGGGTCTATTGCGGGATCCCTTGGAGCCGATTGGCTCGCAGACGTGGCTTTCCTGCAACCCGCCTTAGAGCGCACGGCATAACTCAATCAGATCGGAGTCCGCGCTAGGAGACCTGTGCGCGGGTTGATTTTTCATTTTAGATCAACGGCTTGATAAAGCTCGTCAGCGCCCTGCGAGATGATTGATCGTCCGCTGGTCCGTTCTTTTTCAGGCTGGCTGGGTTGTGATCGTCAGGGAACGCTTGAGGTTGTAGGCGATGGCGGTGAGCGGGACCTGGGCGGTTGCCTTGGCGATGCCCCGCCATCGCATGCGCCTGAGGCCATAACTTCGCTTCCAGGTTCCGAATATCTTTTCGATCCTGCCGCGAACCTGATGGATCGGGCGGTTGTGCGCCTTCAGCCTGCCCAGCGTTTCCTGCTCATCGCGTCCCCACATGGCGGTGGCGACGATGCGCGGCGTTCCGCCCCTGGCGCGCACGGCCTCGGCAAAGACCTGGCCGCGATAGGCGCTGTCGGCGAACACCTCGCCAGGGTTCTGC
>JADCCX010000073.1 GCA_020252485.1 Methylocystis sp.
AAAATTCCCAAGCGCGATGCCCTGGATGGTCGGCGCTCCATTCACCACGCCATTGCGCGCCGTATCCAGGTGATCGCTTTCCAACACCTGCAAGCTGAGGCCGATCGGGTTCCGCGGCGATGTCGGCACGGTCAGCAGCCGGATGAAGCATTCGCCGCTTTCGACGACGGCACGCATGGCCAGCGCCTGCAGGCCGTAGAGATCGAGCTTGTCCTCGGCGTCGCAGGCGGTGCTATCCACCCAGGACAGCCAGGCTGTGCCATGCGCCGTCTCTGGCCAGCGGGTCGTGATGCCAGCACCGACAGCATTGCCGGTCCAGAGATCCACGATGCGCGCGGCATAGGGGTCATTGCGCACAGCGTCGCGTGCGCGCCTTGCGACGCTGGCGGCGGCCATGCCGACCTCGCCATTCGCGCTTCCGCCCGAGGGCGACCAGGTCGATGCGCGGTTCTCCTGCGCGGCCGCATAACCCCGGAGGGCCTGCCACGCAGCGCGCAGGTGAAGCTTCATTCGGTGGGGGCCTCGGTCACGGCATCAAGCAGCGCACCGGCGGCTTCGGCGATTGCGCCATGGCAGGCCGCGCGATCCGCAGCTACCCAGGCGAGTGCAAGGCTTGCGGCTTCGGAAGGCGAGAGCTCCTTCTCCCAGGCGATCTGGCGCAGCCGGGCGAAGGCGCGGAACGCTTCCTCCGGCACGCTAAGCGCTGCCGCCAGCGTGGCGGGTTGCCAATGCGTCTGTTCCATCATGCGTTCCTTGTGAAACTGGCGAGTGTGACGCCCGGCCGACGTGCGGTGGCATTCTCCGCGCCGTAAAGGGCGGCGATGGCGCGGCCCAATTCATCCAGGCTGCGGTATTCGACGGTGCGGCCCTCGAAGGTCACGCGCGTGACGCCGCCGGTATAGCCGGAGGCCAGCACGGCGGCGCGGCTGCCGGCAGGCTGCGCCAGCGCCCAGGCGAGGGTTGCGGGGTCCAAGGCTGATCACCCGCCCGCGCCGCGCGCCAGTGCGCGCAGGATCGGCAGGATCTGCGCCCCACCCGCGCCAAGCGCGACCAGCACCGCGACGATGCCCCAGATCGCGCCCTCAATCCGGCGCGTCTGCTTGCGCAGGCCGCAGATTTCGGCGCGCACCGCCGTGTAGCGCTCCGCACAGCGCTCGACATGCAGCGACAGATCCTCGCGCTCACGCGCGTGGAGTTCCCCGTTACTCATGATTTCCTCCCGAAAGTAATCAGCGCAGCCAATTGCCACGCGGTGCCAACCAACCGGGCGGGCGCATCAGTGGCGGAGGCTCCAGGTTCGCTGGTGTAGGCAACGACGCGGCGGTCTCAGTCTGCGGCACATCCACCGGCGCATTCGCGATATCCTCGCGCAGCCTCTGCCAAAACCGCTCCCCATACCGATCCGCGCCCAGCAACCACAGCGCCGCGCGCGCCAGCACCGCGCAATCCAGTGCCTCATTCCGATCGCGCAGCTTTGCCCATTCCTGGCGGATGAAGCCACGCCGGTCTTTCACCTGATGCAGCTGCTCGGCCACTAGCTGCTTGACCCATTCAACCTCGATCCCCTGCGGCAAATGCACCCAGCCGGGCGGGAATTCCGCTGCTTCACCACGCCCGAGCCAAAGCCGGCGATAGAGATCAACCTTCCAGGTGGAGACCGACACCGTCCAAAGCTTCAAGCCGCGCCGCAGCTTCCGCCCATCCACCAGCGCATCGACAGGCGTTGGGCCCTGCACCGGCTGCGCGCGGTTCCAACCATCAACCCCCTTGGTCGGCGCAATGCGCGGATCGCGCAGTCGGCGCAGGTGGCCATAGACCGCCGCCGTATCGCGTCCGCCCGTATCAACGCAGGCCTTGGCGATACGTATCGCGCCGCCATTTGCGCGCGGCCAATCCCGCGCCAGCAACTCCGCCAGCGCATCCCAGGGCGCGCGTTCACGCGGGCTGCCTGCAATGACAATGTGATCCACCAGCCAGGAGGAATAACCCTCAGCCCAGGCCCAGATATCGCATTCCAGCCGATCATCCTGCACATCGACGCCCGCCGTCAGCACCAGTGCGTCATGCGCCACCACGCCAAGCCGGAAATCCTCGCGCCGTTCCACCAGGCGTTCCCAATCCGGTGCCTCACCACGATCCTGCCAGGTCTCGCCGAGTACGGTGTTGCGGAAGGTTTTCAGATCCTCGGCCTTGCCCTGGGCTGCCTCCCAATCACGCGCGATCTGCTCCCAGGACAGCCAGCCAACGGGCGAATAGAGCGCTGAAATATGAAAGCCGATGGTATGCGGGTTTTCCGCCTCCGCTGTCGGCTGCCATTCGCCGGCGGCCAGCATGGCCGTCTTGTGGTGCTCCTCAATCGGCGTGTCGCATTCCTCGCAATGGTAGCGCACGCTGCGCGGGTCGCCTTTCTCCCAGATCAGGCTTTCGAATTTCAGCCATTGCATTGCGCCGCACTGCGGACAGGGCAGGAAAAAGCGTCGCTGGTCGGAGGCAGCATATTCCCGTTCAATCCGGCTGCGCCCGGCAATGGTTGGCGTTGAGACCAGAAAGGCTTTCCTGCGCCAGCCGAATGTGCGCGCCCGGGCCTCGGCCAATGCAATCGGATCGCCTTCGCCTTCGATGTCACCGGGATAGGCGTCTACCTCGTCCAGAAACAGAAACCTGGCCGGCATGGAACGCAGCCCGACCGCACTATTTGCGCCGGTAAGTACCAGAATGCCGCCAGGGAATTCCTTGGACAGCATCGTATTGCCGCTGTCCCGCGCGCGGGCCGGCGCCACGCGTTCCCGCAGCGCCGGTGTTTCCTCCAGCAATGGGTCAATGCGTTGGCGCGAGAAACGCTTGGCCAGTTCCACAGTGGGCTGCACTGCCAGCACCGGCGCTGGCACGTGATGAAGGATATAGCCGAGCCAGTTATTGCCTGCCTCGGTCGCGCCCACCTGCGCGCCCTTCATGAACACAATCCGCCGCGCCGGATGCACCGCGGACAACGCATCCATCACATCGCGGAGATACGGCGTGCGGCTCGTGCGCCAGGGGCCGGGTTCGGA
>JADCCX010000074.1 GCA_020252485.1 Methylocystis sp.
CTTGATATCACGCTGCGAGCAAATGTCGGAATCAAAGGGACCACTAGCAAGTCTATGATTCTAGTGGAGCTTTTGAATTTGACATTCGCTCCGACGCCCGATGTCACGCGGGATGCGAATGTCAAATTCGCTCCACTAGCGAAGCCGAAATCCGCTTCAAACGACAAGCTTCAAGTCTTTTTCACGCGTCCGAAGTCGGGTTCGGCCGTTTCCTGGCCCATCTGGATGATGCCGCGGCGAATGGCGCGGGTGCGTGTGAAGAGATCGAACAGCTTGTCGCCCTCGCCCCAGCGGATCGCGCGCTGGAGGGAGAACAGATCCTCCTGAAAGCGGCCCAGCACCTCCAGCACCGCCTCCCGGTTATGCAGGAACACATCGCGCCACATCGTGGGATCGGAAGCCGCGATGCGGGTGAAATCGCGGAAGCCGCCGGCCGAAAACTTGATCACCTCGCCCTTGGTCACTGTCTCAAGATCGTCGGCCGTGCCGACGATGTTGTAGGCGATAAGGTGGGGAACATGGCTGGTGACCGCCAGCACCAGATCATGATGCTCCGGAGTCATGATCTCCACCTTCGAGCCGATCGCCTCCCAGAAGGCGCCGACCTTCGCCACCGCCTCGGCAGGCGCGTCCGGCGGCGGCGTCAGGATGCACCAGCGGCCGGAAAAGAGGGTCGCAAAACCGGCATCGGGACCCGAATGCTCGGTCCCCGCGACCGGATGCGCTGGAACAAAGGCGGCCTCTGCGGAGAGATGCGGCTGGACCGCTTTCACGACCGCAGCCTTGACCGACCCGACATCGGAAATGATGGCCCCAGCCTTCAGCTGCGGGCCGATCATCCGGGCCACCTTGCCGTAGGCGCCGACGGGGACGCACAGGATGACGAGATCGGCCTTCTTCACGCCCTTTGCGGCCTGTGTGGTTGCCGAATCGGCGATGCCGAGCGCCCTCACCCGCGCCGTAACCTCGGCAGCCGCATCGATGGCGACGACATGGCTGGCGAGGCCGTTTTCGCGCACGGCCCGCGCGATGGACGAGCCGATGAGGCCCATGCCTATGATGGCGATGCGGTCGAAGTGGACGCTCATGGTCTCAGGCGGCCTGCATGAAGGCCGTGAGGGTCTCGACGACAAGCCGGTTGGCTTCCGCATCGCCGATGGTCACGCGCAGAGCATCAGGCAGGCCGTAAGCTCCCACCGCCCGAACGATGATGCCGCGCGAGGCGAGGAAGGCATCGGCGGCTTTGGCCGTCTTGCCCTTCGCCCCATCGAAATGCAGCAGCAGGAAATTGCCCACGCTCGGCGTGACACGGATACCGAGCGCCGCGATCTGTTCGGTCAGCACCGGCAGCCAGGCGTCGTTATGCGCAACGGCGGCATCGACATGCGCCTGATCGTTGATGGCGGCAACGCCGGCCGCGATGGCTGCGCCATTCACGTTGAAGGGTCCCCGGATCCGGTTGACGGCATCGACCACCGCTTCCGGGCCATACATCCAGCCGAGCCGCAGATTGGCGAGGCCGTAGATCTTCGAGAAGGTGCGCGTCATCACGACGTTTTCGGATGTCGCCACAAGTTCGAGCCCGGAGGCGTAATCGTTGCGGCGCACGTATTCGGCATAGGCTGCGTCGAGCACCAGCAGCACATGCGGGGGCAAAGCAGCATGCAGTCTTTTCACCTCATCGAAGGGGATATAGGTCCCGGTCGGATTGTTGGGATTGGCGAGATAGACGATCTTCGTGCGGGGCGTGAGCGCCCCGATCATCGCGTCAACATCGGTGCGGAAATCCCTTTCCATCGCCACAACAGGCGTGCCGCCTGCGGCGAGAATGGCGATCTTGTAAACAAGGAACCCATATTCGCTGTAGAGGCCCTCGTCGCCCGGCCCGACGAACGCATTGGTCAGGAGCGAGAGAATCTCATCCGAGCCGGAGCCGCAGATCAGCCGGGCGGGGTCGAGCCCGAACTTCTGGCCGATGGCCTGACGCAATAGGGTCGAGGAGCCGTCCGGGTAGAGTTCGAGCTTCTGGCCGACCGCAGCGAAGGCCGCTTTCGCCAGCGGGCTGGCGCCCAGCGGCGTCTCGTTGGACGAAAGCTTGTGAATTTTCGTGACACCCGGCGCGGCTGCGGATTTGCCGGGCACATAGGCTTCAATCTGCAGGACGCCGGGACGGGGGACAGGGCGTTGGAGAGCAGCGCTCATGGATGTTTGCTCCTGTGGCTCGACATTTGGTCACGCCGTAACAGAAAACGGCGCGGTATGGCCACCGATCTCGGTATAGCGGACGGAGCCGCAGCCCATATCGGTCAGGGCGGCGGTGATGAAGCCGGGCGACAGCGATTCGGGATGCGCCGTCAGCACCGAGAGCGCCGCATGGGTGCCGCCGGTCATGACCACCTTCATCCCGAGCTTGGCGAGTTTCGCCGGCGCGTCCGGTTTCCAGCGCTCCACGGTGAGCGCCGCCACGATCACTTCCCGCACGGCGGCCTCGGCCAGCGGCTTCGAGACGACATAGACCGGAAGGCCGGCGGGATGATCCGGCCGGTCGATGAAAGGGAGCCGGGCGATGATCTTGGGCGCTTTCGGTCCTTCCAGCAGCCGCCACCAGGGCCCGGCCTCAGCCGATTGATCGAGCCGGAAAATGCCGAGATCGCCCTTCGAGCGATCGACCGCCTCGATGACGGCGGAGGCGCTGGAATGCGTCACGAAGGGCACCGTGAAGCCGAAATGGAAGCGCGCGCTGTCGCGGATGCCCGCCGCATCGCCGGTGATGTCGGCATGCACCGAATGCGGCGCCTGAATATAGGTGAAGGTGGAGATGATCACCCGCCAGATGCTCTCGACCGTGTCGAGCGGCAACAGGCCGTGGTGGCGCTCGACGAGCCGGCGCAGCACATCCGCCTCGCGGGCCGGCCGGAAGGCGGAGCCGCTGCTGGCCGTGCCCTTCACCTGAATCAGCGTCTCGATGACGCTGCTGCGCTCCATGAGGAGCTCGTGCATCGCCGCATCCAGCCGGTCGATCTCGGCGCGGATATCGGCAAGCGTCGGGCTTTCGGGGAGGGGCATGGCGAACCGGTCAAACTGAAGCAGCGCTGTCTTACGCGGTGGGAAGGGCCTGTGCCAAGCCTCTTGCGACGCCCGGCCCCATCCACAATTGCGCGATGGCCTTGCGTGTTGCAGCGGCTAAGGCGATGATCCCCGCCGAACAGGCAAGGTCAGGACAACGGCAAAGACATGGTGGAAATCCGCAAGGTTGGTGTGATCGGATGTGGCCAGATGGGCAACGGCATCGCTCATGTCGTTGCGCTCGCCGGCCATGATGTTGTGATGAACGACATCAGCAACGAGAAGATCGAGGCGGGATTGGCCACGATCACCGGCAATCTCGCCCGTCAGGTCCTGAAGGGCGTGATCGACGATCCGGCCCGGCAAGCCGCGCTTGCCCGCATCTCCGGCGGCACCGACCAGGACATTCTCGCCGATTGCGACCTCGTCGTCGAGGCGGCGACCGAGAACGAGGATGTGAAGAAGAAGATCTATGGCGGCGTCTGCAAGGTGCTGAAACCCGGCGCGATCCTCGCGACCAATACCTCGTCGATCTCGATCACGCGCCTTGCCTCGGCCACCGACCGGCCGGAGCGGTTCATCGGCATCCATTTCATGAATCCCGTGCCGGTCATGCAATTGGTCGAGGTCATCCGCGGCATCGCGACGGATGACGAGACCTATCAATCATCGAAGACTTTCGTGACGGCTCTCGGCAAGACCGTGACGCTGTCGGAGGACTTTCCGGCCTTTATCGTCAACCGCATTCTGCTGCCGATGATCAATGAGGCGGTCTATACACTCTACGAGGGCGTCGGCACAGTAGACGCCATCGATACCGCCATGCGGCTGGGCGCCAATCACCCGATGGGGCCGCTGCAGCTTGCCGATTTCATCGGCCTCGATACGTGCCTGTCGGTCATGCAGGTTCTGCACGACGGGTTGGCGGATTCGAAGTACAGGCCTTGCCCGCTGCTGGTGAAATATGTCGAAGCGGGATGGCTCGGCCGCAAGACCAAACGCGGATTTTACGATTACCGCGGCGAAAAGCCCGTGCCGACCCGATAGGCTTTCGCAATCAGCTGAACCAGCCGCGTTTCTTGGGAGGGCTGTCCTCCGGCGGACCTGGATTATCCGGCACCGGAACGGCCTCGATCACCGGCATGGACGGGTTGGCAGGTGAGGTTTCCACCGGCGTTGTGACGGCAGGAGCCGCTTCCGGAACCTGCGGCGTCTGATCGATCGCCAGCTTGGCCGGCGGCTCGATGGAGACTGGCATGGCGCGCATCTCCTCAAGCAGGAGAGAGCCCGGCGCCTGCGGCGGCGTGGTCCAGGTAAAGCCGCCGAGCTTGCCGGTCACGGGGGAAATCGGCGCCCAGGCATCGGAAACCTGGCCATCCGCCACCCAGGCCTTGTCCCGCTCGGCGCGGGAGGCCCGCGCCAGCCATTCCCGCACCAGACCCATGTTGCCGGTCTCACCCTCTTCCAGCTCGGCCATCAGCATGCAAGCGCGGACGGTGGGTCGCTCCAGCACGATCATGTCGAGCTGCTCGCGGGCCGTCTTGAATTCGCGCGCGTCAATGGCGGCGCGGGCGACCGCCAGCCGCGCCTCGGCTTCGCCCGGCCTGAGCTTGAGCAGGTTCTTCGCCCGTTTCAGGCGATCATGGGCTGAATCACCAAGCCGCACATCGAGATAGGCATCGGCCAGATCGGGATGGGTCTGCTGGGACCAGGCCGCTTCAAGGATCTTCGAGGCGCGGCTGAAATCACCCTTTTCGCTGATCCGCCGGCCGAGAAAAGCCGCTGCTGGCACCAGGCCAGGGTCGAGCCGAATGGCCTCCCTGGCCGCCGTCAGCGCCGCATCCGGCTCGCGGGCGTTGCGGTCCAGCGCTTCCGCCGTCAGCAGGACCGCCCGCTGCTTGCGCGCGGTTTCCTTGTCGATGAGGCGCCGGCTCGCCGATTGTTCGACGAGCGCCATGGCGCCCAGCCAGTCCCTTTCGCGGCAGCGGAAGGCGAGCGCGGCATCGCTGGCCCATTCGGCGGCGGGCGCAAGCTTGTAGGCCTCATCCGCATAGAAACGCGCCGCTTGCGCATCGCCCTTGCGCTGCGATTCGATGAACAGGCCGCGTAGGCCGACGACGCGGGTGTCGCGGTTTTCGAGCATCGTGGAAAAGGCCTTTTCGGCCTTGCCGCCGTCGCCGGACAATTGCGCCGCCTGGGCGTTGAGGAGCAGCGCGAGAGGCTCTTCTCCGAGCAGCTTCACCGCTTCGCTCGAGTGCCTGCTGGCCGCCCTGGCGTCGCCGGAACTGACGGCGACCATGCCGCGCGCGACGGCCTGATAGCCCTTCTGCTTGCGGCGGCTGCGGCCGGACATCGCCAGCAGCCCCGGCATGCGCAGAACGAGGCGGATGAGACTCCAGATCGTCGCCATCGCGATGCTGGCCAGCAGGAAGAAGATGAGCGCCGGCAGGATATCCAGCCGGTACTCATTGCCGAGCCAGGTGATGAGGACGCTGCCGGGGCGGTCGGCGATCCAGGTAAGCCCCAGGGCCAGCGCCAGCAGGAAGGCCAGAAAGGCGATGACGCGCACCATGGCTTACTTCCTCAAGGCGGCGGCCGCCGCATTCTGCAGGGCGGCGAGCGCCCTGGCGGCTGCATCCTGATCGGTTGCGAGCTTCCCCCAGGCCGCCGATTGCTGGCGCGCCGGTTCCGGCAGCCTGTTCCAGGCCGCGAGCGCCGCGGGCACGTCGCCCCGCTTCAGGGCCGCCTCGATGGCTCCCACGAGCGCGGCGGGCGAATTGCCGCCGGTATCGCTGGTCGGCCGGATCGTCACGAAACGCTGCACGAAGCCGGTTATGCCGCCTTCGTTGGCTCCGCTGGCCAGCGAACCCGCCAGCGGGGCAAAGCTGGCGGCCAGCGATTGCGGGGTCGGCGCGCCTTTCTCGGCAAAGGGTTTTAGCGCCGCCAGCTGTTCCGGCTTCGCGCCAAGCGCCTCGACGGCGGCCAATTCGCTCGCCATGGGCGCGCCGCGATGGAAGGCCTGCGCCAACCCCTGCACGGCGGAAAAAAGCGGCGCCGCGCTGCCGGCATCGACCCTCCGGATCGTCTCGCCGAGCTTCTGATCGAGGGCGGCAAGTTTCGGATCAGCGGCCTTCGCAGCCGCCTCCGCGCTCTTTCCGGCGGCTTCAGCTGTTTTCCCCGCCGCTTCCGCTATCGCCGCAAGGCCCTTGAGTTCGGTTTCCAGGGAATCGATGCGCTGACGGAGTGGCGAAAGATCGACAGGCGGCGCGGCGGAAACACTTGCATCAGGCGATGTCGGGCGTCCGGCGAGAGCCTTGAGTTCGGCCTCAAGGCCGGCGATCTTCTGGCCGAGCGCGGCATTGGCGTCGCTGATGCGCTTCGCCGTTTCAGTTTCGATCCGCGCCGCGGCCTGCCGCAAGCGGTCGATCTCGGCCGGATTGGGCAAGGCTGCAAGGCGGGCGGCAAGCTCGCTCTGCTTCTGTTCTAGCGCCGCCAAGGGAGCTGTGGAGCCGGGGTTTGCCCCGCTGCCAAGGCCGGAGCCGACGACGCCGGCAAGCCCTCCGCCAAGAGCGCCGGCAAGCGCCGCCAGAGCCAGCGGCATCGCCATGGACGGACCGGGAGGCGGAGGCGGGGGGACCGCCAGCGGCTCGGGCTGCGGCTCCGGAGCCGGAGTTTCAGGTGGCGGCGGTTCTAGGGCTGTCGGTTCGGGGGAGACGCGTATCGCCGGCTCTACCTCAGGGATCGCCAGCGCGTCCGGTGCGGGCTCCGGCTCCGGAAGAGGGCCCGCTGGCGCAACCTCCGCGATCGGTTCGGCCATTGCTTCGGGCGGCGTCGCCTCCGTGGCTTCGCTGCCGATCACCGGCACACGCCGCCGCGACCGCGCGGATTTCGGCGGAAGAGCCTCTTGGGCGGGGTCTTTATCCGGGTCAGACATGGCGGGCACTCCCGGTGCGGAGTTTGACGACAATTGCCGTCCGATCACAAGACGGCTGTAATGACAACAAGGATTCGCTGCCGTTTCATGGCGGTTCCTCCAAGGCCGCGATCATTGCGGCCAGATTGGGCCGAAGCGCCACGGCGTGCGGTTGCAGATCGGGATGACATGCCGGTTTCGCAATAAAGGCATGCAGCGGCTTTTTCTTCGAGGATGCGAGCGCACTTGCCGCCAGTTCGGCAAAAACCTCGGCGGAACGCGCGGAGAAATGCAAAACCGCATCGATGCGGCCTGCTTCCAGCCCCTCCCGGATGGCGTCCGGCAGACGCTCGACCGCGATCGTCTCATAGGTTTCGACCGCCCGCAGGTGAAACAACCCGTCAAGCGCATTGAGCGCCGCATCCTGCCTCGGAATGCCAGCGAGATAGGCGATGCTGCTGCCAGCCTTCAACTCTTCTTGCAGGAGTTTGGCCAGATCGCGGCTGTCACCTTGCGCGGATCGGACCTCTGTGAACCCGGCGCGCCGCGCTTCGGCGGCGGTGGTATCGCCCACGGTGAAGACCGGCAGGTCACGATTAACGGCTGCGAGCACCGCATGCCGGATGGCGTTGGCGCTGGTGGCGATGAGCGCGTCGACAGGCGAAGGCAGCTGATGCGGCAGCCCGCGCACGACCATGATCGGCGCGATCAGCGGCTCATGCCCGGCGGCTGTGAGCGCCGCCGCCGTTCGTTCCGCATCCTCGGCCGGCCGCGTGATGAGGACCCGCATGGCGGCTGATCAATGAACCTGGAAGATGTCCGGCGGCAATTGCGCCTTGATCCTCTGGCCAAGCCTCTGGCCGACCCGAACCGCATCATCGCCGCTTTCGCTGCCTTCAAAAGCCTTCGTTCCATCGGGCGAGAGGACCAGCCCCCGCAGGGTCACAATCCCCGACTCAATGCCGGCGAAGCCGGCGATCGGCGTTTTGCAGGACCCATCGAGTACGGTGAGGAAAGCGCGTTCCGCCGCCACGCAGGTGGTCGTCTGCGCATGCGCGACGGCTTTCGCGGCGGCCAGCGAGCGGGCGTCGCCTTCGCGCACCACAAGGCCGATGGCGCCTTGCGCCACGGCGGGCAGGAAGTCCGCCGCCTCCATGATGGAAGCCGCCTCATGGGCGAGGCCCAGCCGGTTGAGCCCCGCCAGGGCCAGGATCGTGGCGTCCACCTCGCCGGATTTGAGCTTCCCCAGCCTTGTCTGCACATTGCCCCGCAGCAACACGACCTTGAGATCGGGCCTCAGCCGGCGCACCATCGCCTGGCGGCGCAGCGAGGCCGTGCCGACGATGGCGCCGGCCGGCAGCTCCATGAAACTCTTCGCCTTGAGGCACATGAAAGCGTCGCGCGGGTCCTCCCGCTCGAGAAAGCCGCCCTCCGTCAGCCCATTGGGAAGCTTCGTCGGCATGTCCTTGCCGGAATGGACGGAGATATCGACCTCACCGGCCAGTTGCGCCTCGTCGATCTCCTTCGTGAACAGCCCCTTGCCGCCCGCTTCCGCCAAGGCGCGATCAAGGATCTGATCGCCGATCACCTTGATGACGCGGATTTCGAACCGCTCCTTCGGCTCCTGCAGAGCCACCGAGAGACGGGCCTGGGTCTCATAGGCCTGGGCCATGGCGAGGGGGCTGCCGCGGGTGCCGATGGTGAACAATGGATTTGACGCTGACACAAGGAGCTTTCACGGGTTGTCGGCGCGGCCCCCCCGCGCCTATACAAGCGCTATCGTCTTGATGCCCTGACATCAAGCGGAGGCGGTCTTCGCAAGAATACCGACCTCTGGCGACAGCGACGGATGCGTGACTTCATGAACGACATGCTCGTGCTCGGCATCGAGACAACCTGCGACGAGACGGCGGCCTCGGTGGTGCGCCGCCTGCCGGACGGGCGCGGCGAAATCCTGTCCAATGAAATCCTCTCGCAGATCGCCGAACATGCCCGCTACGGCGGCGTCGTGCCGGAGATCGCGGCGAGAGCCCATGTCGATTATCTCGACAAGATCATCGCGCGAGCGATGGCGGTTGCCGGTGTCACGTTTTCCGAACTCTCCGGTATCGCAGCGGCGGCGGGACCGGGCCTCATCGGCGGCGTGCTGGTGGGGCTCACCACCGCCAAGGGCATCGCGCTCGTCACCGGTAAGCCGCTGCTCGCCATCAACCATCTGGAGGCGCATGCGCTGTCGCCCCGCCTGACCGATGGCGTGCCGTTTCCCTATCTGCTGCTGCTCGTCTCGGGCGGGCATACGCAGCTTGTCGCCGTCATGGGCGTCGGCGATTACAGCCGCATCGGCACCACGATCGACGATGCCATCGGCGAAGCCTTCGACAAGGCCGGCAAGATGCTGGGCCTGCCCTATCCCGGCGGCCCCAATGTCGAGGCGGAGGCGGAAAAGGGCAATCCGGAGCGGTTCGACCTGCCGCGGCCGATGCACGGGCGCCCGGAACCGAATTTCTCACTCTCCGGGCTGAAGACCGCGATCCGCATCGCGGCCGATAACATCGCGCCCCTCTCGGCGCAGGATGTGTCGGACCTTTGCGCCTCCTTCCAGGCGGCGGTCGTGGATATCATCGTCGAGCGCACCCGCTGCGGTCTGCGCGTCTTCCGCGAGCGCTTCGGCCATCCGCAGGCGCTGGTGGTGGCGGGCGGCGTGGGCGCCAACCAGTCGATCCGGCGCGCCCTGCAGCGGCTTGCCTTCGAGGCCGGATTGCGGCTTGTCGTGCCGCCGCCGAAACTCTGCACCGACAATGGCGCGATGATCGCCTGGGCGGGCATCGAGCGCCTGTCGAAGAATTTGATCGACGATTTGCATGCGCCGGCGCGCGCCCGCTGGCCGCTCGACAGCAAGGCCGAGGCGCTGGTGGGCTCCGGGCGCCTTGGCGCGAAGGTCTAGGAGCGTGCAGGAGGGGATGACCGCCACGCTCTTCCAGCATATCGGCATCATCGGCGCGGGCGCCTTCGGCACGGCGCTGGCGCAATCGGCCGTGCGGGCCGGCCGCAAGGTGACGCTCTTCGGGCGCGATGCCGCACAGATCGCCGAGATCAACACGAAACACACCAACAGCAAGGCGCTGAAAGGCTGCCGGCTCGATCCGGCGGTCAGGGCCACGAGCGATCTGGCGACGGCCGCTGCTAGCAACGCTGTCATTCTGGCGCTGCCCATGCAGGCGACGCGGCCCGTGGCGGAAGCGCTGGCGCTGGTGCTGCCGACGGGCACGCCGGTGATCTGCACGGCCAAGGGCATCGAGCGCGGCACCTTGCTTTTCTCCACCGATCTCGTGGCTGATCTGATGCCCGGCCATCCGGCGGCCATGCTCTCGGGGCCGAGCTTCGCGGTGGATATCGCGTCGGGCTTGCCGACGGCGGTGACGCTCGCCTGCGCGGAACCCTATCTGGCGCAGGCCCTGGCGCAGGCGCTGAATGCGCCCGCCTTGCGCATCTATCACGGCGCCGATGTGCGCGGCGTCGAGATCGGCGGCGCGGCGAAGAACGTGCTCGCCATTGCGGCCGGCGTGGTGGCGGGAAGGGGCCTTGGCGATAGCGCGCGGGCGGCCATCATCACGCGGGGCTTCGCCGAAATCCGGCGTTTCGGCGCGGCTTTCGGGGCCCAGCCGGAGACGCTGATGGGTCTCTCGGGGCTGGGCGACCTTCTGCTGACCGCTTCCTCGCCGCAATCGCGGAACTATGCGCTGGGCCTGCGGATAGGCGGCGGCATGCCGATCGAGGAGGCGGTTTCCGCCGGCAAGCTGGCTGAAGGGGCGGCCACCGCATCCGCGCTGATGGAGCTTGCCCGGACCCGCGGTGTTGACCTGCCCATCTCCGGCATGGTGGATGCGCTGCTCAATGGCTGGGTGACGGTGGACGGCGCGCTGGAGGCGCTGCTCAACCGGCCGCAGAAGGCCGAATGACCATCTGACGAACGAGGTTCAGAATGCCCCATTGGCTCTACAAATCCGAACCCTTCAAATGGTCCTGGGACATGCAGGTTGCGGCCGGCGTCAAAGGCACGTTCTGGGACGGCGTGCGCAACCATTCCGCCAAGCTGAACCTGATGGCCATGAAGAAGGGCGATCAGGGATTTTTCTATCATTCCAACGAGGGGCTGGAGATCGTCGGCATCGTCGAGGTAATCCGCGAGGCCTATCCCGATCCCACAGCAGAGCCGGGAGAGCCCTGGGTGGTGGTCGACCTCAAGGCGGTGAAGCCGCTGCCCCGGCCCGTTTCACTGGCCACGGTGAAAGCGACGCCCGCGCTCGCCAAGATGAGCCTCGTCACCTCGATGCGGCTCTCGGTGCAGCCGGTGACGGATGCCGAATGGGCGCTCATCTGCAAGATGGGCGGGCTGTAGACGACGCTGCTTTGGCGTTGTGGGGCTTTCGAGGCTCCTTCGCTCCGCTCCGTTGCGCCTCAGGATGAGCGCCGTGGGTGCAGAGCGTCCCTTCTCCCCGTTCTTTACGGGGAGAAGGACAGGATGAGGGGCTGGGGGACTGCCCTCCGCGCCCTATCGCCAGGCCCCTCACCCCGGCCCTCTCCCCGTAAAGGACGGGGAGAGGGAGACGCCCCCCGCCCCGGCCCTCTTCCCGTAAAGGACGGGGAGAGGGAGACGCCCCCCCGCCCTCCCTTCCGCGCTCCAAACTTGTGCGGATTGCGCAAGCTTTTCCGCAAGCGGGGGGAGGGGGAAAGAGCCTCGGGTGGCGAGGTCACAGTGATGGCGACGCCATGCGTGCGCGTCCCTTCTCCCCGTCCTTTACGGGGAGAAGGACAGGATGAGGGGCTGGGGGACTGCCCTCCGCGCCCAATCACCAGGCCCCTCACCCCGGCCCTCTCCCCGCTCGCGGGGAGAGGGAGTCGCCCCTCACCCCGGCCCTCTTCCCGTAAAGGACGGGGAGAGGGAGACGCCCCCCCGCCCTCCCTTCCGCGCTCCAAACTTGTGCGGATTGCGCAAGCTTGTCCGCAAGCGGGGGGAGGGGGAAAGAGCCTCGGGTGACGAGGTCACAGTGATGGCGACGACATGCGTGCGCGTCCCTTCTCCCCGTTCTTTACGGGGAGAAGGACAGGATGAGGGGCTGGGGGACTGCCCTCCGCGCCCAATCACCAGGCCCCTCACCCCAGCCCTCTCCCCGTAAAGGACGGGGAGAGGGAGACGCCCCTCACCCCGGCCCTCTCCCCGTAAAGGACGGGGAGAGGGAGACGCCCCATCCTGGCCCTCCCCGCCGAAAGCGGGACGAGCCGGAGCCTCGAAGGACGCGCAACGCCGCTTCACCCCGCCTACTGAAACGCCACCTCGCTGAAGCTCCTGAGCTTCCTCGAATGAAGCTGGGCCGGCTTCAGCGCTCTCAGCTTCTCGAGCGCGCGCAGGCCGATGGCGAGATGCTGGTTCACCTGCTTCTTGTAGAAGGCCGAAGCCATGCCCGGCAGCTTCAGCTCGCCGTGCAGCGGCTTGTCCGAGACGCAAAGCAGCGTGCCGTAGGGCACCCGGAACCGGTAGCCGTTGGCGGCGATGGTGGCGCTCTCCATATCGAGCGCGATGGCGCGGCTCTGGCTGAATTTCTCGACCAGTTCCGCCTGATCGCGCAGCTCCCAGTTGCGGTTGTCGATCGTCACGATGGTCCCGGTGCGCATGACCGTCTTCACCTCATAGCCGGGCAATTGCGTAATATCGGCCACGGCTTCCTCCAGTGCCACCTGCACCTCGGCGAGGGCAGGGATCGGCACCCAGACGGGCAGGTCCGCATCCAGCACATGGTCCTCCCGCACATAGGCATGCGCCAGCACATAATCGCCAAGCCGCTGCGAACCCCTGAGGCCCGCACAATGGCCAAGCATCAGCCAGGCGTGGGGCCTCAGCACGGCGATATGGTCGGTGATTGTCTTGGCGTTGGAGGGGCCAACGCCGATATTGACCATGGTGATGCCGGAGTGGTCTGGGGCCTTCAGATGATAGGCGGACATCTGCGGCTGGCGCGGCGGCGGCGCGCCCTTGCCCTGCAGCTGGCCGGAAAGCGTGATGATGTTGCCCGGCTCGACGAAAGCCTCGTAGCCGGGCGCCCTATCGGCCATCAGCTTCTTCGCATGCTGGATGAAGGCGTCGATATAGAACTGGTAATTGGTGAAGAGCACGAAGTTCTGGAAATGCTCGGGCAGGGTCCCGGTGTAATGGGCGAGCCGTTGCAGCGAATAATCGGTGCGCTGCGCGGTGAAATAGGCCAAAGGCTCCTCGCCGACGTGCTTGCGCGGCGTCGAATTGACGATCGCATCGTCGACCACGGAGAGATCAGGCACGTCGAAGGCGTCCTTCAGCCAGATGTCGAAATCCGCCGCCACCGCGCCCTCGGCATGGGCATCGACGGGAAACGCGAAATGCACCGGGATGGGCGTCTTCGAGTACCCCACTTCGAGGGGGGCCTTGTGGTTGGCGAGGATCATCCCGAGCTGCTGATCGAGGTAGCTTCTGAAGATATCGGGCCGGGTGATGGTTGTCGAATAGCGCCCGGGCTGCCCGAGAAAGCCGTAGGAAAGACGCGGATCAATCGCCGGAAAGGTGGGGATCGTCACCGCCACATAGGGGTAGGTCGCGCGCAGCCGCCCCGACGGCCGCTCGCCGCGCATAAAGCGCCGGAACACCTCGGCAAGATGCGTCACTGAGCCTTCATAGAGCTCCTGAAGGCGGGTGACGGCTGCTTCGGCATTGTCGAAGAACGCGGGCTCGGCGCTCGGGGAATCGGGGAAGGTCGCTTTCTGGTCCATGACGGGACCATGCACCGGGGCCCGCAGGGCGACAAGCCGCCGCGCCGGCGTCCATCGTCCTTGCACATCGGCAATCGGGGGCATAACTTAGAAATCTTCTAAGGAACTGAATCATGCGCGCACTCTCTGAGCTCACCGAGCGGGAGGTCCTGGCCCTCGCGATTGCCAATGAGGAGGAGGATTCGCGCATCTACGCCAGCTTCTCCGAAACCTGCCGGGCTGAATATCCCGCTTCCGCGAAGATCTTCGACGAGATGGCGGAGGAGGAGCGCGGCCATCGCTCCAGTCTTTTCAACCTTTACCGCGAGCGTTTTGGCGAACAATTGCCGCCCATCCGGCGGGAGGATGTGCGCGGCTTCCCCAAGCGGCGCAATCTCTGGTGGGAGAAAGAGGTTCCGGCTGAAAAGCTGCGCGCGGAAGCCGCCTTGATGGAGCAGACGGCTGCCAATTTCTATGACAGCGCCGCCACGCAGGTGCTCGACACGCGGGTGAGGGAATTGTTCCTGCATCTCGCCGAGGTCGAGCGCGGCCACGAGAAGAAGGCCGAGGACCTCGTCGGCGAGCATCTGACCGATAACGCCAAGGGCGTGGAGGCTGCGGCCAACCACCGCCGCTTCGTGCTGACCTATGTGCAGCCTGGCCTCGCCGGTCTGATCGACGGTTCGGTCTCGACTCTGGCCCCGCTGTTTGCGGCGGCCTTCGCCACCAAGAACAACTTCGAAACCTTCCTCATCGGCTTTGCGGCCTCCGTTGGTGCGGGCATTTCGATGGGCATCACCGAGGCGATGTCGGATGACGGCAAGATTTCCGGCCGCGGCAGCCCATGGATCCGCGGCACCGTTTGCGGCGTGATGACGACCGTCGGCGGGCTCGGCCACACGCTGCCCTTCCTGATCCCCAACAGCTGGCCGAACGCCTTCTGGCTCGCGACCAGCATCGCGGCGATCATCGTGGCGGTGGAGCTCGTCGCCATCGCCTGGGTGCGCACTAAATACATGGAGACGCCGTTCATCCGCTCGATCATTCAGGTGGTCGTCGGCGGCGCCCTCGTGCTGGCGGTGGGCATTCTGATCGGCAGTTCGTAGCCTGGGGATCGCATGGCGGCATTTCCTGCTAAGGGAGCGCCATGATTCCCTGGCAGCTCCTCGGCGCCTCATCCGTTCCCGGCGGCAAGGACGAGTTGCGCCTGAAGCAGCGCGGGACCGAATTCTCGATCATGCTGGGCAAGATCGAGCTGATGAACTCGCGCCTCAGTGGTTCGGAGGAAGCGCTGGCGACACTCAGCGCCGAACATCTCAAGGGAAAGGCCGGGCCACGCGTCCTTATCGGCGGGTTGGGGATGGGGTTCACGCTGCGCGCCGCGCTCGGTGCCTTCCGCAGCGACGCCGTGTTGACCGTCTCAGAACTGGTGCCTGCGGTCGTGGCCTGGGGGCGTGGGCCGATGGCCGCGCTCTTCGCCGGCTCGCTCGACGATCCACGGGTCAGGATTGTCGAGAGGGATGTGGGCGAGGTCATGCGCGGGGCGCGCTTCGACGCCATCCTGCTCGATGTGGACAACGGTCCGGAAGGCCTGACGCGCCTCTCGAATGACAGGCTCTACGATATGGAAGGCCTGGCGGCGGCGCGGGCGTCGCTCAATCCGGGCGGTTTGCTCGCCGTCTGGTCCTGCTGGGCGGACAAGGGCTTCACCGAACGGCTGAAGAAGTCGGGCTTCGCCGTCGAACAGAAAATGGTGCGGGCGAACAAAGGGCGCAGCGGCGCCAAACACACCGTCTGGCTGGCGGCGAAGCGGTAAGGCAGGAGGCGTCGAACGGAGGCGTCAAATCCTTGGCGGCCCCTTTGCAGGGCCCATCTGTTATGCGAAACCTCGCCGATCTAGAGCATGGCGCCATGCTCTAACGTCGGCAATGCGGACGACCTGACCGGGCGGTCCACCGGCGGCTTCATCCCGCCGCCGGCCGCGCCAGTTTTGCTCCTGACCAGACTTCGGGCGCTGCCCGCGCATATTGCGGCGGACGCGCAACGCTGACGCCGAGTTTTTCCGCAGCATGCCAGACCCAGCGCGGGTTATCGAGAAAGGCCCGCGCCAGCGCCACCATATCCGCCTCGCCGCTTTCGACCAGCGCATTGGCGACCAGCGGATCGACGATCATGCCGACAGCGCGCGTCGGCACATGCGCCATCCGCTTCACATGGCTTGCATGCGGCACCTGAAAGCCGGGGCCGGCGTTGATCTTCTGATGCGAGACGAGGCCGCCCGTCGTGACGCAGACGAAGGCCGCGCCCTCGTGGCCGAGCTTCTCGGCGAGCCTTGCGGCATCCGTCTCGTCAAGCCCGCCTTCCGCCCAGTCGCTGCCCGAAATGCGGGCGCCGACCGCCACGCTTTCCGGCAGGGCGGCGCGGATTGCGGTCAGGATCTCGACGGCGAGCCGCTCCCGGCCATCGGCATCGCCGCCATAACGGTCCTCCCTCTGGTTGGAGAGAGGCGATTGGAACTGGTGCAGCAGATAGCCATGCGCGAAATGCAATTCGATCACCTCAAAGCCGATCCGCGCCGAGCGGATCGCCGCCTGCACGAAGGAATCCCTGATGCGTTCGATCTCGGCCAGCGTCAGCGCCCGCGCCGCCGTCCATCCCGGACCATGCGCAAGCGCCGAGGGTCCGACCGTCGGCCAGGGCTCCTGATCCTCCGGGAGCGATCCGCCGCCCTCCCACGGCACGCGCTGCGAGGCCTTGCGGCCGGCATGCGCCAGCTGGATCGCGAATTTGATGCCGGGCGTCGCCACCGCCCGCGCCGCATCCATGACCCGCTTCAGCGCCCGCTCGTTGGAA
The DNA here is from genome assembly GCA_020252485.1 of Methylocystis sp. Lineage (GTDB taxonomy): Bacteria > Pseudomonadota > Alphaproteobacteria > Rhizobiales > Beijerinckiaceae > JADCCX01. The sequence goes on from JADCCX010000074.1 coordinate 16,610, forward strand.
TCCGTGTAGAGCCCGAGGCAGCCATGCGTGATCCGCCCCGGCCGCTCCACTGCGGTCGCCTCCACGGTGACGAGCCCCGCGCCGGAGAAGGCGAGCTGCATCAGATGCTGGAGATGCCAATCCGTCGCGCTGCCGTCATCCGCCGAATATTGGCACATGGGCGCCACTGCGATGCGGTTGGGCAGCATGACGCCGCCAAGCGCGATTTCCGAGAACAGGTTGGGCAAGGGAAGCTCCATCAGGCACATTGGGGGCGGCGCAGGTGTAGGCACGCTGGTGGCCAATTGAAAAGAGGGCTGTTCTGGGTTCACGGCCTTTATGGTGTCAGTATGCCCTTACCCCTGGATGACAGATTGAGCGTTTCGGGGCATTCTTGGCCAGGATGCAAGCCTGAGCGCCATGCCGACAATATTGACCAACACGCCGCTTTCAGCCTTGCAGGCCCTCGTTCTCGACACAGAGACCACCGGCCTGGACGTGAAGCAGGCGAGAATTCTTGAAATCGGCATTGCCGGGCATGGCTTGCCGACCGAATGGGCCCGTCTGCTCAATCCCGGCGTTCCAATCCCGGCCAAAAGCACAGCGATCCACGGCATTGATGATGCGATGGTCGCGTCGGCCAGAAGCTTTGGCGAGGTCTGGCCGGAGGCGCGCAGCATTCTCGACGGCCATGTCCTGATCGGCCATTCCTTCGGCTTTGATCTGGCCATCCTCAAGCGGGAATGCGAGCGCGCGCGGCTGCCCTGGCAGGAGCCCCTGTGGCTCGACACGCGCTTCCTTGCCATCCTGATCGACGCGAACCTGCCTGATTTCACCATTGGCGCGCTGTGCTCATGGCTGAATGTTCCGGTGACGGCGAACCATCGGGCGCTGGCGGATGCGCAGGCCACGTCCGCCGTTTTCAGGGCGATGGCGCCCCGGCTGCGCGAAAGGGGCATCCATACCTTCGGTGAGGCGCTTGCCGCCTGCCGGCGCGTCCAGAGCATGAGCGAGGAACTGGCGCGCGCCGGCTGGGCCCAGCCGCCAGAGCTTTTCCAACTGGCGAAAGCCCGTCAGGACGCGGAAAGCGCGCAGGCTGGCGGTTTCGATGTCTATCCGTTCCAGCACCGCGTTGAAACACTGATGAGCGCGCCGCCGGTCTTCATCGCGCCGGACGAGACGATGCGCACCGCGCTTGAGGAGCTCGCCAGTCGTCAGATCAGCAGCATGTTCGTCGGCTCACCGGGAGACCCCGCCGGGAGGGTCGCAATCATCACCGAACGGGACGTGCTAAGGGCTTTGGCCAAGACAGGCTCGCAAGCACTCGACCAGCCGGTTGGGCCGATTGCAAGCCGCCCTCTTGTGACGATCCGGAGCGGCGCTTACGCCTACAGGGCTATCGGAACAATGGCCCGGCTCGGCATCCGGCATCTGGCCGTGGTGGGGGACGATGAGGCCCATGTCATCGGCGCGCTGTCCCAGCGCGATCTGCTTCGCCTGCGGGCGCAATCGTCCTTGCTGCTGGGTGACGAGATCGATGCGGCGGCCAGCGCCGCCGGTCTTGGCCTGAGCTGGGCCAAGCTGCCGGCCATGGCGCAGGCATTGCTGAGGGAAGGCATCGGAGCCCCGGATATCGCCGGGATCATCGCCCGCGAGTTGGGCGCGCTGACGCGGCGGGCTGCGATCCTCGCCGAGCAGGCGATGATCGAGGCGGGCAAGGGAGCTGCGCCCGAGGCCTATGGCGTGCTTGTGCTCGGCTCCGCCGGGCGCGGCGAGAGCCTGCTGGCGATGGATCAGGACAATGCCATCGTCTTCGCCGAGGGCGCTCCGGACGGCCCGGAGGATCGCTGGTTTGCCGAACTCGGGGCCCGGTTCGCCCGGATCCTCAACGAGGTCGGCGTTCCCCTCTGCAAGGGCGGCGTCATGGCGAGCGAACCGGCCTTCCGCGGCTCGGTTGCAACCTGGGTCGAGCGGATGGAGCATTGGCTCGGCCGCTCGAACCCCGATGACCTCCTCAACGTCGATATCGTCTTCGATGCGCGGACCGTGCATGGCGATCCCACGCTGTTCCATGGCCTGATGGAGAAGTTCACGGCCGCCGCGAGCGGCAACGCGGCCTTCCTGAAGCTGATGATCGCCTCGCATCCCGACATCAGTCCGCCCGTCAGCTTTTTCGGCGCCATCAAGGGGGACGAAGAAGGCCGTCTCGACCTCAAGCGATATCTGATCAGCCGCGTTGTCGCCGCAGCCCGTGTTCTGGCGATCCGCCACCGGCAGCAGAAGCGCGCGACCATCGACAGGCTGGCAGCGGTCAAGAGCCTCGGCCTCGGCCCTCTCGCCAGCCTGGACGATCTCGCCCAGGCCTATGCCCGGGCCCAGGGATTGGTCCTCAAAGCGCAGCTGGCGGGCATCGCCAAGGGCAGGCCGCCGGACAATCGCGTGGTCCTTTCCGAGCTCACCCCCCTCGAGCGGGCAAGGCTCAAGGACGATCTTTCCAGCATCGCAAACCTCGGAGACGTTGTCCGGTCGGCGGTGTTTTGAAGCCGTGGCGGGGTCAGGCCGGCCTGGCGGGTCTTATCCGCGACGAAAGGCGCGATTGCGGATTGCTGCCGGCGCCGCGCTCCTGCAAGAGCTTTCCGATGGCTCTGCGCGACGCTACCCTCCCGCGGCAGAACCGGGAGGACAGATAGCATGGGGCAGGCGAAGCGGCGGCGCGAGGCGGGCGAGCGGGTCTCCTGGTGCCGCAGCTGCACGCTCTGCTGCGTGCTTCCAGAGATCGTGGCGCTCGATAAGCCCATGTACCGGGCCTGCGGCCATCTCGCCGGCAAGGGCTGCGGCATCTTCGGGCAACCCTCCCGCCCCGCCGCCTGCGCCGCCTATGCCTGCGCCTATCTGGCGGCGCGCCTTGCCGGCAGCCCGGAACGCAACCGCATTCCCCATCCGCTGGAGGCGGGCGCCTATTTCCACCGCGATCCGGTCGAGAATGCCGTCGTCGTCTTCGTCGATCCCGCAAAGCCGGAGGCGTGGAAGCGCTCGGTCATTCCCGATCTTCTGAGGCCCGAATTGCGCGCCGGCCGCACGCTCGTCATCTTCGACCGCGGGCGGCAGATGACCATCACCGCGCCGGAGATGCTGGAGGCGGTGCTGTCGCGCGATATCGTGGCCTTTGCCGAGAGCGAAGGACGCCCGCTCGATGTGCCGACCTTCGCGGAATGGCAGGCGGGGCCTTGAACCGGGGCCCTCAACCGGCCGCCTTGCGCAAAACCTCTTCCGCCCATTGATTGAGGCTCTTGCCCGCCAGTTCCGCGTCGTAGGCGATGCGGGCGGCATAGCCCTTGTGGGTCATCGGGCTGGTCAACGAGGGCTCACCGTCAGCTTGTAGCCGAGTGCGTTGACGACAGAAGCCAGCGTGGCGAGCGTCGGATTGCCGCCTTCGCGAAAGGCCTTGTAGAGGGCGTTGCGCGTGACGCCCGTCTCCCGCGCGAGGTCAGACATGCCGCGAGCGCGGGCGATATCGCCGATGGCGGCCGCGATGAGTGCGGGATCGCCATCCTCGAACGCCGCCTCCAGATAGGCCGCCTGCCGCTCTGGCGTGCCGAGGTAATCCACGGCATCCCAGGGTTTGGTTTCAAGCACCATTGCTATCCTCCTCGGCCAATTGTTTCGCCCTGCGAATGTCCCGGTCCTGCGTGCTCTTGTCGCCGCCGCATAGCAGGATAACCACTACCGCGCCGCGCCGCACGAAATACACCCGGTAGCCCGGGCCATGATCGACCCGCAGTTCGCTCACTCCGCCGCCAACCGGTTTCACATCGCCGAAATTGCCGAGCGAAAGGCGGCGAATTCGAGCGGTGATGCGCACGATGGCCTGCTCATCGCGGAGGCCCGCCATCCACGCTTCGAAGACTTCGGTCTGGCGGACTTCGATCATCGGAGAGGGTGGGGGAACGACGGGGAATTGTCAACTAAGATATACATTCTCATCCCGATGAACGGGCCTCGCTTGAGTCGATCTTGATGCGGCCCTCCAACCCGCCTCATGCTGAGACAGCACTGACGCGACTTCTCAGCATGAGCACAATTTGGGACGGTTCAAGGCGGTGAGGGGGCAGCAGTGATCGAATCAGTTACCCCCTCTTGTTCTGCCTATTCGCGATCAAATCATCCACCACCGCCGGGTCCGCCAGCGTGCTCGTATCGCCCAGCGCGCCGAAATCATCCTCGGCTTTCTTCCCCCTCTCCCCGCGTTGCGGGGAGAGGGCCGGGGTGAGGGGCCGAGTGAGTTCTCGCCTACTTTAAAGGTGATCCCTCCCGTCGAGCCGAGTCAAAATCGTTCCCAGGATACCGTCGAGATTGTCGAAAACCTCCGCGTTATGGACACGCAGGACGCTGTAACCCTCGGCTGCGAGGAAAGCGGTACGCCGCGCGTCTGCGGCCACCTCGGCATCGGTTGAATGCGTCGCTCCGTCCACCTCGACGATCAGCTTTCGGTCCCGGCAGCAGAAATCGGCGATGTACGGGCCAATGGGAGTTTGGCGCGCGAACTTAAAGCCGTTGAGGCCGCGGTTGCGAAGCTTTGACCAGAGGCGACCTTCGGCTGCGGTGGCATCGACACGCAGGGATCGGGCGCGACGGGTTTCGAGGATTCGGAGGCCGCGCATATGTGCTCCGTCAGCAAGAACTCACCCCGGCCCCTCACCCTAACCCTCTCCCCGCATGCGGGGAGAGGGGACTACCCTCACCCCCTCTTGTTTTGCCTGTTCTCGATCAAATCATCGACCACCGCCGGGTCCGCCAGCGTGCTCGTATCCCCCAGCGCGCCGAAATCATCCTCGGCGATCTTGCGCAGGATGCGGCGCATGATCTTGCCGGAACGCGTCTTGGGCAGGCCGGGCGCGAACTGGATGAGGCGGGGCCTTGAACCGCGGCCTCAACCGGCCGCCTTGCGCAAAACCTCTTCCGCCCATTGATTGAGGCTCTTGCCCGCCAGTTCCGCCGCGGTGGCGGCCTGTCGATGCACCTCCGGGCTGACACGGAACATCATCTGCCCGGAATAGGCCTTCTGCGGCTC
>JADCCX010000075.1 GCA_020252485.1 Methylocystis sp.
CGAGGGCATGCCAAAAACCAGCAACACGGAGGTGACCAGCCAGACAAAAACTGCCAAACTCAAAGCCGCCTGAGGCCTGCTTCAAATGCAGTCACTGTCAGGGGAATATCGTAGGTGTACACTTATTGTCGGCGTGATTGATTCACGCAAAAAAGAACTACAAATTCGAGATATTGAAAGCATTCGGCATATTGTAAATCTGCAAGCTCTCAATGCGGTCAGTTATATGGTGAGACATATAGCGCATTCGAATGAAAATGGGGGCATTGCTAATCGAAATGGAAGACTCGAAAATAGAAATTTATTCAATATTATTAGAAGTTCAGATAGTCTAGATTTTGTAGGCCGGGGCTGCCTTGTGAATTATCTTGGCGGTCGGACGGCCGATGCGTTTGGAGGAGTAGGTGGAGCTTTTGAACATAGGTGGCAACTTTTTGCTTTCAATGTTGGGCATGGTCGAAAAATACTTGAGGATATTCTCTATAGATACAGTGGGTTCGTTGAACCGACTTTAATCGTGCGGATAAATGATGTTCTTGAAGATAATTTCTTCGTCGAAAAATTTCAATTGGGTAGGTCTTCTCAGTATTATTTAGAGATTGCGGCACAGGAAAGTCGAGAATCTTTAACGTGCTCTGGATGGGGCACGCTTGGGCTGCATTATTTTAACGCGGTGTATATTAACGGCAGGGAGCGGTCGCCCAATTACGAGCCGTTCCTAACCTTCCTAGCGAAACTGTGGAACCTTGTTGAGTATGCGTCAGAAGGGGGAAGGATGGACGTTTTTCCTGCGCCGATTCGGAACGTAAGAGAACCATCGGTGGATCCTACACGAGGCGCACGCACTCAGGGAAATTAGAGCGTCTCGTGCGCTCGAAGGGAAAAGATTGGAGCTGGCGAGCATACAGTATTGGTTTTGTTAGATGCAGATCACTGATCGACGATGACCCATTTATCACTACGAGTAAGCCGTTTCCGCCACTCGCTTGCGTCACGCATACTCCGTCCCCGGCTGCTGATTCCGTAGCACCGCGGTCATCATTCGCGCCGCCGTCGCGTTAAACGCAGCCCTGAAGTCGAAGCTGGCCTCGACCCCAGCCGGCCCCTCGATCGGCGTTTTGGCCAGCGCCAGATAGACCTCATGCAGCGTGATCGTCAGGCTGCGATTGGCGTCCATCGTGAAAGCCATGGCGAATTCCGCGGCCGTGCCGCCCTGCGCCTGCGCCAGCAGCACCGTATTCTCAAACCGCACCGTGATTTGCCCGGTGCAGCGTGCAATGCCGGGATCAACACCCTCCACCTTGCGGTCAGCGCGGATGGTGCGCACCGTCTCCATGCCATTCGAAAAGCTGATCCGTGCGCCGGTTACCTGCGCAAGCGCTGCTCCGGCGCGCGTGATGGAACCCTGCGCCTTGTTGAAGGCCGTAAAGGCCGCGCCGCTTGGCGTGCCGCCGGAACTCGCCGCACCGCGGAGCGAGCCCTGGCCCAGCAGCCCAATTGTCGCGCTGGCAGCACCGGTGGGCGTGAAATCCATCTCCAACGTATCAGCGCGCACGCCTGTGCACACATCGTAATTCGGCACATCGGGATAGCCGATTTCGATACTGTTGGAAGGCAGCGCCGCAAGGCCCGAGCCAAAGCTATGAATGAAATTCGGGCTCGTGCCGCTGGTCGTCGGCGGGCCGAACAACAAGCGCAGCCAATGCCCGAAATTGATCAGGTCAATCGGTACCACTGCCTGGCCCGCCACCGTGACCGTATCCAATAGCGGCGCGCCGGTGTCGCGATTGCCGCCAACGCCAATCACATCCGCGTCCAGCAGCGGCTGCTCCGCGCCCAGATTGCAGGACAGAAAGGGCATGCGCCGCCAATTGCCACTTGGCGCGGTGCCATAGCTGGCCTCGGGAATCATGAGCAGGTGTGCATTCGCGCCAATGGCACGGGGCATGGGGTTTCTCCTGGTGGGCGATCAGGCCAGCGGTGACCCGGTGGCAGTAAAGAACAAGGCGACGGGTAGGCTTGCGGCACGCGCGCTGGCCGCGCCTTCGAATTCAACATCCTCGATATCTGCGCTGCCGGGCTGGGCCCATTCCACCGCGCCACCCAGCATGGGATCGGCGGTGATCGCGGTGGCGATGGCGACCAGCAAAGCATCCAACAGCGCATTATCCGCCGCCAGCACTTCGATTTCCGCGCGGTGTTCCATGGCAAAAGCAAGCGGCGAGAGGATCGCCGTTTCCGAGACACTCTCGCCATCGCGCAGCACCACCAGCCCACCTTGGGGCAGGCGCTGCGGCACGGTTTCATTGCGGCGGATGACGGGCGCTGGATTGCGCGCGGCCAGGTTGGCGTTCAGGCGCGCGAACAGGGCGGTCAAGGCGGCTTCACGCAGGCTCATCGCGACCTCCCTGCCTCGGCGGCCCAGGCCGCCACAAAACGCCCGGGCAAGCGGCGCAGGCCACGCTCTGCCGCGCCCTTTACGTCGAGCCGCTTCGCCAGCTTCACCTGGGGCAGCAGCAGGAACATCGGCACCATGCCGCGCGCGAGTAGACCGCGTGCCCAGGCCTCTCGGCCCCGGCGATGAGCGGTGCCGACCTCAGTGACACCGCCTGCAATCAACATCAGGCGCTGCCGTCGCCGCCCGGCCTGTTCCCCGGCACGCAGTGGCAGGCACCAGACAAAGCCGCGCCCCGATTTGAAGGGCAGCAGAAACGCCTGGCCGGAGGCCACCATTTGCGCCGGCGTCACGCGCATGCCTTTCTCGCCGCGCCCGCGCCGTCCGCGTGCGGCGTTAAAGCCGGTGGGGATGGCGAGGAACTTCCGCCCACCCTTGGCGCGGATCAGCGCGCCGCGCTCAAAAGCATCAATCACCTTGGGGACTTTGGTGAATACCAGCCCGGCAGGACGGAGGGACTGGCCCGAGCGCGGAAACACCATCGACCGCCAAGCATTGGCGATGCCGCGCGCATTGCCGGCAAAGGCGGTGGTGACCTGCTGGCGGAGTTCGGCTTTGACCTCTGCGGTCTCGGTGCGGATC
>JADCCX010000076.1 GCA_020252485.1 Methylocystis sp.
ACCAGCTTTTCGGCTGGCACGCGACTGGGTAGGGCGGAGGATTGATTCAATAACAGACGTTTGCCGGCACCAATCGGCTATATTCCGCCCGCGGAAGCCGAGGAACGATACTATGCCTCACTGGATCAACCAGCCATGGCAGCGTAACTTACGCAAAACAGCCTCCGGCAAACCCGGGGCGCTTCAGTGTGTATGTTTTAGGGGGGAGCGGCGAGCGGTTAGCTCCAACCGCCGCATCGCCGCTCGGGAGTGTGTGGAACGGATCAGCCGCGCACGAACGGGCAACCGCCATCAGCCATCGGACGGAACGCCTGACCAGCCGGAGTGGTCTGCAGCAGCTTGTAGTAGTCCCAGGGGCTGGCCGACTCCTCTGGCTTCTTCACCTCGAACAAATAGGAGGGATGGATCTTGCGGCCATCCTCACGAATGCGTCCTTGGCCGAAGGCATCGTCCTCTGTCGGCATAGCCTTCATGCGCTCTACCGTATCGCGGCCCGAAGCCTTCGCGGCCGGCACCCCCATATCGGCCACGGCCTTCAGATAGTGCAAGGTCCCGGCATAACAGCCGGCCTGCGACATGGTCGGTCGAGCGCCCCCCATGGCTGACAGCACCCGATTGGAGAAGGCGCGGGTCCTGTCATTCAGGTCCCAATAGAAGGTCTCGGAGAGAACGAGGCCCTGCGCTTCCCGCAGCCCCAGGGCATGCACATCCGAGATGAACATCAAAAGTACCGCGATCTTGGTGCCGCGCCGCGTAATGCCGAACTCAGCCGCTTGCTTGACGCTACTGATAAGGTCAGTGCCCGCATTGGCGAGGCCGATCACCTTTGCACGGCTGGCCTGTGCCTGCAGCAGGTAGGAGGCGAAATCATTGGACGGGAACGGATGCCGGACATTGCCCAGCACGCGCCCGCCCTGTTCCCTAACAAAGTGGGCCGTGTCGCGCTCCAGCGAGTGCCCGAAGGCGTAGTCCGCAGTGATGAAGAACCAAGTGTCACCGCCGGCCTGCACCATAGCCCCACCGGTGGAGCGGGCCAGCATCCAGGTGTCATGCGACCAGTGTACGGTGTTCGGCGTGCATTGCGCGCCCGTAAGATCCGCCACCGCGGCCGTGTTGTGGATGACGACCTTGTTCCTCTCACGCGCGATGCCGTTGACGGCCAGCGCCGGCGCGCTGGAGACCACCTCCACGATGGCGTCCACCCCGTCGCGGTCAAACCATTGCCGCGCGACGTTGCTGGCTACATCGGGGCGGTTCTGGTGGTCGGCGACGACCACTTCCACCGCGACGCCACGCGACCCGAAATCCTGCACCGCCTGCCGCACGCAGGCGACGCCGTTGGGTCCGCTAATATCACGAAAGGGCCCCGACAGGTCGGACAGCAGGCCTATCCGGATCGTATTCGACGGCGTGGCGGGTTGTGCGTGGGTCTTTCGGCCAAGGGGTGCGACCACGGCGGCGCCTGCGGCCGCGTTGACCAGACTGCGACGAGTGAAGTTCATCGAATTCTCCTGTGTTGAAGCGCCAGGGGCGATCTCATCGCCATCCGAGGCTGTGTTGACCAAAGCCGTGCGTCCCGCTCGTGGCGTGCCTCCGGAAGGATTGCGCTTCGCCGGCATCGCCGTGGCCGGCCAAGCCTCGAGCGAGGCTGCGCTGGTGGAATGGCAATGAGGACCGTGAAATCTGGAAAGGCTCGCCCCAAGTCCAGTCCCAGTCGATGGCCGTCGCCGCAAGCTGGAACGACATCATAAAGTCATCCGCGCATGCCATGCTGGAGCCGATATGCTCGGCGCCCAGCACCGCCCGGCGAATGGGCTGCCCCTTCTCGAAGAGTGCAGCGTCGTCCGACATCCGTTCCCTCCTGGAGTTCGGGAAAGCAGCCACGGAGCCGGCGCGGCCAAGCGGCCTCTGCGCCGGCTGCCCCGCCTATTGCAGCCGGATGTTGCGGGAGCGGATGACTTCTCGCCATTTAGCCGTCTCGGCCGCCAGATAGGCGGGCCAGGCCTCGGGCGGACGCACATCGGGCGTGACGCCCAGTGTGGCCATACGTTCGCGCACCTCAGGCACGTCCATCGCCGCCTTGGATGCGGCGTTCAGCCGGGCCAGAATGGCCGGCGGCGTGCCAGCCGGGGCGAGCATCGCGATGTGCTCCATGACTTCGAAGCCGGGGAAGCCCAGCTCCGCGAAGGTCGGCACATCGGGCGCGACGGGCGAACGCTGCAGCGACGCGACGGCCAGGGGCCGCAGGTCACCTGACTGCATATGGGAAATGACGGAGGAGACCGGCTGGAAGATGAAGCCAGCTTCCCCCGCGAGGACGCCCAGGACGGCCGGGGCGCCGCCACGGTAGCCGATATCGGGCACCTCAATGCCTGCCAGCTGCAGGAACATCTCGGCCGCAAGATGTGGGGTCGAGCCGCTGCCGGGATTGGCATAGACTTCGCGGTGGCCTGGCTGCTTCGCCCGCGCGACGTAGTCGGCGATGCTGCGCACCGGCGAGTTGCGCGGCACCAGCGCGAAGATCGGCATGGTTGCCAGCAGGCCTACGCCCACGAAGTCCCGCGCCGTGTCGTATTGGAGCTGATAGAGGCTGGGCGCGATCGCATAGGTGCTGTTCGGCGCAACGATCACAGTGTAACCGTCCGGGCGGGCCCGCACGGCGGAGGCCATGCCGATGGTGCCGCTGGCGCCCGTCCGGTTGTCGATCACGAAGGGGCGTCCGAGATCGGTGGATAGGCGAGCGCCAAGCACCCGCATGAAGGCATCAGTCGAGCCGCCGGCCGCCCAGGGCACGACGACACTCACGGCACGGCTTGGGAAAGCCGTGGCTGCCTCTTGGGCCTGCGCTTTGGGCGCGCGTCCGATGATCGCAGTGGCTGTCGTCGCACCGCCCAGCAATCCGAGAGTGGCCGAAGCTATGGAACGTCGCTTGATCATTCTGAGATCTCCTTGCTTCGACGGACGAATCGTCCGTCTGCATTGCCTGTAGCGTGGAAATTGCCCTCGATCCCCGAGGTAAACTCTCTAATTGGCGCCAGCCTTCCGCTTATGGTTATGATAATCTGTTCTATCTTCGCAATTTGCGTAACCTCGAAATTTCGAAACTCTCCTTTCGATTTTCGTGAAAAGTCTCGCTCAGATTTCCGGGGTCATTGCGGGGTGAATTGCCGTGCGGACTTCGGCGGGATCCTGGTGTGACTGCGCGGTAGGCTCTTTCGACATGCCGCGCCAGCCGCGCCGCAACGGTTGTTTTGAGGATCGCCGATGAATTCTTCAGAAAGCTTGGGCCGCGGAGGTCCGAAAAATGGCTGTGTCCATGTGGCGGGTCAGTGGGCGCCCACCCGTCGCTACGACTTGTCGAGCGGGCTGCCTTCCCCCCCCCGCAGGCCACTGCTCCGGGTGTCAGAAGGCCCGTCGCTTGCTCGACGCCCCACCATCGACTGTGACTATGGTTCCGCTCGTGTAGCCCGAGAGATCGCTGGCCAGGAACGCCGCAAGCGCCGCGATTTCCTCCACGCGGCCGGCCCGGCCGAAGGGCATGGATGCCATCATGTCCGGCCAGCGCTCGGGATCGCCCCGGCTCTCGGCGGCGCGATGCCGCAACAAGGATTCGAGCCGCTCAGTCTGGATCGGCCCAGGATTGATCCCTACCACACGCACGCACTCATCCGGTCCTGCTCCGCCGAGCGCGCGGGTAAAAGCCATCAGCGCAGCATTGCCCGTGCTCCCGGCGATGTAGCCGGCATCCGGACTCTCACCCGCGACGCCGATGATGTTGATGATCACACCGCGGCCGCGCTCGCGCATCTGGGCGTGGAATCGCCTTGTCATATTGATGTAGCCAAAGACCTTTAGGTCCCAGGCGGCGCGCCATCGCGCCTCTTCCATCTTGGCTAGATCGCCGCCTGGAATGGCGCCCGCATTGTTGATCAGGATATCGATATCTGGGCACGTGACGGCGAGTCCATCCACGCCCCTGCTCTCCGACACGTCCTGCGCATGAACCTCGATCGCGACATTATGCGCCGCCATCAGCCGTCCCTGCGCGATCTTCAGATCAGCCAGGCTGCGGGAGACGAGCACGAGGTCGCAGCCCTCGGCCGCCAGCGTCTCTGCGCAGCCAAAGCCGATTCCCTTTGAAGCGCCCGTGATGAGGGCCCGGCGCCCACGCAATCCAAGCTCCATCAGCTTCGCCTTTCAAATTGAGCGCATGACGTTGCCGTGGCGCTGAGATCCGGCATCACTTGTCGCGCTGGCCAGGGACAAAGGCGCCCTCATCTGTCGGGCGCAGTGCCTCGAAAAGCTCGGTCACGGCCGCATAGTCGCGATAGCCACAACGGGTGACGGGCTGTGCCGCAGCCGTGTCGAAGCGACCATCGCGGAGAAACGCCTCGTCGATATGCACGCCCACCACCTGTCCGATGATGACCCATCCCTCCAATGCGCTCCCGTCCACGTCATGGAGTTGCATCGAGTGCACCACCCGGCATTCCAACGAGGCCGGCGATGCCGCGACGCGAGGTGCCTTCACCATGCGGCAGGCTGCGGCTTCCAGGCCGGCCGCGTCGAATTCGCTTTCGTCATCACCGAGCGCGCCGGAGGAGATGTTCATCGCATCGAAGAGGGGGCGGGTACAGAGGTTAAAGACGAACTCACCCGTGGCGATGGCGTTCGCGGCGCTGTGCTTCATGGTTTCACTGGTGAATGCGAGCATGGGTGGGCGCGAATGCACTGCGTTGAAAAAGCTGTAGGGGGCGAGGTTAGGGTAGCCCTTGGCATTCAGGGTCGAAATCCAGCCGATCGGCCGCGGTGCCACGATGGCCTTGAACGGATCGTGAGGAAGGCCGTGGCCGAGGCGTGGTTCGTAGAACATGCAGATTTCCTCGCTTTGGTCGCGGACCGCGTGAAGGCGCAAAGCGCCGAGTGAAAGTGCCACGTGGAATTACGGAATTGGCACACCCTCAATCATCTTGCTCTGCGCCAGCTCGGCTTGTAAACGCGAAATGTGGAAACACATCTTCCAGGATTCATGAATAATGAAGGCATCCATTCCAGCCGAAACGGGCAAGCGGCCTCAGGCAAAGACGCTGGGCCTCGTGTCCAGTGGCAGGCGGCTGGATGCCGTATCCATTGCTGCGCTGCGCAGCTTCGTCACGGTTGTTGAGGTCGGGGGATTTTCGGCCGCATCACGGCAACTGGGGATCGCTGTCTCCACGGTCAGTAAGCATATCGACACCCTCGAAGGGCGCCTGCACGCGACGTTCTTTCTGCGTACTACGCGCCGGCTGAGTCTGACCGAATATGGGACGCGTTTTTATGAGTATTGCCGCGAGGCCATCAACCAGGTGGAGGAGGCAGTCGATCAAACCTTCAACCCGCAGGAAATCCGGGGACGGCTTCGTGTCGTGGCCCCCCCCGCCTTCACGAGGTGCGTACTGTCCCCCGCGCTCCCGACGTTCCTGGAAAGCCATCCCAATTTGCATGTGGAGTTGAAGGTCACAACGGCGAGTTTTGATTTCCTGCAGAACCAGGTGGACGTAGCGATCAAGACTATGATTGACCAGCAGCATGGCGGGCGCGTTCAGGAGATCGGCAAGGCGCCCTCGGTGCTGTGCGCTTCACCTGCCTATATCGACAGGTTCGGCATGCCGCGCCGGCCGGCAGAACTGCGGGACCATCAATGTCTGCTGGGAGTAAATTCACCATACAGCGAGCGCTGGCGTTTCAAGGTGAAGCGCGAGATTATCGAATTGCCTATCCGTGGCGTCTTTACGGCTGATACCGGAGACGTGCTCCGCCATGCCTGCCTACACGGCTTGGGTATCAGCGGTTTCTACATGTTTCACGTCAGGCGCGACCTCGAAACTGGTCTACTGGTGCGGGTCCTGGAGGATTTCGAACCGGACGGCGGAAGTATTTATGCGGTGACTCCGCAGAACAAATTCGTTCCCAAGAATACGTCGGTCTTCGTGGATTATGTTCGCTCGCTTTGTCGTGAGCTTTAGGCTCAGAACCCTCTGGTCGCCGGCGCCGCCGCGTGGG
>JADCCX010000077.1 GCA_020252485.1 Methylocystis sp.
GAATGTCAAATTCAAAAGCTCCACTAGAATCATAGACTTGCTAGTGGTCCCTTTGATTCCGACATTTGCTCGCAGCGTGATATCAAGCGGATGCAAATGTCGGAATCGGACCACTAGACCCGGCCATCCACGTCTTCAGTTCGGGGCAAAACGTGGATGACCGGATCAAGTCCGGTCATGACGGTCTTGAAGCGAATGGCCGTGTCTCGGTATGGCGCCGCCATGGTTCCGTCCCGGCGCCTGATGCTCTATGAGCGGCTTCGATGGCCCAATGAAGGTGATGTTCCCGTGTCCGAACCTGCTCCCGAACCCGAAGTGCTGATCGAACGGCGCGGCACCGCCGGCGTGATCACGCTCAATCGGCCCAAGGCTTTAAATGCGCTGACCCACGGCATGGTGCGCGCCATCTGGCCGCAGATGCTGGCCTGGCGGGATGATCCTGCCGTCACGCGGGTCGTCATCCAGGGAGCGGGCGAGCGGGCCTTCTGCGCGGGCGGGGATATCCGCGCGCTCTACGATCTCGGCAAGGCGGGCCGTGTGGCGGAAGCCAGGCCCTTCTGGCGCGAGGAATACACGCTCAACCATCTTTTGAAGACCTATCCGAAACCGATCGTCGCGCTGCTGAACGGCATCGTGATGGGCGGCGGCGTCGGCATGAGCTTCCACGGCTCGCATCGGGTAGCATCCGAAAAATTGATGTTCGCCATGCCGGAGGTCGGCATCGGCTTCTTCCCCGATGTCGGCGCAAGCTGGTTTCTGCCGCGCCTGCCGGACCGGATCGGGACCTATCTGGCGCTGACGGGTGCGCGCATTGGCCTGGGCGACGCGGTGGCGCTCGGCCTCGTCACCCATGCCGTGGCCAGCGCCAGCGTGCCTGCCGTGGCGGAGGCGCTGGCCTCGCCCGAACCGGTCGATGCCGTCCTGACGCGCCATGCGATTCCGGCGCCTCCCGTGCCTTTGCAGGAGCATCGCGCGCTGATCCGGGATGTCTTCGGCGAGGATTCGCTGGGCGCCATCGTTGCCCGCCTGTCGCAGGCCGCGCTCGGAGGCTCGGTTTTCGCGAGCGAGACGCTGGAGACTATGCGGACAAAGTCACCGACCAGCCTCGCGATTGCGCTAGAACAGGTACGTCGAGGCAGATCGCTCTCCTTCGCCGAAGCGATGGTGATGGAGTACCGCATCGTCTGCCGTATCGCCGAGGGGCATGATTTCTACGAAGGCGTGCGGGCGGCGATCATCGACAAGGATCAGAAGCCCCTTTGGTTGCCGGCAAGTATCGAGGCCATCGATCCGCGTGCGATCGCGGCGCATTTTCTTCCCCTTCCTGATGATCTCATTCTGGGCTAGCGGTTAGCTCATGTGGCCTTTCTCAAGCTCGGCGCCAGCCGCCCCCCGGCAGGAAGAGCAGATCCGCAACCGCGATATCCTCGCCGATGACAGCGCCGCGCGCTTGCGGACACGCTGGACGCGGCTGCTCGTCTTCTTTCTGCGCGGGCTGGCTCTGTTTTGCCTGGTGCGCGGGATGTTGGACTGGGCGCGTATCCTCGGCCTCATCGGTGCGGAGGACGCCTTCGAGACCGCCGCGTTCAGCTGGCAGGTCATGATCGTGCTTTTTGCCATTCTCAATTGCGTGGCTGGCGTCGGCCTCTGGCTGACCAGCGCATGGGGCGCCGTGCTTTGGCTGATTGTGACGCTGTGCGAAGTTTTCATCCCCTGGACAATCGCGCGCGGCATAAGAGAGCCTTCGCTGAACGACCTTCTGCTGCTCTCGCTTGTGGTTCTTTACATCCTGCTGACATGGCTGTCGGCGCGGGAGATGGGAGGCGACCGTTGAAGACATGCCGATCCTAAACTGCGTTAACCATCGGTAGTAAATCATATATTTATCCTGTCGCTTAAACCGACTTTCACTTGTGCCTGCCTATTCTTCGATCCCGAGGACGGCGAAAACGCCGCCTTTCAAACAGGGACAGGCGCAATCATGATCAAGACATCAGCGGTTCAAAAGGAACCGATGATGGCGGGAGCGGAAGCTCCCGCTGTCAAGGAATACTACCTCGAATCCCTGAAGCTCGTGGAGCGTTTGCATCGCCGCCTGCTTGACGTGATCAAGGACGAGTTCGACCGTCGCAGCCGCTCGGACGTCAACAGCGTCCAGGCTCTGCTGCTCTACAACATCGGCGACAAGGAACTGACGGCGGGCGAGCTTCGCACCCGCGGCTACTACCTCGGCTCCAACGTCTCCTACAACGTCAAGAAGCTGGTCGAGATGGGCTACCTGCATCATGCCCGCTCACGCATCGACCGGCGCTCCGTCCGCATCAGCCTGACGGACAAGGGCCAGCAGGTGCATGACATCGTCTCGGTGCTTTACGAGAAGCATGTGAAGACGGTGGAGAACATCGGCGGCATTCCGCCGGAGGATTTCCAGCGCCTCAATGCGTCGCTTCTGCGCCTCGAGCGCTTCTGGACGGATCAGATCCGGTACCGTCTCTAAAGAACGCTTTTTTCTGGCGCTTCGGAAGGCGGCCTGTCGCGCGCAGGCCGCCTTTCGTGCTTCCGGCGAAGGCTTGCCACTTCCCGTTACGCATCGCAGGCTCCCGATCAGCCTTATCGCCGGCATCGGGCGATCATTGCCGCATCATGCTGCACTCGGGTCACAACCGGCCGCTTCCATGCTCACAAGGGCGTGAGCGCCGCATTTTCGCCCGGTTCAGACCTGACCTGACGGATGAAAAGTTTTAAGCAGAGGCAAAGATTTTTCGACATCAAGAGAATCCGCTGATTCGGCCATCCGGAAACCCAGCATTAGGGTTATTGGAATAGAGGAATCAGAGGTGATTTCCTTGATGATGTTCAGAAGGAATTGGTAATGACGGGTAAATCAGGCGCAGCTTTGGCAGGTAAGGGTCTTGCGGGCGCTGGGTTTGATCGCCGCGCCCTTCTCGCAGGGTTTGGCGCCGTATTGGCGGCGCCGGCTGCCTGGGCCGCAACGCCCGGTTCGCTCGGCGGCGGCCAGTCCGAATGGAGTCAGGGGTACGATTCCGGCTCGCGGGCGACAAATGTGCGTTCGGACGCGCCGATCCTTTCGCTTGCCACGGTGCAAGCCACCGAGGCCGCGATCGCGCAGTATCAGCAGATTGCCGCCGAGGGCGGCTTTATCGCCGTGCCGCGGGCGGAGCGGCTGCGCCTCGGCATGCGTTCGGACACGGTGGTCGCCTTGCGCCGCCGGCTGATCCAGACCGGAGACCTTGATCCGCCGCTCAGCGCGTCGAACGTGTTCGATGCCTATGTCGAAGCGGCGATCAAGCGCTTCCAGGGCCGCCACGGACTTGGCCAGACAGGCATCGTCGCCGCACAGACTTACGCCGCCCTGAACACGCCGGCAGACAAGCGCCTGAAACAGCTCGAGATCAACGCCGTGCGCCTGCGCTCGCTGGCGCTCGGCAATCTCGGCAACAGATACATCACGATCAACATCCCCGCCGCCTATGTCGAAACGGTCGAGAACGGCCAGGTCGCCACGCGCCACGCAGCGGGCGTGGGCAAGATTGATCGGCAGTCGCCGATCATGTCGGCGAAGATCTCGGAAGTGAACTTCAATCCGTTCTGGACGGTTCCCGCCTCGGTTATCCGCAAGGATCTGATTCCGAAGATGCAGGCGGACCCCGGTTATCTGCGCGAGAACCGCATTCGCATTTTCAATCAGGCGGGTCAGGAATTGCAGCCGGAGCAAGTGAACTGGCGGTCGGAAGAGGCGTTGCGCTATCGGTTCCGCCAGGATCAGGGCGGCGAGTTCAACTCGCTTGGCTTCATGCGCATCAACGTTCATTCACCGCATGGCGTCTATATGCATGACACGCCGGCGAAGGGCATCTTCGGCGATGATTACCGCTTCGTCTCGTCGGGCTGCGTGCGCGTGCAGAATGTCCGCGCCTATGTCGAATGGCTGTTGAAGGATACGCCGGGCTGGGATCGCGAGGCGATCGAGAACGCCATCCGCTCCGGTCAGCGCGTCGACGCCAAGTTCAAGGAGCCGCTGTTCACGCATTGGGTCTATATTACGGCCTGGGCGACGCCAGAGGGAATCGTGCAGTTCCGCGACGACATCTACAACCGCGACGGCTTCGGCCCCGGTGAATTGACGCGCGCGCTGCAGAGCAAGGAAGACGAGGTCGAGTAGGGCGGCTCCCGCAGCCGCACAATCAGCTTGCTTCCCGGCCAGCGGCTTCACAGCTGAGCGCTACGGAATCTGGAAACGACGGCGATCCCCTGATCGATCAGGAGATTGATGTCGTTGGTCGCCACGATGAGCTTTGCGCCGAGCGCCGTCGCATGCGACGCGATCAGCGGATCGGCCACGCCGATGGTGCTGAAGAACTTTCCCAGCGCGTGCGCCGCGCGGGACACCGTTGCAAAGGCGGCGAGCACGTCGGGGTGATCGACAGCGCCCACATGCCCCATATCCGCGGCGAGATCATTGGCGCCCACCATCAGCCCATCGACGCCGGGAACGGCCGCGATCGCCTCCGCCGCCTCGACGCCCGCGGCGCTCTCGATCATCAGGATCACCAGCGTATCCCGCTCGATCTCCGCCATCATCCGTGCGGCCGGGGGCACGCGGAAGCCCAGCCGCACCAGAGGACTCGGCAGCGAGCGCTTGCCGGCAGGCTGGAAGCGGCATTTCTCGACGACGTGGCGCGCCTCCGCCACCGTTTCGACATGCGGAACGACGATGCCCTCGGCGCCGCAATCAAGCACGCGGGCGAGGTCGGGGGAGGCGGGGCCGCCCACCCGGACCAGCGCCGGAAAGCCGGCTTCGAAGGCGGCGAGAGCGAGGCTGGCCATGTCGCCGATCCCGATGGGCCCATGCTCCATGTCGATCAGCAGGAAATCGAAGCCGGTGCTGCGCGCCACCGTGACGATTTCGGGGGTGCGGATGACGCAGGCGGCAAGGCCGATGGAGATCTGATCCTGGGCGAGGCGGGAACGGAGGGTGGTTCGCATGGGTTTCCGGTTGGCGGCAGGGATATCGGTCATGGAAGGGGTCCAGGCCGGGCCCGATCACCTTATCCCGTGATTGCGCCGAGCGCGACGGGCTGACCGGCCATCACCGCACGATGTTCAAAAGCTCCCGCCCCTCGTCGAGGCGGCGGATGTTCTCGGCCATGGTCTCCTGCCGGCGGCGCACGGTGCCGTCCGTCCAGCCGCTCATATGCGGCGTCATCACGAGGTTGGGCAGGGTCTCGAAGGGCAGGGCGGCGGGCAGCGTCTCGGGCTCTGCGGCGTTTGGATACCGGTACCAGGTGTCGATGATCGCGCCGCCGATGCGCCGTTCCGAGAGCGCGGCA
Organism: Methylocystis sp.; assembly: GCA_020252485.1. GTDB lineage: Bacteria > Pseudomonadota > Alphaproteobacteria > Rhizobiales > Beijerinckiaceae > JADCCX01. The sequence goes on from JADCCX010000077.1 coordinate 5,352, forward strand.
AACAGCGCCGCCTCGTCGATCACCGGGCCGCGGCCGACATTGACGATCACCGCATCCGGCCGCATGGCGGCAAGGGCAGCGGCATCGACGATGCCCGTCGTCGCGGCATTCAATGGCAGGGAGACGATGATCGCATCCGCCGAGCCCATGAACGGCGCCAGCGCATCGAGACCGCAGCTCTCGTCGACTGCGGCGGAGAGCGAAACGGGTGAACGGTTCGCAACGCTGACCCGCATGCCGAAGGCTTTCGCACGGGCGCCGATCGCCTTGCCGATATGGCCATAGCCGAGCAAGCCGATGGTCTGCTGGCCGAGTTCGCTGCGCAGCGCCCCGGGCCTCCCGGCCCAATAGGCCCAATCGCCGCGCCGCAATCTCGCATCCGCATCGGCGAGGGGCACATGGCGCAGCAGGAGCGCCGCCATGACATATTCGGCAATGGCATTCTCGTGGCCAAAGGCGTTGCAGAGCAACGCGCCTGGCGGCAGACGCGCCGGATCGATGGCATCGGTGCCAGCCGCAGGCGCCTGGTAGAGCCGGAGCTTCAGGGGCAGGGGATCGCTGGCACCCAGCCTGATTCCCACGATGACATCGGCGCTTTCGAAATGCGCCCGTTCCCCCGGCTGATCGAGCGTGTCCGAAACATCGACGATCTGGTGATGAGGGCCGGTCAGCGCCTCGAAGCCGCTGCGGAAATTGGCGGCATTGCCGCCGTGGAAGACGATCTTCATGGAATATCCGCCCGGCGGGCCCTGCGACCCACTCATTTTCCAGCGACCATAATCACGCTTGTAAAATATCACAACGGCTTTATCGTTATCCCTAAGGCGGTCCGGCCAACGAGACCGCCGTGGAGGAAACCGCGCCATGGCGCGCCAGAAAAGCCGGCTTCAGCTTGCTGAAAGATCGCCCGCGCCGCAAAGGCGGAGCCGGGTGACGCTTTTTGACCAGGCCTATGAGCGGATCGAGGAACTGCTCGTCGATTGTACGCTGAGGCCAGGGCGCTTCCTCACTGTCCACGACCTTCAGGACCTCACCGGCTTCGGCCGCACGCCGGTGCATCACGCCGTCAACCGGCTGGCTGCGGATACCCTCATTGTGATCCGCCCGCGCCATGGATTGCAGATCGTGCCGATCAATCTTGCCCGCGAGCGGCTTCTCCTCAAGCTCCGGCGCGATATGGAGCGCTTCGTCGTCATCCTCGCGGCCGAGCGGGCCGATGCGGCGCATGTCGAAAGGTTCCGTGATCTGGAGCATGCGCTGACGGTTCAGCGCGCTCAACTCACACTTGCCCAATTCAATGTCCTTGACCGCGAGATCGACCGGCTGATCCTCTCCGCTGCAGGCGAGCCTTTCCTCGAACACAGCCTGCGGCCGTTGCGCACGCTGTTCCGGCGGATCGGCCACATCCATCATTCGCATGTTCCCGGCCGCATTGGCCTGGGCGGCACGATCGAGCGCCACCGGGCCATTGTGGCAGCCATCGCTTCCGGACGCGCCAAGGCTGCCGCAACCGCCTCGGATGCGCTGATCGACTATGTCGACAGCATGTTCGAGGCGCTCGCCCATGACATCGAACCGGCGTTGCTTGATTGCGGCGCCGAAATCCCATCCGGACGCCCTGCGGCATCCGGAGCGTATTCCGGCCCGGCTGTTCGAACCGGCCTGCACCAGCAACACCAAGCATGAGGAGACAACCGATGAATCTATTCAGGACACTTCGCAGGGCAGGGCTTGCCCTCGCGCTGGGCGCAGGCGCGCTTGCCGCCATGAGCGCAGCCGCCTCGGCCCAGACGGTTGCCGAGATCGTCAAGCGCGGCAAGGCCCGCGTCGGCGTGCTGATCGGCGCGCCGCCTTATGGCTCCGTCGATGCGCAGGGCAATGCCATCGGCTACGACATGGACGTCACCAACCTTGTTTCAAAGTATCTCGGCGTCCCGGTCGAGGTCGTGCAGCTGACGCCGCCGGCGCGCATTCCCGCCCTTGAGGCCGGCAAGGTCGACTTCCTCATCTCGACGCTGGCTCCGACGCCCGAGCGCGCCAAGGCCGTGCTCTTCACGATCCCCTACAGCGCCTTCCAGACCGGCATCTACGCCAAGAAGGGCACGCCCATCAAAACCTGGGCCGACCTGAAGGGCATGAAGGTTGGCGTCAACCGCGGCTCCAGCGTGGAGCGCGAGTTCGTCAACCGCGAGAAGGAGCTTAACCTCACCATCCTGCGCTTCGAGGATGATTCGACCACCATGCAGGCGCTGTTCTCCGGTCAGGTCCAGGCGATCGCCGGCCCTGACGCGCAGGCCAATGCCGCGATGAAGGCCCGGGGCGATACCGAGACCGAGCTCAAGTTCGTCTTCGGCGTGCAGCCCAACTCGATGGCCTTGCGCAAGGATGCGACCGAGCTCCATCAGTGGCTCAACAACGTGATCTATTTCATCAAGCAGAACGGCGAGTTGAACGCGATCTCCGAAAAGTGGGTCGGCAGTCCGCTGCCGCCGCTGCCGACGTTCTGATCTGACGCAAGAGGAGCACCGGCGGCGCCGGTGCTCCCTCCCTTCCGCGAACCCGAGCCAGCTATCCCGCGATGAAGTTCACGCTCAATTTCGACCCGATCTGGCCCGAGATCGACGCGATCCTGGAAGGGATCCTGCTCACCATCGGCCTCTCGGCGGGGGCCATCATCCTTGGCTCGATGCTGGCGGTGCTGCTCGTTGCCCTCAAGAGCCTCGCCGGGCGCTGGGTCGGCCTGCTGGTCGACGCCTATGTGGAGCTGATGCGCAACACGCCGTTCCTCATCCAGCTTTTCATGATCTTCTTCGGTCTGCCGCTCTTGGGCATCCGCATGTCGGGGACGCAGGCGGGCCTGCTCGCCATGACGATGAATCTCGGAGCCTATGCGGCGGAGATCATCCGCGCAGGCGTCGAATCGACCCATAGATCGCAGCTGGAGGCGGGCGTCTCGCTGGCGCTGACGCGCTTGCAGGTGTTCCGCTACGTCGTGCTGAAGCCCGCGCTCGCCAAGGTCTGGCCGGCGCTCACCAGCCAGTTCGTGCTGATGATGCTGGCCTCCAGCATCTGCTCCTTCATCTCGGTGGCCGAGCTTTCCGGCGTCGCCGCCATCATCGAGAGCCGGACGTTCCGCAGCTTCGAGATCTACATCATCGTCACGCTCACCTATCTGGTGATGGCGCTGGCGCTGAAATCGTTCCTGCTGGCCTTGGGCAAGCGGCTGTTCCCCAACCTCTCCGGCGTCGCCCGGATCAACGCCCGGGGGAGCGCTGTCTGATGGCGACCTTCGGCTGGCCTGAAATGCTGTTCATCTTCCGCTCGGCGGGCTGGACGCTGCTGCTGACGCTCGTCGCCTTCAGCATCGGCGGCGTCGTCGGCGCGGCGCTGGCAATCATGCGCCTGTCGCCGAGCCGTGTGCTGCGCGCCATTGCCTCAACCTACATCCTGGTGATCCAGTCGATCCCGGTGCTGATGGTCCTGTTCATGAGCTACTATGGCCTGTCGCTCTTCGGCATCGGGTTGCCGCCGTTCCTTGCGGCCTCGGCGTCGCTGGCGATCTATGCCTCCGCCTATCTGGCGGAGATCTGGCGCGGCTCCATCGAATCCGTGCCCTTTCAGCAATGGGAGGCCTCGTCGTCGCTGGCGCTGACGCGTCCGCAGCAATACCGCTACATCATCCTGCCGCAGGCCGTGCGCATCTCGCTGCCGCCGACCGTCGGCTTTCTCGTGCAGCTCGTGAAGAACACCTCGATCGTCTCGGTCGTGGGCTTTGTGGAATTGTCGCGGGCGGGCACGCTCGTCAGCAATGCGACCTTCCTGCCGTTCCAGGTGTTCTCGCTTGTGGCGGCGATCTATTTCACCATCTGCTTCCCGCTCTCGCGGCTCAGTCGCCATCTCGAAAAGGTCATGAATGCCGGCCGTCCTCATTGAAAATGTTCACAAGAGCTTTGGCGCCGTCGAGGTGCTGAAGGGCGTGTCGCTCAGCGTGGAGAGCGGGCAGGTTGTCGCCATCATCGGGCGCTCGGGCTCCGGCAAGAGCACGCTCCTGCGCTGCGTCAACGGGCTGGAGGCCTGCCAGTCCGGCCGCATCGAGGTGGCGGGCCATGTGCTCGATCAGGACCAGAAGAAGCTGCGCGAATTGCGCAAGGATGTCGGCATCGTCTTCCAGAGCTACAACCTCTTCCCGCATCTGACGGCGGGCGAGAACATCATGCTCGCGCCGCGCCTGGCCAAGGGGCTCGGCGGGCCGGAGCTCCGGCGCATGGCGGAGGAGGTGCTGGCCAAAGTGGGCCTGTCGGAGAAGTTCGATGCCTATCCCGACAATCTCTCCGGCGGGCAGCAGCAGCGCGTGGCGATCGCCCGGAGCCTCGCCATGCAGCCCAAGGTGATGCTCTTCGACGAAGTGACCTCGGCGCTCGATCCCGAGCTGACGGGCGAGGTGCTGGTGGTGATGGAGGACCTCGCGAAGGCGGGCATGACCATGCTGCTCGTTACCCACGAGATGAATTTCGCCCGCAACGTCGCCGATGTCACGGTGTTCATGCACCAGGGCCGGATCTGGGAATCGGGCCCTTCGGCCGACTTGTTCGCGGCGCCCAAGACGCCGGAACTGCAGGCCTTCCTCAGCGCCGGGGTGCATTGAGGCCGGGCCCCGGCCGCCCCGTCCCGCCCTCAAGCCAGCCTGCGGGCGGCACGCAGATTCGCAACCGCTGCCTCGGGCAACTCCGGCGTGTGTCCGCCGGAGCGGTAGTAGAGCGCCACCAGCGCCGCCTGCCGGCCGGCGCCGGTCTTGGCCAGCATGCTGCGCAGCTGCGATTTGATGGTGGCGAGCGACAACGCCAGCGAATCCGCGATATCCGCCAGCGTCTCGCCGGCGAGCAGGCGCCACAACACCCGCGCTTCGGCGGGCGTGATGTCATGGCGGCTGACGAAATCGGCGAAGCGCAAAGCCTCCTCCTCGCGCGGATCGGAAAGCGTGATCAGGGTGATGGGCTCGGCGCATTCGTCGATGTCGAAGCGCCGGACGATATGGGCGGCGCCGTCATCGGCATGCCAGATCAAACCGGCTGCGCCGCGACCCGCCCCGCGCAAGGCCGCCTTCACTTCGCGCTCCGCCGCCGGGCGGGCGACAAGCGCGCGGAAACGCGCATTGGCGGCGAGAGAGGCGAAGCTCGCCGGGTCGATGGCGAGGGCGGCGAGGCCTCCCTGATCGAGCGCGGCGACAATCCTTTGCGCCGCTTTCGCCTGGGTGAGGGTGGCGGGATCATCATCCGTTTCCGGCAGCGGAAACAGCTCCGGATTGGGCTTCTGGGAAATGCGGGACATGCTCAGCATGGGAACCTCAGGCTTTTGACGTTGGGATGACACTGCGCGGCTCACGGAATGATGACGGCGTCGGGCGGCGGCGCGGCGATGGTCCAGACCTCGCCGATCAGGCTGAGCCCGGCGGCGAGGGCGAACAGCAAGGCGAGGGCGAGGAGCCAAAGCCTGCGGTCAGCGGGCGCGATGACGGCGAGGTTCGGACCGGCCAGATCCCTGGCGGTCTGATGGTTGCCGGCACGGTCTGTGACCGGAGACTCCGGGAATTCGCGATAGGCCATGGGGCTCTCCTGCAAGCCGCATCGATTGCGGTGAGGGGAGCTTCGCCCGGCGTCGTGATGGCGCCGTGAGGCTTGCGTGAAGACAGCGTTAAAAATCGCCGGTGGTCGTCAAATGCGGTTTTTCGCGGGGCTTTCATGAGGGTCTCCCGGCGGATGGGCGTGTTTGGCGGGTTGCAATCGCTTTCGCGGGGAGCGAAATCCGCGCCGCCATCATCCATTCGGATGAAGATTGCCTTGGCGCGGAATCTCTGATTTAATATGTACTTCGATCTTTCAAAGCTTATCAACTTAGAGGGCTACACGAAGTTGCTCTGAAGCGGCTAATTATGCGTTTTTCGGAGTATTGATTGTATCCCCATGAAGGTGTTGGAGCTTGTGTGGAGCAAAAACCTCAAACCAAGGGAGATAACCAATGAAGCTGTTAGATAAAATTGGCGGCGCAGGTTTCCGCGTGGCGCTCGGCACCGTCGTTTTTGCCGGCATGACCGCAACCGCTTCGGCCCGAAGCGATACCGAGATCGCTAATCGCGGTAAGGACCGAGTGGGCTTGATAAGCGTTGCTATGCCCTATGGCTCCGTCGCTGCTCACGGCAGCCATATCGGTTACAACCTGCATCTCACCAACAAGGTCTCGACCTATCCTGGCATTCCGGGCAGCGACGTGCGCGTCGCGTGCGGTGGCGATGGTGGCGGGGGAGATTGATCACACATTCCGACTTGGCGATACATTGCTCACCTAACTTTATGAGCCACCGCGACAGCATTCTTGCTGTCGCGGACTTAGCTGAAAAATGCCCAGGCGGCGCGACCAGGGACCGGATGTTGCGCCGCCATCATCCATTCGGATGAAGATTGCCTTGGCGCGGCTGCTATGGCTTGATGATCACTTCAAGCACGGGAGGCTGAACATGGTGTTCGCAACGACGAAACAAATGGACGACGAACTCAAGGCACTGCCGGAGCACCCCTCCGTCAAATTATTCCCGCGGGCCGAGCCGCTCAGCTTCGGCTACATGTTCGTGGCCGTAAACAATCCCTATAAGGATCTCTAGCGTCGGCTGCTGAAGGCGGAGAAACTGCACCGCTTCTATGAGGTGCTGCACGCATGTTACGTTAAAACGATCTTTTATCCTCGTATTCGCCGGAGGGTACTGCCATGGCTTATTCGCGCTTGAAAAGATGGTTGATTGCGGGCACCACGGCCTTTCTTGGGGCGCTCGGCTGGGCGGGTATTGCTCGTGCGGATGCTGCTGTCGATTGGCAGGGCATCGCTGTGGATACTCTTTGTAGAACGACCCCGCCACTTCGACCGGGACCGCATGGCTTCCTCGATCTCGCGGTTGTCCAGGCCGCCGTCTTCGACGCTGTCCAGTCTATCGGCGGGAAGTACAAGCCGTACCACGAACAAATACCCGGAGCCTCCGGGTCGAAGGAGGCAGCCGCCGCCAAGGCCGCTCACGATGTACTCGTCAACCTCTACCCGACGCAGGCTGCGTCCCTCAACACCATCTACAAGGAATACCTCACCAAGAAGGGTCTGAAAGAAGACGACCCGGGAGTGGCGGTTGGCCAGAAGGCGGCGGCCGGTATCATAACCCTCCGAGCCGGTGATGGACGTGTACCAGATCCGATGCCGCCTCCATTCTACGGAGAAAACGTTTTACCAAAGTGGCGCTCGTCGCCAGCGGCGAATGCACCGATGGCTTCGTCATGGATGGGCACAATCAAGCCTTTCTCCATCCAGAGTGGCAGCCAATTCCGAGCAAACCCGCCGCCAGCTTTGACCAGTGAACAATACACCAAGGACTATGACGAGGTGAAGGCGGTGGGTGCTGCCATTAACAGTTCCCGCACGCCGGAGCAGACCGAACTCGCCAACTTCTACCATTCGGACCACCTTTGTCTGACGTTGCATGGCGTTGCCCGTGGTGTTGCAGCGGAACATGTCCAGGATATCGATGACAGTTCTCGTTTGTTGGTCCTGGTCAATATGGCGGTTTCCGACGCGCTCATCACTGCCTGGGACAGCAAGAGGCATTTTGGCCTGTGGCGGCCGAGTACCGCCATCCAGCAAGGCGAGAACGACGGCAATCCAGCAACGGCAGGCGATCCCGCGTGGCGGCCTTTCTTGAACGATCCGCGCTATTCCGATTACACTTCGGGAGCCAATGCGGTCACGGCTGCGATAACTCACACGCTAGCGCTGTTCTTCGGGAAGGACGACCTAGCCTTCACGGTCACGAGTGGATCTCCCCCGGCAAAGCAAAAGACGCGCACCTATAATAAATTCTCGGACATGCAAACCGATATGGTGAATGTGCGTATCTACCAAGGCATTCATTTCCGATTCGCTGACATAGCGGGTCGGGACCAAGGAAAGCTGGTGGCCGATTGGGTCTTCAAGAACGTCGCCACTGCGAAGTGATCTGGCGCTGTGCTCTTGGGACCGCCGTTGAATGACAAGCGGGACATCAGGCACGGCGTAGTCCAAGCGCCTCGGCTTGTGGGTGCACGGCCTAGTTCGTCTTCACCGTCTAACTGACAGCTATCTTACCGAGGACCGGACGAATTTCAAGCCCGTCGTGCGCGTCGCGGAAGGCGGGGATAGTGGAGGGGGAAGACTGATCGCCATTCGGACTTACCGATAAGCAGCTCACCTAACTTTAGGAGCCACCGCGACAGCATTTAGGTTGTCGCGGAATTAGCCAAGAACGATCTCCGGCGGTGCAAAAAGGACCGGATTCCACACCGCCATCATCCATTCGGATGAAGATTGTCGTGGCGCAGCTGCTATGGATAAATGATCACGGCGAGCATGGGAGGCTGAAAGTGCCAGACAAATTATTCTATGAACAATTAAAGGATAAGAAGGTGCTTTTGGAGATAATCCGCAAAGCTATTCCACGTGCCGTGCCCCTGAGCTTCGGCTACATACGGGTCGATGTGAACAACCCTTACGCCGCGACATACCGCGAGATGCTAAAGGCGGAGAAACTCACCCGCATTTACGAAGATATTCCAATCGGACGATCGAACTTCTACGCCATGCTTGCCGAGTTGCACCCAGAGGATACGGTCGTGTTGGTTAGGTTGGACCATCTGTCGGCCATGGAGCATGTGATCCTCAAACTAACGAGGCAACTCGCTGAGGCGAATGTGCATATCAGATTGATTTCGAACGCCGCTCGTCAGATGACGCCAACCAGTGCGCTTGCGTTAGATATTCTGAATCACGCCGAAAAGCTTTTCCCCAAGCTTGCCAGCGATGGCGGAGACGGCGGCTCGGGCAATGGCGGTCCCTGACGGCGGCCATCCTCTGACTGTGCCGTCATCGCATCATGGCCGTCATGTCCTCCTTGAGCGCGGTGATCGCGTCCTGCATCGAGCCGGGATAGGAAATCCCGGCGGGAAAGAAATTTTCGAAATAATCGTCAAGGCTTGAGACGGCGGGAAGGTCGCGGAAGCGGGCGAGGTGACGCCGCGTGCCCTCTTCGTCACCGCTGCGGCGGGCGGCGACGGCCGCAAAGAGCGGATACCAGCGGTTGCTTGGCCTCAGGGTTATGGCTGTCTCAAGCCAGCGGCCTGCGGCCTCGGGCTGGTTCCGCAACAATGCCGTGACCCCGGCGCCGAGGGCCCAGGTCCAGCGGATCGTGCCGACGCGTTCCAGGCGCTCGGAGGCCTGGAAATAACCGTCCGCCTGGTCGAGCACGCCCAGCAGCAGCATCGTATAGCCCAGTTCCTTGTATACGCGCGCGGACCAGGGCATCAGGGTGCGAGAGCGCTCGCAGGCGGCGCGCGCCGCCTGCAGATCGGCCAGCGCCCGCAAAGCCTGGCAGCGCCCGTACACAACCATCTGCAGATGGGGAGCAGAAGTCTCCACCTCGTCGAAAAGCCGCATGGCCTCGGCCAGGCTGTCCCTCCCCCGGTCTCGAGGCAGGCCGCCGTTCAGCGCCTGCGCTACCAGCGCATTGCCGAAATGCGCCTTGATTTCCATGTTGCCCACTTCCATCCGCAAGGCTTCGCGAAACAATTCCATCACCTTGTCGGATGTATCCCCGCGGTTCGCCATGTTGCGGGCGGTAAGCGCGATGTCGATCGCTTGCCGGCCTGACGGCGTCGGCGCCCCGCGCGGATAGGCGAGCTCATCCAGCTTCTCGGTCATCAAACGGCCGACGCGGCCCAGGATTTCGTCCTGCATGTCGACGGGAGGGCGCGGCGGCGCCTTGAACTCGACCTGATGCAGCACCTCGCCCGAGGCGCGCACCAATCTGGCGGTGACGAGCGCGCCGCCATCGGCGGCCTGCACCGCGCCTTCGAGGCGCAGATCCGGATTGGAGCCGCTGGCCTCGGCGGAGCGCACGCGGATCGTCGGGATCGTGCTCAGGCCCCCGGAGAGCCGCGTCGTCAGCGCGCGGCCGAGCGCCGCCGTCTCCGGCTCGGAGGAGAGAGCCTCGAACGGCTTCACCACCAGCACCGGCGCGGCTGTCGCGGGTGTGGGCCGCGCCGCGCGATAGGCGGCGAAGCCGCCCGCCCCCAGCAGGGCGACGCCAATGAGCGCCGCCGCGAAGCGCAGCAGGCGCGGGCGCGGCGCTGCGGCGGGCATCTGCGGCGCGGCTTGCGGCTGTGACAGCAGGGAGACGAAGGCGGGCGATGCCGTGGGCTGCGAAATCTCCACCGGCTCGGCGGGCGCCGGGCGGGCGGATGTGGGGTGAGCAGTTGCGGCGGCAGGTTCGCGCAGGCCTTCGATCAGCGCCCGCGTCGCCGGGTCCGGCTGCACCGAGAGTTCGGTCCGCAGCAGCCGCTCCAGCTCCTTGTAATGGGCGAGCGCCTCGGCGCGCCGTCCGGCTGCCGCCAGCGCGCGGATCAGCAGCCGGTGGCCGTCCTCCCGGAGCGGATCGAGCGCCACCAGCCGCCTTGCGGGATCAAGCGCGGCCTCCGCCTCGCCCGCGTCCAGCCGATGCGAGGCGAGGCGCGCCAGCACATCGGCCGCCATCGTCTCATAGCGCATGCGCTCGCGCGCCGCCCAATCATCGAAGCCGGGCGAGCCCGTCTCCAGATCGGCGGCGAAGGGCCCGCGCACCAGCGCGAGCGCTGCTTCCCACGCAGCCGGATCGGCGGCGGCCGCCACCTGCTCCAGCGCGGCGGCGTCGGTCTCGGCATGGACAAGCCGCACGACATCCGGCGTCGCCAGCAATTGCTCGGAAACCGCTGCGGGCAGCGCCCGGCGCAGCTGGCTCAGCGCCTGCCGCAGGCTCTGGCGCGCCTGCTCGGGGCCGGAGCGCTCCCAGCAGAGATCGGCGAGCCTGTCGCGCGCCACGGCGGCGCCGCGCTCGGCGGCGAGATAGGCGAAGACAGCCTTCGCCTTGACGGAGAGGCCGGCGGGCGCGGCCTCGCCGCCGATCGTCAGCGGCCCGAGCAGGCCGACGCTCAGGCGCGGGGCCGCCTCCGCATCCTGCGGAGAAACGCCTGCGTCATCCGGGTCCATCGCTGACGCTGTATCGCTCAACGCTCAGGCCTCGCTGCTTGCGGCCTGCCCTTGGATGCCAAGCCGTCATCGCCCATGAACCCGCCCATTGCCCCGATCATTCGCCATCTCGTCAATTCCCCTTAAAAATCTTGGGGTTTTTTCTTGTTAAAGCCAATGGTGGAAGATTGGACCATCGGCGCGTCAAGCGCAACGGGGAATGCGGATACAAGAGGCCATTCCATTCAAGACCGTCATGACCGGACTTGATCCGGTCATCCACGTTTTGCCCTAACTGAAAACGTGGATGGCCGGGTCGGGCCCGGCCATGACGCTGAGCGGATAGGGATTGAATGGCCTTGTCGGATACAATACTGCTTGCGGGTTCGCTTTTCCGCCTCCGGACTGAAGGCGCCGGCGATTTCTCAGGGGAAGGATTGGTGGAGGTAAGCGGGAGCTACACGGTTTGGCGGCAAGCTCTTGAAAGCATTGAAAATACAGGATAATCATCGGGCTAACTTGGTCTGAATTGTTGGTCTGAATTGGCAAAAGCTTCCCGCCGATACCTAGTGCTGAAGGGCAACACGTGGTGGTTCAAGCGGGACATTCCCGCTGCGATCCGCGCGACGATTGGTCGTGGCACCGCGTATCAAGTCAACCTAGGGACAGGCGACATTCGGGTTGCAGCCGAGCGCCGTGACGGACTCAAGAGGGAAACTGATCAGCTCTATTCCGACGCAAGGGCGGGGAAGCCCCTTACTGCGGCAAGGGACCGCCTCAGGGAAAGCGCAGAGGCTTGGGCCGCCGAACTTGCCAGCTACAGCCTTGACCCCATGGCGTGGTATGCGGCTGCCACAAGACAGTCGCCCCAAGACGTGGACCCCGCCGATGCGTTCGGGCCGCACGAGATAATCGAAGCTGAAGTGGAAAGGCTGAGGCGGGCGCATGGGGATGGGGCCGCAACCCGCTTTTCCCGGATAGCCTCGGGCCGCCCCTCGGTTGACCACTACTTGGACAGGTACCTCACGGAAGCGGGTCTGGCAGCCAAAACCACTAATGAGCGGCGCGGCTGCATTAGGCGGTTTGCACGGTGGGCAGAAACGGAAGGCCTCACCATTGCGGACATTTCAAGGGGCGTCGCCGGGCGCTACGTTAGCGCTGAGATAGCGGGCCGCAACAGGTCCACCGCAAACAAGCACCTGGGGGCGCTGAAGCTGTATTGGGACCACCTGATTAACCGGGGAGCGGTGACGGGGGAGAACCCATGGAAGGGGCAGCGAAGTGGCAGCCGAGCAAGGAGCGTCAGCCGCGACAGGACGCCGGACGAACGGGCCTTCACCGCCCCCGAAATGCGGGCGCTTCTCTCCTCCCCCTACCCCCGTGGGATGCGTTCGGAGTTTGAACCGCAGCTTCGCGACATGATGCGGATTGCGGCGCTATCGGGGATGCGTCTTGCCGAGATCGCAACGCTTAAGGTGTCGGAGTGCGTCATCGCCGGAGACGGGGGCGGATTGGGCTACTTCGATGTTACCCATGGCAAGACACGGGCGGCCCTGCGGAAGGTCCCCATTCATTCCGACGTGGCCCCAATTGTTGAAGCCCGGTTGAAGGCCAAGGGGGCGAACGATTGGCTTTTCCATGAGCTAGCCGGGGAGAAGAACGCGGGAGACGTCTTTGGTAAACGCTTCGCCGCCTACCGAAAGAGGGTGGGCGTGGATGAGAGGGCTGAAGGCAAGCGCAGAAGCCTTGTCAACTTCCACTCATTCCGCCGCTGGTTCATCACAGAAGCCGAGCGGGCTGGGCAGATGGTCCATATCATTTCCGCCATCGCGGGTCATGAGGATGGGCGGCAGAGCATGGCCCTTGGCACCTATTCGGGTGGCCCCTCGGAAGCCCAACTGAAGGCGTGCGTCGAGGCGGTGAAGCTCCCTAAACCGCTCCCGTAAAAGCGGGGGGGGGGGGGGCATTGACAAGCGGCCCAATCGGGGGATATTCCTACGAATAGGTTATCCTACCTATTCGAGAACATCTCCGAAAGGTAGCGATCATGACCCCCTTAAGCCTCCCGCCCCTTCCCTTGCACCTGATCTTCCCTAGCCGTCCGTATGGATTTGACACGGCGTGGTCCTTCCTCTTGCGTGAAGAGCCCGCAACGCTGGCGCTGATGAGAGACGCGGTAGAGGGGCTGGCCTCTGAGCTCGATCGGGCGCGGCTCATTGCCGATGCCAGCGGCTTTACGAGCAGCGAGGGTGACCGCGTTGTAGCCTATCCCATGGCAGTCTGGCAGGCTGTGTTTCCTGCCCATGGTGAGGAGGATTAACGCTCCCATTAGCCAGCCGCGAATTGATGCCTTTACCGCCCGTTGCGGATTTAACACCCCGACTAGCTATACACACCTCACAGCCCGGCCAATGCGCCGGGCTTTCTCATGTCACCTACAGGTACCTTTGAACACCTCACCACACCCTCAGACCCCCGTCAGTGCCGCACGGGACCAATGCGGACACAACTACCCATCGCCAGAGAATGCCCATGACGCTGGAACCTTCACGGTTCACGCTGACGGCTCTTGTCTGGGCAATCCCGGCCCCGGCGGCTGGGCCATCGTCATCACCCGCCCTGATGGCTCTCAGACGCACTGCGAAGGCCCCCTAGAGGCCACAACCAACAACCGGGCGGAACTCATTGCAGCGCTACAGGCTCTCCTAGAGCTCCCCAGAGACGCTACAGGCACCATCCGGATGGACAGCCGGTATGTGGTGGATGGGATCAACCTTCACCGGTATGAGTGGGAGCGGCGCGGCTTCAAGACTGCCAAGGGGCAGGGCGTTGCTAACCCAGACTTGTGGAAGGCACTCTTCCCGCTGGCGGATGCGAGGCCGGGCATTAGCTTCCGCTGGACCGCTGGCCATGCCGGGAACCCCGGTAATGAACTCGCGGATACACTGGCGCGGACTGAGGCCCTGAAGGCCAAGAGTGGGATGATGCGCCAATGACGGGATGGGGCTACGGCCTATCGGACGCCTCTGGGGGGCGGCTAGTCACTCTAGACAGCATTCTCACGGTCCCCGGATGGCAGGTTAGGACACGCCTAAACGCCCCCACCGTGCGGCGCTATGCCGATCTAATGGAGCGTGGGCAGAGCCTCCCGCCCATCAAGGTGGCCACCATCGGGGGCAAGCTCTACCTGATGGACGGTGCGCACCGCATGGAAGCCGCGCGGCTAGCGGGGAGGATCGGCATTCCGGCTGAGATTGTCGAAGGCCTCTCTGAAGCGGATGCCCGCTGGGAAGCGGCAAGCGCCAACTTGACCCACGGCCTGCCGCTGAAGCCCAAAGAGCACCGGGCGGTGTTCCGGGCCTTTGTCGAGGCGGGGAAGCACCGCAAGGGTGGCCGCTATCACTCTTACCGGGAGATGGCGAGCGACCTGGGTGGCATCCGCGCCCACACCACCCTCCGTAACTGGATGAAGAAGGACTTCCCGAAGATCGCGAAGGCCATGGGCGATGATGAAGCGCGGTGGTCTGGCGGCCGTGGGGAACCCCCCTCAGGGCGGCATATCGATGCTGGCCGAACGGCTCTAGAGGGGCACGTTAGAGGCCTGAAAGCGCTCTTTGACGCGCTACCTGATGCAGAGAAGCCCGCGTTCCGAGCGGCATTCAAGAGCATTTGGCGGGGACCCATACATGAACCGTTCTAACGGCTGTTCAATTTGAACACCTACAGTGAACGCCGAGCGGCTATTCCCCCATAAGATCAACAGCTTACGACCCTTTCGAGGGACGTGCGTTTTCCATCCCGCCGAGACGGTAGCCGCCAGCCTCTTGCGCTGTAGAGCCGTTTCGGCGGGAAGGCCCCCGAATTTTTGGCGGAAACATCCGTGAGCGGTACTCCGCAATTGCCGCCTAATGGGTTTCCCCCATGCCGCCCGTCCGGCCCCATCCCCTTCGTGGGCTTCCCCGGAAATCTGAGCGGCCTTCGCCCCGCGCTAACCCGCTCCGCAACGGCCTTAACGTTTCAGTCAACGACCGTTGACACAAACGATAAAGGGTGTATGCCTCCTCTGGTTCATCCAAGAGGCAACCCATGGAACTCCTTCTTCTCTACCTAGCATGCATCGTCGGCCTCTGGCTCTTCGCAGCCTTCCTGCACCACCTCCAACTCTGAGGCCGGGCCATGTCAAACGCCGGGACATTCATCGCCTACTTTCGCGTCTCCACCGCCAAGCAGGGCCTATCAGGCTTGGGAGTGGATGCGCAGCGGGACGCCGTGCAACGCTACCTCAATGGGGGCGATTGGCGGATCATCAGCGAATTCACGGAAGTCGAAAGCGGAAGGCGCAGCGACCGCCCCGCCCTAGAGAAGGCCCTTGCCGCTGCTAGGCTACATCGCGCGTCGCTTGTTGTGGCGAAGGTAGACAGGCTCACGCGCTCTCTCGCCTTCCTGTCGCGCCTCTTGGAAGCGGGCGTGGATGTTCGCTTCGCGGACCTGCCCGCAATCGAAGGACCTACGGGCCGCTTCCTGCTGCAACAAATGGCAGCGGTTGCGGAGCTAGAGGCAGGGATGATTTCAACCCGGACCAAGCAGGCTCTTGCCGCTGCAAAGGCCCGTGGAAAGGCCCTGGGGGGTAGTCGCGGCGTGGTGCCGTCCAATGAGGCCCGTGAGGCCAGCGTGTCCGTCCGGGCGGGGAAGGCCCGGCAAAGGGCCGCCGATCTAGCGCCGGTTTTGGCGAGGCTGCACGATGAGGGGGTTACCTCTCTCAACAGCCTAGCGAAGGCACTGACCGAACAGGGCATCCCCACCGCGAAAGGACAGGGACCATGGACGGCAGTACAGGTGGCGAGAGTGCGGGCAAAGCTCGCGGCAAAATGCTAAGCATCCGTGCGTGAGCCCCTATTTTTTTCGGGTAGACCTGCAAAGCGTGCCGAGATAACGCCCGCGGTGCGCGGTTGGTCTGAATGATTGGTCTGAATTGGTCTGAGGGGAAACCGATAGTTACCCCTAACCCATTGATCCCGCTTCGTTTTTCTGACCACTAGAAAAACTGGTGGAGGTAAGCGGGATCGAACCGCTGACCTCTTGCATGCCATGCAAGCGCTCTCCCAGCTGAGCTATACCCCCACACGGGTTCCGGTCCTGGGTCTCGATGGCCGGAGCGTTGCGTCAAGCGGCTTCCCGCCGGACGCGGTCGTTTCTCACAAGCGGCCTGCAACCGCAAGCGCTAAAATCAGACTTCGTCCTCGCCTTCGATCTCGCCATCGATGAGGCCGGTGACGTCGTCGCCTTCCTCTTCTTCCTCAAGGAAGGTGTCATCATCGTCGGCGGCGACGATTTCGTCATCGATCTCGATATCGTCGGCGACCACGTCCTTGGCGTCCGTCGCCTCGGCATCTTCAAGGGGAACGAATTCGGCCGCCGCGGCGACCGGATCGGCAGCCGCATCCTCTTCTTCATCGTCATTGGCGGCAACGACGGCCTTCGACAGAGGCTCGAAAGCCGAGCGCGGCCAGGTTTCGCCGGAATAGGGCGAGACGATCGGGTCGCGGTTCAGATCATAGAATTTGCGCCCCGTCGTGGGGCAAACGCGTTTCGTTCCAAGTTCAGGTTTTGCCAAGGGGCTCTCCTGGGAAAAAGGGGGATGCAGCGATGGGCTGAGAGAAACTGTCGCCTAGTCTGGCGAATCCGGAGTGTCAACAACCAATGTGCCGGCCCCAGGGCTCATGAATCCGGGTTATCATGCGGGCTCCATCCCTCCCCTTGACGGGGAGGGTCGGCGGCGAAAGCTGCCGGGGAGGGGTGATCATGAGGGTGAAAACAAGGAAAAGCCCCCCACCCGGCCCTTCCCCCGGATCAAGTCCGGGGTCCGGGCCACCCGCCCCGCAAGGGGGCGGGATGGGTGCTCCGGGATGGGTGCTCATGGAGGCAATCGTTAAGCCGGGTTCGGGGCCATGTGGTCAGGCCTGGCCAGGACGGTCAGAACCGAATGTCCAGGATACACAACGATGGAAGGGCAACCGCCCTTGCATCGCAGGCAGGCCATGCTAAGCGACCGGCGCAGCGTCCGGATGGGGGCTGCCGCTTGTGTTGCCAAGAGGTCAGCCGGGTCATGATCATCGCCATCGACGGGCCGGCTGCCTCGGGAAAAGGCACGCTCGCCAAGCGGATCGCCAAGCATCTCGCACTGCCCCATCTCGATACCGGCCTGCTTTACCGCGCAGTAGGGCAGCGCATGCTCGACGCCGGCGAGGCGCTCGACAACGAGGAAGCCGCCACCAGGCTTGCCGAAGCGCTGACGGTGGATTGGCTCGCCGATGCGCGGCTGCGCTCGGCCGAGGCGGGAAAAGCCGCGACCGCCATCGCGATCATCCCGGCTTTGCGCAGCGCTCTGCGCCAGTTTCAGGTGGATTTCGCCCGGCAGCCGGGCGGCGCTGTGCTCGACGGACGCGATATCGGCACTGTCATCGCGCCGGAGGCCGACGTGAAGATCTGGGTGACCGCCTCGCCCGCCGTGCGCGGCAGGCGTCGCTTCCTGGAGCTGTCCCCCCGCGATCCGACTGTCAGCGAGGCGCAGCTGATCGCCGATCTCGAAGCCCGCGACGCCCGCGATGCGCCCAACATGGTGCGTGCGCCGGATGCGTTCGTGCTCGACACGACCGATCTCGACCGCGACGCGGTGCTCGAGGCGGCGCTCGCCATCATCGCGGCGGGCCGGCCATAGCGGGAAGCCGATCCACCGCTTTCAACGATCGTGGCCAACAGCGATGCCCGGTTGACGGGTCCGCAACCGAGGCAGAATGTGGCTTCCCAACGCCATTGCCGGAGTCGCGCCAATGTCCGCCGCCAGCCCATCCTCCGCCGTTTCGCCTTTCGCCATCGCCTTCGCCGATGTCGAGGCGGCGGCGCTCCGCATCCGGGGCAAGGCGGTGATCACGCCGCTCTTGTCGGCGCCCGATCTCGACGAGCGGACGGGCGGACGCATCCTCGTCAAGGCGGAGCCTCTGCAGCAGACCGGCTCCTTCAAATTCCGCGGCGCCTACAACCGGATCTCGCAGCTGACGCCCGATGAATGCCGGCGGGGAGTCGTGGCCTATTCGTCCGGCAACCATGCGCAGGGCGTCGCCTATGCGGCGCGCAGCTTCGGCGTGAAGGCGACGATCATCATGCCGAAGGATTCGCCGCGCCTGAAGATCGACAACACCCGCGGCTACGGGGCGGAGGTCATCCTCTACGACCGCTTCGGCGAGAGCCGCGAGGCGATCGGCCAGCGTATTTCCGACGAGACCGGCGCGGTGCTCGTGCCGCCCTATGACGATCCGCATATCATGGCCGGGCAGGGCACGATTGGCATCGAGATGGTGCGCCAGGCGGCCGATCTGGGCCTGACCTTCGACAGCGTTCTCTGCTGCTGCGGCGGCGGCGGATTGATGTCCGGCCTGGCGACCGCGGTCAGCTTTCTCAGCCCCTCGACCGCGCTCTACGCAGTTGAGCCGGAGAACTACGATGACACGAAGCGGTCACTGGAAAGCGGTGAGCGGCTGTCGAACGCGCCGCAGCCGATGTCGATCTGCGATGCGATCGTGACGCCCACGCCGGGCAAGCTGACCTTTCCGATCAACATGGCCAAGCTCGCGGGCGGCCTCGCCGTCAGCGATCAGGAGGCGGCGGAAGCGGTCGCCTATGCGGCGCGCGTGCTCAAGATCACCGTCGAGCCTGGCGGCGCCGTGGCGCTTGCGGCGGTGCTTTCCGGCAAACTCGATTGCAAGGACAGGATCATCGGCGTCGTCTGCTCGGGCGGCAACATCGATCCGGCCTTCCACGCGGCGATCCTGGCGGCGGATGGCCTCCCGGCCTGAGGCGTTGCCGTATTCTGATATCCCATTACGATGGGATCGGCCTTCTTCCCGCTGGAGCATGCCGATATCGCGGTCTATAGCTTGCTGGCGCTGCTGCTTGTGTTCCGTCCGGGCGGGTTACTGGGCTGGGCAGACGGTTCACCGAGAAGGAACTGATGGCGGTCCAGTTCAACGATATCGAGGCTGCCCACCGCCTGATGGCGGACGAAATCATCCGCACGCCGACACTCTACGCGCCGCGCCTCTCGGCGCTGACGGGCGCCGATATCGCGGTGAAATACGAGAACATGCAGGTGACCGGATCCTTCAAGGAGCGGGGGGCATGCAACCGCATGCGCCAATTGACCGGGGACGAACGCCGCCGCGGCGTCATCGCCATGTCCGCCGGCAACCACGCCCAGGCCGTCGCCTGGCATGCCCGCAAGCTCGGCGTGCCGGCCACCATCGTGATGCCTGAAGGCACGCCGCATGTGAAAGCCGAGAACACGCGCCAGTTCGGCGCAACCGTCATCTTCGAAGGGGCGACTTTGGCGGAATCGCAGGTGGCGGTCGAACGGCTCATCGGCGCCGAAGGCTTCGTGCTGGTGCATCCCTACGACGACGACGCCATTATCGCCGGTCAGGGAACGGCCGCGATCGAGATGCTCGCCGACGCGCCCGCGCTGGATACGCTGGTGGTGCCGATCGGCGGCGGCGGGCTGATCGCCGGAATGGCCATCGCCGCCAAGGCGATCAACCCTGCCATCCGCATCATCGGCGCCGAGGCCAGCCTCTATCCCTCCTTCACGAACGCCCTCTGCGGCAGCTCCCTGCCGATTGGCGGGGCGACGCTGGCCGAGGGCATCGCGGTCAAGAATGTCGGAACCCGCAACCTTCCGGTTGTCCGCGACCTCGTGGACGGGATCGTCCTCGTCGAGGAAAGCGCCATCGAACGCGCCGTCGCCTGCTACGCCACCTTGCAGCGAACGATGGCCGAGGGGGCTGGCGCGGCGGGCCTCGCGGCCATGCTGACCCGGCCGGAGCTTTTCGCCGGGCGCAAGGTGGGGCTCATTCTGTGCGGCGGCAACATCGATGCGCGTATTCTGGCCAGCGTCATGGTGCGCCAGCTTGAGCGCGAGGAGCGCATTGTCTCGTTCCGCATGACGACCGTCGATCAGCCGGGCCTGCTCGGCAAGGTCGCGACTCGATTGGGCGAACTCGGCGCCAATATCCTGGAGGTGAGCCATCAGCGCCTGCTGCTCGATGTGCCGGCCAAGGGCGTTTCGCTGGACGTGACCGTGGAAACGCGGGGGCCGGAGCATGCGGCGGAAATCCTCGCGGCATTGGCCGCGGAAGGCTACGCGCCCAGGCGGATCCAGCGCGTGGATTGAGCGATCCGTGCTATTGAACCGCCATGGAATGGACTGATTCAGGCGTGGTGATGGGGACGAGGCGGCACGGCGAATCCGGCGTGATCGTCGAGCTCATGACCGCATCCCATGGCCGCCACCTTGGCATGGCGCGCGGCGGGCGCAGCAAGCGGCTGGCCGCCGTTCTGCAGCCGGGAAACACCGTGCAGGCGACCTGGACGGCGCGGCTCGAGGAGCAGCTCGGCCAGTACAGCCTCGAAGGGCAGACCTTGCGGGCCGGGCGGCTGATCGACAGCGCGGCGGCGCTTTATGCGATCGGCCACATCAACAGCCTGCTCAGATTGCTCCCCGAACGGGACCGGCAGGAAGGCCTTCATGCGGCGGCCACGCTCATCCTCGATCAGCTTCACGATCCGCCCTTCGCCGCGCCGCTGATTGTGCGCTTCGAGGTGGCGATGCTGGCGGCGCTGGGCTTCGGCCTTGATCTGACGGAATGCGCGGCGACCGGCGCCCGCCAGGGCCTCACCTATGTTTCGCCCAGGACGGGGCGGGCGGTGACAGGCGAAGCGGGACTTCCCTATCAGGCCAGGCTGCTGCCGCTGCCCGGTTTTCTGGCGGGGCGGCCGGGCGACAATCTGGGTCCGCAGGCGCTGGCCGACGGCTTCCGGCTGACGGGCTATTTCCTGGAGCATCATCTCTTCGGTCCGCGCGGCCTGCCCATGCCCGAGCAGCGCGGATCGTTCATCAATGCCATTCTACGCTCTTTTGACGCTGAATAACATCATGAGCCGACATTGTCGCCATTGTGCGGCGCGCCATCGATGCTATCTTCTCTGAAGGAGCCACTCCTGAGAGGCGCTTCGATTGAGCCAGTTACCCCGCGATACACCGCAATTCTATCTGACGTCGCCGACACCCTGCCCTTATCTGGCGGGGCAGACGGAGCGCAAGGTGTTCACCCATCTGGTCGGCCGCCGGGCGCGGGATCTTAACGATGTGCTGACGCATGGCGGCTTTCGCCGCAGCCAGACGATCGCCTACCGTCCGGCCTGCGAGGGCTGCCGCGCCTGCATCTCCGTCCGCGTCTGCGTCAAGGATTTCCGCCCCAGCGCCAGCATGAAGCGTGTGATGAAGGCCAATGCCGACATCGTCGGCGAGATGAAGGTCAACAAGCCGACGTCCGAGCATTATTCGCTGTTTCGCGGCTATCTTGATGCGCGCCACGGCGAAGGCGGCATGGCCGACATGACCGTGCTCGATTTCGCCATGATGGTGGAGGACAGCCATGTTGAGACATCGGTTGTCGAATATCGCCAGCGCCGCATCGATACCGCCATCACCGGCAAGAGCAAGGGGCCGCTCATGGGCGTCTCGCTCACCGATATCCTCTCCGACGGGCTCTCCATGGTCTATTCCTTCTTCGAGCCGGACCTCGTGGACCGCTCGCTCGGCACGGTGATGATCCTTGACCATATCGCGCGGGCGAAAAGCCTTGGCCTGCCGTATCTCTACCTCGGCTATTGGGTCGAGGGCTCGCAGAAGATGGATTACAAGGGCCGCTTCAAGCCGCAGGAGCGGCTGATGCCGGAAGGCTGGACGCGGGTGGAGCGGTAATCGCCTCTACGCTGCGGGGGCGGCGGGAGGCGCATGGGCCAGCGCCCGCTCCAGACTCTCGATCACGGATTCCGCCTTCTCATAGCCCACCGTGATCTGGTAGGCGGCGCGGTCCTTGAGCAGCACCAGCGTCGGGAAGCCGTTGACCTCGAAGCGCTGGGCCAGCGCAAAGTCCTGAAGCGTCGCCTGTTTCATCGTTTCTGATTCGAAGGCCGCAGCAAATTCGGCCGGATCGATCTCGAACTGACCGGCATAGGCGGCGAGAACCTCCGGCTGGCGGATGTCCTCGTTCAGCGCGAAATAGGCCCGCTGAATGGCATGCAAATACGCATAGGCCGCGCCGATGTTCAGCGTCCGCATCGTGACGACGGCGCGTGAAGCGGGCTCCGTGTCCATCACATAGCCCTCGCGGTCGAAGAAGGACCAATCGAACGGCTGGCCGCTCGCCTCCTGCACCCGCTCCCGGTAGCCGCGAAAGCGGGGCTTGTCGGCTTCGGTCATCACCGCGGTGTTGAAGGGTCTGAGGCCGCCCGCCTGCAGGATGAGATCGATCCGCTCGCCCATTTCGAGCACCACCCGGTTCATCTCCGGCGCGAAGCCATAGCACCACGAACACATCGTGTCGGCGAAGTAGATGAGGCGGGGACGTGGCGGTTCGGTCATGGCAGAGCATAGACCGACAGGCGCCGGTTGTCATGGCGGGGTGCGGTGTGTCCTTCGAGGCTCCGGCATTCTCCCTCTCCCCGTCCTTTACGGGGAGAGGGCCGGGGTGAGGGGCCTGGTGATAGGGCGCGGAGGGCAGTCCCCCAGCCCCTCATCCTGTCCTTCTCCCCGTCAAGAACGGGGAGAAGGGACGCGCACGCATGTCCGCGCCATCACTGTGACCTCGCCAGCCCCGGCTCTTCCCCCCTCCCCCCGCTTGCGGACAAGCTTGCGCAGTCCGCACATGTTTGGAGCGCGGCGGGGAGGGCCGGGGCGGGGGGCGTCTCCCCCTCCCCGTCCTTTACGGGGAGAGGGTTGGGGTGAGGGGCCCGGCGATAGGGCGCGGAGGGCAATCCCCCAGCCCCTCATCCTGTCCTTCTCCCCGTCAAGAACGGGGAGAAGGGACGCGCACGCATGTCGTCGCCATCACGGTGACCTCGCCACCCCCGGCTCTTCCCCCTCCCCCCCGCTTGCGGACAAGCTTGCGCAATCCGCACAAGTTTGGAGCGCGGAAGGGAGGGCCGGGGGGCGTCTCCCTCTCCCCGTCCTTTACGGGGAGAGGGCCGGGGTGAGGGGCGTCTCCCTCTCCCCGCGAGCGGGGAGAGGGTTGGGGCGGGGGGTGTCTCCCTCTCCCCGTCCTTTACGGGGAGAGGGCCGGGGTGAGGGGCCTGGCGATAGGGCGCGGAGGGCAGTCCCCCCGCCCCTCATCCTGTCCTTCTCCCCGTAAAGAACGGGGAGAAGGGACGCGCACGTCGGTCCGCTTCTCATCCTGAGGTGCGAGCCGCGGGCGAGCCTCGAAGGACGCACAACTCTCTTGCTGCAGTAGCAGAGAGCGGGGCGACGCCTGCTTTCATCAATAAACGGTCACTTCACATGCCTCCAAAAATCTTCAATCTTTTTCGTTAATTCCTCAATCTTGCCATCATAATAATAGCCGTGCTCCTCGCTCATTTCGATGAAGCATCCTTCATTATACTTGGTGAAGGATTTGATGTTGGCAATGATGACGTAATGAACTTCCTTCTCGTTGCCGACCACGCTCGCATTCCTGTAGCATTTCAGAACTGAACCCATCGCTTCTGTCTCCCTCAGCCGAACCTGTTCCCCTTCGGAAAGCCCCTGGGCGGCAGCTTGCCGGCCTCGGCGCGCCGGCCGATCCATTCATCCAGTTCGGGGCGCGCCACAGTATAGGTGCGTCCGTCCGATGATTGCCAGGTGAGGCCGTCGGCCAGGCTGAACACCTTGGCGTCGGCGACATTGCCGTCCTTGTATTTCTGCAGGCGAACGCCCTTGCCGCGGGTCATTTCCGGTACTTCGGCGAGGGGGAAGCACAGGAGCTTGCGGTTTTCGCCAATGATGGCCACGTGGTCGCCGCTGGCGGGCACGGCCAGCACGGCTTTCCAGTCGCCGTCCACATTCAGCACATTCCTGCCCTTCTTCGTGGTGGCGATCAATTCGTCGGAGGGGGCGAGGAAGCCGCGCACGTCATTGCCGCCGGTCGCGACCATCAGAAGCTTCGATCCCGCCTGATGCGGCCAGAGGCGGATGATCTCCACGCCCTCATCGATATCCGCCATCAGCCGCACCGGATCGCCGAACCCGCGTCCGCCAGGCAGCCGGGAGGCGTCGAGCGTGAAGACCTTGCCGTTGGAAACGAGCATCAGCAGCTTCGCCGTGGTTTCGCTGTGGAACCAGTGTTTCAGCTTGTCGCCGCTCTTGAATTGCAGGCTGGTGAGGTCGCTCACATGGCCCTTGAGCGAGCGGATCCAGCCTTTTTCCGAGAGCACAACCGTGATCGGCTCGCGCTCCACCAAAGCTTCGCTCAGGTCGATATCAGCCATGCTGTCCGGCTTGTCGGCGAAGGTCGTGCGGCGCTTGCCGATCTTCGTGTCCGGGCCGAACTTCTTCCTCACCTCGCGGATTTCCCAGGCGATGGTTTTCCATTGCTTGGCCTCGTCGCCCAGCAGCCCCTCGATCTGCCCCTTCTCTTCGGTGAGGGCGTCGAATTCCTTGCGCAGCTGCATCTCCTCCAGCTTGCGCAACTGGCGCAGGCGCGTGTCGAGGATGGTCTCTGCCTGCAGATCGGTGAGTTCGAACCGCCTGATCAGGACGGGTTTGGGCTCATCCTCCTCGCGGATGATGCGGATCACCTCGTCGAGGTTGAGGAAGGCGATCAGCAGGCCGCCCAGCCTTTCGAGCCGCCGTTCGATTTCGCCGAGGCGGAAGCGCGACCGCCGCTGCAAGACCACGCGGCGGTGATCGAGCCAGATGCGCAGAGCCTCGGCGAGGCCGATGACGCGCGGCACGAGGCCGTCGGCCAGCACATTCATGTTCATCGAAAGGCGGGCTTCAAGCTCGGTCAGCTTGAACAAAGTCTCCATCAGCACCGTCTCGTCGACGGCGCGGGATTTGGGCTCCAGCACGATGCGGATGTCTTCGGCGGATTCATCGCGCACATCGGCCAGGATCGGCACCTTGCGCTCGTTGATGAGGTCGGCCAAAGCCTCGATCAGCGCGCCCTTGCGCACGAGATAGGGGATCTCGGTGACGACGATGATGTAGGCGCCGCGCCCCGTCTCCTCCTTGTGCCAGCGCGCCCGCAGCCGAAAGCCGCCGCGCCCGGTCCGGTAGGTCTCGGCGATGGAGGCCGCAGGCTCCACGATGATGCCCCCGGTCGGGAAATCCGGCCCCGGCACGAAGGTGAGCAACTGGTCGGATGTCGCCTTGGGGTGCTCGATCAGATAGAGCGCCGCATCGCAGAGCTCCGCCGCATTATGGGGCGGGATCGAGGTCGCCATGCCGACCGCAATGCCGGTGGCGCCATTGGCGAGCATGTTCGGAAAGGCGCCCGGCAGCACGACAGGCTCGTCGTTCTCGTTGTTGTAGGTGGGCCGGAAATCGACGGCATCCTCGTCGATGCCCTGCAGCAGCAGGGCCGCCACGTCGGTCAGCTTCGCTTCCGTATAGCGGTAGGCGGCGGCGTTATCGCCATCGATAGAGCCGAAATTGCCCTGGCCGTCGACCAGCATGTAGCGCTGGGCGAAATCCTGCGCCAGGCGCACCATTGCGTCATAGATCGCCTGGTCGCCATGGGGATGGAACTTGCCGATCACTTCGCCGACCACCGAAGCGCATTTCTTGTAGGCGTTGGCGGGATCGAGTTTCAGCAGCCGCATCGCATGCAGGATGCGCCGCTGCACGGGCTTTAGGCCGTCGCGCGCATCCGGCAGCGCCCGGTGCATGATCGTTGACAGTGCATAGGCGAGGTAGCGCTCCTCCAGCGCCGCCTTCAGGCTGACGTTCTCGACGCCGTCGCCCGCACCGTCCTTGCGCCCGCCATCGCCGGGGGGAGGGGTGGTATCATCCATCATTGATCTCGCTCACCCCGGTGAGCGGTAGAGAAGGGGGCGATTCGGGGCAAGGCGGCTGTTACCGCTGCTGAGAAACAGGGGGAAACGCCGGCAGCGGCCGTCCCCAATGCTCGGCGTGAACAACGGTGGCGATCAGGATCAGCGCCGCCGTGACCTGATGCGCGAGCGCCGCCCAGAGCGGCACATGCAGCAACAGCGTGGCGATGCCAAGCAGCGCCTGCGCGGAGAGCGCCAGCGCCACATGGCCCGCGCCGCGCGCCGCTGCCGTGCCGCGCGCATCGAACCAGTGCCAGAGCGCCAGCGCGAGCAGCAGATAGGCCGTCAGCCGGTGGTTGAACTGCACCAGAGCCGGATTATCGACGAAATTCTCGATCCACGGCTTCACCACGAAAAGCATATCCGCGGCTGGGATGAGCGCCCCATCCATCAGCGGCCAGGTGTTGTAGGTGAGGCCGGATTTCGAGCCGGCGACAAGCGCGCCGAGCGCTACCTGCACGAGCAGCAGGACAACGATGGCCTTCGCGGTGATGGCGATCCGGGCGGGAACAGCCATCCCGCCATCAGGACGCAGACGCCGTGCGGTCCAGACCAGTCCGGTGAGGATCAGGCAGGCCGTCGTCAGATGCAGCGCCAGCTTCACGGGCGCCACCGCCACCATGCCCTCCTTGAGGCCGGAGGCGACCATCAGCCAGCCGATGGCGCCCTGAAAGCCGCCGAGCGCGCCCAGCGCCAGCAGCCAGAGCGCCAGCCGGCCCCGCACCGCGCCGCGCAGCCAGAAGAAGGCGAGCGGCAGCAGGTAGGCGATGCCCACGAGACGGCCGAGCTGGCGATGACCCCATTCCCACCAGTAGATGAACTGGAATTCGCCGAGGCTCATGCCCTTGTTGAGAAGCTGATATTGCGGAATGGCGCGGTATTTCTCGAACTCCGCCAGCCATGCGGCCTCGGACAAGGGCGGAATCGCTCCCATGAAGGGACGCCATTCGGTGATCGACAGGCCCGAGCCGGTAAGGCGCGTGGCGCCGCCGACCAGCACCATGGCCAGCACCATGATCGCCACGGTCCAGAGCCAGACGCGCACGGCTGCATAGCGATCTGCGGCGGGAGTTTCGATCGTCCGGCCGGGGTGAATGGTCGCAGTGCTCAAGGCCAAAGGTCTTTCGGGTTGATCTTGTGTCTCGTGCACGCCAATTACGGTTCCCGGATGATATCGGCAACCGTGCCATGGTCGCACCCCCGGGGGACAAGCCTATGAACCGCAGGACGCGCAAGCTCGTCGGCACCGTGCTGATGCTGGTTTTTGTCTGCGTCTACGCCCTGATCGTGACGACTGTCGCCGAGCCTATCCTGAGGAATGCGAACAAGGCGGTCGAGGCTGTTTTCTATCTCATCGCCGGTCTCGCCTGGGTCCCGCCGCTGATGTTTCTCATCCGCTGGATGGAAGGCGGGCGGGACGATACGCGGCCCAAGCGGCCGGTGTGAGCAGCAAGCGGCCGCGTCCGTTGCTGGACTTCAAATCCGCAGCTTCTGCACGCCCTTCAGCGCCATTTGCGGCTTCTTCGATGAGAGAATGCGGCTGTTGACGCCCTGCCAGCTGATTTCGCCGGAGAGGCGGCCGTATTCGATCTTCGGACAGCGGTTCATGATCACCGTCACGCCGGCCGCCTCCGCCTTGGCCGCCGCTTCGTCGTGGCGCACGCCCAGCTGCATCCAGATGATGCGCGGGTGCGGCTCCATGGCCAGCGCCTCCTCGACGATGCCGGGCGCCGCATCCGAGGCGCGGAAGATATCGACCATCTCGACCGGTTCCCTGATGTCGCCAAGCCGCGCCACGAAGCGTTCGCCAAGGAACATCTGGCCGGTCTTGCCCGGGTTCACCGGTATGACGCGGAAGCCGCGCTCGGAGAGATATTTGAACACCAGGCAGGATGGCCGCGCCGGGTTGTCAGAAGCGCCGACCATCGCGATGGTCTTCACCGAGGTGAGGATGGAGCGGATCAGGGTGTCGGGGTAGTTGTCGTGGTCGGTCATGCCGCTCATTTGGCGGCTTTGACAGGGCTCCGCAAGGCCGCTCACGTCACGTTGAGCTTGCGCCCCCGGTTGAACAGCCAGAAGGCGGCGCCCGAAAGCAGCACGTCGAAATCGGCGATGGATTGGTAAAGTCCATTTACAGACAGACGGGGCAGGGCATGAAGGTGATCCGCATGGCCGGGAAAGATGACGCCCGGTCGGGTTGTCAGCCCGGTTTCGAAGCCGATCTCCCGCGCCAGGGCGAATTCCCGGACGCCTGCCGCGGCCGGATCGCCGACCGGATAGGCGATATGGCGCACCGCCAACCCCAGCTTTTCTTCCAGAATGCCTTTCGATCCCGTCATCTCGCGGCGCGCAGTTGCATCGTCCTGCGTGCCAAGCAGCGGATGGGTCAATGTATGGGCGCCGAGGGTGCAAAGCGGATCGGCCGCCAAGGCGCGCAAGCCATCCCAATCAAGGCAGAGTTCGCGCGCGCGGGCCAGGGTGTCGATGTCGGCCTTGGCGGCGAGATTCGCGATATCGCCGAGCATCCCTGGGCGCTCGCGCAATTCGCCGAAAAGCCCATTGAACTCGCGGAGTTTCTGTTCAGCCGTGGCGAGGCGCGCCGGCCCCCCCTCGAAACCGAGCGTCGCGCCGCGCTCAACGGCTTCGGCGAGGTCGAGCCACCAGAGCGGCGCCGTCCCGTCCGCGAACCCCGTCGCGGCGAAAACCGTGAACGGCGCCTGGTGCTTCCTCAGGACGGGCAGGGCATGCTCCGCCGTGTCGCGGTAGCCGTCGTCGAAGGTCAGGACGGCGAAGGGACGATCGGGCCGTGGATGGCGGATGCGGTCCGCAAGCGATCCTATCGGAATGATCTCGTAACCCTGCTGCCCAAGGCGCGACAGGACAGCGTCCAGAAACGCCGGTGTGATCTCGAGCATGCGGAATGGGTCGAAGGCTTTGGCTTCGTAGGGGCGGACCCGGTGAAACATCAGGATCGCTCCCAGACCCTGCGTCCAGGGGCTCGCCGCCCGCGCAATGCCGCTTGCCGACAGCGCCGACAAACCGGCGCGGAACAGGATATGTTTCAAGGGGGCGGCGCTCGCATTGTCTCTTCGTCAACGCTTTTGACGCCTTTGCGTTGACGTTCCGTTGCAACGGCCTTTTCGTGGGAGCCTCCGAAAGTGGATTTGAGAGAATGACGTCTGCCGACATCGGGCTGGTCAGCCCCGGTCGCTTCGATTCGGCGGATCTGATTGCGCATATCGAAACGCATTCAGGCTTCGGTGAGGTCGAGGCGCCGTGGAGCGCGCTGCAGCTGCATGGGCTCGCCACGCCTTATCAGACACTGGCGTGGATCAGGGCCTGGTCGGAAACGATCGCGGGTCATGACGGCATCGTGCCTTTGCTGGTGGCGGCGCGCGACCAAGGCGGCAAAGTCATTTTGCTGCTGCCCCTCGGCTTGCGCCGGCTCTGGGGCGCGACGGTTGCGGAATTCCTCGGTGGCAAACACGCCAACTTCAACATGGGCCTCTATGACAGCTCGGTCGCCTCATGCCTCACCAGCCAAGACGTTAAGGCGCTGCTGAAGGCCGTAGCGGAGCGTCATCGCATTGATCTGTTCATCTTCCAGAACCAGCCGCTGAGCTGGGATGGTCAGCAGAATCCAATGGCCCAGCTCGCCTATTCGCGCAGTTCCGACAGCGGCTGGAAGGGCGCTCTCGCGCGCGATCACGACGCATTGCTGGGGTCGATTCTGTCTCTGGAGCGGCGCAAGAAACTGCGCGCCAAGGAACGCAAACTCACGGAACTGGGCTCGATCACCTACAGCGAGGCGAAAACCCGCCGCGAGGTGGATCAGGCTCTGACCGCATTTCTCGTGCAGAAGCGCGATCGTTTTCATCAACTGGGGATTCCCAATCCGTTTGCCGAGCCCGGCGCCGAAGCTTTCCTGCGGCGGGGTGCTTCGCCCACTGCCACCGACACCCGCAGCCCCATTGCGCTCTTCCTGATGAAGGCGGACGAGCGGGTGCTGGCCGTCTTCGGCGGGGTCATCCATCGTGGCCGCTTCACCGGGATGTTCACTTCCTACGACAACGATCCCGCTGTTTCCCGGTGCAGCCCGGGCGATCTGCTCCTGATGAATGTCGTGCGCATGATGTGCGAGCAAGGGCTCGATACCTTCGATCTTGGAACGGGCGACGCCGCCTACAAGTCGGTGTATTGCCCGATCGAGGAGCCGCTTTTCGACACCCTGCTGCCATTCTCGGTCAAAGGCCGTCTTGCGGCCATCGCGATCGGCGCCCGGCTGGCGTTCAAACGGTTCGTGAAGCGGAGCGCCTTTGCCATGGCCGTCGTCGCACGGTGCAGACGGATGCTTGGCTGGCCTTTCGCGGGGTTATCGGTCAATCGCCGTTCAACCCGGCAATAGCTCGGCCGCCGATTCCTCGCCGATGATGACATAATCGCAGCCAGCGAGCATTTCGCCCGCCTCACCGACGCGCGGGTCATCCAGATCTTCCGAGGCGGCGAGCAATGTCAGCGTCGCGGCGCGCGCCAGCGCGGCGGAGGCGGCGCCTACAACGCCGCCGTTGAACAGGACGAAGTGATGGTGCTCCGCAAGGCTGTTGGCCGTAGCCCTGAGACCGGCCGGCGTGATTTCGCCAGGATCGAGCGTGGCATGGAGGCAGGGGCCCCTTGTGGCGAGAACCGCTTCCAGCGCCGCGACCATCAGCGCCGAATGTTCGGCGCTTGCGACCGAGAGGACGAGGATCGAGACCGGCCGTCCATGCGCCAGCAGCGCTGCCGCCTTATCCGCAAGCTCGAAAAGAGGGTTCTCCAATTCCATGGACGGCGGGGGCGGAACCGCCGCTTTCGCGCCGTCCACGGGGCCGGCGATATCGGCCGTGCGCGGCGCCAGCGGCGGGGCCTGCGGGACAGTCTGGCCGGCGGGCGCAGGCGTGGATTTGAGGGCGGCGCCCATCCTGCGCAGCGAGGTCTGCATGGCGAGGCTCGCGGCGGATAGATTCGCTTCGGGCTTGTCTGGGCTGCCTGCTCCGCCAACGGCAGGATCATGCGCCGTAGCCGCAGCCATCGGCGGCCTGCCATCCGGGGCTGATGCAAAGCCATAAGCCTGCGCCAGCGCCGCGATCACCTGCGGATGCATCTCCGGCGGCATGCCTGCGGACGGGCCGGCGCTGGCGGCCGGTTCAGGCGTCTGCGGCGCATAGACGGCGTTCGAAAGCAAGGCCCGCGTCAGGATCCAGAACAGCGAGATGCAAAAGCCCGCGAGCGTCGCAATGATGATGATCGGCAGGCGCTTGGGGAAGCTCGGGCTGCTCGGCACCGTGGCGCGCGAGATGATGCGGGCGTCGGGGACGACGGCATTGTCCATATCGCGCACCGAGGCGTCACGGTAGCGGGCGAGATAATTCTCAAGCTGCTCGCGTTCCGCCTTGGCTTCCCGCTCAAGCGCCCGCAGCTGCACTTCCTGTTCATTGGCTGTGCCGCTCAGGCGTTTCTGGATATCGAGCTCGGCTTGGCTTGCCGCCACGCGGGCTACAGCGCTTCTTGCATCGTTCTCGAGCGCGCGCGCCGTGCGCTCGGCAGCATTACGGATCTGGTCTTCGAGGCCGCGAAGCTGGGCATAAAGCTCCTTCATGCGCGGATGCTGCGGCAGGAGCGTGCGCTCCTCCTGCGCGATCTGCGCTTTCAGCGTGGCTCGGGTTTCGATCAGGCGGCGGACAACTTCGTTGTTGACGATGTCCGACACCTCGAACACCTTCCCCTGACGGACGGCTTCGCGGATCATGCGCGCCTTGGACGTCAAATCGGTTTGTTGCGCGCGCGCAGCGGCGAGCTGCGCGTTCAGCTCCGAAAGCTGCTGCGACGAGATGTTGGAGCCCTCACCGCGGCCAGTCATGAAGAGACTGTTCTGAGTCCGATATTCCTCGACCTTGGCTTCGGCGGCGGAAACGCGCTCGCGGAGGTTTTCGATGGTGCGTCCTAGCCATGATCCGGCCGATCTGGCGGAAGTTTTCTTGGCGCGCTCCAACTCACGCAGATATTCCTCCGCGATGGCATCGGTGATTTTGGTGGCGAGCACCGGGTCCTTGCTTTGGAATTCGACAGCCACGACACGCGATCTTGCAAGCGGGAAGGCTTTCAGGTTGTCAAAATATTTGTCCATCACACGCCCTTCAGGAGAAACGCCAGCAGGGGGGGCAATCAACCCAAGCATAACCATAACCTTTGTAACCTGATCGATGTCTTTGGGCTGGCCGCCGAATTCGGGATTCTTGACGAGATTGAAGCGTTCGATGATGGTCCGCGCGATATCCCGCGACTGAATCAGCTGGACCTGGCTCAACACGGCATCCTGATCGATCTGTGGACTGCCGTCACGGCCGATGCGGGTGTATTCCGTGTCGCGGTTTTCGAGCAGAACCCGCGTTTCCGCCGTATAGCGGGGGCTCATCCTGTTCACCGCGACGGTGGACAGCACCAGCGCCAGCAGGGTGACCGCCATGACAAGCCATTTTTTCCGGCCGATTTCCCGGAAAAGCGCGGATAGGTCGATCTCGCCCCTGTCAGCAGATGTCAGAGGCATCTGTTGATCGGCTGAGAAAACAGGCATGAGGGGACCTCTGGACACAACGAAAGGTACCGGCAATTCGGGTGCCTGGCCGAGAGATCATGTCCAATTATGGTTTCCGGCGCGTTAATCGAGATGGTTAGCAAAGCGTGATGCAAAAGCTTTTTTAACGATGCGCTGCCATTCTGCCGGGCGTGATGAACAGTCGTGTCCGGTCATGAAGCGTATTCCTCTCATCCTTTGCATTCTCGCTGCCTTTGCCCTTGGGTCCTGCGCGCAGCAACGCATTGGGGCTTATTCCGAGCTTTTCGCCAGCAGCCTGCACGAGCCCTATACCTTGGCCAGCGGCGACAGGCTGCGTGTGCTCGTCTTTGGTCAGGACAGCCTTTCGAACAGTTATGCGGTGGATAGCGCCGGCCAGATTTCCATGCCGCTGATCGGGCCAGTCTCGGCTCTGGGTCAGACCACCCGCAGCCTCGAGAACCGGATCGCCGCCAAGCTGCGCAACGGCTACCTGCGCGAGCCGAAGGTTTCAGTGGAGGTCGAGCAGTACCGGCCCTTCTTCATCCTGGGGGAAGTGTCGACATCCGGACAATATCCGTTCGTCAACGGCATGACGATCCAGACTGCGGTCGCAATCGCGGGCGGCTTCCAGCCGCGCGCGGACCGCTATGTGGCCGAGATCACCCGCATCATCAGCGGGGAGCCCGTCACCGGCAAGGTCGCGCTTGATACGCCGGTTCGGCCTGGCGATACTATCTTGATCCGCGAGCGGTACTTCTGATGCGCATTGTGCATGTCTTCCGCGCGCCGGTTGGCGGGCTTTTCCGCCATGTCATCGATCTGGCGCGCGAGCAGGCGGCACGCGGGCATGACGTCGGCGTCTTCTGCGACGCGACCTTCGCCGGCGACCGCAACGAAGGAATGCTGGCCGCGTTATCCGAACATCTGTCGCTTGGCGTCGCGCGCATGCCCATGCAGCGGAATCCGCATTGGAGCGACATGGCGGCGCTCAACCGGATAGGCGCGTTCGTGCAGGAGACCGCTGCCGACGTGATCCACGGGCATGGGTCCAAAGGCGGCCTCTACGCCAGGCTCGGCGCCGTCGCCCGGCGCGGCGGACCCATCAGGGCCTACACGCCGCACGGCGGCAGCCTCAATTACAAGCCCGGCACGCTGATCCACCGGACCTACATGATGATCGAACACCTGCTCGAGCGCGGCACCGATGTGTTCCTCTTCGAGAGCCGCTTCATCGAGAAACGTTTCCGGGAGTTCGTTTGCGAGACGGACGCGCTCGCCCGCGTGGCGCTGAACGGCCTGCATCCCGAGGAGCTTGAACCGGTGGCGCCGGCGCCCGATGCCGCCGACTTTCTCTATATCGGTGAGTACCGCTTCGCGAAGGGCATCGACACGCTGCTTATGGCCATGGCCCGCCTGTCCGGCGACGGCCTGCGTCCGGCCACGCTGGTGCTGGTCGGGCAGGGACCCGACGAGGCGGCCTTGCGCGCACAGGCGTCGGCGCTCGGCCTTGCCCGCCAGATCATCTTCCGCAAGCCCATGGCTGCCCGGGAGGCCTTTACGCTTGCGCGAACGATGGTCGTTCCATCGCGCTTCGAATCCATGCCCTATGTTGTGATCGAGGCGGCCGGCGCCTGCATGCCGCTTATCTCAACCAACGTCGGCGGCATTTCCGAGATTTTCGGCAAGGAAAGTGGCCGCCTTGTTCCTGCCGATAATGTGGTAGCGCTGACGGCGGCCATGCAGGACGCGATGACGCGCCCGAGGGACGAACAGATGATGCCCGCCATGCGGCTGCAGGCCTGTATCGTCGAAAACTTCTCGGTGGCGAAAATGGCCGACACGGTGCTGGCCGCCTATGCGGAGGCCGCCAACCGCCGAATCAACCGGCTCGGCCGTGACACCGTCCGCAAGGTCGTATGACCCGGGAAAGGGCAGCGCCTTGAGCGGCACATTTTCCGCGCCGGTCCTGACCAGGTCCCGCCCCGGCCGCCTTTCGACGCGGGCGATTCGTAACGGGGCCGTTTGGCTGCTCTTCGCGTCGGGTTTCCTCGTCTTCATCGAGCCTGCCCCCTTCGAAATTGCCTTCGGGCTCGTCACTCTCGTTTTCCTGATGACCGGCCTGAAGATCAGCATCCTGTTCATGCCGCTGATCTTGCTCCTCATCACTTACAATATTGGCGGCGGATTTTCGCTGATGGAAGTGGCTGAGGAGACCCGCGCGATCTGGTTCGTGGTGATTTCGGTCTACATGGCCGTGATGGCGATCGTGATCGCTGCGATCTTCTCGGAGGATACCGGACGGCGGCTGGCGCTGATGAAGAGCGGCTATACGCTCGCGGCCGTCATCGCCTCGCTCGCCGGCATTCTCGGCTATTTCGATGTGGCGGGCACTTTCGATTACTTCACCCGCTACGGGCGCGCGATGGGCACATTCAAGGATCCCAATGTCTTCAGCACCTTCATCGTGCTGCCGATCGTGCTGCTGGTGCAAGGCTTCTTCCTCGGCACACACAAGCGCCCCCTCCTGGCCAGCGCCGCGCTCCTGATTCTGGCTGCAGGGCTGTTCCTGTCATTCTCGCGCGGCGCCTGGGGCGTCGCTGTCGGAGCAGTCGCGCTTTGCCTGCTGTTGAGTTTCCTCACTGCGCCCTCGGTCAGGCTCAGGATTCGCATTGTCCTGATCAGCATCTTCGGGGCCGGGCTCTTCATCTGCCTGCTGGCGGCCGCGCTGCAGTTCGAGGCGATCCGCGCGACTTTCGAGATCCGCGCCTCGCTGGATCAGGATTACGACCAGGGCGAGATGGGCCGCTTCGGCAACCAGCGCCGCTCGATTCCCATGCTGCTGGACTTGCCGAACGGGTTCGGGCCCACGCTCTTCCGGGATATCTTCATCGAGGATCCACACAATACCTTTATCAATGCCTTCGCCTCCTACGGCTGGCTGGGCGGCATCAGCTATCTGACGCTGATTGCCGTCACGCTGCTGGTCGGCTGGTCGCTTGTGTTCAGGAAGACGCCTTGGCAGGATGATGCCATTGCTGTTTGGTCATCATTCTTTTTTCTCATCCTGCAGGGGATGCAGATTGATACCGACCATTGGCGGCACTTCTACGTCCAGCTCGGCCTGACCTGGGGCCTTATGCTGGCGAGCCTGCGCTATGAGGCATGGCGGAAAGGCGTCCCAGCGCCGAAAGCGGAATGGTCAGCGTCGATAGCCCGAACAGGGCCGCAATCATAAGCACCGCCGAATCAAGGCCATGGGCGGAGGCGACCCAGCCGCCCAGCAGCGCGCCGATCGAGCGGACACCGTAGATCGCGATCTGGATCACCGCGCCGGCCCGGCCGAGCATGCCCTTGGGTGTAACGAGCTGACGGATCGTGTTCTGGCAGACGAACCACAGGATCGGGCCGAAACCGAGCAGCAGATAGACCGCCACGCTTGTGCCCAGGCCACCGAGAAAAGGCGCCATGACGAGAAGCGCTGCCGCAAGGGTCGAGCTGGCCGGACCGAAGAACAGCAGCGTGCGGGGCGGCGCCTTGGCCAGCAAGGGACCTGCGGCGAAGGCCGCCAGCAGGGAGCCCAGACCCATGGCCGACTGGGCAAAGCCTGCCGCGCCGATGGTCATCTCCAGCCGATGGAGCGCATAGGGCACGAAGACGGCTGCGAGCGCCATGAAGGCCAGGTTCCAGAACAGGGCGCAGGCGACGATGCCGCGCAGCAGCGGTTGCTCCCAGACGAAAGCAAATCCTTCCCGAAGCTCCAGGCGCAGGTTGCGGATCTTGGACGGGGCGGGCGCCTGGGGGGGGAAGCGGCGCGCCAGCAGGAACCCGCCAGCGCAAAGAGCGAATGCCAGGGAGAGTCCCGCCAGGGCCAGCCCATGCGCGATGAGATGGCCCATGAGCGCCGGGCCGGTCAGCATCGCCAACGACTGCACAATCTGGATTCGGGCATTCGCCTTCCCGAGTTCCGGCGCAGCCACGATCTGCTGCAGGCCCGCCCCTTCCGAGAGAAGCCCGAGCACGATGCCGCTGACCGTGAGGAAGGCCCCGAAAGCGACGAACGGCGGGCTTGCCGCCAGATAGCCCGCGATGGCCGCGAGACAACCCAGCCCGCTGATCGCCAGCGCCCGCCGCAGGCCGTCGAGCGGCGCAATACGGTCAATCAGGACGCCGGCGGGAAGGGACATGATCAGCCAGGCCGAGCCCTGCGCGGCGAGCATCGCGCCAATCTGATCCGGCTGCAGCCCGAAAACCGTAGCGGCGATCAGCGGAACCCCCGCGAGCATCAGGTGATCGGTCCCCCTGAAGCAGGCCGAGACGGCGACGAGGCGGTCAAGGGGTTTCTCGAACATGGCGGACCTCCGAAGCTGGTCCGCTCCTTATTGGCGGCGCGTCGCCGCGAAACCACCCGAAACCTGTTGCGCAGACGAAAACCGCTGCTTCACGCCGCGAGATGCGCGAATGGCCGCTCCATGGCGATCAGCCTGGTCATCTTGTCCGCCTGAACCGGATTGGAGAAGAGATAGCCCTGGAGCAAGTGGCAACCGACCGCCTGAAGAAATCTTTGCTGCTCGGTGGTCTCCACGCCTTCCGCAGTAACGGTGAGGCCAAGTGCGCGGCCGAGATGAACGATGGAATGGACCAGGATGGCGCTTTCGCCCGTATCCTCGAGCGAATCGAGGAACGACTTGTCGAGCTTGATCTTGTCGAAAGCGAACCGGCGCAAATAGATCAGACTCGAATAGCCGGTGCCGAAATCGTCCAGCGCGAGCTTTACGCCCATGGAACGCAGTTCCATGATGCTGTTCTCGGCCTGATCGGCGTCGGCAACGACGACGCTTTCCGTCAGCTCCAGCTCCAGCCTGGCCGGATCAAAGGCGGTATCTTCGAGCGCCTTGGCGACCGATTGCACGAAATCCGCCTGACGGAACTGGATCGCCGAGACGTTGCAAGCTACGGAAATGTCGCCCCAGGCAGCGGCATCCCTGCAGGCGCGCCGGATGACCCATTCGCCCAACTGCACGATGAGGCCGCGCTCCTCGGCGATGCCGATGAATTCGAGCGGCGGGATAATCCCGTAGATCGGGTGGCGCCAGCGCACCAGCGCTTCGACTCCGACGATGCGCGAGCCGTCAGCCGATACCTGCGGCTGGTAATGCAGCTCCAGTTCATTGCGCGAGATCGCATGGCGCAGATCATCCTCGACCACCTTGCGGATGCGCAGGGTATCGTCCATCTGCTGCTCGAAGAAGCAGGCGCGGTTGCGGCCGCCATTCTTGGCGCGGTACATCGCTATATCCGCCAGACGCATCAGCTCCGCCGCATCGGTTCCATTGCTGGGCGCGAGCGCGATGCCGATCGAGGCTCCGACGTAGGCTTCCGCATCGCCGATCTGAAAGGCGGGGCGGATGGCTTCGATCAGCCGCTTGGCGAGAACCTCCGCATCAAGCGGAGAGTGGACGCCAGTCTGGATAATCGCGAATTCGTCGCCGCCGAAGCGCGCCAGCACGTCCCTTGCGCGCAACTGGCTCGCCATGCGCTCAGCGCAGCCGATGATCACGAGATCGCCAGCGGAATGGCCGAACGTGTCGTTCACTTCCTTGAACTTGTCGAGATCGACGAACAGCACAGCGAGCCCCGTTTCCTCGCGGTGAAGCCGCGTCATCAGGGCCGACAGATGTTCCGTGAAGCGCAGCCGGTTCGGCAGGCCCGACAGCGTATCGTGGCCTGCGAGATGCTGGGCCTTCTCTTCGCTGCGCAGCATGTTTGCGGTCACGCGCGTCACGTGGGAATAGGATAGCCAGGCGAAAACAATGATGGCGAGCGCGCTGAAGATCGCAATCGGCAGAAGGCGATCGAGGATGGGATCGCCCGGGCGTTCCGCCGACCACGTCAGGGCCGCCATCTGCGGGCTGTCGGCTTGCGGGACCGCCAAATCATTTGCAAGGCCGGACGCGCTGCTATGGGTCAGGCGCAGATTCTGGATCGATAGGCGCTGACCCAGCCGCGCAATGCCATCGGCATCGAGCGAGCGTGTCGCAACCAGACCGATGGCGCCTGGCTCAAGAGGCGAGCGCCGCAGGAGGCCCGCCACCTTCAGCAGATCGCCGCCCTCGATGACATAGCGGCCGATCATGCGGCTGGGCAGCGCAGGATCAAGGGGCGGCTCGGTCTTGGAGACCAATTCAACGCTGGCCCAGCGGATGCTGGATGCGTAGCCCTTGCCGGGCAGGGCCTGCCCATAGGTCAGGCGGACGGCGACGTCGATCGTATTGCCGGTGGAATCGACCAGCGACACGGAATCGAAATCCCCGATCATCCGGATCCGCTCCAGTGTCGCCGCAGTGATCTGCGGATTGGGCGTGGCGGCGAAAAGGCTGTTCGCCCGCTCAAGCTCCATGATCGTCCGCAGGTTGAGTGCGACCTCGTTGACCTCTTCGGTCAGGGCCGTCGTGAGAATGCGACGGGTGCGGTCGTTGGCGGCTTCGCTCGTGCGTTGCGCCATGGAGACGACCGTCAGGATCACCGCGCCAAGAATCGCAAAAAGCAAGGCGGCGAAGGGCAACACCGAGGTTGTCGCGAGTCGTCGCGCTTTGATCTTGTGTTCTTTTTCCAGCATCCGGAGCGCGTAAATTTTTCAGACTTCAGCGACCATGCTGCCATCAAGAGGTTACCTAACGATTGAACATGTGGTTTTTCAGAGTCTTACGGGAAAATTACCGGGGCGCCATGCCGCATTGCATTGCTGCTTCTGGTCTAGAAGAGGCCCTGTCCCTTGAAGCTGACGTGGCCCGCCCGGCCGACGATGATGTGATCATGGACCGCGATGCCCAAGGGTTTGGCGATTGCGATGATGTCATGGGTCATCCGGATATCGGCCGGGGAAGGCGTCGGATCCCCCGACGGATGATTATGCACGAGAACGACGGCGGTGGCCGACAATTCCAGCGCACGGCGCACGATCTCCCGCGGATAGACCGGCGTATGATCGACCGTGCCGCGCTGCTGCACCTCATCGGCGATCAGCTGGTTTCGCTTGTCCAGAAACAGGATGCGGAATTCCTCGCGGTCCGCGAAGGCCATCGCGGCGCGGCAGTATTCGAGGACGCTCCCCCAGGAGGAGAGCACCTGACGCTTGGCGACCGGGCCTTTTGTCAGCCGGAGTGCGGCGGCGGCGATGATCTTGAGGTCAAGCGCAGTGCTATGGCCGACGCCCTCCACCTCCATCAGCCTCTCGATAGGCGCTGAAAGCACTTCGGCGAAGGAGCCGAACCTGGCGACGAGCCGCTTGGCCAACGGCTTGACGTCGCGGCGGGGGAGGGTGCGGAAGAGCAGAAGCTCCAGGAGCTCGTAATCCGGCAGGGGATCCGCTCCGCCCAGTTCGAAACGCGTCCGCAGCCGCTCGCGGTGGCCGCTCAGGCCATCCGAATCACCCACGGCGCGCCGCTGCGGGATTATCCCAGCCTTTGGGCGACAGCGTGAAGACCTCGCAACCGGTTTCGGTGACGCCCACCGTGTGCTCGAACTGGGCCGAAAGGGAGCGGTCGCGCGTCACGGCCGTCCAGCCATCGGACAGGATCTTCACATGCGGCCGGCCGAGATTGATCATGGGCTCGACCGTGAAGATCATGCCCGCCTTCAATTCCGGGCCTTCGCCGACGCGCCCGTAATGGAGCACATTCGGCTCGTCATGAAAGAGCCTGCCGACGCCATGTCCGCAGAAGTCGCGCACGACGGAGCAGCGTTCCTTCTCGGCATGGGCCTGGATCGCGGCGCCGATGTCGCCCAGATGCGCGCCGGCTTTGATCGCTCTGATGCCGAGCATCAGCGATTCATAGGTCACCTCCACCAGGCGCTCGGCCCTGCGGGGCACATCGCCGACGCAATACATCCGGCTTGAATCGCCATGCCAGCCGTCGACGATCAGCGTGATGTCGACATTGACGATATCGCCTTCGCGCAACGGCTTGTCGTCGGGAATGCCGTGGCAGACAACGTGATTGATGGACGTGCAGCAGGACCGGGTATAGCCGCGGTATTGCAGCGTAGCGGGATAGGCGCCGTGATCCATCGCGAATTCGAAGACGGCCTTATCGATGACGTCCGTCGATATGCCAGGCCTGACGAGACCGACCACCTCGTCCAGCGCCTCGGCCGTCAGCCGGCCAGCCTTGTGCATGGCTGCAAAAGCCTCAGGCCCGTGCAGCTTGATATGGCCCGGCTTACGGCGGTCGGCGGTGGCAGCGTCTGCGAGGGGCATCAGGTCCCGTTTGAAATCCTGTCAGATGGCGCATATAGCCGAGGACGATCAGCGATCCAATCCCGTGTCATCACGGAGGATCACAATATCCTGAGGACCGACGATTGATTGATGAACCGGCTGATTTCGGCGAATTCGGCGCCTATGCGGCCAAAGGATTGGTCGAATCGATCCTGAAACAGACGCGCTCCGCCGGTTCAGACTGGTTCAGCAGGCGTGCGGCCTTTGCACTCAGGCGCATCGCCATCGCGAAACTGTCGGGCAGGCCGGTCGACACTGAGGCTCTGGGCGCCCGCATGCGCCTGTTCCCCTACCACAACGTCTGCGAGAAGCGCATTCTGTTCACGCCGCAGTTTTTCGATCCCCAGGAGCTTGCGGCCTTGCAATCCCGGATCCGCGAAGGCTTCGTCTTCATCGACGTCGGCGCGAACATCGGCGGGTATTCACTCTTCGTTGCGGCGCATGCCGGGCCGAAGGCGCGCGTGCTGGCTATCGAACCGCAGCCGGATATCTATGCCCGGCTTGTCTACAATCTCAGGCTCAATCCGTTTCCCTCGGTCAAGGCCGTCGCCTGCGCTGTCGCCGACAAGGAGGGTGAGCTGACGCTTTTCGTCGATCCCGGCAACAAGGGCGAGTCGAGCCTGAAGATCATCTCGGACGGATCCGCCCTGAGCAGCATCAAGGTTCCTGCCAAGCGCCTTCTGACGCTGATCGAGGAGCAGGGGTACACGCGCGTCGATGCCGCCAAGCTCGACACCGAAGGCGCGGAAGACATCATCCTGGAGACCTTCTTCACGGAAGCGCCGGAAAGCCTCTGGCCGCGTCTGCTGATCATGGAGCGGGGCGGATCGCGCTGGCATGTCGATCTCCCGAGGCTGCTTGCCTTCCACGGATATGCGACGGTGGAGGAAACACGCAACAATGTGATTTACGAGCGCCTCAAGCCGTGATCGGGAAGGCCCCGGAAGGCTCAAATGAGAAAAGCCGCCATTCGGCGGCTTTTCCATTGTTCCGGTTGGAAGCGCGTCAGCGCGACCTTTCGCCCTTCACCCAAGCGGATCCAGACGTGCGGCCGAAGACCACTCCCTGCTGTGAACAATGAGACACTGGATCACCTCCTTTCGTTGTTGAAGACATGCCTAGCGTGGGGAGATTCGGCTGGCTTGGCGAGGGGAATCTTTCGCCGCTGTCAGACCTTCTCGAAGGCGATGCGCAGGGTGCTTTCGCTGACGCCGCGGCTGCGGATCATCAGGAAGCGGCCGGCGGCCT
This sequence comes from Methylocystis sp., assembly GCA_020252485.1. Classification (GTDB taxonomy): domain Bacteria; phylum Pseudomonadota; class Alphaproteobacteria; order Rhizobiales; family Beijerinckiaceae; genus JADCCX01. The sequence goes on from JADCCX010000077.1 coordinate 47,462, forward strand.
TGCTCCCGATGGACCAGAGCCCTTCGATCTCCGTTCCGTCGTCCGTGATCATGCCAGCATAGGAGACCGCATGGCTCCAGCCGCCCGAACCATCGTAGGCTTTCGTGAAGATGATCGCCTTGCCGCTGCGGCTTCCCTCGACATTGGCGAAAAGCGTCAGCGGCGCGCCCTCCTGACCGATTTCCGATTCATGCGTGGCCCCGCTGAAGGACGAGCCCGCGTCGATCAGCGTGGCTACGAAATAGACAGGTTCGCGATAGACGGAGTAGGAGTAAAGTCCATGCCACACGCCGGTCAGGTTGTCGAAAGGGGCGACCATCAGACGCGCTCCATGCTCCATTGCCCGATCCTGCTTTCTGTGACATCCGGAACCGGATGCTGCAAGCCGCCTGAAGCTGCATGACACCGACGACAAGAGAGTTTTTATGACAGAAACCGCGACGCCGCCCATTACCGCCGCCATCCTCGTAATCGGCGACGAAATTCTGTCCGGCCGCACCAAGGACAAGAATATCGGCTATATCGCGGAATATCTCACGAATATCGGCATCGATCTCAAGCAGGTGCGCGTCGTGCCGGACGACGAGGCCGACATCATCGAGGCGCTCAATGCGCTTCGGGCTCGTTACACCTATGTTTTCACGACAGGCGGAATCGGGCCGACGCATGACGACATTACTGCCGATTGCGTGGCCAAAGCCTTCGGCGTTCCCATCGGCCACGATCCGCGGGCTGTGGCGATGCTGCGCGAACGCTATCAGGACGGCGATCTCAACGAGGCGCGCCTGCGCATGGCGCGCATTCCCGCGGGGGCCGAACTCGTCGATAACCCGATCTCCCGGGCGCCCGGCTTCCGCATCGGCAATATCATCGTCATGGCGGGCGTGCCGGCGATCATGCAGGCGATGCTCGACAATGCCGCTGTCCATCTGCAGACAGGCGCCAGGATGATCGCCGAGACCATCGACACCCATGGCCTGCCGGAAGGCATTTACGCCAAGGCGCTGGGCGAGGTCGCCAGGGCGCATCCGGCCGTCAGCATCGGCTCCTATCCTTCTTTCCTGAATGGCGGCTTCCGCAACCAGATCGTGGTGCGCGGCAAGGACAGGGAGGTGATCGGCCTGGCGGTGGCCGCGGTGAATACGGCGATCGCGCTGTTGCGCCCGGACAATATTCCGGCATAACGCGAATGTCTGGCGCGGCTGGCGTCAGTTTCGCTTTATCGCATCCGGTTTGGGAACAGGTTCATGGCCACACCTTCGTCTGACAAGGCTTTTCCGGTTTCCTGGGACCAGTTTCACCGCGATACCCGGGCGCTCACCTGGCGTCTTTCTGAAAAAGGGCCGTTCAAATCGATCGTCTGCATCACGCGCGGCGGATTGGTGCCGGCGGCGATCATTGCCCGGGAACTCGAGATCAAGGTGATCGAGACGGTCTGCATCGCGAGCTACCACAGCTACACGGGGCAGGGAGAACTCAAGGTGCTCAAGGGCATCGGCGATGTCATCACCGGCACCAACGGCGGCGAGGGCGTGCTCGTCGTCGACGATCTGGTCGATACGGGCAAGACGGCGCGGGTGGTGCGCGACATGCTTCCCAAGGCCCATTTCGCGACAGTCTACGCCAAGCCCGCCGGGCGTCCGCTGGTCGACACCTACGTGACCGAGGTCTCGCAGGACACCTGGATCTATTTCCCCTGGGACATGGGTTTCACCTTCCAGCCGCCCATTCGCGAAGGCGCGAACGCCTGATCGGCCCGCGACACCGGGGGCCAGGGCGGGCGATTGGCAAATGCGTCCCGGACCGCTATCTCCATTCAAACGAAGAGGTCATCGTCCCTTGCTCGACTCCCCCAGCGCTCTTGCCAATGCCTGCCGCCGCGATTGGAATGCCCTCCTGGCCCCTTACCGGAAACCCGAATCCGCCCGCAGCATCTTTGAAATCGGCGTCACGGCCCTGCCGTTCTTTGTCCTCTGGGGTTTGGCTTACGCCTCCTTGTCGGTCAGCTACGCGCTGACGCTCCTGTTTTGCACGCTGACATCGTTCTTCCTCGTCCGGCTGTTCCTGATCCAGCATGATTGCGGGCACGGCTCGTTCTTCGAGCAGCGAGAGGTGAACGATTGGGTCGGCCGCATCATCGGCGTGCTGACCATGACGCCCTATCAGGTCTGGCGGCATAGCCACGCCAAACATCACGCGACATCCGGCAATCTCGACCGCCGCGGCTTTGGCGACATCGACACGCTGACCGTGCGCGAATACCGCGCGATGTCTCCGCTGGAGCGTTTCGGCTATCGGCTCTATCGCTTTCCGCCGGTTATCTTCGGCATCGGCCCGGCCTTCATCTTCATGCTGAAGCAGCGGCTTCCCTTCGGCTTCATGCGCGGCGGCTGGAAATTCTGGATCAGCGCCATGGGCACCAATCTGGCGCTCATCGTCACGTGGGGCGCCATGATGTGGCTGGTGGGCTGGAAGAATTTCCTGCTTGTCCATATCCCGATCTGCCTGATCACGGGTTCGATCGGCGTCTGGCTCTTCTATGTGCAGCACCAGTTCGAGGATAGCTACTGGGCCGAAGCCGGCGAGTGGACGCCGGAGGAAGCGGCGCTCTACGGCTCGTCCTATTACGATTTGCCCGAGCCGTTCCGCTGGCTGACCGCCAATATCGGCGTGCACCATGTGCATCACCTCTACAGCCGCATTCCCTATTACAAGCTGCAGCAGGTGCTCAGGGATTTCCCCGAGCTGTCGAACATCCGCCGCTTCGGCTTCATCGAGAGCCTGTCGTGCATCAAGCTGCGTTTCTGGGACGAGGATCAGAAGCGCATGGTTTCGGTGCGCGAGGCCATGGCCGGGGCGTGAAGGCACTCGACAAGGGCCAACGCTTCATTTCAATCTGCCCTTGAGGAAAACGCTGCCAGAAAAAGGGCTGCAATGAGCCAGACCGTCGCCTTCGGCCCCTACGAGGCGCCGCCATCATCCCTGTCCCTCCCCCAGGCGCTGCTGGACGCCAGGGATCGCTACGGCGGCGAGCGCCCGATGGTGGAGGACCAGGACCGCGTTTCGCTGACCTATGACCGGCTGATCCTTGGCGCGATGGTGCTTGGCCGCAAGATCTGCCAGGGCACAGCCGAGCGCGAGAGCGTTGGCGTGCTGCTGCCCAACGTCAACGGCTGCGCGGTGACGTTCTTCGGCCTCCTGTTCATGGGCCGCGTGCCGGTGATGCTCAACTTCTCCTCGGGCCTGCGCAACCTGAAATCCGCCTGCGAGACGGCCCAGATCCGCACCATCATCACGGCGCGCAAGTTCATCGAGAACGCCAAGCTCGACGATATCGTCGGCGCGCTGGCGGAAGGCCGCCGCATAATCTGGCTGGACGATGTGCGGGAAACGATCGGCGCGCTCGATAAAGTGCGCGGCCTGATCGACGCGAAGCTGCGCCCCCGCGCCATCGCGCGGCGCACGAAAGGCGATGATCCGGCGGTGATCCTGTTCACCTCGGGCTCGGAGGGCAAGCCCAAGGGCGTGGTCCTCACCCATGCCAACATCATCGCCAACACCCGGCAGATCGCCGCGCATGGCAGATCCTTCATTTCGCCGGAGGATGTGGTGATGAACCCGTTGCCGCTGTTCCATTCCTATGGGCTGACGGCCGGTTTCATGCTGGGCATGCTGCATGGCATGAAGGTCGTGCTCTATCCAAGCCCGCTGCATTACCGCGAGATTCCGCGCCTCATCGCCAAGGTGAAGGCGACGCTGCTCTTCGGCACCGACACCTTTCTCGTCGGCTATGCGAGGGCTGCCGAAAAGGACGATCTGGCGAGCGTGCGCTACGTCATCACCGGGGCGGAGCGCGTCAAGGACGAGACGCGCAGGCTCTGGGATCCCTTCGGCACCACGATCCTGGAAGGCTATGGCTGCACGGAATGCTCGCCGGTGCTCGCCTGCAATACCCCCGACATGAGCAAGCCCGGCACCGTTGGCCGCCTGCTGGCCGGCATCAACTGGCGGCTTGAACCTGTTGAAGGCATCCACGAAGGCGGCAAGCTCGTCGTGCAGGGTGCCAATGTGATGGCGGGCTACATGCTGGCCGACAACCCGGGCGTGATCAAGCCGCCGGAGGGCGGCTGGCACGACACCGGCGACATCGTGACGGTGGATGACGACGGCTGCGTCATCATCAAGGGCCGTGCCAAGCGCTTCGCCAAGCTTGGCGGCGAAATGGTGTCACTGGCCGCGATCGAGACCATGGTCGCCGACCTCTGGCCGGGCGTGAACCATGTCGCCGTCTCGCTGCCCGATCCCCGCAAGGGCGAGCAGATCATCCTGGTGACGGAGCAGGGCAATGCCGACCGGCAGGCGCTGACGGCGCATGCCAAGGCGCTCGGCTTTCCGGAGCTCTGGGTGCCGCGCGCCATCCTGGTGCTGGAGCAGATCCCGGTGCTCGGCTCCGGCAAGATCGACTATGCCTCAACCGCCGAGGAAGCCGCCAGCAAGCGCTCGCTGATGTGATCTTGCGCGGGGCAAAACGCTCCGCTACCGCTCGACGAGCCGCGGACATGGCGAAACTGGTAGACGCAAGGGACTTAAAATCCCTCGGCCGCAAGGCTGTGCGGGTTCGACCCCCGCTGTCCGCACCAATCCCCCCATCAACCACCGTTAACGCCCCCTTCATAAACCTGTGTAATCCGCACCATTCCGGGTTATAAGCGGCGTTCTCCTCGGTCTGGGGCAAAGAGGCAAAGAGGTCTGAATGGCGCGGCGGTATTTCGGCACGGACGGCATCCGGGGCAGGGCGAATGGCCTGATCACGCCTGAGCTTGCCCTGAAGGTGGGGCAGGCGACAGGCTTGGTGTTCCATCGCGGCGAGCATCGCCACCGGGTCGTCATCGGCAAGGATACGCGGCTTTCCGGCTACATGATCGAGACGGCGCTGACGGCCGGCTTCCTCTCCATGGGCATGGATGTGCTGGTGCTCGGCCCCATGCCGACACCGGCGGTCGCCATGCTGACACGCTCGATGCGCGCCGATCTGGGCGTGATGATTTCCGCCTCGCACAATCTCTACGAGGATAACGGCATCAAGCTCTTCGGACCGGACGGCTACAAGCTGAACGACGGGATCGAGGCGGAAATCGAGGCTCTGCTGGAAAGCGATCTCACCTCGCGCCTGTGCAAATCGCCGGACATGGGCCGCGCCAAGCGCGTCGATTCAGTGCACGCCCGCTATATCGAATTCGCCAAGCGCACCTTGCCGCGCAACATGTCGCTGGAGGGCATGCGCATCGTGGTCGATTGCGCCAATGGCGCCGCTTACAAGGTGGCGCCCGAGGCGCTCTGGGAGCTTGGCGCAGAGGTCATCACCATCGGCAACGAGCCGGACGGCTTCAACATCAACCGCGGCGTCGGCTCCACCGCGCCCGATGCGCTCATCCGCAAGGTGCGCGAGATGCGCGCGGACGTGGGCATAGCGCTCGATGGCGATGCCGACCGCGTGCTGATCGTCGATGAAAAGGGCCAGATGGTCGATGGCGACCAGCTGATGGCTGTGGTCGCCGGAAGCTGGCGGGACGACGGGCGCCTCTCTCAACCGGGCATCGTCGCCACCATCATGTCCAATCTCGGGCTCGAGCGGCATCTGCAGTCGCTGGGCATAAGCCTCGCCCGCACCGCGGTGGGGGATCGCTACGTGCTCGAATACATGCGCGAGCACGGCTTCAACGTGGGCGGCGAGCAATCCGGCCATATCATCCTGTCGGATTATTCGACCACGGGCGATGGCCTGATCGCCGCGCTGCAGGTGTTGGCCTGCGTCAAGAAGGAGGACAGGCCGGTCTCCGAGGTCTGCCACCGCTTCGAGCCGTTGCCGCAGATCCTCAAGAACGTGCGCTACCGCAAGGGGCAGCCGCTGGCCGAGGACAAGGTGGTCAGCGCCATCGAAGATGCGCGCAAGCGCCTGGGCAACGGCGGGCGGCTGGTGATCCGGCCATCGGGCACCGAGCCCGTCATCCGCGTGATGGCGGAAGGCGACGACCGCGCGCTGGTCGAACGCATCGTCGACGACGTGGTGGATGTGATCACGCTGGCCGCGGCCTGAGGCGTTCGCCCGGCGGGCTGCTTTCTGCAACTGTGTGCGGCAATGCCCTTGCGCGTATATCCGCACAACCCACGGCCGCTTTCCCATGGTCAGCGCGCGAGGCGGCGGCCCGCCATGATCATCGCTCCCGAGCCTCAGAAGCATTGCGTCAACGCTCTGTACAGGCGTCGCGATGCGCCATTTTGGCATTGGCTGAGGCAACACTCTCGCTCTGGTTGCATCCGCTTCGGGCCGTTAAGGTGAGGTTACTTGATCATTGACGTGAGTTTCGTGTTGCGTCTATTATAAATTAATTTTAGGTTAATGTCGTGGCCTTGGACAGTGGCGCATTGAGATGCCTCTCCGGCAGCTTTTCTGAAAGGAGTAGGGATTATGGGCAAGACAATCAGTTTCGGCGGCTTGGCCGTCAGGGCGGCGTCCGCAGTAAAAAATACAGCAGGCCAAACCACATCAGCAACGATGTCTAATCTGGCAAAGGATGCGGGCGCGATTGATTTCGACGATCTTGTTTTCGCTGCCGGCAAAAAGAAAAATGCATTGATGACCGACATCGTGAATGACCTCAAAGACGACGGGCAGTCTTTCGTTGTCGGTGACTCGCCTCATATACAGGCTTTCGAGTTTTTTGCGATCGTTGCGGATAAGGCTTTGAAGAGCAGCGATTTCAAGGAAGGCGGCCTGAAGGACAGCAATGGTAATAATCTCAGCGGCCAGCTTCACAAGCTGAGCGATACCAACTACGGCGGCCGCCTGACCGGCGATAACGGCACTGGTGACCCTTTCAACCGTGGCAAGATCGGCGACATCAGCGGCTCCGGTATGAACAATGACCCGATCGCCATCCAGGCGTTTGGCCGTACCAGCAACAACAACACATATGGCAATGTCGAGGTCAGGTATGACAATAATAACGGCTTCGGCGCCGGCAGCTCTGGTAACGGCGAAGGGGCAACGCGGTTCCTCGACGGCAACGAATCTATCAAGTTCACGCTGAACAAATCCGCTGGTGTAGATCAGGCGATCCAAAAGGTCAGCTTCACTGTGACGAATACGGGCGGCAATAATGCGAAGGTCGGCCTTTCTTTCGGCGATGGTATTCTGAAGGGGTATGAGACCTCTGGCCCCAACAAAGGCAAGCCGATTTATGCTGCCGACTTCTTCGAGATCCCCGATGTGAAAAACGGCGATATGATCGAGATCGATTTTGCCCTGCAAACAATCAAGATTAATGGTGTCGCGCAGGTCGAAACGATGGCTACCAAGAAGTTCTTCGCGGACTTCATCGCCAGCGGTCACGATGCGATTTCGATCGGTGCGACAAGCGGCCGCTTCTCGATCGGCGATCTTGCGATTGATCGAATGGATGATCCAATGGATGATCCCAAGACATGGCTGTCGCTCGATGTCTTTGCCGGCAGGGAGTCGCCGCTGCCCGGCGTCGAACCAAACAAGACATATGTCTATGCCTATCTCGACAAGGATAACGACAACATCCTTGACGGCAATGAAGCGGCCGAGGAGCTGGCGTCTATCAGCAACGGAGTTCTCAGGGATTCTGACGGCAGCACCGACGCCAATCCGCTCCAGGGGGCTGGCAGGTCGACCGGGTCTGACCTCC
>JADCCX010000078.1 GCA_020252485.1 Methylocystis sp.
CCGAGGCCCGACAGAACGAAGCTGACCCCGCCCGGCCAGCCCAAGGCAAACCACAAGCTGGCGCCGAGCGTGTTCGATCGCTGGTTTTTCCGGTTGTCCTTTCGACGGTCGCGACCCACGTCGCGGCCGACGGGCGGCAGGCGCCTCTTTCTCCCGGTATGGCCGTCACTGCTGAAATCAAGACAGGTCAGCGCCGCATCCTGGAGTATATCCTGTCGCCTGTCGTCGAAATGGTGCAGCAGGCAGGTCGGGAACGCTGACGGGATATGCTGCGAATCGGTTTTCAACTGGGAAGTTCGCCACGGAGAAGCTGGACACCCGCATTAACTGGATCGGGCACGTCGACCTGAGAGGCGTGAGGGCTGTTTCGGCCTTTTTGCGCGTCTGGCGGGCCGGATTCGGCCTCCAGTTATACCAACGGCCCTCATAACTGACCGCTATGTGCCCACTGGCGCATTCCGATTGATGTGACAACGTCGGGCCTTGCGGTGAGCCTGTTCCAGGCATCGCAGGCTGCGTCGATGATCTCGGCGTACGTCTCGAAGACGCGGTTCGAGAGGTAGTTGGCGCGCAGATACTGCCAGATGTTCTCGACCGGGTTCAGTTCCGGTGCGCGCGACGGAAGCAGGATCGGCGTGAGGTTCTTGGGCCATTTGAGGTTGCCGGTGATGTGCCAGCCAGCGCGATCCAGCAGCAGCACGGCGTGGGCGTCTTTGGCGACGTGCAAGGATATCTCGTCGATATGCAGTTGCATCATTTCGGTGTCGGCATGGGGCAATGCGAGGGCTGCGCCGATGCCTCGCGCCGGGCAGATGGCGCCGAAGATATAGGCGTTCTCATAACGCTGGTCGGCGGGCTGGGTGGGCCGCGTACCGCGCTTCGCCCATTGCCGGACGAGACCGTTCTTCTGGCCTATGCGAGCCTCGTCCTAAAACCAGATTTCGATCTTCGTCTTGCATGTCACGCCTTGGAGGTGCGCCGCGAGCGTGTTGGGCCAGTTTTTTTAAAAGCCGCGATGACCTCGCCATCTTGCCCGGGATGCCGCGGTCGGGCGCTGATATGCGAGAAGCCCAGGTGCTTCAGCAGCTTGCCGATGCTGCGCTCATGATAATCGATGCCAAACTTGTCCGTAATGACGCGCTGCAGGTCGATCCGCCGCCAGCGCACAACACCATCCACGGCGCGGCTGGGGCCTGTCTCGACGATCTCGGACAGCTCCGCCAGTTGCGCCTGCGACAGACGTCGCGGGTTCCCACGGCGGCGATTGTCCTTCAGTCCGGCGGGGCCTTGCTCGTTGAAGCGATGCGCCCAGTCCCGCAGCGTTTGGCGATCCATGCCGCCAATCTTCGCCGCTTCCGCCCGGCTCATCCCGTCCAGCACGGCAGCGATCGACAACAACCGGCGGCACTGGTTCGCATCTTTGCCCGAAGCTGCCAATCGACGAAGCTCCGTGGGCGTATGGCTCGGCTTGATCTCGATAACCCTCGGCATGGTGCATGTCCTCCACGCACCTTGAATCACGCCGCTATCCGTTTGGGAATCCCCGTCGAGTCAGACCAAAGGGCCTTTGGTATTATTGGTCATGCGGCGATTTTGGCGTCGATTTCCGGATTGCAGACAGACTCATCCTGCGGCGCGGGCTCGCTCGTGGAAGATCAGCCGGTCGAAGTTGTAAGCGATGTTGGCCAGCACCAGTTTCGCTTCGGCACGCGCGATACCGATCGTGCGGGTGAACAGCCCGAAGCGGTTCTTCTGATGCGCGAAGACATGCTCGACCGCGGCGCGGATGGAGGACCTGGCCGCATTTGCCCGGGCGATGTTCTGCGGCATCGGCTTGCCCGCCGGTTTGCGGCGATGGATCCGGCTGACCAGCATCTTCGAGGCCAGCCATTTCTCGTTCTTCTGTGAGCGATAAGCACTGTCGGCCCAGACCTCGGAGGATGTGTTGTCCGTCGCCACCATGACCGGCAGCATCCGCCCATCGGCTTGCGACGCCGAGGTCACGGCGCTCTCCCGGATAAAGCCGAAGCGCCGGTCGATCGCAATGTGGCTCTTGTAGCCGAAGACCGGCAGGGCGATCTGCGGCAGAGGCTTGCCCTGCCCATCGAAGCGGATCTTGCCGCCAACCTTCAGGGTCCAGCGGGCGTCAACGTCCTTTTGAGCCGCCTTGTTCGGCTCATCCGGCCAGATCTCATCGGCGCTCTTGCCGGCCTTGATGGCGTCCTTCTCGGCGTCCGTATTCCGCTGCTTCGGCGCGGGAACCAGCGAGGCGTCGACGATCTGACCAGACATCGGGATGTAGCCCTTCTTCTGCAATTGCCAGTCGAAGGCCTTCATCACCCGCCGCAAGGTCCCGGTCTCGGTGAGTTTGTTCCGGAACAGGCGGATCGTGTTCTCGTCCGGTGTCGGGCCGCCAAGATCGAACTTCAGAAACCGCATCCAGGACAGCCGGTCGCGGATCATGAACTCCATCCGCGCATCGCTCAGATTGTGCTGGGCCTGCAGGATCAGCGCCTTGAACATCGAGACGGGATCAAACGGCGGCCGCCCGCCCCTGGCGCCATCGCCATAGCCCAGACCCTCCACAAGCCAGCCCCGGAAATACTCGAAATCGACCGTCGCCTCAAGCGGATCGCCAATCTTGCTGATCCGCTCCAAATGCTCCGACAACCCGAAAAGCGACCGTTGCTCCATCGTCCCGTCTCCAAATCAGTGACGGAAGGAGTGAATCACGAAACCCGAAAACGCGCGAGGTTAATGCGGGTGTCCAGCTTGCGGCTGCCCAAATTGATTTAGGATAGAAAAGAGAGAAATCTCGGCCGCTCGTGCCTGCGCGTCGGTGACGTCCCCTGTGATGGTGTAGCTGGCGGTGGCCATTGATCGATCTTCGGGTGAAGCTCGGGTTTGTCAACCAGCATGCAAACAGGGCTCTGACTCAATCTTGCTGCATGCAGGAGATGATCTGACGCTGTTTTCCAGAGGGAATCAGCGAGATGGATCAGGGATTTCGGCTTTCGAGGCTTGTGCCGACATGTTTCACCTTCGAGCAGTCTGCGATTGATGGCGACAACGTTGTCATCAGTGTTCGAGCCGCCACAGTGTCTGGCATTTGTCCGTCATGCGGGGCCTGCTCACAGAGAGTTCAAAGCCGCTATTGGCGGCAGGCCGCTGACCTTCCGATGGCGGGTCGGTGGGTCGTTCTCAGGATCATGGTACGACGCTTCTGGTGCGATGCCGTGCTATGGCGGGCGGCGCATCTTTGCGGAGCGGTTCGGCGATGACGCTTTAGCGCCGATGTCCAGACGGACCGGCAGGCTTGAGATGATTGTTCATCATCTTGGGCTTGCCCTCGGCGGTCGCCCGGCGGCGAGCTTCGCCGAGAGACTGATGGTCCCCGTCAGCAATGACACTCTGCTACGCGTTGTCCGCCGAAGAGCGCGGTTGCCAGCAGAGACGCTCTCTGTGGTCGGCATCGACGACTTCGCGTGGCGGCGCAACCATCGCTACGGCACGATTGTCTGCGATCTCGAACGAAGACGTACGGTCATGCTGTTTCCGGACCGGGAGCCTGCGACGTCCGAAGCCTGGCTGCGACATCATCCATTGATCGCCATCGTCGCGCGTGATCACGGCGGCGGGTATGGCGAGGCAGCGGCCAAGGCTTTGCCCGACACTCAGCAGGTCGCCGATCGCTGGCATCTCATGGAAAACGCCAGCCGGGCGTTCTTCGACGCCGTGCGCAAATCGATGCGCCAGATCCGCTCCGTGGTTGGCGCGACGGTGATCAATCCCGAACTGCTGACGTCCGCCGAGCGTCTGCAATACGAAGGCTACCTGCGTCGCGAGGAGACAAATGCGGCGGTGATGGCGTTGTTTAAGGATGGCAGCTCGATCAAGTGTATCGTCAAGCGCACCGGTCTCTCACGCGGCATGGTGCGCAGCATCGTCCGCGGCCAGCGCTCCGATGTCTTCCGGACGAGGCAAAGTTCACTCGAAGAACAGCTGCCGTGGCTGGAGGCGCAATGGGATGCTGGAGAGCGCAATGCCGCCGCTCTTTGGCGCGCCATGCGGGCACAAGGTTTCCATGGTAGCCTGCGCGTCGTCTCTGAATGGGCGACGCGTCGGCGCAGAGCAGAGCAGGCTGACGCTGAAACCCTCATGCGTGTCCCATCGGCCCGCACCATCGCCCGCCTGATGACGGGCGGGCGCGACAAGCTTTCCAAGGCGGAGACCGTCATCGTCGCAGCCATCAAGCAGGGGCTGCCGCAATTGGTGAGCGCCCGCGAACTCATCGCGGACTTCCATCAGATGATCCGAAGCAAAACCATTGCTGCAATGACACCATGGCTGGAACGCGCGGCCGAAAGCCTGGTGGCGTCGTTCTGCAATGGCGTGAGAAAGGACGAAGCCGCTGTCCATGCTGCAATTACTTCGCCATGGTCAAACGGACAGACGGAAGGCCAGATCACCAGGCTCAAGCTCGTCAAGCGCCAGATGTATGGCCGGGGAAAGATGGACCTCCTCCAGGCCCGCCTCATCGGTGCGTCATGAGCCAAAGGTGCAGCGAGATTGCGTCAGAGCCACTTTTGGATGCCGATCACCCTATGCGAAGGGGCCCTATTCCATGCCTATTCACAGGCACATCGCAGTCGACACGGATGGCCGGCTTCTTATGGTCCGGCTGACGCCAGCCGACATCTCCGACAGCGCTGGCGCACAGATGATTCTCGACGCCATCCGCAGGCGCTGGCCGTGGGTGAAGCATCTATTCGCAGACGCAGCCTATGACCGCCCCACCCTCATGGACAAGGCCGCTTACCTCAACTTCGTCATCGATATCATCCGCCGATCCGATCAGCAAAAAGGCTTCCGTGTCCTGCCACGACGATGGGTTGTCGAGCGCACCTTCGGATGGATGATGCGCTGGCGCCGCCTTGTGCGCGATCACGAAAAGCGCATCGACGTCTCAACCGCCATGATCCACATCGCCATGGGGAGCCTGCTCATCCCCCGAAACGCTCATCCGTGACTTTCCAAACGGACTCTTAGGAGCACATGCTCGCATAGAGCGCTGCCGTTGTCGCAAATCCGGCGCCGCATTGTGCGACGAAATGCGCTTCGCAAACTGCTCGAGCGGCTCCCCCGTCACGGCTAGAACTTTAGCTACCGATTCCATCGACGGCCAGCGTTCGCGCCCCTGCGCGTTGACGCGCTTCGACCTGTTGAAGGACGTCGCATCAAGCCCGGCCTGCCTGGCGAGACCCGAAGCAGACATCGAATGCTCGCGGGCGAGCCCGTCGATCGCGCTCCAGACCTGAGCGTGTGTGAACACATCAGCCTCCCCCTGTTCCCCGTTCTAGGATAATATACACATTGCGAGTTCGACAAGGTGCCACACCGAAGCAGCACGCTTGCATGGGATAAGGCAATTCCGCTGCCGCTTAGCCCGGCAGCGGAACTGCCTCGGTTCTTGAAGCGATAGGCTTTCACTGCGCTGCGGGCAGAAGCGAGCCGCTGAGGGCCGCCTTGGCCGCGTCGCTCATCGCCATGTGCCGGCGCAGGTCCAATTCAAGCGCGATAACATCGACCGCGTTTTGGGCATGAACCGACGCTTTCGACCCCAGCCGTTCAAGCTCCTCGGCGAAGTAGTTGCCCATGCGTTTGAGGGCGTCGAGGTTTTCGATGTAGTCGACGGGCGCGAGCTGCCCGGGCCCGGTCTTCAGATTCTTGTAGTCCATGTGATGCCTCCGATTGTTTTGTAACATTAGCTACCCCCGAGCAACGCCGCATCGCTCGCTCGTCTCATCTGCGGCCCCTCACGCTACGCGGGCCACGGTTCGCCAATCTTCTCGCGCAGGTCCGCTCCCGCGTCGATCAAGCGAGTACAGGAGGACGAAAACCGATCCTCGCGGTTCTTGAACGCCCACTCGGACGCTATAAAACACTGGCTCCTCAGTTGACCGCCCCGGAAGAGGTCGGGCGGCGTGCGCGCCGCCGAAAGAGCCCGATGGCTGCTGCCATGGCGACGAGCAGCGCTGGATAGATCAGCATGGTGCCCTGAAGCGCGAGCAGCAGGCCAGCCAGCGCCACGACGCCGAACCCGAGCGCCCGGTCGAACACGGAGCGCGCCAGCACGACGAGAGCGGCCGCGGCGATTCCATAGAGGATCAGGAAGTTTTGCCCGGCGAGGCCGAGGAGCCGCTCCATGCCGAAGTGGAAGACGGCATCCGCAAGCAGCACGACAAGCAGCGCGCCGACCGTGGCGGCGACCGCAGCTATCGGCCGACCATTCCGCGCTTCGGCCAGGGGAAAAGGCAGCAGGCCGTCACGGGCTAGCCCGAACACCATGCGGGAGACGCCCCAGACTGCGCCAGCAAGATTGGCGAAGATGATCAGTGCCGCCATGAGCGCCACTGCTATGGCGCCCCAGGCGCTCAGCACCGGCTTCACGATCGCGACGAAGGGAGCCTCATGGTTGCCAGCGAGATCGACGCTCTGCGCAAGCCAGGCAATCGCCAGGTAGAGCGCCGTGGCGGCCGCGAATGAGAGGATCATGGCGAGCGGATAGTCCCGCCTGGGGTTCTTGAACTCTTCGGCGATTCCGGCACCCACCTCCCAGCCCGTGAAAGCGAAGAACAGCATCATGAAGGGCGCGATCGCAAGGACCGGATCGAAGGGGAGTGCGGCCGCTGCAGGCGTCGCTGGCGGCGCGCTGGGGAGCCCCGCGAACCCTGCCGCAATGAAGACAAGAATGACGGCAAGCACGGTCGAAGCGATCCAGGCCATGGCCTTGGCGGCACCTTCGCCCGGCATGAGATGCGGGAGCAGGGCGCTGAGCAGCAGCGCCACCGCATAAATGTGCGCCGATCCGCCGAAGACGGTCGCCAAGTAATGCCCGCCGGTGAGCGCGATCGAGGGCAGGCCGAAGACGACCGCGCCCAAGAAGAGAAGCGACGACGCCCGCTGGCCGAAGCCGCCGAAGGCGCGCGCCGCATAGGATGTGATGCCGCCGGCGTCGGGATAGCGGCGGCCGAGGATGATGAAGACGGCGAGCAGCGGAGAGGCTGCGGCCGCGCAGATCAACCAGGCGGCAAGCGCGCTTCCGCCCGCCACTTTGACGGCGAGACCTGGCAAGGTAAGCAGGCCTGCGCCGATCACGATGTTCATAAGCAGGGCGGTCCCCCGATAGACGCCGAGGGATTTCTGAAGCTGTGCAGACATCGGAGGACCTTTCGCTTGGATTGGTGAGGGGAGAGGGCGCCTGGCCGCGCCCCAGTGCGCTAGGACAGCGCCACGTTGTGGAACGCGATGAGGTAGGTCGCGCCCTTCTCGAGGGCCTGCGAGCCGTGTGGGCTTCGGGCCGGCAGCGAGATCACGTCGCCCGGGAAACAGACCCGCTCACCTTCCTCCCAGTAGAAACGCAGCGCCCCATCGAGAACGATGATCGTCTCGTCGACATCGTGCTTGTGCCAGACGTGCTCCTTGCCAGCGACGTCGCGCTGCACTTCAACGCAGCCCTGGTTGGGGAGGGACTTCAAGATGATCCCGGCGATGTTCTGCGGATCGACCTTGCTTTGATGGATCATGGTCATGCGGCTTGCTCCTTCTTGGGGGTGAGTGAATGGAACGGGCAGCGCGCCCGCTCGTTGTCATCGCCCAGGAAGTACTGGGCGAATTCGCGGTTCTCGGGCTCGCCGTAGCGGCCGAGCGCCGGCGAGGGCGGCAGAAGGTCATAGGCGGCGAGCCGTTCGCGGACCATCTGATAGGCGCGCTCGGCGGCGACCTCGCTGCCAAGGATGTTATCGAAGACCCAGCGCGGCTGGAAGGTCATCATGAAGCCGGTCGAGCGGCGGCTTTGGCGATGCACATGGGCCGGCGTGTTGCAAACCACGAAGATAGGCTCGCCCGCGAAGGAGAACTCCCAGCCCGGCGTATCGAGCGCCTCGGGAATGTCGGCGGGCCAGGGATGGTTGTCGATCGCAGCCAGCCCCTTGAGCAGATCCCAGAACTTGGCCTTGTATGCCTCCAGGCACTGCACGGGCCCCGGGCGGCCAAAGGCGACCAGCGACGTGTTGGGACCGTAGCTACGTGCCTTCGCCAGATAGACCTTGAGCAGCGGCGCCAGCGTCTCCGGCGTCAGCGGATCGGGGAAAGCAAACCTGAGCTGGTTGGCTTTGAGGCCCGCGACGCCGAAGACGCAGGGGAACCGGCGTGCGTCGCTCGTCAGGGTGGCCTCAAACTCCTTAAAGAGGATCTGGCGCCAATCCCCGGCGACAAAGGCCGCGGCGATTTCGGTTCGGTCAAAATGACGATGCATAACGGAACTCCCTGTCTTGACTACCCCAGCTATAAATCTCCCCAAAATGACGAAGAATACCCCTCATTTTGCGGGGTGCCTTTCAAACTGAAGGCGGTGTACAATCTTTATTGGAAAATTTTCTGCTTCCGCAGATCAGGGGCAGTCATGTTGGACGAAGATGAGAAGGAGCAAGCGCCTTTACGCTTGCGGCAGGTCGATCGCGTGATCTTGGGGTTGCTGCAGCAGGACGCTCGCCGCTCGATCTCGGAGATATCAGCGATCACCAAGGTGTCGCGCTCAACTGTCAAGGACCGGATCGATCTGATGCGGCAGCGGAATGTCATCAAGCGGTTCACGATCGATCTCGCGGAGACCCGGAAATCGGATCCTGCCTGCGGCAGAGCCTTCTTTCAGGTCCGCCTCAAGCGCCACGTCTGCGGTATCGTCTATGCTTCGATCAGCGGCTGGCCGGAGCTTCTGGGCTGCTGGTCGATCGCGGGCGATCTCGACATGATCGTGCTGGTCGGCGCCACGTCGAATGCCGAGATCGAACGGCTGCGCGACAAGCTGGCGCGGCATCCCGAAGTCCGGACACTCACCACGCTTACCATCTTGCGTGAGTGGACGGATCGCATGGATATGAGAAATTCCGACATTCTGGACCGTAGCCCTATCGTTCTGGCGGTCACGCCGTTGGCGCAGGGCGCATAACCGATGCGCGCTTGAGGGTCCATATCGTGTCGAAGAGCGTCGGATCCCGCGCCATTGATCGCCATATCGGCCGGCGTTTGCGAGAGACGCGCGCCGCCGTTGGTTGGCCAGTGGACGAATTCGCTGAGCGCATCGGGCTGTCGCATGATGACCTTGCGAAGATAGAGACCGGCTGCAAACGGATCGAGCCTCTCATGCTGATGCGCGCGGCGGAGCTGCTGCAGGTCTCGGTGAACCATTTCTTCGAAGGCGCGCCGGAGGCCGAGCCATCGCCGGCCTCGATAGAGGCGGCGCGGAAGTTCGCGCGGTTCCTGGCGACGCCCGAGGCCTTGCGCATCGTCTCCGCCTTCAATGCGATCGGCTGCGAGAGCAAGCGATCGGATTTGATTCAGGCGGCCGAAGCAATGGTGCGGTCCGATGGCTCGGACGAGGTGCATTAATCGCGCTCATCGGCCCGCACGCCATCCGCTTCGGCTGCTCAGCGGACGTGGATCGGCCTATCGCCGTCGATGATCCGTGTCGGCTCCCCGAAGAGCGCGTCGGGCGAGCCGCTGCGTCCGATGTGGCCACCCCTCAATTCGCTGATGCGCACCGCCACGCTTCCATAGAACTTTTTCATCACCAGATTGCCCTCTGTCCTTGCGAGGCGCATCAGTCAACGCGCCAGCTGGTAGGCCTCCTCCGGATCAGGTGAGCGAAAGAATTCGATCGCCGTGCCGTCGATCTCCCTATGACGCCAGCGCAGCCGATCCACGGCATCAAGGAAAGACATCAGCACCTTCGCTTTACAAGCATTCAAGCGGCACAACCACAACACTACGGTTCCCGATCATCTCGATATGGACTGGTCACAATGTCTAGCATCTCCTGTGGGAGCTGCTTTGAAAAAGAGCTGGGCCATTCTTTCTGTTGTGGCTGACGAGGGGTTCTATGCCCAGATGGCGGCGTTCATCGAGTTCGCGAGGGACGTGCCATTGTAGCATCAGTATGGCTTCTTCGAGAGTCGGCTGAACGCTGTCGGTGATCCGCGGCGCATCGGCGTCGACTCAAGAACAACTCGATCCGGCGGATCTCCGACGCCGACTTCACGGCGATCGTTCTGGCCGGGCTCCACGATGTCTTCGATGCCGATTACCGGCGTCGGCTCGATATGCCGCTTCAGGAGTTGCCGCCGCCGCGCGGGATTGAGCGCGTCCTGACCTCGCGCATCGCCCGCGACGCCAATTTCCGGCATGGTGGCACCGGGGCCTTTGATAGCACTTGCGCCTTCACCGTCGACCGTATCGTCAACGGCGGCGGTCGCGCCGAGGTTCGGGCGGCCCACATCTGGCCTGCCAACGAGGGCGGGCCGGACACGATCCGAAACGGCCTCGCGCTGTCAAGCATGGTGCACTGGATGTTCGACCGTCGCCTCAGGATACTCTCCGACAACTTCGAGATGCTGATCTCACACAACAAAGGCGCTGGCGGAATGGCGCTTGATGTTGGCGCGCCACCAGCAGCGCATCCTGCTGCCGCGCGCCCCGCGCTATCACCCGCGTCCCGAGTATTCTAGGCGGCACCGCGAGCGGCTGCAGGCGTAAGGACGCCGAAAAATTCAACTTAAACGAGCAAAAAATGAAAAAACCCTTAAAAGTCAGGGTTGTTATTCCTACAAAGCATATTATTCCTATTATACTCAACTTATAGGAGCACTTTCATGTCAAGTATCCAACTATTGCCATGGGCGACGGCCAGCCCAGCTGCGTCGCCAATGACGTCAGCAGTCGCAGCAACGCGTTGCGGCTGCTGCCGAACCTGGAAAGCATTCCGCAAAACATCTGGACACTGAGCGCCACGTACGGCCATGCCCGTCGACGACCAGCTTGCAGGACTGAGGCATCATCACACGAGCTGCTCTGTTGTGCGAACGCTCGACGACTTCCTGCGCGTAGCTGCCGTCCGCTCCATGGTCTACCTCGGCGAACAGGATTGTCCGTTCGACGAGGAGTTCGACGGCAACGACTTCTGCGCCATGCATATCCTGGGCTGGGTCGAGAAAGAGCCCGCGGCTTCGCTGCGCGTGCGCTTTTTCGCCGACTTCGCCAAGGTCGAGCGCTTGGCGGTCATCAAGCGGTTTCGGCACTCGCCGATCGCCTTCCGGATCGTTCGTTTCGCGCTGAATATCATCGCCCGAAAGGGCTTTCCGCAGGCCTACGGTCACGCCCGTGTGGGGCTTGAAGAGTTCTGGGCGAGGTTCGGCGCCAAGCCCATAGGCGCGGAAGGCGCGTTCGAATTCAGCGGGCAGCGCTACACGGAGATGCGGGTCGAACTACCGCGCGCCATGAATGCGATCCGGATCGGCGATGATCCCATGATGATCATTCGACCGGAGGGCGAATGGGACCGCGCCGGCGTTCTCGAGCGCAAGGCACTGCAGGCCGGCGGTCGGGCTTGGGATGGATCAACAGCAGGCCCCGCAAACTGGTCGGGCCCGACCCGTGATGCATGGGTCTCCTGGGCCGCGGGCAGGCGTGGCGGAGATCCAAGGTGAAAGGCCAGGCGCAAAACACTCAGGTTCCGGCCCGGCCTTCCGGTAGTCGTAATCAAACGCTCACTCGGCAGCGATAAGCGCCTCCGTGCTGCCGGTCTGGCCGCCTTCACCATCGAGAGACCGCGAAGGTTCGGCATC
>JADCCX010000079.1 GCA_020252485.1 Methylocystis sp.
CGTGACATCGGGCGTCGGAGCGAATGTCAAATTCAAAAGCTCCACTAGAATCATAGACTTGCTAGTGGTCCCTTTGATTCCGACATTTGCTCGCAGCGTGATATCAAGCGGATGCAAATGTCGGAATCGGACCACTAGCCCTTGTCTGTTCGGTCACACTGACGCTGCTTAGTCCGCTCCTGCTGCCAGCGCTGTCAGTCGTTTTCAGCACTGGCTTTTCAGTCGATGTGACGCCCCTCGTCCTTCGGCTCGCAGCCATTGTTGTAACGGCTGCAGCAATTGCCGCGCTGATTCTGCGCTTTAGGACCTGGACAACGCCGCTGCTGCCGGATGCCCGCGCCGCAGCAGGGGTCGCAGTCCTCGGATTGATCATCATCGGCGTGACGACGACGCATAATCTCGCCCAGCAATGGCAGATCGACGCTGAGCGGGTCACAACATTCGTGGTGGCTGCCGTATGCGCCAATCTGGTCACCTGCGCCGTCAGCGCTCTCTTGTTCGCTGGTTTTGGCAGAACCGCCGCGCTCACAGTTGGGCTTGTCAGCGGCAACCGGAACATCACGCTCGCCTGGGCGGCAGCCAGTGCGACATTACCGCCGATTGCGCAGACCTACGTTGCAGCCAGCGTGGTACCGATCCTGTTGCTGCCGCTGGTCTTGAAATGGCTCCTGAAAACCCGATCAGCGCAAAAGATAAGGACTGCAAACCAGCCTAGTGCCACATGATCCGAAGCCAGAAATTGCGTCTTCAAATCCAGGTTCTGAAGACCCACCTTCATCCTGAGATGCTCGCCCCCCCGGCGAGCCTCGACCTGAGGATGGTGGATCGGCCGAAGAACCGGAACGCCGCATCGCGCCACGGCAGCTTGCCGCATTTTCGCGCAACCGGCCAGCTTTCCCGCCGCCATCGACCACGAGAACATCACCCGGTTTCAGGTGTTCTAGACCTGATGCACCGCCAGATTGTCCCCCGCACGCGTCCTGACCGTGAGGGCGACGCCCAGTAACGCGCCCTGGCGGTGATAGGCGCGAAGGCCAACCGGCCCCGGCAGGTGATCGAGATTGTCGCTGATGACCGCAACCGGCGCATCCTTGAGTGCGGCAAGCGTTTCTGCAGGCGATGGTCCTGGGGATGTAAAGCTTATCAAGCTGATCCTGCCAATGGAGTCCGAGGGAGTTAAGGCGTCAAGGCCCGAACGGCGCCGGCATTCACAAACCGTGCAACCTTGATCTCGCCCTCGCGTTTGCGCGCCTGGCTGATATCGTAGCTGTTCTGCATGCGCATCAGCGTATCCATCGAAACACCGAACGCCTTCTCGATCCTGATCGCCATTTCGGGAGAAAGCGACGAACGCTCGTTCAGGAAAGCGGAAAGCGCCGGACGCGTGACACCCAGAGCTTCCGCCGCTCCAGTGACGGACAAGGACAGCGGATCAATGATTTCGGTCCGCACAAAGCCGCCGGGATGGGGAGGATTCTTCAGACGAAAATGAGAGTTTTCGGTCATGCGAAGCTCCTAATGATAATCCTCATAATCCAAATCGATGATCGCGATTTCCTTCCGGTCGATGGAAAACGTGAGCCGCCAGTTCTTCGTCACGAACAGGCTCCAGACACCCCTGCGATCACCGGTCAATTGGTGGGCTTTCCATGTCGGCACAAACCGTAACTCATCTTCCCGCTCCATATCCTGAAGAAAGGCCAGCATCTTGCGAAGCTTGTCCACAATCTGCGGTTGAAGTCCGCTAGCGTCGTCAGCTTCCAGCAGGCGGCGCAAGCCCCTATGCCTCACGCTGCGAATAATCATCGAAAGGGATGGTAACAGGAACGGAAAAAATGTAAAGTGACGCGTTACGCAAAACGTACGCCTTACTTCTTCTCCTCCACCTTCTCGACCTTCGCCGCCTCGCGCAGCTTCAGCACGAGGTCCTGCTGCGACTTCTGCACCATGTAGCGGCGCAGCTGCTCCTTGACGGCGTCATAGGGAGGCGGGGCCTTCTCGCGGATGTCCTCCACCTGGATGATGTGGTAGCCGAACTGCGTCTTGACGATCTCCGAAACGCCGCCCTTGGGCAGCTTGAAGGCGGCTTCCGCGAATTCAGGCACCATCCGCTCCTTCTCGAACCAGCCGAGATCGCCGCCTTCCTTGCCCGAGCCCGGATCCTTGGAGAGCTCGGCGGCGAGCTTGGCGAAATCCTCGCCCTTCTTGATCCGCGCGAGGGCGGCCTTCGCCTCCTCCTCCTTCTCGACAAGGATGTGGCGCGCCTTCACCTCCTGGGCGGGCTTCAGGCCCTTGACGGTTTCATCATAGAACTTCTTCATCGCTTCATCCGAAGCGCCTTTCTCGCCTTCGCGCGTGAGCAGCGCCTCCATCAGCAGGCGCTCGCGCGTCTGGCCGAGGCGCTTCTTGAAGTCCTCCGTGTCGGCCATCTTGTCCTTGGCGGCCTGGGCGGCCACGATCTTGAGATCGATCAGGTAATCGATGGCGTAGGTGCGCCGCTGGCCGGCGTCGAGCTGCTGGGGAAGCGAGGGGCCGAGCTCTTCGAGCGCGATCTTCAGATCCTCCTCGGTGATCGGGCTGCCATCGACGCGGGCGATCACCTTCGAGTCCTGTGCGAAGGCGGCGCCGGAGAGGAGCGCGAATGCGAGAACGCCCGCGGCAAGACGGGGACGGATGGACATCATGGGCTGCACTCCTTCGGATCTGACCGGCGAACGCATCCGAATCACGGGAATGCGCATGAATTGTGAATGGTCTCTCTTTGCCAGAAAGCGCTTTTCATTGACAACCCCGGATGGAGATACCTATCTCCCCGCTCAACCGGCTCAGCCATCCGTCATTGCGAGCGAAGCGAAGCAATCCATCTTCCCGTACGCTGGTGCTGGATTGCTTCGCTTCGCTCGCCATGACGGCAGGAATGGGAAGCCGACCATTTTTGATCAAAAGGCTTCTCCATGCTCGGCGCCCTCGCCAAGAAGATTTTCGGCTCCGCCAACGACCGCCGGGTCAAGGGCTATGCCCCCAGGGTCAAGGCCATCAATGCGCTCGAAAAAGAGCTGGAAGGCCTCTCCGACGACGAGTTGAAGGCGCGGACCGAGGCTTTCAAGGCGGAACTCGCCGCCGGCAAGACGCTGGACGACATTCTTGTGCCCGCCTTCGCCACGGTGCGGGAAGCCGCCAAGCGCACGCTCGGCCAGCGGCATTTCGACGTGCAGCTCATCGGCGGCATGGTGCTGCACGAGCGCGGCATCGCCGAGATGAAGACCGGCGAAGGCAAGACGCTCGTCGCCACGCTCGCTGTCTATCTGAACGCACTCAACGGCCGCGGCGTGCATGTCGTCACCGTCAACGATTATCTCGCAAGGCGCGATGCCGAGTGGATGGGCCAGATCTACGGCTTCCTCGGCATGAGCGTCGGCGTCATCGTGCATGGGCTGGACGACGACCAGCGGCGCGCATCCTACGCCTGCGACATAACCTATGGCACCAACAACGAATACGGCTTCGATTATCTGCGCGACAACATGAAATACGATTTCGGGCAGATGGTGCAGCGCGGCCATGCCTATGCCATCGTCGACGAAGTGGATTCGATCCTCGTTGACGAGGCCCGCACGCCGCTCATCATCTCCGGCCCGACGGACGACAAATCGGAGATGTATGTCTCCATCGACGCGCTGATGCCGAAGCTGACCAAGGACGATTACGAGGTCGACCTCAAGCAGCGCCAGGTTTCGCTCACCGAGGATGGCACGGAGAATGTCGAGCAGCTCCTGATGGAGGCCGGCATCCTGAAGGACGGATCGCTTTACGAGGCGCATAACGCGACCATCGTCCACCACGTCAATCAGGCGCTGAAGGCGCACACCTTGTTCAACAAGGAGAAGGAGTACATCGTCCGCTACAATCCGGAGACGCGGCAGGAAGAGGTCGTCATAGTCGATGAATTCTCCGGCCGCATGATGCCGGGAAGGCGCTATTCCGACGGCCTGCATCAGGCCCTTGAAGCGAAGGAGCATGTGCCGATCCAGCCCGAGAACGTGACGCTGGCGTCGATCACCTTCCAGAACTACTTCCGCCTTTACGAGAAGCTGGCCGGCATGACCGGCACGGCGGCCACGGAGGCGGACGAGTTCCAGCAGATCTACAATCTCGAGGTGGTGGAAATCCCCACCAACGTGCCCGTCGCCCGCGTCGACGATGACGATGAGGTCTACCGAACCGAGAACGAGAAGATCCAGGCGATCATCGCCGAGATCAGCAAGGCGACGGACCGGCTGCAGCCGGTGCTCGTCGGCACGGCTTCCATCGAGAAATCCGAGCTTTTCGCCGAACGGCTCAGGGCCGCCGGCTTCAGGCAGATCGATTTCGAGAAGCCCGATGCGCTGGACGCCCTCTATGCCGCCGCCCGCGCCGGCCGGAGCGCCCGCCAATTCGCGGTGCTGAACGCGCGCTTCCACGAGCAGGAGGCGCTGGTCGTCGCCGAAGCGGGCGTGCCGGGCGCGATCACCATCGCCACCAACATGGCCGGCCGCGGCACGGACATCAAACTCGGCGGCAATGTCGCCGCGCGGCTCAGGGCCGAAACGGCGGGCATCAATGATCCCGAACTCCTCCAGGCCAAGGAAGAGGCGATCAAGGCGGAGGTCGAGCACTTCCGCAATCTCGTGCTCAACGCGGGCGAGACGGTGAGCACCGACCCCGGCGGCAAGAAATCGACCACCAGGACCTATCCGGGCGGCCTCTACATCATCGGCACGGAGCGCCACGAGAGCCGGCGCATTGATAATCAGTTGAGAGGCCGTGGCGGCCGTCAAGGCGATGTGGGGCGCAGCCGCTTCTTCCTGTCGCTGGACGATGACCTGATGCGCATCTTCGGCTCGGAGCGGATGGATTCCATGCTCCGGAAGCTGGGGCTTCAGGAGGGCGAGGCCATTGCCCATCCCTGGGTGAACAAGGCGCTGGAGACGGCGCAGAAGAAGGTCGAGGCGCGCAATTTCGACATCCGCAAGAACATCCTCAAGTACGACGATGTCATGAACGATCAGCGCAAGGCCGTGTTCAAGCAGCGCAAGGAATTCATGGGGATGGAGGATATGGCCCCCACGGTGACGGACATGCGCCATGGCACCGTCGAGGAGATTGTCGCCAAGCACATTCCGGAAAACTCCTACCCCGACGCCTGGAACGCCGAGGAGCTGAAGGCGGACGTGCTGCGTTTGCTCAACCTTGATCTCCCCGTCGATCAATGGGCCAAGGAAGAGGGCATCGCGGATGAGGAAATCCGCGAGCGTCTCACCAACGCCGCCGACGAGGATTACGCGAAGCGCACCGAGCGCAACACGCCGGACCTGCAGCGCTATGTCGAGAAGCAGGTGATCCTGCAGGGCCTCGACCACCTCTGGCGCGAGCATATCGTCACGCTTGACCATCTGCGCAATGTCATCGGCTGGCGCGGCATGGCGCAGCGCGATCCGCTCAACGAATACAAGTCGGAGGCCTTCCAGCTCTTCGAGGAGCTGACCAGCCGGCTGCGCCAGAACGTCACCGGCCAGCTGATGCGGGTGGAAGTCATGTTCCAGGATCCCAACGAAGCGCCGCCGCCGGCGATCCCTGCTGATCTGGCCGGTTTCGGCGCAGGCGAACTCACGGCTGCGACGACCTTCGGCGTCGAGGCGGTGGTCGAACCCGGCAGCCGCGACCCCAAGGATCCCGGCACCTGGGGCAAGGTCGGCCGCAACGAAGCCTGCCCTTGCCGGTCCGGCAAGAAGTACAAGCACTGCCATGGGGCGATTGCCTGATCGGAAGACGGTATTGGCCTTTTGTGTTGAAACGGAATTGCGTCTTGGACGGGCTTGACCCGTCCATCCACGTCTTTTTGGGCAACGCCTTTCGCCTCTGAAAACGTGGATGGCCGGATCAAGTCCGGCCAAGACGAACAAGCAGCGTTTCCGCCATGAGGAAGGGAGTCATGGCTTAAAGCTTCGCTCTCTGCCGCCCCCCGGCATCGAAATTCTCCGGCCTCAGCCAGGCCTCGAAACGCGCCTTGCGGGCCGGCCATTCGCCGTCGGTGATCGAGTACCAGGCGGTATCGCGGTTCTTCCCCTTCACGACCATGTGCTGGCGGAAGAGGCCTTCCCAGGTGAAGCCGAAGCGCAGCGCCGCCCGCTTGGAAGGCTCATTGAGGTTGTTGCACTTCCATTCGTAGCGCCGGTAGCCGAGGCCGAAGCCGTAATCGCCGACGAGACAGACCGCCTCCGTCGCCATGCGCGTGCGCTGCATCGCGGGCGAATAGGTGATGTAGCCGACCTCGAAGACGCCGTGGGCGGGGCGAATCTCCATGATCCAGAGATGGCCCTTGGGCTCGCCGTCGGCCTTGTCGATGATGGCCAGCGGCACGATGGCGCTGTTGCCTTCCATGGCGGCCAGCACGGCGCGGTATTCCGCCTCATCCTGCGGCGGCGGCAGCGGCAGATAATCCCAGACGTGATCCTGTCCCTGCATGAAACGCCATAACCTGCCTGCATGCCGCTCGACCGCGAGCGGCTCCAGCTGGCACCAGCGCCCGTCCAGGACCCGGCGCGGCGGGAAAGGCGGCGGCGTCCAGGCGGAAAGGTCGGCGCTCATCCCAAAACTTAGAGCTTGCGGCCGATGGCGAGGAACTTGTCCGCACGCGCCTTGCGGATCGCCGCCGCATCCATCCCCGCGAAGCTCCCGATCGCACCCTCGATCGCGTTGCCCACAGAGGCGATCGCCGCCTCCGGATCACGATGGGCGCCGCCGCCGGGCTCGCGGATGATCGTGTCGATCACGCCGAACTTGAGCAGGTCCTGCGCGGTGATCTTCATGTTCGTCGCGGCATCCTGCGCCCGGCCGGAATCGCGCCAGAGGATCGAGGCCGAAGCCTCGGGTGACGCGACCGTGTAGATCGAATGCTCCAGCATCAGCACCCTGTTGGCGGCGGCGATGGCGACCGCGCCGCCCGAACCGCCCTCGCCGATGATGACCGAGACGCTCGGAACGCCGATCTCCAGCCCTTTCGAGGTCGATTGCGCAATCGCCTCCGCCTGTCCGCGCTCCTCTGCGCCGATGCCCGGATAGGCGCCCGCCGTATCCACGAGCGCCACCACCGGGATGCCGAACCGATCCGCCAGCTCCATCAGGCGCACGGCCTTGCGGTAGCCTTCGGGCTTCGCCATCCCGAAATTGTGGCGCAGGCGGGAGTCGGTGTCGGAACCCTTCTCCTGGCCGATGAGGCAGATGCTCATGCCGCGGAACCGTCCGAACCCGCCGACGATCGCCTCATCCTCGCCGAAATAGCGGTCCCCGGCCAGAGGGGTGAAATCCTCGATCAGCCCCTCGACATAATGCCGGAAATGCGGCCGCTCCGGATGGCGGGCGACCTGCGTCTTCTGCCAGGGAGTAAGGCTGGCATAGAGAACCTTGAGGGATTGCTTCGCCTTGCCTTCAAGCTTGCTGATCTCCTCGCCAATCGCCTGCGGATCGCCATTGGCTGCGAGCTTGCGCAGCTCTTCGATCCTCGCCTCGAGATCGGCGACAGGCTTTTCGAAATCCAGGTAGGCGCGCATGGAGAAAAGGCTGAAATCCTGTGGGGCCGGTGAGGACCGGTCAATTGAAGAGGGCACGCTTTAGCCCGGAACGCCGCCGGACGGAAGCTCGGCCGGCGTCTTTTCCGAAAGCGCCGCTTTTCCTTGGAAAAGCCGCGCGGCGGGGTTGTCCGTCCTGTCAGATTCCCGACAACAAGAACGGCCATCACGCCGACGTTCCTTAGGACTGAAATTCAGGAGACCGATACTCATGGACCGTTTGAGAGCAATCGTCACCGATCCACGGACCGAGCGGATTATCATCATCCTCATCGTGATCAATGCGATCACGCTGGGGCTGGAGACGTCGAAGACCGCCATGGCCGAGATCGGCGGCCTGCTGTGGTGGATCGACCATATCATCCTGTGGATCTTTGTGGTCGAACTGGTGGCGCGGATCGCGGTTCACAGGATGGCCTTCTTCAAGGATCCCTGGAGCCTGTTCGATTTCTTCGTCGTGATTATCGCGCTCCTGCCCGACACAGGATCGCTTTCGGTGCTGCGCGCGCTCCGAATCCTGCGCGTCCTGCGCCTGCTCACCGTCGTGCCGTCCCTGCGCAGGGTCGTCGCAGGCCTCATCGGAGCCATGCCGGGCATGGGATCGATCGCGATGCTGCTCGCCATCGTCTATTACGTGTTCGCGGTCATGGGCGCGAAACTTTATGCGGAGACAAATCCGGAGCTGTTCGGCGATCTCGGCTTATCGGCCTATACACTGTTCCAGTCGATGACCTTCGATGATTGGTCGGGAGGCATCGTCAAGCCGCTGATGGAGAAGGGAAATACCTATTCCTGGTTTTTCGTGATGACCTTCATGGTCCTGTCGGCCTTCATGGTCCTCAACCTCTTCATCGGCGTGGTCGTTACGGCGCTTGACGACGTCAACGCAGAGATCAAGGCTGCAAAGGCCGTGGAAGATCCCATCCTTACGGAACTGAAAGCTTTGCGCGCCGAAGTGGCAGCCCTGCGCGAGAAGAGGTAGCGCCGCAGCCGCTCACCTGTTAGGCGAAGCCGCCATGAGCCCGCTTACCGCCATCGCTGCAGGAAGCATCGCCATCGGCGTGCTCGTTTTTCTGCTGAAGCTCGTCGCCTGGCGGCTCACCGGGTCGGTGGCGCTCTATTCGGATGCCGTCGAAAGCGTCGTCAACGTGGTGGCTGCCTCGGCCGCTCTCTATGCGGTCCATTTGGCGCAGCAGCCGCCGGACAAGGAACACCCTTACGGCCATCACAAGGCGGAGTATTTCGCCGCAGTGCTCGAAGGCGCCCTGATCCTCGCCGCTGCCTTTGCGATCTTCACGGCGGCCTACCAGGCCTTTGGTGCCGGCGGCAGCATCGCTCCGCCCTGGGAAGGCGTGGCGGTCAACCTGCTCGCCGCCGCCATCAACGCCGCATGGTGCTGGAAACTGATGCGCGAAGGCGCAAAAAGGCGCTCTCCGGCCCTGCTTGCGGACGGCCGGCACCTGCTGACGGACGTGATCTCGTCCGTCGGCGTCCTGTTCGGCCTGATCGCCGCTTACATGACCGGCCTGCCCTGGATGGATCCGCTGCTCGCCTGCCTGGTGGCGCTCAACATCCTCTGGTCGGGCACAAGGCTGATCAGGGAATCCGTTGGCGGGCTGATGGACGAGGCGGTGAACCCGAAGGTGATGGCCAGCATCCGCAATGCCATTTCCGATGGCGCGGACGGGGCCATTGAGGCGCATGACCTGCGCAGCCGTGTGGCCGGAAGCGCAACCTTCATCGAGTTCCATCTCGTCGTGCCCGCCAGCATGACGGTGGGCGATTCGCATACGATCTGCGACCGCATCGAGGCTTCGATCCGCAACGAAGTGGAAGGCGCGGTGATCACCATCCATGTCGAGCCGCCCGAAAAGGCGAAGCACAAGGGAGTGGTAGTGGTTTAGGCCCTTATTTATCCAGCGGATAAATCGGCCGCTTCAGCTTCGTGAATTTCAAGAGCCTGTTGTCCGACGTGGTGACGCCGATGCCATCGAGCGTCACCGTCATCCTGCCGATCGGCTCGAACCCCGCCCGGTAATGGATGCGCGACTTCAGCAGCAGGTATCTGCAATGCTGCGGATCGATCCCGATATGGGTGAAGATGCCGGTGTCCCAGGGCTCGTGATGCAGGCTGGTGACGACAATCTGCATGCCGCCGGTCTCGAACACCGCCGTCGGCCCGCTGGTGACCTTCGAGCCCGTATACATGGGTCCCCGGACGATCCATTCCCCGTCCGAGAGGCGCTTCACCTTGCCGGTCAGCCGCAGAGGCTCGGCCTTGCGGCCGATGCTGGGCATATCCGACTTGCCGCCGAGATCGAGCGTGATCGTGGCGCCGATACCCGCCGCCGCCATCGCCTTCACCGCATCCGGATCATAGACGGTGGCCACCGCAACCCCGTCAAGTTTCTGGCGCAGCACCTCCTTGATCACCATCATGGAATCCGAGGTGCCGCCGGAGCCGACATTGTCGGCATGGTCGAGCAGGATCACCGGAAAATCGTTGGCGCCGGCGGCGCGGCGGACGGCGTCCGGCAGATTTTCATGGTTATAGATCCATTCCTGCTTCTGCTCGCGGCAATAGGCGAGGATCCTGACGCGCGCCTTGTCCGCCTTTTTGCGGTCGCCATCGGCCACGATGACGACGGAGAGACCGGCATCGGGAATATCCGCCATCGGGAAGCCGCCGAAGACGGAAGCCGCCAGAATGCCCTTCTGCTTCTCGGCCTTGCGGGTCATCGCCTGCGCCGTCTTCATCGGCTCGTCGGCGGTCCCCATGCGCAACGTCTGCGCCAGGATGCCGGCCTGCCCCCAGGAGATGACGGGCTTCACCTCGCCCAGGATCATGCGCCGGATGATGTCGGCCGTGGTGCGGCCCACCGCAGCCATGTCAATGTGCGGATAATGCTTGTAGCAGAGCACCACATCCGCGTTGTCCATGATCTCCCGGGTCATGTTGCCATGCATGTCGAAAGTGGCGCCGATGGGAGTCTTCGGCGCCAGCTTGCGGATCGCCGCGAGCAGCGGCCCCTCCCCGCCCTCATCCATGCCTTCCGGCACCATCGCCCCGTGCAGATCAAGCAGGATCGCATCGAACGGACCTTTGGTGCGGACAGTATCGAGAATGCGCCCGGTCAGATAGTCATAGGCGGCTTTCTGGACATAGCCGCCCGGCATCGCCTCGGCCGCGACGGGCGAGACGATCTCCGCATTCATCGCCTCGGCTAGGTCGATATAGGCCGCTGTCGGATGGTTGGTCCCGCGATAGGCGGCGACCACGGCGTCATCCTCGTAAAGGCCCCAGGATTTGAACCTTTGCAGATCGGTGACGACAGGGGAAAAGGTATTGGTCTCATGCTTCATCATGGCGATGAGGAAGCGGCGGCGGCGGGGCATGCGTGAACCTTTGATGGGGCGAGTCTGCGATCACAATGGGTGAAAAACAGGCACGGCGTAAAGTCCATACCTTGCCAGTGCATTGACACTTCCGAAACCGCCCCATCTAAATGCCTTGATCGGCCCGCAGATCGGCTGGCACGGGAGTTGCTGCCTTGGGCGCGGCGTCAAAAAGGGAGAGTATCATGGAAATGAATCGTCGCGATCTGATGGCGGGCGCAGCGGCTGCCGCCGCAGCGGCAACCTTGCCCGGGGCCGCAAGCGCGCAGGCCAAGGGCATCCTCAAGGTCATCCCGCACGCTTCGCTGACCACGCTCGATCCGGTGGCCACCACCGGCTACATCGTCCGCAACCACGGCTATATGATCTGGGACACGCTTTTCGCGATGAACGACAAGCTCGAGGTCCAGCCGCAGATGGCGTCGGGCGTCGAGATTTCGCCGGACAAGCTGACCTACCGCATCACGCTGCGCGACAATCTCAACTGGCATGACGACACGGCCGTCACGGCGGAGGATTGCGCGTCCTCGCTGATCCGCTGGGGCAAGGTCGATGGCATGGGCATCCGGCTGTTCAATTATGTCGACAGCGTGACCGCCGATGGCGCCAAGACCATCGTGATCAAGATGAAGAAGCCCTACGGCCTCGTGCTTGAATCGATCGGCAAGCTCTCGACTAACGTGCCGTTCATGATGCCCAAGCGCCTCGCCGACAAGCCGCCGACCGACCGGCTGACGGCCAACGACATGATCGGCTCCGGGCCTTTCCGCTGGGTGGCGGGTGAATACAAGCCCGGTGCGCGCACCGTTTATGTCCGCAATCCGAAATACGTGCCGCGCACCGAGGCCGCCTCCAACGCATCCGGCGGCAAGAACGTGTTCGTCGAGGGCGTCGAGTGGATCAACTTCCCCGATCCCACGACAGCGCTCAACGCGCTCATGTCGGGAGAGGTCGATTACTACGAGCAGGTGCCTGCCGATCTGATGCCCGTCGTGGCGCGGGCGCCTGGAGTGAAGCTCGGCAATTTCAACCCGCTTGGCAATGTCGGGATGGGCCGCTTCAACCACCTCGTCGGCCCGACCAACAACCCGGGCGTGCGCCGCGCCATCGCCATGGCCATCAACCAGGCCGATGTGCTCAAGGCGGCCATCGGCGCGCCTGATTACATGCGCACCTGCCATTCGATCGTGCCCTGCGGCACGACCTTCGAGAGCAAGGTCGCGATCGAGGATATCGGCAAGGGCAATCTCGAAGCGGCCCGCAAGCTCCTGCGCGAGAGCGGCTACAACGGCGAGAAGATCGTGCTGCTCGCCACCACCGACATCCCGGTGCAGACCGCCATGGCCACCGTCGTCGCCGATACGCTGAAGCGGCTCGGCATGAATGTCGAGGCGCAGGCGATGGACTGGGCCACCGTTTTGCAGCGGCGCACCAGCCGCAACCCGGTCGATCAGGGCGGCTGGAATATGTTCTTCACCTGGTGGGAGGGCGCTGACGTGCTCGACCCCGTTGTGCAATTCGCCATGTCGGGCGCCGGTGACCGCGCCTGGGTCGGCTGGGCGAACGATCCCGAAACCGAGGCGCTCCGCACCCAGTTCGCCGAATCCGCCAGCATCGACGAGAAGAAGAAGCTGATGGACGCGATCCAGAAGCGCCAGTTCGAGACGGGCAATTTCCAGGCCTGGCTCGGGCAGTTCTTCATGGCGACGGGCTACCGCGACAATGTCAGCGGCATTCTCAATGCGCCGCCCTTCTTCTGGAACATCAGGAAGGCTTGATCTCATCCCCTCTCCCCGCCTGCGGGAGCTTGACCTTCTCCCCTTGCGGGAGAAGGTGGCAGGCGGAGCCTGACGGATGAGGGGTCGCGCTGACCTCTTTGAACCGAACGACCCCTCATCCGCCTGCCATCCGGCAGGCACCTTCTCCCGCAAGGGGAGAAGGAAAGCGTAGCGATCACCATGCCCCTGTTCATCCTTCAGCGCATACTCTCCACCCTCCCCGTCATGGGGTTCGTGGCGCTGATCGTCTTCCTGCTGCTCAGGATTTCCGGCGACCCGGCGGCCATTCTGGCGGGCGACACGGCATCGCTCGAGCAGGTCGAGAAGGTGCGCCAGAGCCTTGGGCTCGACAGGCCGGTCGCTGTGCAATTCTTCGAGTGGTTCGGCAGGCTGCTCCGGGGCGATCTCGGCACGTCGCTCTTCACCGGGCTGCCGGTTGCAACCCTGATCGGCCAGCGCCTTGAGCCGACGATGTTCCTGGCGACGACGACGATCCTGTTCTCGATCACCGTCGCCGTGCCGCTGGGTGTCCTGGCGGCCTGGAAGGCCGGCACCTGGGTCGACAGGCTGGTCATGCTGCTCGCCGTCGTCGGCTTCTCCGTGCCCGTCTTCGTGATGGGCTATTTCCTGATCTTCGGGCTTGCGATCTCGATGCGCTGGTTCCCGGTGCAGGGCTATGTTAGCCCCTTTGTTGATTTCAGCCGCTTCGTGAACACGATTACGCTGCCGACGCTCACGCTCTCCTGCATCTACGTGGCGCTGATCGCGCGCATCACCCGCGCCAGCGTTCTGGAGGTGCTGAACGAGGATTACATCCGCACCGCCCGCGCCAAGGGCCAGATTGAGAAGAAGGTGCTGTTCAAACATGCGCTGAAGAATGCCGCCGTGCCCATCGTCACCGTCATCGGCCTTGGCGTGGCGCTGCTGATCGGCGGCGTGGTGGTGACCGAGAGCGTCTTCAACATTCCAGGTCTTGGCAGGCTCGTCGTCGACGCCATCACACGGCGCGATTATCCGATCATCCAGGGGCTGATCCTCTTC
The DNA here is from genome assembly GCA_020252485.1 of Methylocystis sp. Classification (GTDB taxonomy): domain Bacteria; phylum Pseudomonadota; class Alphaproteobacteria; order Rhizobiales; family Beijerinckiaceae; genus JADCCX01. Next base: position 13,823 of record JADCCX010000079.1, read on the forward strand.
TTCGCCTTCGTCTACATCATGCTGAACCTGCTGATCGACATCGCCTATACGCTGGTCGATCCCCGGATCCGCTACTGATGAGCGCCGCGATCACCAGCCCTTTCCAGGAGTTCCGCCGCACGGCGGTGGCGCGCTATCCGCTGGCGGCATTGGGCGCGGTGCTCCTGATAGCCATCGTGATGGCCGCCCTGCTGGCGCCGTTTATGGGCACCATCGATCCGACCGCGCTGAACCCGTCGAACCGCCTGAAACCACCCACCGCGCAGAACTGGCTCGGCACCGACCAGTTCGGCCGCGATGTATGGAGCCGCCTCGTCTATGGCGCGCGCGTCTCGCTGATCGTCGGCTCGCTGGTGGCGCTTTTCTCGATCGGGCTCGGCCTGATCATCGGCATGGTGGCTGGCTATATCCGCTGGCTCGACGCGATCGTGATGCGCATGATGGACGGGCTCATGGCGATCCCCGGCATCCTGCTCGCCATCGCCATGGTCTCGCTGTCGGGGGCCAGCATCACCACCGTCATCATCGCCATCACGATCCCCGAAATCCCGCGCGTGGTGCGCCTGGTGCGCGCCGTGGTGCTGTCGGTGCGCGAGGAGCCCTATGTGGAATCGGCGATCTCCATCGGCACGCCGCTGCCCAAGATCCTGTTCCGTCACGTGCTGCCCAATTGCATCCCGCCGCTGATCGTGCAGGCGACCTATATCTGCGCTTCGGCGATGCTGACGGAGGCGATCCTCTCGTTTCTGGGCGCCGGCACGCCCCCGATCATCCCGAGCTGGGGGAACATGATTGCCGAGGGGCGCATCTTCTTCCAGATCGCGCCCTGGAACATCCTGTGGCCCGGCATCGGGCTGTCGCTGACGATCCTCGCCGTCAATGTGCTGGGAGACGGCCTGCGCGACCGGCTCGACCCGAAGATTGCGAAGAGAATGTGATGGCGGCTCGCGGATTGTGGAACGCGGCGCCCCATCCCTCCCCCTTGCGGGGAGGGTGGCGAGCGAAGCGAGCCGGGAGGGGGGACCGCCCTCTCCGGCAAGCACAACGCCCCCCTCCCGGCCCTGCGCTGCGCTCCGGGCCATCCTCCCCGCAAGGGGGAGGGATGGAGCGCGGCATTTCCGTCAAAGGCTAACACATGACCAAACCCGTTCTTTCGATCGAGAACCTGACCGTTTCGCTGCCCTCCGGCGGCGACAGGCAGAATGCGGTCACGGGGCTTTCGCTCACGGTGAACCCCGGCGAAATCGTCTGCGTCGTGGGCGAATCCGGCTCGGGCAAATCGGTGACGGCGCAAGCCGTGATGGGCCTCCTTCCGAAGCGGCAGCTCGCTGTCACGGAGGGCCGCATCCTGCTCGAAGGCGAAGACACCGTCACTGCGGCCCCGGACAGGCTGCGGGCGCTGCGCGGCACGAAGATGGCGATGATCTTCCAGGAGCCGATGACCGCGCTCAACCCGGTCATGAAGGTCGGCGATCAGATCGCCGAGGTGCTGGATATCCACACCGACCTGTCGGGAAGCGCCAAGGACCAGAAGGTGATGGAGATCATGGAGGCGGTGCGGCTTCCGGATGTGGCGCAGCTCGTCAATTCCTATCCGCATCAGCTCTCCGGCGGCCAAAGGCAGCGGGTGATGATCGCGCAGGCGCTGATCCTCGATCCGTCGCTGCTGATCGCCGACGAGCCGACGACGGCGCTCGATGTCACCACCCAGGCGCAGATCCTGAAGCTGATCCGCGAAATGCAGATCCGCAAGGGCACCGGCGTCCTGTTCATCACCCATGATTTCGGCGTCGTGGCCGACATCGCCGACCGCGTTGCCGTGATGCAGCATGGCCGTCTGGTGGAGACGGGCACGGCCGGGGAGGTGCTGACCAATCCGCAGGAGCCCTATACGAAGATGCTGATCGCCTCGGTGCCGACGATGACGCCGCCCAAGCGCGAGGCGAAACGCGGCGAACTGGCGCTTTCCACCAAGGCGCTGATGAAGACCTTCGGCGCGAAATCCTTCTTCAATCCCAATGCCCGCGTCGTCAAAGCCGCCAATGATGTGAACATCACCGTGCGGCGCGGCGAGACGCTCGGCATCGTGGGTGAATCGGGATCGGGCAAATCGACCGTCGCGCGCTGCGTCGCGCGGCTCATTGATCCGACTTCCGGCGAAATCCGCATCGGCGATCTCGATGTGGCGACGATGCCGGAGCGCCTGCTCAGGCCGCACCGCAAGGAGATCCAGATCGTCTTCCAGGACCCCTACCGGTCGCTCAACCCCCGCCGCACAGTGGGCGCCTCGATCATCGAGGGGCCGATGAATTATGGCCTTGGCCACGCGGATGCGGTGAAGCGCGCCCGCGATCTGATGGCGCTCGTCGGCCTGTCGCCGGATGCGCTCGACCGCTTTCCGCACCAGTTCTCCGGCGGGCAGCGCCAGCGCATCGCCATCGCCCGCGCGCTCGCCATGGAGCCCAAGGTGCTGATCGCCGACGAGGCCGTCTCGGCCCTCGATGTCTCGGTGCAGGCGCAGGTGCTGAAGCTGCTCGACGATGTGCGGATCAAGTTCGATCTCGCCGTGCTGTTCATCACGCACGACCTCCGGGTCGCGGCGCAGATCTGCGACCGGATCGCCGTGATGCAGAAGGGCATCGTCGTGGAGCAGGGCGCGACGGAGGCGATCTTCGCCAATCCGCAGCACCCCTACACCAAGGCGCTGTTCGAGGCGGCGCCAGGACGCGGCTTCGCCTTCGCCGGCCATTGACGAAAGCAACGTGATCATGGCGCTTTCAGCCGAACTCACGGCCCGCATCCTGCAATCCGTCGAGGACGGTTTCGCGGAACAGATCGCCTTCAGCCAGGAATTGATCCGCTTCCCAAGCCTGAGGGGCGAGGAGCATGCGATCCAGGACTTCGTCTTCCGCACCTGGAAGCACCGCGGCTATGTTATGGAGCGCTTCGCCATGGACCGCGAGGCCATTGAGCGCCATCCCGGCGGCTCGAAATTCTCCCCCCAACACTCCGAGGCGCCGATCATCGTCGGCATTCACCGCCCGCGCGAAGAGACGGGCCGCTCGCTGATCATGCAGGCCCATGTCGATGTGGTGCCGGCGGGACCGCTCGACATGTGGACGAACCCGCCCTTCGATCCCGTGATCAGGGGAGACTGGCTTTATGGCCGTGGCGGCGCGGACATGAAGGTGGGCCATGCGGCCAACCTCTTCGCGCTTGATGCGTTGAAGCGGATCGGCCTGCAGCCCGCCGCCACAATCTATCTTCAATCGGTCGTCGAGGAGGAATCGACCGGCAATGGCGCGCTGATGACCCATCTCAGGGGCTATCGCGCCGATGCCGCCCTCATCCCCGAGCCCGAGGAGGAAATGCTGGTGCGCGCCAATGCCGGCGTATTGTGGTTCCAGGTGGAGGTGCGGGGCGTGCCCGTTCATGTGCGCCAGATGGGGAGCGGCGCCAATGCCATCGACGCCATTTACCGCGTGATCGGCAGCCTGCGCGAGCTGGAGGAGCGTTGGAACGCGGCCAAGGCAGGCCGCAAGCATTTCGAGAACGAGGCGCATCCCCTCAATCTCAACATCGGCAAGATAGAGGGCGGCGACTGGGCCTCATCCGTGCCGGCCTGGTGCCGGATCGATTGCCGCATCGCGATCTTCCCCGGCACATCCGCCGCCGAGGCTGCGCGCGAGATCGAGGCCCATGTCGCGGCCTTCGCGCGGGGCGACCGCTATCTCGCCAACAATCCTCCGCGCATCACCTGGAACGGCTTCCATGTCGAGGGTTACGAGTTGACGCCGGGCTCGGAAGCGGAAGCCGTGCTCGGCCGGGCGCATGAGACGGCGATCGGCAGCCCGCTCAAAAGCTTCATGACGCCCGCCTATCTCGATGCGCGCGTGCATGCGCTTTATGATCGCATCCCGACGCTCTGCTACGGGCCGAAATCGGAGAATATTCACGGTTTCGACGAGCGCGCCAGCATCGCCTCGATCAAGCGGATCACCGGCGCCATGGCGCTGTTCGTGGCGGAATGGTGCGGGGTGGAGGGTGTTTAACAGCAGGCATCTTTCCGCAATCATCATTGCGATGCGCAAGCAATTACAAAATACCCGGAACAAGGGCGTTAGGGCGCTGGATTGATACCCTCCAACAACCTCATGTCGAGGAGCGAGCGACAGCGAGCCTCGAGACACCATCGGGTGCTTGCACCCTATCCTGCCGGTTTCTCGAGGCTGGCCTGCGGCCAGCACCTCGAAATGAGGAGCCTGGCCAGCAATGACGTTGAAGGCGTTTTCGACCGGCCGTTAACCCGCCCTCACCCCCTCCAGCATCGGAAAATCGCTGAGCATCTCCACGCCCTTGGCGACGCGCAGCACGAGATCCTCCCGCCCCTTGGGCCCGATAATCTGCAAGCCGATCGGCAGCCCGTCCGACGCCAGGCCGACCGGAACGCTGGCCCCCGGCTGGCCGGTGACGTTGAACGGCCAGGTGTAGGGCGACCAGTTGAACCATTGATCGCCAAAGGAGCCGTCACGGGGCGCCTCAATACCCGCTTCGAGCGCGGTGATGGGCATCTGCGGCGTCAGCAGGAGATCGAAGCGCTCATGATAGCGGCGCATGGTCTCGTAGAGCGCCGCGCGGCCGCTCATCGCCTGCAGCACGTCGGCCGCAGAAAGCTTCTGGCCGGCGCGCGCGCAGGCGAGGAACCCCTGATCGATTTCGCCGTGCCTGTCGGCTGGTATGCCCCGCAGGACCTGGGCGCAGCCGGCTTCCCACAACACGCCGAGCGGTCCGAAGGCCGCATCCCAGCCGAAGCCCGGATCGGCATCGCTGACCAATGCGCCGAATTCGGTCAGCCGCCGGGTGGCTTTCTCTGTCGCCGCGAGCACATCGGGATGCAGCTTGTCGACAAAGCCGAGAGTGGCGCTCCAGCCGAGCCGCAGCCCGCGCAAGCCCTTCGTCAGTTCGGCGGGATAGTCGGGCGGGCTATGGCCGTCATGCGCGATATCGCGCGCATCGGCGCCGGCCATGATCTTCAGCATCAGCGCGCCGTCGTCGACCTTGCGCGTGAGCGGACCCAGACGCGCCAGCACGCCGAAGGGCGAGGCCGGATAGGCCGGCACGCGGCCGACGGACGGCATGATGCCGAAGAGGCCGGAGAAGGCGGCGGGAATGCGGATAGAGCCTGCCCCATCGGTGCCGACATGGAAGGAGCCGATGCCGAGAGCGGCCGCTGCCGCCGCGCCGCCGGATGAGCCGCCCGGCGTGCGGCTGGTGTTCCAGGGATTGCGGGTGATGCCCGTGAGCCTGCAATGCGTTACGCCGATCCAGCCGAATTCGGGCATGGCCGTCTGGCCGATGAAGATGCAGCCGGCCCGCCTGAGATTGGCGACCACGGGCGCATCCTCCGGCGCCGGCGCGTCGCTGATCGCCGCCGAGCCGCGCCGCGCGGACCAGCCTCTGGCCGCGACATTGGATTTGATCGTGGTGACGATTCCATCCGCCTCGCCAAGCGGCTCCCCTTTGGCCCAGCGGGCTTCGGAAGCCTTCGCCATCGCCAGCGCGCCCTCCGCATCGACGATGGTGAAGGCGTTCACCGCCGGCTCGAAACGCTCGATCCGGGAAAGGGCGTCCTGCACGGCCTCGACCGGCGAAAGCGTCTTCGCCCGATAGGAAGCCGCCAGGTCTCGCGCCGAGCGCTGCGATATTTCCGACATAATGACCGCTCCTTCTTGCCCCGCATTCTACGATCAGGGCCGGCGCGTTGTGAAGGGTTGACGATACCTGGCGCGTTGCGCATCGAAAGGCACGAGGGGAGAGACATGAATCCGAAAGGCATGAAACCGATCACCGACCCGCTGGAGGCCGCCCAACGGCTCGCCGCCCTGCTGGCGGAAGCGCAGCGCATCACCGGCTTTACGGGCGCGGGCATCTCGACCGAATGCGGCGTGCCGGATTTCCGCTCGCCCGGCAGCCCCTGGATGGCGAACAAGCCGATCCCCTTCGCCGCCTTCACCGCCAGCGCCGCAGCGCGCCAGGAAGCCTGGCGGCGCAAGTTCACGATGGACGATGCCTATGCCGGCGCGCGTCCGGGACGTGGGCACCGCATGTTGGCTGCGCTGCACCATGCGGGAAAGATGCCTGTGCTGATCACCCAGAACATCGACGGATTGCATCAGCTTTCGGGCATGCCGGCGGAAAGCCTGATCGAACTCCATGGCAATGGCGGCCATGCCAAATGCCTGACCTGCGAGACGCGGCATGAACTGGCTGAAATCAGGCCCATCTTCGAGCGGAAAGGCGAAGCGCCCCCTTGCCGCTGGTGCGGCGGCTTGCTCAAATCGGCAACGGTCTCCTTCGGGCAGGCGATGCCCGAACCGGAAATGCGCAAGGCGGTGAAGGCCGCTCTCGCCTGCGATGTCTTTCTGGCGATCGGTTCGTCGCTGGTCGTCTATCCGGCTGCGGCGCTTCCGCAGGCCGCCCATGAGAATGGCGCGAAACTTGTGGTTATCAATGGCGAGCCGACGGCCTATGACGCCGGCGCAACGCTCCTCATTCGGTCGGACATAGGAACTGTGCTCGATGAGACTCAGTTACTGCTCGGATTGTGATCTTTTTCAAATTGTCCTTTGACAGCCCTTTTCCGGTGATATCATCTGCTATCGTAGATTCGGTCACATTCGAATCGACATTTTGAGGTGGCGTGATGATTTCCGACGATGCGGCAAGAAGGGAGAGATTGGGTTCTCGCCTTCGGCCTTCCCAGGGAGAGGCCCAATCGGCCGATCAGCCTCTTGATCTTATCGAGGTGACCGGCTTCATTAAGTGGTTCGACGCCGCCAAGGGTTATGGCTTCATCATGCCCGACAACGGCCAGCCGGACGTGCTGCTGCATGTGACGGTGTTGCGCAATGGCGGCTTCATATCCGCGCCGGAGGGCGCCCGCATTGCCGTCGAGGCGGTGATGCGCTCGCGGGGCCTGCAGGCCTTCCGCGTCCTGTCCATCGACCCGACGACCGCGATGCATCCGTCGCTGCTGCCGCAGGCGCAAACGCATGTGCAGGTGACGCCCAGCAGCGGCCTTGAGCGCGCCGTTGTCAAGTGGTTCAACCGCCTGCGCGGCTTCGGCTTCGTGACCACGGGCGAAGGCCAGCCGGACATCTTCGTGCATATGGAGACGCTGCGCCGCTACGGCATCACGGAGCTGGTGCCGGGTGAATCGGTGCTCGTGCGCTATGGCGACAGTCCGAAGGGTTTGATGGCTGCCGAAATCCGGCCGCTGACCGGCGCGCCGCCTGCCTCGCACTAGTGGAGCGAATTTGACATTCGCATCCCGCGTGACATCGGGCGTCGGAGCGAATGTCAAATTCAAAAGCTCCACTAGAATCATAGACTTGCTAGTGGTCCCTTTGATTCCGACATTTGCTCGCAGCGTGATATCAAG
>JADCCX010000008.1 GCA_020252485.1 Methylocystis sp.
CTTGATATCACGCTGCGAGCAAATGTCGGAATCAAAGGGACCACTAGCAAGTCTATGATTCTAGTGGAGCTTTTGAATTTGACATTCGCTCCGACGCCCGATGTCACGCGGGATGCGAATGTCAAATTCGCTCCACTAGAGCGGATGCTGGCAGCGCCGCCAAAACCGCATGATGCGAAAGAAAGGAATGTTACAATATGACCTCGCGAATCAAGGCCATCCAATGCCAAAAACGTTTCAGGTGACGGTAAACGACGAGGCGGATGAACTGGTGGTTCAGGCTCTTGCTGAGAGCCTCAGACACAATAACCAGTTTTCGGGGCAAATCCGAGACTTTGCCGACACGATTGTGAATGATCAGCACCCGACCGGGATAAAGTTTCAACCGCAACCAGGCCATATTCTGATCTGCCACTTTGGACTGGCATTCAGGCAGCCCGAAATAACAAAAACGCGGCCGGTATTGGTTGTTTCATCTCACCAGAGGCAATGGACGCGCGTTTGCACGGTGATGCCAATCAGCTCATTGAGACCAAATCCAATAGAGCCGTATCATTTCCAGTTGCCTGCCGGGCTTCTGCCCAATGACAAATACCCGGAAGCTTGGATCAAAGGCGACCTTATTGTTAGCGTGGCCGACCACCGTCTCGACCGATTGAAGGTAGGCTTTCGCCAATATGCGACCCCAATGGCGCCAGAGGGAGCACTTAGAGAGGCCCGGCGATGTGCGCTGCATCGGCTCGGTATGCATTCATTGACAATTCACTGGTAAAGACTATCTATCAGACGTTACCGCGAGAGCGGGCTTGAAAGACCACGCTTAACCGTGTGGCAGGCCGTAGCGAGGACGATAACAAGTCTGCTTCGGCCTTAAGATTGGCCCCCGCTAGCCGGGGGCCTTTCTGTTTGAAGCGACGCTTGCTCAAGAGGCGTTTTGCCTACTTAACCGGGAGCGGCTTCGTCAATCCGCCGATAGGTGAGGCGCTTGCCTTCGATGCCCTTCAGGCTGCGCCCCGGCATTTATCCCTACCGATTTTGAGCAGTATTCGGAGATTGTAGCGGTAGCTGGCCTCGCGGACAAATAGCGCCGCAATCTCCCCACCACCACCTGAACCCTACAACCCCACATCCTCCGGGCGCCGCGCCTCGCGCGGCTTGTAGACGGGGAGCGACCAGCGTTTCGCCAGCGCCAGCCCGCGCAGGCCGAAGGCGGCGGCGAAGCCCGCCAGCATCGCCCATTCGCGCGGCATCACCAGAAGCGCCGTGAGATAGGTGACGGCCCCGAGCAGCGCCGCTGTCGCGTAGATCTCCCGCCGCAGGATCACCGGGCTCTCGCCGCCCAGGATATCGCGGATCATGCCGCCCATCGTGGCCGTGACAACGCCCATGGCGGCGGCGACCACCGGACCATGCGTCAGCGCCTTCTCCGCGCCAAGCACGCAGAAGAGCGCCAGCCCCAAAGCATCCAGCCACAACAGCAGCACCAGCCGCGAGCGCGGCACATGCGCCACGAAGAAGACGAGCATCGAGCAGGCGATGCAGACAACGAGATAGAGCGGCTCCTGCACCCAGAACACCGGTGTTTGCCCCAGCAGCAGATCGCGGATTGTGCCGCCGCCGATGCCGGTCGCCGTGCCGAGGAAGGCGAAGCCGACGATATCCATCTGCTTGCGCGACGCCACCAGCGCGCCGGTGATGGCGAAGACGGCGATGCCGATCCAGTCCGCTGCGGCGATGATCGAGTAGAAGGTGTGGGATGTCACCCGAAGCGCGGCCCCCGCCGCGCCGTCGCCAAGGCCTGCCGCAGCGCCTCGGCGAAGCTCGCCTTCTCCTCCGCGCCCAGGAAGGAGCCCATCTCGACGCTCCTGCGGCCTTCGACTAGTGCGATCCGCTGCGTGCCGAATTCGGCATGCTCGTCGCTCGCAAGCCGCACCCAGAGCGGGTTGAACGAATATTGCGAGAGCTTTCCCCGCCAGGTGCAGCGGCGGAAGAGAAGCTCGACATGGGTCAGCACCAATTCCTCATAGGCCCGGGCGCGCTGGTTCGAGACACGGAAGGCGATCCACAGCAGCACCACGTCGAGGCCAAAGAAGCCGACGACCGGCAAGGCGCCCAACATGTAGAACGGAATCGAGATGATGAAGGTGACGCTGATCACGAAGGCGAACAGGATCAGGTGCCCCCGCCGTCCCAGCGAGCGGTGGGGGCTGAGCCTTGCCCTGAAGACCACCGCATCGGCCCCGGCTTCGTCAGCGGTGGACATCGCATGTTTCGGGCTGTCACCTTGCATGGGCTCCGTTATACCGCAGGAATGCGCAGGGAAAAGCCCGGGATACCGCTGATGAAGGCCCGCCAGCCGAGGCCAAAGGACGCAAGGGGAGACGCGGCCGCGAGCGAGCCCGTCAGCCTCACGCCCTCCGCCAAGGCGATGCGCGGCGCGGCCGAGATCGCACTTGCATCAGGCCGCAAGGCGAAAGCCCCTGCCCTCCTTTCCGATGCCGAGTTAGCGGAATTCTTCCGCCGCCTGCATGCCATCGAGCCGGAGCCCAAGGGCGAGCTTGAACATGTCAACGCCTTCACGCTGCTGGTCGCGGTCGTGCTCTCGGCGCAGGCGACGGATGCCGGCGTCAACAAGGCGACGCGCGCCCTCTTCAAGGCAGCCGATACGCCTCAGAAGATGCTGGCGCTCGGCGAGGAGAAGCTCCGCGATTTCATCAAGACCATCGGCCTTTACAAGGGCAAGGCGAAGAACGTGATCGCGCTGTCAGAACGGCTGATCACCGAGCGCGATAGCATCGTTCCCGCCGATCGCGATTACCTCACCACCCTGCCCGGCGTCGGCCGCAAGACGGCGAATGTGGTGCTCAACATGGCCTTCGGCATCCCCACCATGGCGGTGGACACCCATGTCTTCCGCGTCGCCAACCGCCTGCCGCTGGTGCATGGCCGCACGCCCGAGGAGGTGGAGGCGCGGCTGCTGAAGCGCATTCCACCCGCCTATGCGCTGCACGCGCATCATTGGCTGATCCTGCATGGACGCTACACCTGCAAGGCCCGCGCGCCGGAATGCCCCCGGTGTGTGGTCAGGGATCTCTGCCGGAGCCCGGAAAAGCGGGTGTGAGAGAGGTATTGCCGCCATTGCAAGCGCGGCGAAGCAATGAGGGAGATAGACAAACTACCTCTTCCTATCCAGCAGCCGATAAACCTCATCGTCGTTCCGCTTGCCCACAATGATGATCCGCACCGCCTCATCCGTCACATCATAGATGATCCGGTATTCGCCGGAATCCACGCGGCGCAGGCCGTTATGTCCCTGCAACGGCTTGCTGTCAGCAGGCATGGGATCGCCGGTGAGCGCCAGAACCCGGCTGACCACCTGCTTGAAATGCTTGGGCGGCAGATCAGCCGCCTCTTTCAGAAATTCCTTGGTGTAATCCAGCCTCAGGCGGCTCATCACGGCCCTGAACTCGGCTCAACGATTGCCTCCACGAGCGCCCATCCCGACCCCTTGCGGGGCGGGTGGCCGAGCGCAGCGAGGCCGGGTGGGGGGCTTTTTCTCACTTTCACCCTTATCATCACCCCTCCCCGGCGGCTTTCGCCGCCGACCCTCCCCGTCAAGGGGAGGGATGGAGCCCGCATGTTAACCCGGATTCACAGCCTCAGGCGGCTCATGCCGATTTCTGCGCCAGCAGGTCCTGCAACAGCGATTCCGCCTTGTCCGGGCCGATGAAACCGCTCTTCATGGCCTCGGCAGCCCGCGCCGCCCAGAGCGAATCCTCCATCGCCTCGAAGCGCCGGAACTGCTCCTCACTCATCAGCACGAAGGCTTCCTTGCCGCGCTTGGTGATCTGCACCGGCTCGCGCGCGGCGGACATGAACATGTCGCCGAGCCGCGTCTTGATCTCGGATGCGGCAAACGACTTCATGGGGAGGGAGGACGGTTTAGTTGGCATGTGTGAAGGGTAGCAAATTCCCCCAATTCCGTAAATGGGGGATTTTACCCGAACACCCACAGGCCCGCCAGTCCCAGGCATCCCACGATGATCCGCCACCAGGCGAAGATCCCGAAGCCATGCTTCGAGATGAAGCCGAGAAAGCCGCGCACCACGATCAGGCCCGAGACGAAAGCGGCCACAAAGCCGATGACGATCAGCGTGATGTCTTCGGTGTTAAGGATCTTGTAGCTCTTGAAGAGATCGTAGCCGAAGGCCGCCGCCATCGTCGGTATGGCGAGGAAGAAGGAGAAATCCGCCGCCGCGCGCTTGCTGGCCCCCATCAGCATCGCGCCCACGATCGTCGCGCCCGAGCGCGAGACGCCCGGCACCATGGCGAGGCACTGGAAGAGCCCGATCTTGACCGCCATCGGAATCGAGAACTGCATGACATCGTCCTTGGCGCCTTTGAGCTTGAGATCATCGACGACGAGCAGCACGAGCCCGCCCGCGATCAGCGCGAAGCAGACGATCTCCGGCTTGAACAGCACGCCTTTGATGAAATCGCGGGCGAAGAAGCCGACGATCATCGCCGGCAGAAAGGCGACCAGCACGGCGATGACGAAATTGCGCTTCGCCTTGTCGGTCAACATGCCTTTCGCGATGTCCATGAGGCGCCAGAAATAGACGATCAGGATGGCGAGGATCGCCCCGAACTGCACGAGGATCTCGAAGGTCTTGCCCTTCGATTCGAAGCCGAGGAAATGGCCCACCAGCAGCAGATGGCCCGTGGACGAGACCGGCAGGAATTCCGTAAAGCCCTCGACAAAGCCGAGGATCAGCGCTTTGAGCATGTCCATCAGAGATAACCTCGACCGGAGCGACGCGAGTCGCGGCCCCAAGGCCCGCTATCTGCCATGGATGTTAAACTTTGGCTAACCAGGGAAGCCTATGCGCTCGGCTTCGCAGCCTGCCGCGTGACGGCGGCTGCGCAATCCTATGAGAAGCCGCTCGAATCCTGGCTTTCGGCCCATCATCACGCAGGCATGGACTGGATGGCGGAGCACAAGGACCGGCGCGCCTCGCCGCTGGCGCTCTGGCCTGAAGCCCGCTCCGTGATCATGCTGGGGATGAATTACGGGCCTGAGACCGACCCGCTCGCGACGCTCGGACAGCCGGAAGTCGGCACGGTGTCGGTCTATGCCCGCAACCGCGATTATCACGACCTCATCAAGGGCAGGCTGAAGCAGCTGGCGGGGAAGCTCGCGGCACGCACCGGCGCGGACGTCAAGGTCTTCGTCGACACCGCGCCGCTGATGGAGAAGCCATTGGCGCAAGCGGCAGGCGTCGGCTGGCAGGGCAAGCATAGCGTGCTCATCTCGCGCGAACTCGGCAACTGGCTGTTCCTGGGCGCGATCCTGACCACGCTGGAGCTGCCGCCCGATGCGCCGGAGACGGATCATTGCGGCTCCTGCAGGCGCTGCCTGGACGCCTGCCCCACCGACGCCTTTCCGGCGCCCTTCGTGCTCGATAGCCGCCGCTGCATCAGCTACCTCACCATCGAGCACAAGGGCCCGATCGACCGGGCGCTGCGTCCGCTGATGGGAAACCGCATCTATGGCTGCGACGATTGCCTGGCGGTCTGCCCCTGGAACAAATTCGCCGAGGCCGGCCGCGAGGCGAAGCTGCAGGCGCGCGACGATCTGAACGCGCCGCCGCTGGTCGAGCTGCTGGCGCTGGACGAAGCGGCTTTTCGCGCGAGATTCGCCGGATCGCCGATCAAGCGCACGGGCCGCGACCGCTTCATCCGCAATGTGCTGATTGCCGCAGGGAATGCCTCTTCCTCCCTCCCCCTTGCGGGGAGGGTGGCGAGCGCAAGCGAGCCGGGTGGGGGGCAGGCGTCTCCGCGGTCGAAACAAACACCCCCCTCCCTTCGCGGCTCCGCCGCTCTTCCCTCCCCGCCCCGGATCGGGTTTACCCTATCCGGGCAGCCAATGAGCGCAAATCGGGTTAACCCGACTTGCGAGCGGGGAGGGATGGGAGGAGCCCTGCTCGCCGCCGCCCTGCCCCATCTCGACGATCCCGATCCCGTCGTCCGGGGTGCGGCGGTCTGGGCGATCGGGCGGCTTGACCCGGCGCGGGCCAGCGCCATGAAACAGGCACGTCTCGCGACCGAGGCCGACCCCGGCGTCCGCGCGGAATGGGAGGCGATCGCATGAAGCTCTTCTGCTTCGGGCTTGGCTATTCGGCGGAAACCTTGATCGAGAACCACCGCGAGGCCTTCGCCAGCGTCAGCGGCACGGTGCGCTCGGCCGGCAAAGCGGAGAGACTGCGGTCTCGCGGGATCGATGCCATCGTCTATGCCGATGGAGCAGGCGGCCCGCAGGTTGCCTCGGCGCTGAAGGAGTCCGATTGCCTGCTCGTCTCGGCAGCGCCCGACGAGGCCGGCGACCCGATGCTGCGCCAGTTAGGCGGCGAACTAAAGGACGCGCCAAGGCTCAGGATCATCATCTATCTCTCGACCGTCGGCGTCTATGGCGACCATGGCGGCGCCTGGATCGACGAAACGGCTGAACTCAAGCCCACGAGCGAGCGCGGCCAGCGGCGCGTTGCGGCGGAAGCCGCCTGGCTGGCTTTCGGCCGCAGCCGCGGCATCGCCGTTCAGCTTCACCGGCTGGCGGGCATCTACGGGCCGGGGCGCAGCGCGATCGACGATCTCAGAGCCGGCACGGCGCGGCGGATCATCAAGGAGGGGCAGGTCTTCAACCGCATCCATGCCGCGGATATCGCTGGTGCGGCGCTGGCCGGCTTTCGGCGCCCCGCCGTCGAAGGGCCATTCAACGTCTGCGATGATGAGCCCTGCCCGCCGCAGGACGTGGTCAGCTATGCGGCGGGCCTGCTGGGCGTGCCGCCGCCGCCCGAAACGCCCTTCGCGGAGGCGCGGCTCTCGGAGATGGCCCGCAGCTTCTATGCGGAGAGCAAGCGCTGCTCCAACCGGCGATTGCGGGAGGTGCTCGGATACAGCCTCCGCTATCCGACCTATCGCGAAGGCCTGCGGGCGCTGGCGGACCGCGCCTGATTCAGGGGGCTTTGCTCAGCCAATTTACGCGGCATTCTCACCGCACTGCACAAAAATTAAAAATAGGATTGTTTTTCAATAGTTTGGTATTGGTCTGCCCGGCTTGACAGATGGCGGAGGCGAAAATATGTTCCGCCGCGATTGAGGGGCGGTCTGACCGCTGCTCGTTCTAGCCTTCATGAACGGTTCGGCAACGGGTCGATGGTGATGCGCCAAGACAGCGGACGGTCATGACATGAGCCAAAAAAGCTCAACGCCCGACAATCACGACGCTGAACTCAAGGCCCGTCTCGACAAATTGTCGGGGGCGATCAAGGCCGAGAGGGGCAGTGTCGAGGATGGGCGCAAGGCCGCCGTGTCGCCGACATCCACTGTCGGCATGGGGACGGCCATCGGAACGGGGTTCCGGGTGACATCCGAACTTGTGGCCGGCATGCTGGTCGGCGGCTTCATTGGCTGGTGGCTCGACCATTGGCTGGGGACCAAGCCGATCGCGCTGCTGATCACGGTCATGATCGGGATGGTCGCCGGCTTCTGGAATGTGTATCGGATCGCGGCGCGGCCAACCGGCGGCGGACAATCCGGGACGAAATAGATTTTACTGGATCCGCGTGTCGCGCGGGTCCGAGACAAACGAGGTTGGTTGTGGCTAGCGCTTCGGGCGGTATTGATCCGATCCATCAGTTCCAGATCTCGCGGATCGGGCCGTCGATCCACTTTTTCGGAAACGATATCTCGCTGACCAATTCGGCGTTGTTCATGATCATCGCCGTCGGCATCATCTACTGGCTGATGGTCTATGGCACCAAGAGCAAGGCGCTGGTGCCCGGCCGCCTGCAATCCGCCGCCGAGATGCTTTACGAGTTCATGGCCGATACGGTGAGGTCGACGACGGGCAAGGAAGGCCTGAAGTTCCTGCCGCTCGTCTTCTCGCTCTTCATCTTCGTGCTGATCTGCAATCTCGTGGGCCTCATCCCCGGCACTTTCACCGTTACCAGCCACATCGTCGTGACCTTCATGTTCGCCATGCTGGTGATCGGCACCGTGATCATCTACGGCTTCATGAAGCACGGCACGCATTTCCTCGGCCTGTTCGTCCCCTCGGGCGTTCCCAAGCCGCTGCTGCCGTTCATCAGCATCATTGAGATCGTGTCGTTCGTCTCGCGGCCGATCAGCCTGTCGATGCGCCTGTTCGCCAATATGCTGGCCGGGCACATCGCGCTCAAGGTCTTCGCCGGCTTCATTGTGCTGATGCTGGGCGCGGGCGGCGCGGTTCTCGCGCTCTCGCCGCTGCCGCTGGCGATGATCGTCGCGTTGTACGCTTTGGAATTGCTGGTCGCATGCCTTCAAGCCTATGTCTTTTCAATTCTGACTTGCATCTATCTCAATGATGCGCTTCACCCCGGGCACTGATTTATCAGACGTCAGGTTCTTTCCCTCCCCCTCAAGAAGATCACTCAGGAGTTTCACATGGAAGCGGATGCCGCCAAGCTCATCGGCGCTGGCCTTGCTGCAATCGGAATGGGCGCTGCCGCCATCGGCGTCGGCACCATCTTCGGCAACTTCCTTCTGGGCGCGCTGCGCAATCCGTCGGCCGCCGACAGCCAGTTCGGTCGCGCCTTCATCGGCGCGGCGCTGGCCGAAGGCCTTGGCATCTTCGCCTTCGTCGTGGCGCTGATCCTGCTCTTCGTCGCCTGATATTGGACGAGACGCGCTCCTGGCTGCATGGCCGGGAGGCAACACCAAGGTAAAGCCGATGCTTTCGCTGCTCATCGGGACTGCCCACGCCGCCGAAACCGCCGTTGCGGAAGGCGCCGTGAAGTTCCCGCCCTTCGATGCCACGACGTTCGCCGGCCAGATCTTCTGGCTCGCGATCACGTTCGGCTTTCTCTACTACCTGATGTCGAAGATCGCGCTGCCGCGCGTCTCCGAAATCCTGGAGACCCGCGAAGGCAAGATCGACGGCGACCTGCAGACGGCCTCCGCGATGCAGGAGAAGGCCAAGGCCGCCGGCGAAGCTTATGAAAAGCTTCTCGCCGACGCCAGGGCCGGCGCCCAGGCCACCGCTCAGAAAGCGCGCGACGCCGCAAACAGCGCGGCGGAAGCCAAGCGCAAGGAAGTGGAGGCCGAAACGGCGCGAAAGATCGCCGCGTCGGAGGTCAGCATTGCGGCGGCGCGCGACAAAGCCATGACCAATGTCGCCGGCATTGCCTCCGATACGGCTGTGGACATCGTCAAGCGCATCACCGGCATCGCGCCCAAGGCCGACGACCTGAAGCGCGCGATCGAAGCGGCGAAAGCCTGAGGAGCAAGCCGTCATGGATACCTTCTTCGTCGCCGTCGGCTTCGTCATCTTCCTGGGCGTGCTTGGCTATTTCGGCGTCCACAAGACGCTGCTCGGCATGCTCGACGCCCGTGGCAAGAAGGTTCAGGAGCAGCTCGACGCCGCCGCGAACCTGCGCAAGGAAGCCGAAACGCTGCTTGCGCAATACGAGGCGAAGCGTACGGCGGCCGAAAAGGAAGCCGCCCAGATCGTCGAGGACGCCAGGGCGGAAGCCGGCCGCATCCAGGCCGAGCAGGAAGCGAAGCTTGCCGAGTTCGTCGCCCGCCGCACGAAACAGGCGGAACAGAAAATCGCCATGGCCGAGGTTTCAGCCGCCGCCGAGGTGCGGGCCGCTGCCGCCGATGCGGCCATCCGGGCTGCCGAAATCGTGCTGAAGGGTCAGGCGACAGGCTCTGTCGCCGACGACCTCATCTCCCAGGGCCTGAAGGATGTCCGCGCCCGTTTGAACTGAAGAATGCGTCAGGCTCAGCGCTGCACCATAGGCAGCGGTTTGGGCGGCAGCGGATTATCCGGGCTTGCGGCGCCTGGCGCTGGACGTGGCATCGGATTGCTTCGCGTTGGCCGGGATGAGATGCTGCCTGTGATTTCCGGGTCCAGTGGAGCGCGCTGCGCGGCCAACTGATCGATCGGAGCCCTGCGCGGTCCGGCTTGCGCCAGGGGCGTGCTGGCGGGCGTGCTGGCGGGCGGCTGGGGCCGAACTCTCTTCTTGCCGTCAAGGGTGGTCAACGAAACCCCTTCCGGCGTGTCGAGGCCGTAGATGTCCTCGCGGAACTGCACCCGGCCCTGACCGTCACCGTAGGCCGTCAGATAGACCCAGGCGACCGGGACCTGCTTCTTCAGCCTGATCTCGGTGCGCAGCCCCGCCTCGATATCGCGGTCGACCTGCGCCCGGTCGATGCCCTGCTCCGCCAGCAGCCATGCAGCGAGATCACGGACATCCGAGATGCGCGCGCAGCCTGATGAGTGGAAGCGGACATCCTGCTTGAAGAGCTCTTTCTTCGGCGTGTCATGCATATAGACCGCCTCGACATTGGGCATGTCGATCTTCAGCTGGCCAAGCGAATTCTGCGGTCCGGGATCCTGACGCAGAATGAAGCCGGGCGCCGACTTGAAGTTCCAGTTGACGCTGTTGGGATCGATTTCCTGACCCTGATGGTCGAGCGTGCGCAACTGATGCTTGTTGAGATAGGCCAGATCGGTCTTCAGGGCCTTGGCGATGTCGTTCTTGATGATCGAATTCGGCACCGTCCAGTGCGGATTGAGATTGACGGAGGAGATGCGGGCCGAGATCACCGGCGACGGACGCTCCTTCCTGCCGACGACGGCGAGATGCCGGCGCTCCACCTTGCCGTTGGCGACCGCTTCGACGATGGCGCCAGGAATGTTGACGACGACATAGCGCTTGTCGAACCTGAACACATTGTTCTGCAGGCGCTCCACCGAGGCGCGCAATTGCTTCAGCCGCACTTCGGCCGGGACGTTCAGGGCAGCGAAGGTCAGCTTGCCCACCGCCCCCGTCTCGGAAAGACCGTGCCGCGACTGGAATTGCCGGAGCGCAGCAGCAGTTGCGGCGTCAAATTGATCGTTCGCCGCATTGGCGTTATCGAGATCGCCGGAGATGGCGAGGCGCTCCTTCAACGCCAGAACGAGCGGGCCATCCATGCCCTGGCGGAGGCCGCGGGCGATCTCCGGGAGCTTCCGCCAACCGCCATGCGCGACGATATTCTCGTAGAACCGCAGGCCGCCCTGCGTGCGGGCCAGCGAATCGGGTCCGAAAGCGGGTTCGGTGTCGGTGAGTTCCTGCGGCCGGAAGGAATCGGTCTGCGCGGCAACCGCCGCGAGCGCAGCCGAGGGCCTTTGCGGCAGTGTCATACCGGTCGGCGCTTGCTGGGCCGCGAGATGCTCCGGCCAGCCGGCCAGCAAGGCGATGGCGACGCTGAAAGCCGCGACGTTCCTCTGGGACATCGCCTACTCCTACTCTTACGCAACAAGGCCCGTGAAAAAGCCACTGCCGATCCCTAAAGGTAGAGCAAGGATGCGAAGGAAGGGTTAACCTTACCGGTTTGACGCCCGACTTCCGCCAACCTCTGGCAGGGCCGCTGGCTTCAACGCCGTCATGACCGGGCTAGAGCATTTTCCGAAGAAGTGGATACCGGTTCTTCGAAAGAAAATGCGGTAAATCAAGAGCTTAGAGCGGCCGATCTGATTCAGTCAGATCGGCAACCGCTCTAGAATGGAATGGCCCTGAACCTCTGGTGGCACGGCCCTTAACTCCGGTTAACGATTGCCTCCACGAGCGCCCATCCCGCCCCCTTGCGGGGCGGGTGGCCCGGACCCCGGACTTGATCCGGGGGAAGGGCCGGGTGGGGGGCTTTTTCTCATTTTCACCCTTATGATCACCCCTCCCCGGCGGCTTTCGCCGCCGACCCTCCCCGTCAAGGGGAGGGATGGAGCTCGCTGGTTAACCCGGATCACAGCCCTGACCCTCTGATGGTTACCGGCTTGCCCGGCGCGGGCAGGAGGTTCATCATGGTGTCACAAACGGGAGGATCGCGATTGAGCGAAAACGTTTCCGATGACAGTCCCTCGGGCGGATGGGCGACGGTAGCTGCCTTTCCCGCCGGGAAAACCCAGGCAGCGGTCGCCTTCGACCGGCGCGAATTGCAGACCATCATGGGGCTATACGGGCGGATGGTTGCGGCGGGCGAATGGCGCGACTACGCCATGGATTTCCTGAAGGACAAGGCGGTGTTCTCGATCTTCCGCCGGACTTCGGAGATGCCGCTCTACCGCATCATCAAGGATCCCGAATTGCGCCATCGGCAGGGTATGTATTCGGTGATGGCGCCAGGCGGCCTGATCCTGAAGCGCGGGCAGGACCTCGCCCAGGTGCTCAGGGTGATCGACAGGCCGATGAAGGTGGTGGCTGTCTAAGTCTTTCCCAGCTTGTCCAGCCGGGCGCGCATGGCGTCCAGTTCGCGCTTCATCGCATCGACATCGCCGCTCGCCTTGGCCCCATCCTGCTGCGCCTTGGCGGTGTAGGGATTGAAGAGCCGGAACGCTTCCTGGAACATTTGCAGGTTGGCGCGCGCCTGGTCCTGCATCGCGCCGAACACGTTGCCGGTCATCGCTTTCGCCACATGTTCGCGGAACTGCTGCTGCTCCTTGGCGAAAAGCTGCATGGAATGCTCGAGGTAGCTTGGCACGAGGCCTTCCATCTGGTGGCCGTAGAAGCCGATGAGCTGGCGCAGGAAATTCACCGGCAGCATCGTCTGCTGGCCTTCCTTGCCCTCCAGCTCGAAGATGATCTGGGTCAGCACCGAACGGGTGATATCCTCGCCGGATTTGGCATCCGAGACCGTGAACTCCTCGCCCTTCTTGACCATGACGGCCAAGTCCTCAAGCGTGACATAGGTGCTGGTGCCGGTGTGGTAGAGCCGACGGTTGGCGTATTTCTTGATGATTGTGGGCTCAGCGGGCTTCGTCAATCGTCACCTTCCTGGCTGTCACACTCTCGCGGCGTTTCCCGTTCATATGAGCGCTGTTGGCACTCGCTGACAAGTCTTTTGCACGCCGGTGGTTGACGGCGGAGGGTGCGAGAGGCTTGATGGAACAACCAAAACAGTAAGGCCGGGATGGTTCCGGCGCGGAGAAAAACAATGTCTGGCAAGGATGTGGTGATCGTTGGCGCGGCGCGCACGGCGGTTGGGTCTTTCAACGGCGCTTTCGCTGATCAGCCGGCCCACAAACTTGGCGCTGCGGCGATTGCGGCGGCGCTCGCCCGCGCCGGCGTCCCTGCGGGCGATGTCGACGAGGTCATCTTCGGCCATGTGCTGACGGCGGGCGCCGGCCAGAACACGGCGCGGCAGGCGGCGATGGCGGCCGGCATCCCCGATTCGTCGACAGCGCTTGTCGTCAACCAGGTCTGCGGTTCGGGCCTGCGCACCGTGGCGATGGGCATGCAGGCGATCATGAACGGCGACGCCTCGATCATCGTGGCGGGCGGCCAGGAATCGATGTCGCTCGCTCCCCATTCGTCCCATCTGCGCTCCGGCACCAAGATGGGCGACGTCAAGTTCATCGACACGATGATCAAGGACGGGCTCTGGGATGCCTTCCATGGTTACCATATGGGCAACACGGCCGAGAACGTCGCCGCCAAATGGCAGATCACGCGCGAGCAGCAGGATGCTTTCGCCGTATCCTCCCAGAACAAGGCCGAAGCTGCGAAGAAGGCCGGCCGCTTCAAGGATGAGATCGCGCCCTATACCGTCGCCACCCGCAAGGGCGACATCATCGTTGATACCGACGAATACATCCGCGATGGCGCGACCATCGAGGCCATGCAGAAGCTCAAGCCCGCCTTCCCCGGCGGCGTATCGGTGACGGCGGCGAACGCCTCGGGCCTGAACGACGGCGCGGCCGCGCTGGTGCTGATGTCGGCTGACGAAGCAAAGAAGCGCGGGCTGACCCCGTTGGCCCGTATCGCCTCCTGGGCCACCGCAGGCGTGCCGCCCGAAATCATGGGTTCGGGCCCGATTCCCGCCTCCCGCAAGGCGCTCGAGAAGGCGGGCTGGAAGGTCAAGGATCTGGATCTGGTGGAGGCCAACGAGGCCTTCGCGGCGCAGGCGCTCGCCGTCAACAAGGACATGGGCTGGGACCCCTCGATCGTGAACGTCAATGGCGGCGCTATCGCGATCGGCCATCCGATCGGGGCCTCGGGCGGCCGCATCCTCGTGACACTCCTGCACGAGATGCAGAAGCGCGGCGCGAAGAAGGGGCTTGCCACCTTGTGCATCGGCGGCGGCATGGGCGTCGCGCTGACGGTGGAGCGGTGACTTCCTTCTCCCCGGCAACGGGAGATTGTTTTTGAAGAGCGGGTAGGGCAAGAGGCGACCAATCGTTCGGGGGCTTCATCCGCCAGACGACCCGAAACGCTGCGGCTATGCGGAGCGGAAAACAAAAACAGATTGTTCTGGGAGGAACATCGACAATGGCAAGGACAGCACTCGTCACCGGCGGAACCCGGGGCATCGGAGCCGCCATATCAATCGCGCTGAAGGCGGCGGGCTACAAGGTGGCGGCCAGCTACGCGGGCAATGACGATGCCGCCGCGAAGTTCAAGGCCGAGACCGGCATCGCCGTCTACAAATGGGATGTCTCGGATTTCGACGCCTGCGCCGCCGGCGTCGCCAAGGTCGAGGCCGAGATCGGCCAGGTCGATGTGCTGGTCAACAACGCCGGCATCACCAAGGACGGCATGTTCCACCGGATGACGAAGGACCAATGGTACGGCGTCATCAACACCAACCTCAATTCCCTCTTCAACATGACCCGCCCGGTCTGGGAGGGAATGCGCGCCCGCAAGTTCGGCCGGGTCATCTGCATCTCCTCCATCAACGGACAGAAGGGGCAGATGGGCCAGGTCAATTATTCCGCCGCCAAGGCGGGCGACATCGGCTTCGTCAAGGCGCTGGCGCAGGAAGGCGCCAAGCTCGGCATCACGGTCAATGCGATCTGCCCCGGCTATATCGCCACCGAGATGGTCAAGGCGATCCCCCAGGACGTGCTCGACAAGGCGATCCTGCCGCTGATCCCCGTCGGACGCCTGGGCGAACCGGAAGAGATCGCGAGGGCCGTGGTCTTCCTGGCCGCCGACGAGGCCGCCTTCATCACCGGCTCGACGCTGAGCGCCAACGGCGGGCAGTACATGGCCTGACGGACCTCCTTCCGCCTTGGCCGCCCACCGGGAAGCAGCTATGGCCGGACCATGACAGCCACGCTTTCGGGCCTTGGCGCCGTCGGTCTCTGGTCGATCCTGGCCCTGCTGACGGTCGGCACCGGCGCAATCCCGCCTTTCCAGCTCGCCATGATCACCTTTGCGGTGGCGAGCCTGCTCGGTGCCTTCGTCATCATGCGCTCCGGCAAGGGCTGGGCGGTGCTGCGCCAGCCGCCTAAGGCCTGGGCGCTCGGCATCTACGGGCTCTTTTGCTACCATGCTCTCTATTTCGCCGCGCTCAGGCTGGCGCCGCCGGCGGAGGCCGGCCTGATCGCCTATCTCTGGCCGCTGCTGATCGTGCTGATGACCGCGCTTTTGCCCGGCGAACGGCTGAGCCCGCGGCATGTGTTCGCCGCCAGCCTCGGCCTGCTCGGCGTCATCGTGCTGGGGCTGGGCAAGGGTGCGACGTCCGGTCAAGGATTGGGCTTCGACGCCGTGAACTGGAAAGGCTATCTCGCCGCACTCGGCTGCGCCGTGATCTGGTCCAGCTATTCAGTTCTCTCGCGCACGCAGGCAGAGGTGCCGACCGAAGCCGTGACAGGCTTCTGCCTGGCGACCGCCATCCTCTCGGGCCTCTGCCATCTCGCCTTCGAGACGCCCGTCTGGGACCAAAGCCTCACCCAATGGCTCTGCATCCTGGCGCTTGGCCTCGGGCCCGTGGGGGCGGCGTTCTTCCTGTGGGATATCGGCATGAAGCGGGGCGATATCCGCCTTCTCGGCACCGCGAGTTACGCGGCCCCCGTGCTCTCCACCATCCTGCTGGTGCTTTTCGGGTTCGCCGCGCCGCATTGGACCCTGGCGCTCGCTTGCGTCCTGATCGTTGGCGGCGCTGTCATCGCCGTGGAGCGGAAAGCTACTTCGGCGTCAGATTGCTGATCGCGCCGCGCTTGTCCTTGACGTCGGCAGGACTTGCGGGAGCAAAACGCTCGCTGTCCTTCAGCACGCCATGGGGCCGCGCGCCAGGCGGCCGGGCGCTCCCGGCTTCGCCGCAGCCATCCCAGTAATCGAGCGTGAGCTGCGCGCTTTCCAGCGCGATCAGCGCCTGCTCCGCCCGGATGGCCTCGGGCATCGGCGCTTCGATGGTGACATGCTCCAGCGCATAGCGATAGGCCGCCACCTTCTGGCGCATGTCACGCCGCACCCAATCAATCAGGCCGCGGTTTTCGGCAACGCGGATCACCGCCTGCTCCCGCTGGATCGGATCGAGATGGCCGACGCGGTTCAAGCTCAGAATACGCACGCGGTCCGCCGCGCAGACCCTGGCTGCGGCTTGCGAAAACGGCACCATCAGCAGGCGGTCCGCCTCGATGTCCTGGCCGATCTTGTTATAGCGAGAGGCGACGGATCGGTAATCCTCAGCCATCAAAAGAAGAAAATAGGAGTTGAGCCCCGAATGGGGCAAGGGCGGCAGAACGCGGGAATAGCTCAGCTCCGCCAGGCGCTGCTGCATGTTGGCCTTATCGTGGGCAGGCATCAGGAAACGCCAGGCCCGGTCCCTCATTTCGATTTCATCGTCGGTGAAGGGATAAAGCGAAACGGCCTCACCGCGTGACCAGGCAGCCGTAATGCCGGCCTGAGGCAGAACGACATTGTTGTAGACATTGTCGGCCCGGCGGCCGAAATCGCCCGTCTGGTAGGGCGAGCAGGCTGGAAGCAGCGACAGAAGCGCCGCCGCTGCGGCGCATGGCGCCAACCGGCCATGAGCGACGGCTTTGCGCCAACGGCCTCTGCTGAAAACGACAGCAATCACGCCCTGCGCCGCGCTTTCCGCCGGCGGGCGCTGGAATTTTGGTCCCCGTCCAGAGTGTCCGGCCCCGCATTCGGCGGCTCCTGGTCAACGTGCCGCTCGTAACGCACGCCCGTGAAAAGCAGGATGTTCGCCTTATGCCCGGCGAGCGGCGCTTCTGCCGCTGATGAAATCCCGCTCTGCGCTCTGGCGCGGGGAAATGGCAGGACGTTGGTCATCGCCCATTCCTCCTCGCGAGAAGCCGATGCTTCGCAAGACTCACTTCAGGCGAATATGGTTAATGCATCGCTAAAGCGGGTTCAAAGTCAGGCCGCGATGCCGAACTTCTTGAAGATTTCGCGCTTGGGCCCGTCAGCAACAATGCGTCCGCCATCCATCCAGATGACCCTGTCCACCAGCGAAAGGATCGGCAGCCGATGGGTCGCGATGATCAGGCCCATGCCCTTCAACTCCCCGCTGCGCAATTCCGAAGCCAATCCGCGGATGATCCGCGTCTCGCGCTCGTTGTCCATGGCCGAGGTCGGCTCATCGAGAATGAGAAGCCTGGGCTTGGCCATCAGGGTCCGCGCCAGGGCGACGGATTGCCTTTCGCCGCCGGAAAGCTTCTGGCCGCCAGGACCCACCTCAAGGCTGTATCCGGCAGGGTTGCGATCGGCGAAATCAGCGACGCCGGTGATGGATGCGACCTTGGCGAACCATTCCTCCGGCACGGCGCCCAGGCCGCTCCTGAGGTTGGCTTCGAGTGTCGCGTCGAACAGCCAGCTGTCCTGCGCCATCATCGCGAGGGCCTTGCGCAACGCCAGGGGATCGATCTGGCGAATATCGCGTCCATCGACATGGATGCTGCCCAAGGTTGGCTCGAACAGCCGAACGAGGAGCTTGAGCAGCGTGCTCTTGCCGCTGCCGGATTTGCCGACGATTCCGATCCGCTCTCCCGCTGCAATCGAGAGGGAGATGCCGGAAAGGACGCTGTCCACCGCACCCGGATGCGCAAAGTCAACCCCCGACAGCTGCAAGCGCCCGGCGATCGGCCGCTGGGCCGCCGTTTCCGAGATATCACCGGCCCGCTCCACCGGCGAAACCGCGAGGGCCGAGACAAGCCGGGTGGTCGCCAGCAGCTGGCTCAAGCGGAAGCCCTGGGTCATCAGGGTGGCGACCGGCATGATCGCCCGGCTCGAAAGCATCATGCAGGCCGACAAGGCGCCCACCGTCATCTGCGAAGCCGTCACGCTATAGGCGCCAGCCGCGATCGTCAGCACGGTGACGGCCTGCATCACGAAGGCGCCGCAATGACTGGCGAAGTTCTGATTGCTGCGCAAAACATGCCCGACGATGGCCGCTGCATCGGCGCGCTCCTCCCAGCGCATAAGCTGCTGCGGGCCGGAACCCGTGAGCCGGATGGCATCGGCCCCGGCCACGGCATCGACGATCATCTGCGTCTGGCGCTGGGTCAGCCGCGCATCGTCGCCCAGATCCTTCATCTGCGAGCGATGGGCGATCCAATGAATCGCGAAAAGCAACACCGCACCGACGGCCGGGATCGCCGCGATCCAGCCGCCGAGGGCGGCCAGAAACCCGAGGACAATCAGGAAGAAGGGAAGATCGACCATGAGACCGGCGATGAATTGCGGACCAATCACGGAGGCCTGGTTCATCTCGTTGTAGGGCTGGATCAGACCGCCGGCCTGCCGCGGCACCGCGCTGACGGGCGCCTGCAGAAGCCGGGAGTAGAAGGCGGCGCCGAAACGCGTCGACGCCGCCAGCGAGACCGCGTCGCCGAGCGCGTGGCGCACGTGCCGCAGCGCAAGATCGAGGACGAGGAGCAGGCTGACGCCCAGCAGGAGCGCCCAGAGCGTCTCGAAGGCGCCGTGCGGGATCACCCGGTCGAAGACCGCCATCGAGAAGATCGGCACCGCAAGATTGATGATTCCCGACAGGAGTCCCGCCGTCGCAAGCGCCAGCACCAGCGGCTTTTTCTCGCCGGCGACCGCAAGCAGATGCCTGAGCAGCGGATGGCCGGAGCGGGCAGCGTCCCCCGCAACGGCAGGTGACGGCGCCGCTGCCTCAGCGGCGGATTCGGGGTCGATCCTGAAAGCCTGGAAAACCGCGCCGGTCGTGACATCGAGCAGGACTTTGCGCGGGATCGGATGGCGCGCGTCGCCGTCGCCGGCCACGATGAAATCAGCGCCAGCCGGCGCATCGAGGAGGAGGCGGCTGCTGCCGTCCTTCAGCATCACGACGCAGGGGCAATCCACGCTGGCGAGGCTGTCGATAGGGCGCGCGGCGACGGCAATGGCAAGGCCGAGCCGCTGACCGAGTTCGTGCAGCAGCTGCGGGCCCGGCGTACCGGCGAGATCGGACATGTCGGCGGTCTGGGCGCGCGCGGAACCGAGCAGCGCCGCCAGACGCGCCAAATCCGCCAGCGGATGGCTCCGGGGGCCGGTGAAGCCCTCCAGGTTCTCAGCAGGCGTCGACTGTGCAGGTTGTTCGTCGGCAGCCATCCGTGGTCCAGCAGTGCATTGCCGAAGCGGCAATACCCGCATTTCAGGCCTTCATGGTTAAGGCGGCGTAAACTCTGCCGCCTTAGAGTGGATCGCGAAAGCATTGGAGTTTCCGCCTCACGTGTCCCTGTTGTCCGCGAGCCACAGCCGCCAGCCGCTGAACCGGATCGACGCCATCGCCAGCCGTGCGCAGGTCATCTTCGTCTGGGCCGCCGCGATCGGTCTGACCGCCGCGCTCGTCTGGGCCTCGGTGACCGTGCTGGACAAGGTGACCAAGGGCGTCGGCCGCATCACGCCGCAATCGAACAACCGCACCGTCCAGCATTTCGAGGGCGGGATCCTGCGCGAAATCCTGGTGCGCGAAGGACAGCAGGTGGCGGAAGGCGCGCCGCTGCTCAGAATCGACAACAGCTTCTCGCGGGCCGAGCTTTCGCAGGCGATGCTGGAGCTGAAGGCCCGCCGGGTGATGATCCAGCGCCTCGAGGCGGAAAGCGCCGGTCTGCGCAAGCTCGAACTCGATCCCGCCATCGTCGCGGATCTTCCCGATATCTCCGCCAAGGAGCAAGATCTCTTCCGCGCCCGCACCGAGGGCCTCGATGCGCAGTTAAAGGTTGTCGACGATCAGATCCGTCAAAAGACCCTCGAAGTCACCGAATTGCGCATCCGCGCCCAGAACCTGCGCCGCGAGCGGGAGTTCGTCGAGCCGCGCGTCGAAAGCCTGCGCCGCCTTTCCAAGCAGGGCGCCGTGTCGCTCAACGACCTTCTGGAGAGCGAGCGCACGCTGCAGCAGATCGATTCCAAGGTGCAGGAGCTTGGCATCGAGACGCCGCGGGCCGAGGCCGCGATCAGCGAGCTGCGCAGCCGGCGCGAGCAGATCATCGCCCAGTTCCGCACCGATGCCGAGAAGGATCGGCGCGAGACCGGCGTCCAGGCCGCCAAACTCGAGGAAACGATCATCGCCATGCGGGACCGCAGCTTCCGGTCCGAGGTGTTGGCCCCCATCGCGGGGATCGTCAACAAGGTCCATGTCAACACGATCGGCGGCACGGTGAAATCGGGTGAGCCGCTGGTGCAGATCGTGCCGCTCGAAGATACGCTGATCGTCGAGGCGCGGCTTTCGCCGCAGGACCGCGCCGAGGTCTGGCCTGGCCTGCCGGCGGTCGTGAAGATTTCAGCCTACGATTACTCGATCCATGGCGGGCTTAAGGGCCGGGTTCTCGAAATTTCCCCCGACGCCCTCGCCGACGACAAGGGCGAACCTTATTTCCGGGTGCGTCTCGAAGCGAACGCCACCGGCTTCGGTCCGGGAAAGCCGGTGGTCGCGGGAATGATCGCGCAGGTCGATATCCTCACCGGCAAGCACACCGTGCTCGATTATCTCCTGAAGCCCTTGCGGCAATTGCAGGCGAACGCCCTGCGCCAATGACCGGCCGCCGCTCACGCGCAGGGCTCATGAATCCGGGTTAACCTGCTGGCTCCATCCCTCCCCTTGACGGGGAGGGTCGGCGGCGAAAGCCGCCGGGGAGGGGTGATCATGAGGGTGAAAATCAGAAAAGCCCCCCACCCGGCCTCGCTGCGCTCGGCCACCCGCCCCGCAAGGGGGCGGGATGGGTGCTCGTGCAGGCAATCGTTAACCCGAGTTCAGGGCCGTTCGTTCACGCGCAGGCCGTTTGACAAAGCCGGCGGGAATTGATCCTCTGGCCAAATGCAGGAATGGGCCAGCCAGGCCTTTTCGATGGCGTCGATTGAAGCAGGAGCGACAGCATGGGTGATATTGCCGCCGGACGCCTTTCCGCCGCTCAATGCGCCGCCAATTTCACCGATCTCGCTGCGCCTTTCGATGCAAACGAGGCGCGGATCGCGGCCGAGCGCTGCCTCTTCTGCTACGATGCTCCTTGCGTGACGGCCTGCCCCACCTCCATCGACATCCCGCTCTTCATCCGCCAGATCGCCAACGGCCAGCCCATCCCGGCGGCGAAGACCATTCTCGACGCCAATATCATGGGCGCGATGTGCGCCCGCGTCTGCCCGACCGAGAATCTCTGCGAGGGGGCCTGCGTGCGCGAGACATCAGAGAGCCGCGCGGTCGAGATCGGCCGCCTGCAGCGCTTCGCCACGGATGCGGCCTTTGCCGCCAGCAGGCAATTCTACCAGGCCGGCCCTTCGACAGGCCGCAAAGTCGCGGTGATCGGCGCAGGTCCCGCCGGATTGGCCTGCGCCCATGCGCTGGCGCGCGCCGGCCACGCCGTGACGATCCTCGAGGCCCGCAAGAAGGGCGCTGGCCTGAACGAATTCGGCATCGCCGCCTATAAGGCGAATGATGACATCGCCCAGAAGGAACTGGCTTATATTCTCGCCGTCGGCGGCATCACGGTCCAGTACGGCAAGGCGCTTGGCCGCGATGTGACGCTGGCTGAACTGCGCGAGCAATACGACGCCGTCTTTCTGGGCATCGGCCTCGGCGGAACCAATGATCTCGGGCTCGGCAAGGGGCTAGACGGCGTCCTTGACGCTGTCGCCTTTATCGCCGATCTCCGGCAGGCGAAGAACAAGGCGAAAGTGCCTGTCGGGCGCAATGTCATTGTCATCGGCGGGGGCATGACCGCCATCGACGCGGCGACGCAGGCGAAGCTTCTGGGCGCCGAGACCGTCACGATCGTCTATCGGCGCGGCCGTGAGGCCATGGCGGCTTCCGCCTACGAGCAGGATGTGGCGCAGACACGCGGCGTGCTGATCCGCCATAATCTCAGCCCCGTGAAACTGAAGCTCGAGGGCAAGGGCAAGGACCGGTCCATCGCTGGCGTGAAATTCGAGTATACGGAAACGAAGGGCGGCAAACTCAGGGGCACAGGTGAAACCGTGACCCTCGTCTGCGATCAGGTGCTCGTCGCCATCGGCCAGACGCTGGTGGAGCACGATCTCGGCAAAGCCGGTCTCACGCTGGCGAAGGGCCGCATCCGGGTGGATGACCAGAAGCGGACTTCGCTGCCCGGCGTCTGGGCGGGCGGCGATTGCGTGGCTGGCGGCCAGGACCTCACGGTCACGGCCGTCGAGGACGGCAAGCGGGCAGCGGCTTCGATCATCGACTTGCTGGCGGCCCAATCCCATCAGGCGGCATGACATGAAGGACGGAGCGATCGATGGCTGATCTTCGCAGCACCTTTGCCGGGATCAAATCTCCCAACCCGTTCTGGCTGGCTTCCGCCCCGCCGACGGACAAGGCCTACAATGTCATCCGCGCCTTCAAGGCTGGCTGGGGCGGTGTGGTGTGGAAGACGCTCGGCGAGGACGGCCCGCCCATCGTCAATGTCAGCGGGCCGCGCTATGGCGCGATCCATTCCGCCGACCGCCGCGTCATCGGCTTCAACAACATCGAGTTGATCACCGACCGGCCGCTGCAGGTGAATCTCGACGAGATCAAGCAGGTGAAGCGCGACTGGCCGGACCGCGCCATGGTCGTCTCGCTGATGGTGCCCTGCACCGAGGACGCCTGGAAAGCGATCCTCAAGCGGGTGGAGGAAACCGAATGCGACGGCGTGGAACTCAACTTCGGCTGCCCGCATGGCATGAGCGAGCGCGGCATGGGCGCCGCCGTGGGCCAGGTGCCCGAGTATATCGAGATGGTCACCCGCTGGTGCAAGCAGCACACCCGCATGCCCGTCATCGTCAAGCTGACGCCGAACGTCTCCAGCATCCTGCGCCCGGCGGAAGCGGCGAAGCGCGGCGGCGCCGACGCCGTCTCGCTGATCAACACCGTCAACTCGATGATGGGCGTCGATATCGATGCCATGACGCCCTGGCCGCCGGTCGGCGGCATGGGCACCCATGGCGGCATGTGCGGCCCGGTGGTGAAGCCTATCGCGCTGAACATGGTGGCCGATATCGCCCGCAATGCCGAGACCGCCGGGCTGCCGATTTCCGCCATCGGCGGCATCGAGAAATGGCGCGACGCGGTTGAATATATGGCGCTGGGCGCCGGCAATGTTCAGGTCTGCACCGCCGCCATGATCTACGGCTTCAAGATCGTCGGGGAGATGATTGCCGGCCTCGACGCCTGGATGGACGAGAAGGGCCATCGCAGCATCGAGGATTTCCGGGGCCTCGCCGCGCCGAAGGTGACGGACTGGCAGCACCTCAACCTCGATTACGTGGTCAAGGCGCAGATCGACCAGGAGCTTTGCATCTCCTGCGGACGCTGCCACATCGCCTGCGAGGACACCTCCCATCAGGCGATCACCAGCATGGTGGACGGCAAGCGCAAGTTCGAGGTGATCGAGGAGGAATGCGTCGGCTGCAATCTCTGCGCCGTCGTCTGCCCGGTCGAGAATTGCATCACGATGGTTCCGCTGGCCGATGGCGAACTCGACAAGCGCACCGGCATCAGGGTCGGCGGCCACCGGACCTGGATGGAGCATCCCAACAACCCGATGGCCAAGGCCACGCGCAAGGCGAAGTACGAGAAAGCCTGATCCGGGATGGCCATTTCGACCGCTGGACCGTCAGGAGCATGACAGCGTGACCCCGGACGCCGAAGCCGTCATCGATATCCGCGATCTGTCGCTGACCTTCCAGACGGATGACGGACCGGTCTATGCCCTGTCGCATGCCAATCTGCAGGTCCGGAAAGGCGAGTTCATCTCCTTTATCGGTCCCTCGGGCTGCGGCAAGACCACGCTGCTGAGGGTCATCGCCGACCTTGAGAAGGCGACCGCCGGCGCCATCAGTGTCAATGGCCTGTCGCCGGAGGAGGCCCGGCTGAAGCGGCAATACGGCTATGTCTTTCAGGCCCCGGCGCTCTATCCCTGGCGGAACGTCGAGCGCAACGTCATGCTGCCGCTCGAGGTCTTCGGCCTGACGAAAGAGGAACGCGAGGCGCGGGCGAAGACCTATCTCGCCATGGTCAATCTGACGGGGTTTGAGAAAAAATACCCCTGGCAATTGTCGGGCGGCATGCAGCAGCGTGTCTCAATCGCGCGCGCCCTCTCCTTCGATCCCGACCTCCTGCTGATGGACGAGCCCTTCGGCGCGCTTGACGAGATCGTCCGCGACACGCTGAACGAGCAACTGCTGAAGCTCTGGCGGGAAACCGGCAAAACGGTGATCTTCGTCACCCATTCCATTCCCGAGGCGGTGTTTCTCTCTACCCGCATCGTGGTGATGTCGCCCCGGCCGGGCCGGATCATCGACGTCATCGACTGCGATCTGGGGCCGGATCGGCCGCTCGATATCCGGGAGACGCCGGCGTTCCTCAGGATCGCGCATCGTGTGCGTGAGGGGCTCAGGGCGGGGCATAGCTATGAGGGGTGACGGAGACGTTTTGCGCCTCCCTTCTCCCCTTGCGGGAGAAGGTGGCCTTCGCGTCAGCGAAGGTCGGATGAGGGGTTCGGCCCGGCAAACCCTTCAAGAGCCTGGCCTGCCAGATACCCTATCGGCGCGCATCGCGAGACCCCTCATCCGTCATGCTCCGCATGACACCTTCTCCCGCAAGGGGAGAAGGAAATGGTCGCGACCATGACCGCCGCCGCCCTCCCCCGCACGGGCGGCTCGTTCCTGCCCGTCACGCTGATCAGCGCCATCATCCTCGGCATCTGGTATCTCGCCTGCCTGCCGATGAATGCCGACCTGCCGCAGATGGCCAATGCCACGGGCCTCGCCAACCGCTATGCCATCGCCTGGTCACTCGAACGCCCCGTGCTGCCGGCGCCGCACCAGATCATCATCGAACTCTACAATTCCACCATCGGCACCAGGCTGACGCGCCAGACTGCCGATGGCATTGTCTTCAACCCGCGCAATCTCCTGTTCCACGGTTGGGTCACCTTGTCGGCGACTCTGCTGGGCTTCCTGATGGGGGCGCTGCTGGGCATCGGACTCGCTGTCGCCATCGTCCACAGCCGCGTGCTGCAGAAAAGCCTGATGCCCTGGATCATCTCATCGCAGACGATCCCCATCCTCGCCATCGCGCCGATCATCATTGTGGCGCTGGGCTCGGTGGGTCTGACGGGCCTCATCCCCAAGGCGATCATCTCAATGTATCTCTGCTTCTTTCCCATCGCCATCGGCATGGTGAAGGGCTTCGCCTCGCCCGATGGGATGCAGCTCGATCTGATGCGCACCTACAATGCCTCGCGGCCCCAGACCTTCTGGAAGCTGCGCTGGCCGGCGGCCATTCCCTACCTCTTCGCAAGCCTCAAGGTCGCGATCTCGATCAGTCTTGTGGGCGCTATCGTCGGCGAATTGCCGACGGGCGCGCAGGCCGGCATCGGGGCCAGGCTGCTCTCCGGCAGCTACTACGGCCAGACGATCCAGATCTGGTCGGCGCTCGTGCTGGCCGCGCTGATGGCGGCGGCGCTGATCGCAGCGGTGACTTTGGCCGAGAGGATCACGCTTCGGGCCATGGGAGGGCGGCCATGACGAACCGCGCCGATCTCGCCTATCCGATCGTCTTCGGGCTCGCCGTCCTCGCGGCCTGGGAACTGGCGTGCCGCCTGCTGTCGATCCCGACCGTGCTGCTGCCCGCCCCTTCCCTCATCTTCGGGAAGCTCATCTCCTCGCTGCCCATCCTCGGCGCGGATTTCGTCCAGACCGTGATCCGCGCCGCGATCCCCGGCTGGATCATGGGCTGCCTGGCGGGATTCGTTGTGGCGCTCGCCTGCGACCGCTTTGATTTCCTGCGCCGCGGCCTGATGCCGATCAGCAATTTCGTCTCGGCGCTGCCCATCATCGGCATCGCGCCGATCCTCGTCATGTGGTTCGGCTTCGACTGGCAATCGAAGGCGGCGGTGGTGGTGGTGATGACCTTCTTCCCCATGCTGGTGAACACGGTGGCCGGGCTCGCAAGCGCGGGAAAGCTGGAGCGGGATCTGATGCAGAGCTACGGGGCCAGCTGGTTTCAGACGCTGGTGCGCCTGCGGCTTCCTGCCGCCATGCCCTTCATCTTCAACGCCCTGAAGATCAATGCGACGCTCGCCATGATTGGCGCGATTGTTGCCGAGTTTTTCGGCACGCCCACGGTCGGGATGGGGTTCCGCATTTCGACAGAGGTCGGCCGCATGGCGGTCGATATGGTCTGGGCGACAATTGCGGTTGCGGCGATCGCCGGTTCAGCCTTCTATGGGCTGCTGGTCCTGGCCGAAAGGGCGATTACATTCTGGCATCCGTCCTACCGCCAGAGGTAGGGCGTTTCATCGAGGAGCGCCGCACCCGCGGCGAAGCAGAGGAGAGAGAGATGAACATCAAATCGGTTCTGATGGGTGCGGCCCTCGCGCTGGCGGCTGCGCTTCCCGCAGCGGCGCAGGAACGCGTGACGCTGCAATTGAAATGGGTCACGCAGGCCCAGTTCGCGGGCTATTACGTCGCGAAGGACAAGGGCTTCTACAAAGCCGAAGGCATCGACATCACCATCAAACCGGGCGGACCGGATATCGCGCCTCCGCAGGTGATCGCCGGCGGCGGGGCCGACGTCATCGTCGAGTGGATGCCCGCCGCGCTGGCGGCCCGCGAGAAGGGCGTGCCGCTCGTCAACATCGCCCAGCCCTTCAAGCGCTCCGGCATGATGCTGACCTGCCGCAAGGATTCGGGCGTGGCGACACCCGCCGACTTCAAGGACAAGACGCTGGGCGTCTGGTTCTTCGGCAACGAATATCCCTTCATGGCCTGGATGGCGAAGCTTGGCCTCAAGACCGACGGGTCGCCCGGCGGCGTCAAGGTCATCAAGCAGGGCTTCAACGTCGATCCGATCATCCAGAAACAGGCGGCCTGTGTCTCGACCATGACCTACAACGAGTATTGGCAGGTGATCGACGCCGGCCTGAAGCCCGAGGAGCTCGTGGTGTTTAACTACACCGATCAGGGCGTCTCGACGATGGAGGACGGCCTCTATGCGCTGGAAGCCCGCCTTGCCGATCCCGCCTTTGCGGCGCGCATGGCGAAATTCGTGAAAGCCTCAATGCGGGGCTGGGAATACGCCCGCGCCAATCCGGATGAGGCGGCGAAGATCGTGCTCGATAACGATGCTTCCGGCGCGCAGAAGGAGCCGCACCAGAAGCGGATGATGGGTGAGATCAACAAATTGACGGCGGGGTCCAGCGGCAAGCTTGATCCTGCCGATTTTGAGCGCACTGTCACCACGCTGCTGGGCGCCGGCGGTGAAGCGCCCGTGATCTCGAAGCGCCCGACCGGCGCCTGGACGCATGCGGTCATTGATGCTGCGATGAAGTGAGGGGAAGGGTAAGTACACCGTACAGCGCGTTAACCGCGCTGTACGGTCCCTGATAAGGCAATTATCATTGGGCTCGAATCGAACGATGAGCTTCCTTGAAGCATGAGCGGGGAGGTCGCTACCTGACGATGGCCGTTCCCGCTCAGCCCAAAATCTACCACATCGTCCATGTAGACAAACTCGCTTCGATAGTCACGGACGGGTGCCTGTGGTCGGATGCGGTGATGGGTCAACGCCAGGGCGGCACCGTGATCGGGATGAGCAGCATTAAACTGCGTCGGCTTGGCCTTCCGGTGTCCTGCCATCAAGGCACGAACGTAGGTGAATATGTCCCGTTCTATTTTTGTTCACGTTCGATTATGCTGTTTGTGATCCACTGCGCAAACCACCCTGAACTTGACTATCGGGGCGGCCAGCAGCCGATCGTCCATCTTGAGGCCGATCTTCAACAGGTCGTTGAATGGGCGGAGGCGAACGGGCGGCGCTGGGCCTTCTCGCTCTCGAATGCGGGAGCGGTCTATACTCAGTTCCGCGCCGGAATGGATCGGCTGGGCGACATCAATTGGGACGCTGTGGCGGCGACCGATTTTCGTCCGGCGGACATCAAGGAAGCCAAGCAGGCCGAGTTTCTCGTCCAGCAATCGTTTCCCTGGCACCTTGTCGAACGCATCGGCGTGCATTCGCAAGGGATCGTATCGAGGGTATACGACGCGATGCACGGCGCGGCGCACAGACCAAGGATCGAAATAAGAAGAGAATGGTACTATTGAGGGAGGATGGCGATGATCGAATTCAAAACAGGTGACATATTGAGGGCGGACGCGGAAGCGCTCGTCAACACGGTCAACTGCGTCGGCATCATGGGCCGCGGCATCGCCCTTCAGTTCAAGAACGACTTTCCGGAGAACTTCAAGGCTTACGAAGCCGCCTGCGAGCGCGAAGAGGTGCAGCCGGGCAAGATGTTCGTGTTCGAAACCAGGACGCTGACGAACCCGAAGCTCATCATCAACTTCCCGACAAAGCGCCACTGGCGCGGCAAGAGCCGGATGGAAGACATCGACTCGGGCCTCAAGGCTTTGGTCGAAGAAATCCGCATCCGAGGCATTCGGTCAATCGCGATCCCGCCGCTGGGCAGCGGCCTCGGCGGGCTCAACTGGGCCGACGTGCGCCCGCGCATCGTCGAAGCCCTGCGCGGCCTCAATGACCTTCAGGTGATTGTATTCGAGCCGAACAGCGCACCCGTGGCAACCAAGTCGCGCGAGGTTCCGACTATGAGCCCGGGCCGAGCCGCGCTCGTCGTTCTGATGCATCGGTATCTTGGCGGGCTGATGGACCCGTTCGTATCGCTGCTCGAAGTCCATAAGCTCATGTACTTCATGCAGGAGGCCGGGGAACCGTTGCGCCTGCAATATGGCAAGGCTCCCCACGGCCCCTATGCAGAGAACCTGCGCCACGTTCTGCGTGCGGTCGAAGGCCACCTTGTGGCGGGATATGCCGATGGCGGCGATGCGCCAGACAAACAGATCGAGCTGGTGCCGGGCGCGGTGAAGGATGCGGAAGCCTTCCTTGCCGACAAGCGCGAAACGGTTTCCCGCTTTGATAGGGTAGGCAATCTCGTCGAAGGCTTCGAGACACCATTCGGCCTCGAACTTCTGGCGACGGTTCATTGGGTGGCGAAGCGCGAGAGCGCAGCGAGCGCCGATGACGCTATTGCGAAGGTGTATGCCTGGAACGACCGTAAGAAGCGTTTTTCTCGTCGGCAAATAGGCATTGCTTACGAAGCTCTCAAAACTAAGGGCTGGCTGGTAACAGACGTTTCTGAGGAAGCCCCATGACCAAACCGATCCTCATCCGCGGCGGCACAGTGATCAACCACGATCATTCGAAGCGCGCCGATGTGCTCATCGACGGCGGCCGGATCGTCAGCGTGGGCGAGAATCTCTCCCGCCCGCGCGGCGCGGAGCTCATCGACGCCGGCGGCTGCGATATCCTGCCCGGCGGCATCGATCCGCACACGCATATGGAGCTCATGTTCATGGGCACCGTCTCGGCGGATGATTTCGAATGGGGCACCAAGGCCGCGCTCTCCGGCGGCACCACGATGATCGTCGATTTCTGCATCCCGGCTGCCGGCGCCTCGATGCTCGCCGCCTATCAGGACTGGCGGCGCAAATCCGAGAAAGCGGCGGCGGATTATTCCTTCCACATGGCCGTCACCTCCTGGTCGAAGCAGGTCTTCGACGAGATGGAGACCGTGGTGAAGACCTACGGCATCAACTCGTTCAAGCATTTCATGGCCTACAAGGGCGCGCTGATGGTGAATGACGACGAGCTCTACAACTCGTTCAGCCGCTGCGCCCAGTTGGGCGCGCTGCCGATGGTGCATGCCGAGAACGGCGATGTCGTCTTCCGCCTGCAGGAGCAATTGATGGCGAAGGGGGCGACCGGCCCGGAAAACCACGCCTATTCGCGTCCGCCCGAGGTGGAGGGCGAGGCCGCCAACCGCGCCATCATGATCGCCGATATGGCAGGCTCGCAACTCTATGTTGTGCACACTTCCTGCCGGGAATCGCAAGAGGCGATCGCCCGCGCCCGCGCCGCCGGCAAGCGGGTCTATGGCGAGCCGCTGATCCAGCACCTCGTGCTCGACGAGGAGGAATACCGCAACAAGGATTGGGATTATGCGGCGCGCCGCGTGATGTCGCCGCCCTTTCGGGCGAAGAAGCATCAGGATGCGCTCTGGGCTGGCCTGCAATCGGGCGCGCTGCAGGTGGTGGCGACCGACCATTGCTCCTTCACGACCGAACAGAAGCGCACCGGCCTCAAGGATTTCCGCCTGATCCCCAACGGCACGGGCGGGATCGAGGACCGTATGCCGGTGCTGTGGACGGCAGGCGTCAACACCGGCCGCCTGACCAAGGAGGAATTCGTGGCCGTCACCTCCGCCAATATCGCCCGCATCCTCAACATCTATCCGCGCAAGGGCTCGATCAGCGTGGGGGCGGATGCGGATATCGTGATCTGGGATCCCTCGGCCACCAAGAAGATCACGGCGAAGAAGCAGGTGAGCCGCATCGATTACAACGTCTTCGAAGGCTTCCGCTGCACCGGCGCGCCCTGGATCACGCTTTCAGGCGGCCGCATTGCCTGGAAGGACGGGGATCTGCGCGCCGAGGCCGGCCAGGGCCGCTATGTCGAGCGTCCGGCCTTCCCGGCGGTGCATGTGGCGAATGCCACGTGGAAGGAGCTGTCCGCGCCAAAGCCGGTGCAGAGGACGCTGGATTTCGTGCCATGACCACTCTCCCCAATCTCGTCATCAATCCGCAGCGCCTGTGGGACAGCCTGACGGAGACGGCCCAGTTCGGCGCCAACGAGAAGGGCGGCATCCGGCGCCTCACGCTCTCCGACGAGGACAAGCAGGTGCGCGACTGGTTCCGCAAGGCCTGCGAGGCAGTCGGCTGCACGGTCACGGTCGATGATTGCGGCAGCATGTTCGCGCGCCGTCCCGGCCGGAGGAACGAGCTCCCGCCCATCTGCATGGGCTCGCATCTCGATACGCAGCCGACCGGCGGCAAGTTCGACGGCGTGCTGGGCGTGCTTGGCGCGCTCGAAGTGCTGCGGACGATGCACGAGCTCGGCTTCGAGACGAATGCGCCCATCGAGATCGTCAACTGGACCAACGAGGAAGGCTCGCGCTATGCGCCGGCGATGCTCGCCTCCGGCGTCTTCGCCAAGGCCTTCACGCGGGATTACGCCTATGCGCGCGAGGACCGCGACGGCAAGCGCTTTGACGATGAGCTGGAGCGCATCGGCTACAAGGGAACCGAACCGGTGGGTGCGCGGACCATCGGCGCGATGTTCGAGTTGCATATCGAGCAGGGGCCGATCCTCGAGGCCGAAGGCAAGATGATCGGAATCGTCACCGGCGTGCAGGGCATGCGCTGGTACGAGGTGAATGTGCATGGCCAATCGGCCCACACGGGCGCGACGCCGATGCATCTCAGAAAGAATGCGCTGCTCGGCGCGGCGCGGATGGTGGAGGAAATCCACCAGATCGCCATGCGCCATGCGCCCGATGCCGTCGGCACCGTCGGCCTCATGGAGGTGAAGCCGAACTCGCGCAATGTGGTGCCGGGCGAGGTCTTCTTCTGCGTCGATCTCCGCCACAAGGACGAGGCCGTGCTGATTGAGATGGAAGCGGAATTCCGCGCGGCCTTGCCAAAGGTGATCGAGCCGCTCGGCCTCACCTTCGAGGAAAAGATGATCTGGAATTCGCCCGCAGTGAAATTCCATCCGGACCTGATCGCCTGCGTCCGGCAGGGGGCCGGGAAGGCCGGATACCAGACCCGCGACATGGTGTCGGGCGCGGGCCACGATGCGGCCTATATCGCCCGCGTCGCCCCGACCACGATGATCTTCGTGCCCTGCGCGGGCGGCATCAGCCACAACGAGGCGGAATCGACCTCGTTCGATGAATGCGGCGCGGGCGCGCAGGTGCTGCTGGAGGCCGTGCTCGCCTACGACCAGCGCTTCGCCTGAGGCGGCTTACTCCGCCGCCTCCGCGATGGGCGCGGGCGGCGACCATTTGAGGATCGGCGAACGGGCGGCCCGCGTCTCGTCCAGCCTGCGGCGCGGCGCATGGTAGGGCGCTCCGGTGAAGCGCTCCGTCTCGCCCTTCTTCGCGCTGATCGCCAGATCGCGCAAAGTGGCGATGAAGAGATCGAGCGAGGCCTTGCTCTCGCTCTCCGTCGGCTCCACCAGCATCGCGCCATGCACGACGAGCGGGAAATACATCGTCATCGGGTGATAGCCCTCGTCGATCATCGCCTTGGCGTAATCGAGCGTGGTGATGCCGGTGTCCTTCAGCCAGGCATCATCGAACAAGGCCTCATGCATGCAGGGCTGATTGCCGAAGGGCAGCGACATCACATCCGCCAGCGAGGCGCGGATGTAGTTCGCATTCAGCACCGCATCCTCCGACGCCTGGCGGATGCCATCCGCGCCGTGGCTGAGCATATAGGCGAGCGCCCGCACGAACATGCCCATCTGGCCATGGAAGGCGGTCATGCGGCCGAAGGGTTTCATGCCCTTACCGGCCTTCGCTGCATCTTCCACGAGCTCCAGGCCCTTCGCCGTCAGGCGCACGAAGGGCACCGGCGCGTAGGGCGCCAGCCGCTCAGACAGAACCACCGGACCGGAGCCCGGCCCGCCGCCGCCATGGGGCGTCGAAAAGGTCTTGTGCAGGTTGATATGCATGGCGTCGACGCCGAGATCGCCCGGCCGCACCTTGCCGGCGATGGCGTTGTAATTCGCGCCGTCGCAGTAGAAATAGGCGCCCGCCTCATGCACCACCTTGGCGATGGCGATGATATCCTTCTCGAAGATGCCGCAGGTGTTGGGGTTGGTGAGCATGATGGCCGCCACATCGGGCCCCATCAGCTTCTTCACCTCATCCATATGGACCGTGCCGTCCACGTCGGCCGGCACCGGCTTTACAATGAAGCCGATGAGCGCCGCCGTCGCCGGATTGGTGCCATGCGCCGATTCCGGCACGAGCACGATCTTGCGCGTCTCGCCCTCGCCCCTGGCGGCGATGGCGGCCTTGATCGCCATCATGCCGCAGAGCTCGCCATGGGCGCCCGCCTTGGGCGACATCGCCACTGCACCCATGCCGGTCAGCGTCTTCAGCCAATGGGCGAGCATGTCGATCAATTCGAGCGCTCCCTTGACGGTGGAGACCGGCTGCAGCGGATGGATATCCGCAAAGCCCGGCAGCCGCGCCATGCGCTCGTTAAGCCGCGGATTGTGCTTCATCGTGCAGGAGCCCAGCGAAAAGAGCCCGGTGTCGATGCCGAAGTTCTTCTGGCTGAGGCGCACGAAATGCCGCATCGTCTCGGGCTCGGAGAGCGCGGGGATGCCGATCTCGCTTTTGCGCTTCATTTTGCCGAGGCGGGATTTGACTTTCTTAGGCGCAGGCAAATCGACGCCCGTCAGGTCATAGCGCCCGGTCTCGAAGGAAAGCGGCTCCTCCACCATCAGCGCCTTGTTGCCGGTGAAGGTCCGGTGGGTGTTCGAATTTGCGGCGGCGGGGGTTGTGGGACGTCCCTGGTTGTTCAGCATGGTTCTCTCCAATCCTTCAGAAGCAGGCTTTCCGCCGTTTCGCGCCAACGCCACCGTCATTGCGAGGAGCGAAGCGACGAAGCAATCCAGTTAAAGCGGAGCCGCCAGGCTGAAATGCCCTTCTGGATTGCTTCGCTCCGCTCGCAATGACGTTGAGCCCCGCCATCACAGCACCGCCTTCAGATTCTTCACGAACATCTCACGGTCCGCATCCGTGTTCACTTCCGTATTGGCGACGATCAGCAGGTTCGCGACCTTTTTGTCGCCCGGGATGAGCCGCGAGACGGGGACGCCAGCGAGCACGCCCTTCTTCGCCATTTTCTCGCAGATCGCCGCCGCATCGCCCGGCAGCTTCACCGTGAACTCGTTGAAGAAGGTCTCGTTCAGCACCTTCACGCCCTTCACGCCGTCGAGCATGTCGGCGAGCGTCACGGCATTGGCGTGGTTGATCTCGGCCAGCTGCTTCAGGCCCTTCTGGCCAAGCAGCGTCATGTGGATCGTAAAGGCGAGGCAGCAGAGGCCGGAATTGGTGCAGATGTTGCTCGTCGCCTTGTCGCGGCGGATATGCTGCTCGCGGGTCGACAGCGTCAGCACGAAGCCGCGGCGGCCTTCCGCATCCACCGTTTCGCCCGACAGGCGGCCCGGCATCTGGCGGACGTATTTCTGCTTGCAGGCGAAGAGGCCGACATAGGGCCCGCCGAAGTTGAGGCCGACGCCGATGCTCTGGCCCTCGCCCACCACGATATCCGCGCCCATGGCGCCGGGGCTTTCGACGAGCCCCAGCGAGACCGCTTCCGTAAAAACGGCGATCAGCAGCGCGCCGGCCTTCTCGCAGGCCTTCGCGATCGGGCGGAGGTCTCTCAGGTTGCCGAAGACGTCCGGGTTCTGCACGACGACGCAGGAGGTCGTCTCATCGATCCGCGCAATCAGGTCTTCATTGCCGGCCACATCGACGGGCATGGTTGTGACGCTGTCGCCCGCCATGGCGGAGAGGCCGCGCACCACTTCGGCGTAGTGCGGATGCAAACCGCCCGAGAGCACAGCGTTTTTGCGCCGGGTGATGCGGTGCGCCATCAGCACGGCTTCCCCCGCGCCGGTGGAGCCGTCGTACATGGAGGCATTCGCCACATCCATGCCGGTGAGGTTCGCAACCTGCGTCTGGAACTCGAAGAGATATTGCGTCGTGCCCTGCGCGATCTCGGGCTGATAGGGCGTGTAGGAGGTGAGAAACTCCGAGCGCTGGATCAGGTGATCCACCGTCGCCGGCACATGGTGCTTGTAGGCGCCCGCGCCCACGAAAAAGGGCGCCGAGGAGGCGGGCACGTTCTTCGCCGCCAGCGCGCCGAGCGTGCGCTCCACCTCAAGCTCGCCCGCGTGATGCGGCAGGTCCACGGGCTTTTTCAGCAGGGCTTTGGCGGGCACATTGGCGAAGAGATCATCGATCTTCGCCACGCCGATGCGGGCGAGGATCGCCTCGCGGTCTTCGGTGGAATGGGGGAGATAGCGCATCCTGGGTTGCTCCTGTCCTTCTCCCCTTGCGGGAGAAGGTGGTCGGCGGATGCCGACCGGTTGAGGGGTCGCACAATTTCGAGAGGTTTGACCAACCCCTCATCCGCCCGCCATCCGGCGGGCACCTTCTCCCGCAAGGGGAGAAGGAAAAATCACTACGAAATCGTCTTCAGATAGGCCTCGTATTCGGCCTCGCTCATCAGGCCGTCGAGCTCGCTTTTGTCGGCGAGCTTGAGCTTCAGGAACCAGCCCGCGCCGGCCGAATCCTCGTTGACAGTCGCTGGCGCAGCCTCCAGCGCGCCATTGACCTCGACCACTTCCCCAGAGACCGGAGCATAGATTTCGGAGGCCGCCTTGACGCTTTCGACCACGGCGGCTTCCGCCCCTTTGGCGACCTTCTTGCCCTTGGCCGGGAGGTCGACGAAGACCACATCGCCGAGTTGCTGTTGCGCGTAATCGGTGATGCCGACAATACCGACATCGCCCTCGACGCGGATGTATTCGTGGTCCTTGGTGTATTTCGTGGTCATCTGGCGGCTCCGTTGACGATGCTGATCATGGGGCTCGGCGCCCATCCCTCCCCCTTGCGGGGAGGGTGG
Source organism: Methylocystis sp. (assembly GCA_020252485.1). Classification (GTDB taxonomy): domain Bacteria; phylum Pseudomonadota; class Alphaproteobacteria; order Rhizobiales; family Beijerinckiaceae; genus JADCCX01. The sequence continues at coordinate 35,832 of JADCCX010000008.1, forward strand.
CCCGAAGCGAAGCGGAGGGCCGGGAGGGGGGCGCGTTGCGCCTGCCGGAGAGGGCGAACCCCCTCCCGGTTCGCTCTGCTCGCCACCCTCCCCCGACCCAGATGGGGTTTATCCCATCTGGGCAGCAAAGTGTTCAGATCAGGCAAGCCTGATCTGAATTGGGGGAGGGATAAGAAGCGACGACGGGCCCTCATTTCACCCCCCGATAAAAGCGGTTGGGCACGAAGGGCAGCTTGGCCACCTGGGCCGGCAGCTCCTTGCCGCGCACCAGCAGCGTCACGGGCGTGCCGGGGGCTGCGAAGGCCGTCTCGACATAGCCCATGCCCACCGGCCCGTTGACGGTCGGTCCGAAGCCGCCGGAGGTCACGATTCCGATCTTGCGGCCACCGGCCATGATCTCCGCGCCCTCGCGGGCCGGCTGGCGGCCTTCGGGCCTGATGCCGACGCGCAGGCGCGCCGTGCCCTCGCGCAATTCCTTCTGGATGCGGGCTGCGCCCGGAAAGCCGCCCTCCTCCCGCCGCCGCTTCTGGATCGACCAGGTCAGCGCGCCTTCGACGGGCGATGTCGTCGTATCGATATCGTGGCCATAAAGGCAAAGGCCGGCTTCCAGCCTCAGCGAATCACGCGCGCCGAGGCCGATCGCCTTCACCCGGTCGTCGGCCAGCAAGGCACCCCAGATTCGTCCGGCTTCATCGGCCTTCACCGAGATTTCGAAACCATCCTCACCGGTGTAGCCCGAGCGCGACACATAGGCATGCACGCCTTCGATCAGCGCATCGCGGGCGCTCATGAAGGGCATCTCCATCACCTCCGGCGCATGGGCCGCGAGCACCGAAGCCGCCTTGGGGCCCTGCAGCGCCAGCAGCGCCTGATCGTCCCGCCGCTTCAGCACCACGCCCGCCGGCAGCCGCGCGGCGATATGGGCGTAATCCTGCTCCTTGCAGGCGGCATTGACGACGAGGATCAGCGCGCCCGCATTGGCCGGGTCGGCATGGCGGGTGACCATCAGATCATCGAGGATGCCGCCTTCGGCGTTCAGAAGTTGCGAGTAGCGCTGCTGGCCGAGGCTGAGATTGAGGATATCGGCGGGAATCATGGTCTCTACAGCCCGAGCCACCGTCTCGTGGCTGCCATCGCCGGAGACGATATAGGACTGACCCATGTGCGAGACGTCGAACAGGCCGGCATTCTCGCGCGTCCAGTTATGCTCGCCCAGAATTCCGAGCGGATATTGCACGGGCATATCATAGCCGGCGAAACCGACCATCTTCCCGCCCATGGTCACATGGACATGGTGGAGCGGCGTCGTCAGGAGCGGCTCGGAATGGGCCGTTTCGGCCATGGATCACCACCGGGGACAGAGCAAACAGCGCCGAGCAGGCAAGATGCCTGCCGACGCCCCCTCTGTCTGCGGAACCTGAGAGATTTCGATCTCGGGCGAACCGCCTTCGACCTTACTCCGTCGGTGAGCGGCCTTTCTGAGGCCGCTGCTTTCCAGAGTGACAAGGATGCCTGGTGAGAAGCATCGATCCTGCGGTCCGTGGGCCTGAGCGTTTCCGGGGCGGTTGCGCCTTCGGCGTCGGCTCCCGATGGGGGCCGAACTCTCCCGCAGGTGTTTGTCTATAAGCGTTCACATAGATCAGCCGGTGAAACTGTCAATCGGCCAAGGCAGCGCGGCCGCGGTTTTCCCGTCCGCCGCTTCATCGCCGCCGGGTCTGCCGGGCCGCTGGCTGACCGGTGGGATCAAAGCCGACAAAGATGTCATATTCGTCGCCAGGATCGTTCTCGGAGATCGGCACGACGATGTTTTCCTCGATATGGACGAAATCGGCGAGCGTGTCGGTGGCCGGCACGGTCACATTGAGGCGCGTGAAACGCTGCACGACGATATCGCTCCGGCGCTTTACGACCACCCGGACCGGCACCGAGAACGTGCCCGGCTTGCCGTTCTGGCCGAGCAGGAGGCGGCCCTCCACCCCGACGCGGATGCGGACCTGCTTCGCCTCGAAGATGCACTCGCGCGCCAGAGTCACGAGCGATGCCTGGAAGGCCACGCCCGAGGCCTGCTGCAGCGCCGTTCCGCCGCGGTAGCCCGCCGTGTTCTCGATGACGCCGACTTCAGGGCAGGATTGCGCGCTTTGCGGCTGGTCGAAGCCCGGATCCTGCGACGGCGGGATCGTCGTGCCGCCATAGAAGAAAAGGTTCGACAGCAGCGACCCGCCCGATGGCTGGGCCTGCGCTGGCGCAGGCGCAGGAGACTGACCGGCGCCAGTTTCACGGGCGCCGCTGATGCCCGGGATGCCGCCGCCGCAACCGGCGACGCCAAGGCCCAGTGTCAAGGCAAGGACAAGCGACAAACGCATCAGACAACACCGCATCGAAGGAAAAGGCTTTCGGCCCCTCTTTGCCATGGTTTTTCCGGAAACGCCATGACTCGACTGTATCAGGGACTCGGCTACTTCAGAGCCTGGAGCCCTTTTTCATAGCCGGCCAGCGACAGGGGAAGCCCCCGCCCCTCGTTCGGCTTGTCAAAGATGATGAAGGTCGCCGTCTGGCCATTCTTCAGCTCGTTGTGGAGCCGGTCGTCGATCTCGACCTCGGCGACGCAGCCCGAGGGGACGCATTTCACGAAGCCCGTCGAGCCGATGTCCTTCACCGTCGGCTTGCCCTGGGCGTCCTTCTCCGTGGCGCTCTCGATGCGCAGGCCGAGCCCGCGCGGCAGAAGGACGCCAAGCGGCGCGATCACCCGCAGGATCGGCCGGCGCGCCGCGGGCTTGCCGTCCGTTCCGACGCCTTCCGAGACGCGCAGCACCACCACGACGACATTGATGTTGGCATCCCGCTCATCAGCCACGTTCTGATAGAGGATGCACTGCTCTTCCCGGCCAGCCTGCTGTTCGCAGCGCAATTCCCAATCGTTGAAATTGCCCCGGACGAGGCCCTGCGCGCCGGCGCCGCCACTGAGCATCAGGCTCGCCGCCGCGAAACCCGCCAGGGCTGACAGAAAGCGCCGCCCGGCGCCGGCGGAACCGTTTGGCAGGGAGACTGGAGATTGCATTCGTGTCGGCGCTTTCATTGATTCGGTCCTGAACGCTATACAGCCGAACCAGCGGTTTCGCAGGGGGCAGTTGAAGCGTTGGACCGCCATTGCCCGGAGAAAGCCGACCTTTTTTCGACATCATAGGCCTTAGCGCCTTTATGACGCACGATTTTCAATCCGCAACCGGGTTGAAACGGGGGACGCGCTGTGGTGAAAGCACTTTCGAAGATCGGTCGCTGTTTGCATTCGACTGAGGACCGCTTCCGGGGGCTTTGGTTGCGGAAGCGGATGATGGGAAGAGGACAACAGATCATGCCTCATGCATGGCGTCGCACAGCTACGGTTCTTGCTGCAGCTATCTTGCCCACGGCGGCTTTCGCGCAGGCCGACCGCGGCTTTGGTCAACCTTACCCCTGGCAGCTTGGATTGCAGGGGTCGGCTTCCGAGATCATGGACTTCATCACTTCGCTGCACACCGGCCTGTTCTGGCTGATCACGGTGATCTCGATCTTTGTGCTGGCGCTTCTTGCTTATTGCGCCGTGAAATTCAACGAAAAGGCCAACCCGGCGCCTTCGAAAACCACCCATAACACGACGATAGAGGTGGTCTGGACGGTCGTTCCGGTGCTGATTCTCATGGCCATCGTTATCCCATCGTTCCGCCTCCTCAAGTTTCAGGAAGACATTCCGCCGAGCGATATCACCATCAAGGTGACAGGCAAGCAATGGTACTGGTCGGTCGAATACGCCAAGGACGCGGGCGGCATCGCCTTCGATGCAATCATGCTGGACGAAAAGCAGCGGGCGGACGCCGTCGCCAAGGGAGCCAAGCCCGCCGATGTGCCGCGCCTGCTCGCGGTCGACAACGAGATCGTCCTGCCCATCAACAAGAACATCCGCGTGCAGGTTACGGCCGCCGATGTCATGCACGCCTTCGCCATGCCGTCGCTCGGCGTGAAGCGGGATGCAGTGCCCGGCCGCCTGAACGAAACCTGGTTCAAGGCGACGCGTGAGGGCATTTATTACGGCCAATGCTCGGAACTCTGCGGCACCAACCACGCCTTCATGCCGCTGGCGATCCGGATCGTGTCCGAGCCGCAATACGCCGAGTGGCTGGAGATGGCGAAGAAGAAGTTTGCATCGACCACCGGCGACGGCGCGGTCAGGCTGGCGGGCAATGAACCCGCCGTGAAGCAGTAATTCCGGAAAGAGGAGCAGTCTCATGGCCACCGCCGCCGCTCATCACGACGACCACGCCCACGCCCATCCCACGGGATGGCGCCGTTATGTCTATTCGACCAACCACAAGGACATCGGCACGATGTACCTGATCTTCGCGCTGATCGCGGGGATCATCGGCGGCGGTCTGTCCATCCTGATGCGCATGGAGCTCCAGGAGCCTGGCCTCCAGTTTTTCGTCAATCCGCACACCTATAACGCTTTCGTCACCAGCCACGCACTCATCATGATCTTCTTCATGGTGATGCCGGCGCTGATCGGCGGCTTCGCCAACTGGTTTGTGCCCATCATGATCGGCGCGCCGGACATGGCGTTCCCACGCATGAACAACATTTCCTTCTGGCTGCTGCCTTCGGCTCTCGCCCTGCTGCTGATCTCGATGTTCGTGCCCGGCGGTCCCGGTCCCGACGATCGCGGCTTCGGCGGAGGCTGGACCATCTATCCGCCGATGTCGTCGACGGTGGGCTCACCGGGACCGGCCATGGATTTCGCCATCCTGGCGCTGCATATCGCGGGCGCATCGTCGATCCTGGGCGCCATCAACTTCATCACGACGATCTTCAACATGCGCGCTCCCGGCATGACGATCCACAAGATGCCGCTGTTCGTCTGGTCAGTGCTGGTGACGGCCTTCCTGCTCCTGCTGTCGCTGCCGGTTCTGGCTGGCGCCATCACCATGCTGCTGACGGACCGCAACTTCGGCACGACCTTCTTTGATCCGGCCGGCGGCGGTGACCCGATCCTGTTCCAGCATCTCTTCTGGTTCTTCGGCCATCCCGAGGTCTATATCCTGATCCTGCCGGCCTTCGGCATCGTCAGCCACATCATCTCGACCTTCTCGCGCAAGCCGATCTTCGGTTACCTCGGCATGGCCTATGCCATGGTGGCCATCGGCGTCGTGGGTTTCATCGTCTGGGCCCACCACATGTACACCTCCGGCATCTCACTGGCGGCGCAGCAGTATTTCATGGCGGCCACGATGGTGATCGCCGTGCCGACAGGCGTGAAGATTTTCTCCTGGATCGCGACGATGTGGGGCGGCTCCATTCGCTTCACCGCGCCGATGCTGTGGGCGGTTGGCTTCATCTTCCTGTTCACGGTGGGCGGCGTCACCGGCGTCGTTCTGGCCAATGCGGGCGTGGACCGCGTGCTTCACGACACCTATTATGTCGTCGCCCATTTCCATTACGTGCTGTCGCTGGGCGCCGTCTTTGCGATCTTCGCGGGCTGGTACTACTGGTTCCCGAAGATGACCGGCTATGTAATCCCGGACTGGATCGGCAGGCTCCACTTCTGGATCGCCTTCATCGGCTCAAACATCCTGTTCTTCCCGCAGCATTTCCTGGGCCTTGCCGGCATGCCGCGCCGTTATGTCGATTATCCCGACGCCTTTGCCGGCTGGAATTACATTTCATCGACCGGGTCCTATATCTTTGCGGCCGGCCTGCTCGTGTTTTTCTACGGCATGTACCGGGCTTTCGCCGACAAGGTGCTGGCAGGCGATAATCCCTGGGGCGAAGGCGCCACCACGCTCGAGTGGACGCTGCCGTCGCCGCCTCCGTTCCACCAGTTCGAGACTCTTCCGCGGATTTCGGAGGACCCGGCTCACTGAGCCGAGGCAGCGGCCCCGCTTCTGCGGAACGCCGGTCAGGCAAATTGGCCCTCGCCCTCCGATGATCGCGGGGCGGGGGTTTGAACTGAAAAAGGGCCGTCGTTGCGGCGGCCAGGGAGCGGACAGATCAGTCCGCCATGGTTGAATGATGGGACCGATGACGACAGCAACGCAGACGACGGTTCAGGAAGGCGTATCCAACGCCTCCGTCCGCGATTTCGTGGCGCTGCTCAAGCCGCGGGTCATGTCCCTCGTCGTCTTCACGGCGCTGGTCGGTCTCGCGGCCGCTCCCGGCCACATGCATCCGGTGCTCGCAGCGATCGCGATCCTCTGCATCGCCGTGGGCGGCGGCGCCTCGGGCGCGCTGAACATGTGGTACGACGCCGACATCGATGCGGTGATGCACCGCACAAAGAACCGGCCAATTCCCGCCGGGAAGGTCTTGCCGGGCGAAGCGCTGGGCTTCGGCGTTTTCCTGTCAGGCGTTTCGGTGTTCACGCTCGGCGTCGCGACAAACTGGGTGGCGGCCGGCCTGCTGGCCTTCACGATTTTCTTCTACGTCGTCATCTACACGATGGGCCTGAAGCGCCGGACGCCGCAGAACATCGTCATCGGCGGCGCGGCGGGCGCCTTCCCGCCCATGATCGGCTGGGCCGCTGTCACCGGCGGCTTCTCGCTTGAGAGCTTCGTGATGTTCGCCATCATCTTCATCTGGACGCCGCCGCATTTCTGGGCGCTCGCGCTGATGAAAAAGGCCGATTACGGCAATGCCGGCGTGCCGATGCTGCCCAATGTGGCCGGCGACGAGGCCACGCGCCGCCAGATACTCTATTATACCGTCGCCATGGCCCTGATCGGCTGCGCCCCCGCGCTGCTTGGCTACAACAGCGCCGCCTATCTGATCATCGCCGCGATTTCCGGCCTCTGGATGATCAAGCTCGCAGCGGACATCCTGCGCCATACCGAAGGTCCCGCCGCGGCCCGCGCCTGCTGGCGCATGTTCGGTCATTCGATGTTCTATCTCTTCGGCCTGTTCCTGGCGCTTCTGCTCGACAAACTCGCCATGCGCGCCGGTATCGTGGGAGCGCTCTGGTGAACCCCACGACCAAGCCGGAACCCGCAATCCTGTCGCCCGAGGCCAGGATTGCCGCCGACAGCAGGCTCCGGGCGCGCAACATCGCGATCGCCTGCGGCCTCGTGTTCCTGATCATCCTGTTTTACCTGATCACCATCTTCAAGATGGGCGGCGCAGTACTGACGAGGACGATGTGATGGCGAACACCCGCTCGCATCGTCTGGTGGCCGGCCTGGCAGGCGGCTTTGCGCTGACCATGCTTGGCGCCTCTTTTGCCGCCGTGCCGCTCTATGACTGGTTCTGCCGGACGACCGGCTTCGGCGGCACCACAATGGTCGCCAAGGAAGCTCCGGCGACACAGGGCACGCGGCCGGTAACCGTGCGCTTCGACGCCAATGTGAATGGCCTTCCCTGGCGCTTCGATGCGGAGACAACCTCCGTCTCGCTGATTCCCGGCGAAGTGAAGACCGTCTTTTACCGCCTCACGAATGTCTCCGACCGTGAGACCGTGGGCGTCGCAAACTACGGTGTGGCCCCGGACCTGGCCGGCGGCTATTTCAGCAAGATCCAGTGCTTCTGCTTTACGGACCAGGTTCTGAAGCCCGGCGAAAGCCGTGAGGAAGCGGTCGTGTTCTTCGTCGATCCGCTGATCGAGCGCGATACCGACGCCCGTCACATCAGGACGATCACCTTGTCATATACGTTCTTTCCGTCCAAGACACAGCAAAAGCCGGTTGCGTCGGCCTCCGGCAAGAACATCGTAGCGCAATAGCGAGCGGGAAGACCAAGAGGGGAACCATGGCTGAAGCAAACGCCAAGAACCACGATTATCACCTTGTCGATCCCTCGCCATGGCCGTTCCTCGGCTCGGTGGCCGCCTTCGTCATGGCCGTCGGCGCCGTGATGTGGATGAAGACGATGACCATGCTGGGCCTCAAGATCGGGCCGCTGCTGTTCGGCATGGGTTTCATCGGTGTTCTGGGCGTTATGGCCGGCTGGTGGATCGACGTGATCAACGAGGCCCACAAGGGCGATCACACCCGCGTTGTGCAGATTTCGCACCGTTACGGCATGATCATGTTCATCGCCTCAGAAGTGATGTTCTTCGTCGCCTGGTTCTGGGCCTTCTTCGACGCGTCGCTTTTCCCGAACGAAGCCATTCAATATGCCCGCGTCGAGAAACTGGGCGGTGTCTGGCCTCCCAAGGGGATCGAAGTGTTCAATCCCTGGCACCTGCCGCTGCTGAACACACTGATTTTGCTGACCTCGGGCACCACGGTCACCTGGGCGCACCATGCGCTCCTCACGAATGACCGTGAGGGCCTGAAGCAGGCGCTCTGGCTGACAATCCTGCTGGGAGCGCTGTTCACAATCGTTCAGGTTTATGAATACGGGCACGCCGCCTTCGGCTTCGCGGGCCACATCTACGGCGCGACCTTCTTCATGGCCACCGGCTTCCACGGCGCCCATGTCCTGATCGGCACCATCTTCCTCGCTGTCTGTCTGCTGCGGACCTATAAAGGCCATTTCACGCCTGAGCGGCACCTCGGCTTCGAATTCGCGGCCTGGTACTGGCACTTCGTCGACGTGGTCTGGCTCTTCCTCTTTGCAGCGATCTATCTCTGGGGCTCGCAGTGGGGCATGGCTGCGGCCCACTGAGAACAAAGACCGGATCGGGGCGGCGCGAGCCGCCCTTTTCGGTTCAGGGCGCCTTCTCCCAGCTGGAGGATGGCCGGAGAGTTGATCATGCCTTCAGGCAACGCCTGCCCACGCTGCGGAAACGGCAATCTCTTTGACGGCTTCGTCTCGCTGAAGCCGTCCTGCAGCGCCTGCGGCCTCAACTATGATTTCGCGGATTCCGGCGATGGCCCTGCCGTCTTCATCATCCTGGGCGCCGGGGCTCTCATGGTCGGGCTGGCGCTGTGGGCCGAGGCGGCCTTCTCGCCGCCGCTCTGGCTGCACCTCCTCATCTTCATGCCGCTGACGCTGGCGGTCTGCCTCGGCCTGCTCAGGCCGCTGAAAGCCTTGATGATACATCAGCAATACCGGACCAGGGCCGAACAGGGCCGCTTCGACACATGAGCCGCTGGCGGATCCTGCTATGGCCAGGCCTCGCCACGCTGGTGGCGCTGGCGATCCTGCTATCGCTCGGCTTCTGGCAGCTCCAGCGCAGGACCGAAAAGGAAGCAATGCTGGGGGCGCTTGAGCGCGCCTTGACGGCCGATCCGCTGCCCCTGCTCGCTGATCGCCCTGATGTGCGCGGCATCGCCGTCAGCCCCGTCGGCGCCGCCAATCCCGGTGCGGGCGCCTTGCGCGAATTGAGCCGCGTGACGCTCACCGGCGCCTTCCTGCCGGGCCGCAGCGTCCCCGTGCGCGCCACTCTGCCGGCGACGCCGGGAGGTCTGACGAGCGGGATCGGCTTTTTCTGGATGACGCCGCTGCAGGTGGAAAGCGGCGATATCGTCTTCATCAACCGGGGCTTCGTTTCCTCCGGCGGCGACTGGAAGGCCCCGGCCATCCCGACGCCCGCTGGACCTCAGACCATCACCGGCCTGATGCGGCTGCCCGAGCGCGGCCAGACATTCACCCCGGCGGACAATCCCGCCAAGGGCGAGTATTTCAGCCGGGACCCTCAATTGATGGCGAAGGCCGTCGGTCTCGACCCCGCAACCGTCGGCAATTTCTTCATCGATTCGGAGCGGCTTCCCGGCGACGTGACGCCGCCCGTCGGGATTGATCCGCGCGAGATGACCGCACGCATTCCCAACAATCATTTGCAATATGCGGTCACCTGGTTTGCATTCGCCCTTGCGCTTCTGGGCGTGTTCGGTTTCTTCGCCCGCAGCCGCCTGAGAGACAAGGACGCAGCCAAAGCATGACCAATCCCGTTCTCGTTGAAGTGACACGCGGCGGCATCCCTGAATCGGAGCATCGCGGCGCGATCGCCGTTGTCGATTCCGCCGGCAAGATCGTGCTGGCGCTGGGCGACATCGACCGTCCCGTCTTCCCGCGCTCCGCCATCAAGGGCTTGCAGGCGATCCCGCTGATCGAAAGCGGAGCGGCGGACAAGTTCGGTCTGACGGACGAGGAGATCGCGCTGGCCTGCGCCTCGCATAACGGCGAGGAGCGCCATGTCGCGACCGCCCTTTCCGCCCTGCGCAAGGCCGGGTGCGATGTGGGAACGCTGGAATGCGGCGCGCAGTTTCCCGCGCGCGCCAAGGCCGGCCATCCGCTGATCAGGGCCGGGCTGCCGGCCACGCCGCTGCACAACAACTGCTCCGGCAAGCATTCGGGCTTCATCTGCACGGCCTGCGCCACCGGGGCCGACCCGCATGGCTATGTGAAGCCCGATCATCCAACCATGCGCAACGTCACGTCTGCGGTGGCGGAGATGACCGGTTTTGCATTGGGAGAGGCGACCTGCGGCACCGATGGCTGCTCGATCCCCACCTTCGCCATTCCATTGAAGGCCATGGCCTTCGCCTTCGCGAAGTTCGGCAGCGGCCAGGGCTTGCCGCCGGAGCGCGCCAGGGCCGTGAAGCGCATCCGGCAGGCGGTCGCCAATGCGCCCTTCTTCGTGGCAGGCACCGATCGCTACGATACGAAAGTGATGGAGATCCTGAAGGAGCGCGCCTTCACCAAGACCGGCGCGGAGGGCGTTTATTGCGCGGCCCTGCCGGAGCTCGGATTAGGCATCGCCCTCAAATGCGATGACGGCGGCACACGGGCCGCGGAAGTGATGCTGGGCGCGATGCTGTCGCACTTCCTCACCCTTTCGGACTCAGAGCATGAGGCGCTTCAACCGCTGCTTGAACCCGCGCTCAAAAACTGGAACGGCATTCACGTGGGCGACGTGCGGCGGGCAGGCGCACTTAGCGCGATTTGAGGCACCGAACAGCCTTGACGACATGGCCAAGCGCCGCCTCCGCCGCCAGCTCCAGCTGGCGCATCGTCGGACGCGGGCGCTTCCCGTGCCGCTCCTCTTGGCCTTTGCGGCGCATCATGCGGCGGGGGCGCGGCACATGCACGAAGACCGCCGGCGCGCCGCTGGCGATCACCTGCCAGGAGAGCGCATTGCAGAGGTAGTCGCCCGCGCTCCGCGACACCTCGCTTGGCACGTGAAGCGCCTGAATCGCCACCTGAAGGCGCAAAGGATCGAGTGGACTGCGCAGCGCCTGCGGCATGCCCATGGCGCGGGCCCTGGAGCCGGAAAATCCTCCGTCCGCATCGGGCTTTAGCGATGATTGGTGATTCAGCGCCTGACGCTCCGGCGTCACCTTGCGCCGGCGGCCGGCCACGCCGAACATCAGCACGGCGTCGGGCTTTGTCTCGGCCAGCAGGCGCGGCACATCGTCCAGCATCGCCCAGGTGGTGGGCAGCAGCCGGACGATCCGCGTGATGCCGGCAAAGCGCATCCGCCGGAGCCGCCCGGCATGGAGCGCCAGCCGCATGCTGGGATTGGACGGCATGCCGGGAAAGGGGCCGAAGCCTGTGATGAGGATACGGGTCATCGCGCTGTCAATCTTGCCACCATCGCGTCCTGCTTGCGGCGCAGCGCGACGATCATCAGGCTCTTGTCGGGGATGGCGGCGGCCCTGGTGATCAGCGCGCCTTTCGGGATGCGCTCGACCACCTTGGCCCCATGCGCAAGCCCGATGGGCAAGGCGTCCTTGCGGACGGCATCCGCCCGTTCGAGCGCGAAGCCGCGGTAGCAGGTTTCGCCGATGGCATCGAGCGTTTCGCCCGGCTCGATGTCGCGCTTGGTCATGCAGCCAACCTCGCCGGAAGGGACCGGCAGCGAGACCATCTCCGTCGTGCCGAAGAGCACGGCGGCAGCCGCCGTCAGCGGCACTTCCAGGCTCGTCAGGTGATAGGGCTTCGTCAGCGCGTAATAGGGCCCCTTCCCCACATGCAGATCATCGAAGCGCTCGATGATGCGGGGATGCGGCGCTTCCACCACGACGAAGACGCCCGGCGCCACGCCCTTGGCGATGGAGAAATCGACGACGCCCTTGCGCGACAGCAGCCCGCCCTCGGCCTTGGGCCGGAAGTAATTCTGCAATTCATGCAGCGGCGCGGCGGGGCCGTGCATGCCGGGAACATCCGGCGACAGCCCGGCGGCATTGCCGATGCAGGTCATCTCCACGGCGGTCTTGGAGCCGTCGACGAATTCGACCAGCATGCGCGGGTTCATGTTCCTGGCCGCCGCCTCGGCCCGGTAATCATCCGGCACCGCATCGATACGGAAGGCGTTGTTCTTGCCCTTGCCGGCGGCGACGATGCCGTAGCCGAGCGTGCGGGCGAAGCGGATGATCTCCATCGTGGTGCTGGGCTCGTCGCCCGCCCCCAGCGTATAGACCACGCCCTTGCGCCTTGCCTGGGCGGCCAGCCAGGCGCCGATGGTGATATCGGCCTCGACATTCATCATCACCATATGCTTGCCGGCTGCGATGGCCGCCGTCGCCACCTCGGCGCCCGCATTGGGGCGGCCGGTCGCATCGATCACGACATCGACCTCCGGGATCTGGCAGAGCGTCCCGATGCCCGTCAGCGCCGCGAGTTCCCCCCGCCGGATCGCCTGCCGCGCCTCGGTGACGCCGGAGACCACGCGCGGACGGTGCGCCGTGTCGCCCATGGCGACCGCTGCCGCGACATTCTCCGGCCGCGTCGCCGCGCAGGCGACGACGATAATGCCCCGCATCAGGCTGGTCTGGACAAGGATATCCGTCCCCATCTGACCGCAGCCGACGAGGCCGATGCGGACCGGTCTGCCCCGCCGATGGCGCTCATGCAGCGCTTCCTCAAGCGTGGGGCGAAGGATAGGTCGTGTGCGCAAAGGCGGAATTCCGATCAGGCGTTGCGCCGCAATCTCGCATGGCGCGCCACGGGTTGGCATGGGTGGGAATGCTTAGGGCATTCCTGAATCGTCATTGCTTCGCTGCACTCGCAAAGACGAGTTGTCCTATTCCTCGCCCATCGCCACCAGGCTGGCGTTGCCGCCCGCCGCCGCCGTGTTGATGCTGACCACCTGCTCGCTGGCGAAACGCATCAGGTAATGCGGCCCGCCGGCCTTGGGTCCCGTGCCGGACAATCCGGAGCCGCCAAAAGGCTGCGTGCCGACCACCGCGCCGATCATGTTGCGGTTGACGTAGAGGTTGCCGGCGGGAGAACGCGCCTCCACCTCGCGGATCGTCTCGTCGATGCGGGTGTGCAATCCGCCCGTCAGGCCGAAGCCGGTGGCGGCGATGGCGTCAAGCACAGCATGGAGCCCGCGCTTGCGGTCGCCCGCGCGCCAGCGCACCACATGCAGGATCGGGCCGAAGATCTCCTCTTTCAGATCGCTGACCCAGCTGATCTCGAAAACATGCGGGGCAACGTACGTGCCCTCAGCCGGCGCCTTCCCGGCGAAATGCAGTTTCGCCTCCTTTTTCATCACGGCGATATGCGCATCCAGCCGGGCCTTCGCCTCCGCGTCGATCACCGGGCCGACCTGCACGGAAAGATCAGCAGGATCGCCCACCTTCAGCTCCTGCGCAGCCCCCACGATCATCTCGATGATCTTGTCCGCGACATGCTCCTCGACGCAGAGCAGCCGCAAGGCCGAGCAGCGCTGCCCGGCGGAGCGGAAGGCGGACATGACCACATCGTCGGTCACCTGTTCGGGCAGCGCCGTGCCATCGACGATCATGGCGTTGATGCCGCCTGTTTCGGCGATGAGCGGCACGATCGGCCCGTCCTTGGCGGCGAGCGAACGGTTGATGAGCCGCGCCACCTCGGTGGAGCCCGTGAAACACACGCCTGCTGCACGCGGATGCGCCACCAGCGCCGCGCCCATGCGCCCGTCGCCGACCGCGATTTGCACCACATCCTCCGGCACACCAACGGCGTGGAGCAGCTTCACGGCTTCCATCGCGATCAGCGGCGTCTGTTCGGCAGGCTTGGCGATGACGGCATTGCCGGCGGCGAGCGCCGCGGCAACCTGGCCCAGGAAGATCGCCAGCGGAAAATTCCAGGGGCTGATGCAGACGAAGACGCCCCGCCCCTTCAGCCGCAGGCGGTTTTCCTCCCCCGTGGGGCCGGGCAGCAGCACACCTTCCGGCGCAAAATGTTTGCGCGCCTCCGCCGCATAATAGCGGCAGAAATCCACCGCCTCGCGCAGTTCCGCCACGGCGTCATCCAGCGTCTTGAAGGCTTCGGATTGCAGGAGCGAGAGGAAGCGCCCGCGCTCGGCCTCCAGCCTGTCCGCCATCCGGTCGAGGCAGGCGGCGCGCGCGGTCACCGGCGTTGCGTTCCACGCGGGGAAGGCGGCGATGGCGGATGCGAAGAGCTTGTCCGGTTCAGCGCCCTTCCCTCCCCCTTGCGGGGAGGGTGGCGAGCGCAGCGAGCCGGGAGGGGGGAGGGATGGTTTCGAGGCTTCCACCCCCTCCCGACCCCGCCCCTCATCCTGTCCTTCTCCCCGTACAGAACGGGGAGAAGGGACGCTCACAGCCATCTCCTTGAGCAAACCCTTGAGGCTCGGCTCGTGGCCCAGTTCGACGCCCATCGAATTCTGCCTTTCCGGCGCATAGATGTCGGCGGGCAGCGGCAGCTTGGGATGGCGCGCCGCCTCCGCCCGGCCGATCACCGCCTGCGGACGCTTCAGCAGATCCGCCACCGGCACGTCGGGATCGGCGGAGGCCGAGACGAAGGAGGTGTTGGCGCCGTTTTCGAGCAGCCGGCGGACCAGATAGGCCAGGAGATCCTTGTGCCCGCCCACCGGCGCATAGGTGCGGCAGGCGATACCCGCATTCTCCTTCAGGAGATCGTCATAAAGCGCCTCGCCCATGCCATGCAGGCGCTGGAACTCGAAGCCCTCCGGCTTGCCTGCCCGCTCGAGGATGGCGGCGACGGTGAGCGCATTATGCGTCGCGAATTGCGGATAGAGCCGGGGCCGGGCCGCCAGCAGCCGCTCGGCGCAGGCGACGTAATTAAGGTCGGTCATCGCCTTGCGGGTCCAGACGGGATAGCCCGCAAGCCCCCGCTCCTGCGCCCGCTTCACCTCGGTGTCCCAATAGGCGCCCTTCACCAGCCGCACCATGAAGCGGCGGTCGAGCGCGCTGGCCAGCGCCTCGATCCAGTCGATCACGGCTATGGCCCGCTTCTGATAGGCCTGGATGGCCAGTCCGAACCCGTCCCAGCCGGCGAGCGAGGGATCGCCGGCGACGGCGGCGATCACATCGAGCGAAAGCTCCAGCCGATCAGCTTCTTCCGCATCGATGGTGAAGTTGAGGTCGAAGGCCTTGGCCTGCCCGGCCAGATCGACAACGAGGGGCACGAGCTCCGCCATCACCCTCTCGCGCGACAGCGCCTCGTAACGCGGATGCAGCGCCGATAGCTTGACCGAGATGCCCGGCCGATCCGGCAGCGGCTGGTTGCCCGCCGCCTTGCCGATCGCTGCGATGGCCTCCGCATAGCTCTGGAAGTAGCGCCTGGCATCGGCCGCGGTGCGGGCGCCCTCGCCCAGCATGTCGAAGGAATAGCGGAACAGCCGCGCATCGCCGGTGCCCGCCCGTTTGAGCGCATCGGCGATGGTTTCGCCAAGCACGAAATGGTTGCCCATCACGCGCATCGCCTGCCGGGTGGCGACCCGGACAGTGGGCAGCCCGATCCTTTTCGCGAGGCCTTGCAAAATGCCGACCGGCTCCTCGCCGGGCTGGATGATGCGGGCCGTGATGCCGAGCGCCCAGGCCGAGGCATTGACGAGCAAGGCGTCCGAGCGCGACTCGTGGTTGGCGAAATCGCCCTGCCCGAGCTTATCCTCGATCAGCTTGTCGGCGGTGGCGGAATCCGGCACGCGCAAAAGCGCCTCGGCCAGCACCATCAGCGCCAGGCCTTCCTTGGTGGAAAGCGAATACTCCCGCAGCACCTCCTCGATGCCACCGATGCCGCCCGAGCCCTTGCGGATCGCGCCGATCAGCGCGCTCGCCTGCCGGTCGATGCGCGCCTCGCGCTCTGGCGGCAGGGCGGCGGTGGCGAGCAGCGCAGCCGCCAGCGCCGCATCATCGGGTGCGTAGGGGGCGCGAAACGGGGACAGGGCTGGCATCGATGATCTCCGGAAATGTGATCCGCACATTATCGCGCGTTTGGCGCTCTTTCGAGCATTGTTTTCGCTTATTTATAGTGATAATCACTGCACTCAATCATAATTTCAGCGAGTATCACGTTGACCGAACTTGACCGCCTGGACCGCCGCATCCTGCGCCTGCTGCAGGAGGACGGCCGCATCTCCAATGTCGAACTGGCCGACAAGGTGGGCCTTTCCCCCACCGCCACGGCGGAAAGGGTGAAACGCCTCCAGAAGGAGAAGGTGATCCGGGGATATGGCGCGAAGCTCGATCCCGGCAAGCTTGGCCGCTCGTTCCTCGTCTTCATCGAGGTGACGCTCGACAAGACGACATCCGACGTCTTCGAGAAATTCGGCGCCGCCGTGCAGCGCGCGCCGGATGTGCTGGAATGCCATCTGGTGGCCGGTGGCTTCGATTATCTCGTCAAGACCCGCGTTTCGGATATGGCGGCCTATCGCACGCTGCTTGGCGATACGATCCTCTCGCTGCCCGGCGTCAAGGAGACGCGGAGTTACGCGGTGATGGAAGAGGTGAAGACGGAAGCCCCGCTGCCGGTGTGAGGCGGGGGCATCTAAAGATTCATGCACCAATACGCGTACCTCAACCTAGCGTTCTGTCGCGTAGCGCTGAAGGCGCTCGGCAAGTGTGCCTGTATGCAATTCAAACAGATGGTTGTCGTAGTCGTGAAAATAGATCGAGCGACCTTCGCCTTCGACGCGCGGGCGGCTTTCGCGGACGTCGAGGCCGAGTGACTGGATTGCGGCGAGACGACTCTCATACTCCGCCTCGGTGATTTTGAAGGCGACGTGGTTGTAGGTGCGGTTCGAAAGAGGCTCACCTTCCATCGTCGCGATCCACACCGGCGCAGGCGTGGATGGATCGCCAGAGCCGTCGCCTACCAGAAAGAAGCGCTCAGGCGCGATCGAGAAGGTCGCTGCGCCGCTGTCGTAAATCTTACGTGCGCCAAATACGTCGACAAGCAGCCGTTCCATCCGGTCGAGGTCGCGGACGATGAAGGTAAGGTGGCTCAAGCCCTCTGCCATGCGCACTCCTAAACGAAGAGTTGGATACTAGACGCACGAGACGTTCTAGCTGGTGGCCGAGAGGTGACAAGCCCACATTGCATATCCTAAGAATTCCGCGCCAGCAGAGTCATGTCCTGGAGGCTGGCCCGTCAACGTCAATGCGCCACCATTTGGGGCGTGGACTGCGAAAGGAATGATAGACCGGCATCAATTGACGCCGGTTCGGGCTGTCGAAAGCGCCCACGAGCAGAGCGATGACGGGCTTGTCATCGATCGCGCCAAGGCTGCTCCCGCATCTGGGACAGAAGGCCCGGCTTGAGCCATCAGACGAGCGCCATGCCGCAGGCGCGCCCGCAGGCCCTGTCCAGGCGACTGCCTCCTTCGGAAACTCGACCCATGCAGCTGTGAGACTTCCGGTATGCCGCTGGCACATGCGGCACGAACACGTATGCGGCCTTTCAGGGACGCCGACGGCTTCGAACCTGACGGCTCCACACAGGCATCCGCCCCGGTATCGCTGAAACCTGATCGATGACGCCTTGGTCATGTCAACTTCCGTACTGCCCGCCGATGTTGCCGTCCGTGCGAGGCTGCTTGCCTCGATTGTTCAGGCTGGACCGGCATTGCGCCTGTTCAGGCGGAGCGAACACAGTCCGTTCGCTCCGCCCGGTTTAACGAGATAAGTATCTTGGCGAGGGGGACTTCAAAGAAGCCGCCCCTCCCGGATGGCGCCTGCGGGATCAGTATAAACCTACGCTCCCATGCTCAACGCTCGGCCACCGCCGGCGCCTTCTCGTCCCTCGTCTTCCACAGCGAATAGACGATGCCGCCGGCGATCAGCGCCACCGTCACGCCCAGCGAGATCGCCGGATCGAGCTTGCCGACCAGCTGGTTCCAGAAGATCTTGAGGCCGATGAACACCAGCACCAGCGCCAGCGCATATTTCAGATAATGGAAGCGGTGCACCATGGCGGCCAGCGCGAAATAGAGCGCGCGCAGGCCAAGGATCGCCATGATATTGGCGGTGTAGACGATGAAGGTATCGGTCGTGATCGCGAAGATCGCCGGCACGCTATCGACGGCGAAGATGATGTCCGCCACGTTGATGACGGCCAGCGCCAGGAAAAGCGGCGTCGCCCATAGCACGATCTTGCCTGTCACCGGGTCGGGCTTGCGGATGAAGAATTTCTCGCCGTGCAATTCGTCCGTCACGCGCATGTGCTTCTTGAAGAACTTGACGACCGGGTTTTTGGATATGTCCGGATCGCCCTCCGGCACCACCAGCATCTTGATGCCCGTACCGATCAGGAACGCGCCGAAGATATAGAGGATCCAGCTGTAGCGATCGACGAGTTCCGCGCCGATGGCGATCATCAGGCCGCGCAGCACGATCACGGCGAGGATGCCCCAGACCAGCGCGCGATACTGATATTTCCGCGGAATGGCGAAATAGCCAAAGATCAGCGAGATGACGAAGACATTGTCGATCGAAAGCGCCTTCTCGATGAAGAAGCCCGTGAAGAAGGCGATGCCGGCGTGAACGCCATCGGATGTCTTGAGCGCGCCATTTGTATAGGCCCACCAGACGGCTGCGCCATAAAGGCAGGAGAAGGCGAGATAAAAGGCGGAAAGCCAGAGACTTTCGGAGATGCCCATGTCCTTGTCGTCCTTGTGCCAGATGCCAAGGTCGAAAGCGAGCAGGGCGACGACGATGCTCATAAAGGCGATCCACATCCAGACCGGCTTGTCGAGCCATTCAGCGAGCAGGAATTCGGGCATTGCGCCACCTTCTGAAAGGAGGACCAGGAAACGATTTCGGAACGCGCTGTGAAGACTGCGTCCGCCGGGCCTCGTTGAAAAACATCCATCCGACATCACGCGATCACGATCGCGCCAGAGGGGCCCGGAAGAACGAAGCCGTTATGGCGCGGATTTCGGATTTTTCAAGGGCGATGACGGCGGAAACGGGAGATTTCCGTGGAACCGCCGCATTGGGAGTCCCCAGGCATCTGCCAGGGAGTATGATTCCGGCGCAGCTATTGCGTATGAGTAGGGCTCTGGCCATTGCCCGTTCAGGCTCTAGATATTATCGGCGGTACCAATTGATATTTCGACTTTTCGAGGAGATTCCCCCGTGCTGCATCTGACCCGCCGCGCCGCGCTCGCTGCCGCTGCTGTTCTCGCATTGACGGCTTCCGCCGTCGCCCAGGCGCCCACGAAGATCCGGATGACGCTGGACTGGCGTTTCGAGGGCCCGGCCGCCCTGTTCGCCAATGGCGTCGACAAGGGCTACTTCGCGGCTGAGGGCCTCGACGTTACCATCGACACCGGCAACGGATCGCGCGAGGCGATCCCGCGGGTCGCCTCCAATACCTATGATATCGGCTTCGGCGACGTGAATTCGCTGATCCGCTTCCGCGACGAGAACCCGACGGTGGACGTCAAGGCCGTCATGATGGTCTATGACCGGCCGCCTTTCTCGATCGTCGGCCGCAAGTCGCGCGGCGTGACGACGGATGTGAAAAGCCTCGAAGGCAAGAAGTTCGGCGCGCCGGCGGCCGATGCGGCCTTCGCCCAATGGCCGATCTTCAAGACGGTCAATAACCTCAATGACTCGGGCATGAAGTTCGAGAATGTCGGGTTCCCGGTCCGCGAGCCGATGCTGGCGTCCGGCGAGGTGGATGCCGTCTTCGGCTTCTCCAACTCCTCCTTCATCAACCTCAAGGCGCGCGGCATTCCGGTCGACGACATCAGCCTGCTGCTGATGAGCGATTACGGCGTGCAGCTTTACGGCAACGTCATCATGATCTCGCCGAAGCTGATGGCGGAAAACCCCGAGGCGATCCGCAGGTTCCTGCGCGCCGTCAACCGTTCGATCAAGGACGTCGTCAAGAATCCCGACGGCGCGATCGACAGCGTCATCAAGCGCAACGATGTCGCGAAGCGCGATGTCGAGCTCGAACGCCTGAAGATGACGCTCGACATGAATGTCGTCACCCCATGGGTGAAGGCCAATGGCATCGGCGGCATCGATCCGGCCCGCTGGAACACGGCGCTGGACCAGATCGCCCTCACCTTCCAGTTCAAGGACAAGGCGAAGGCCAGCGCGGCTTTCGTGGCGGATTTCCTGCCGCCCGCAGCCGACCGCAAGCTCGATTGAACCCGGTCAGTCCGCGCCGGTCCGCCGCCAGCCGCAGCGCGATGGCACGGATTGTGCTGCGGGTAAGGTCGCGCCTGGCGCCCACTGGAAAGGGTTAAGTCTCGAATATGGCCTTCATCGAGATCGAAAACGTCACGCATACCTATGGCGGACAGGCGGGCGCTTCGGCGACCCTCGCCGTCGAAGGCCTGTCGATCAAGGTCAATGAAGGCGAGTTCGCTGCCGTCGTCGGGCCTTCTGGCTGCGGCAAGTCCACGTTGATGAAGCTGGCGACGGGCTTACAATTCCCGCAGGAGGGCAGCGTGGCGGTCGACGGCCGCAAGGTCGATCGCCCCGTCAAGATCGCCGGCATGGCCTTCCAGAACCCGGTGATGCTGCCGTGGCGCACGGTGCTCGAAAACATCATGCTGCCGCTCGAGATCGTGCAGCCGCACCGCTCGCTCCTGCGCGAGAAGAAGGCGGAATATGTCGAAAAGGCGGAGCAATTGCTCGCTACCGTCGGCCTCAAGGGCTTGGGACAGAAGTTTCCCTGGCAGCTCTCCGGCGGCATGCAGCAGCGCGCCTCGCTCTGCCGCTCACTGATCCACGATCCCAAGCTGTTGATGCTCGACGAGCCATTCGGCGCGCTCGATGCCTTCACGCGTGAGGAATTGTGGTGCGTCATCCGCGATCTGCATGCGCTGAAGAAATTCACGGTCGTGCTGGTGACGCACGACTTGCGGGAAGCCGTGTTCCTTGGCGACCGCATCTTCTGCATGAGCGCGCGTCCAGGCCGCATCATTGCCGAGCGGGAGGTCACGTTCCCGCGCCCGCGCGATCTTGAGATCACCTACACGCCGACTTTCGCCGATGTGGTCCATGAGCTGAGAAGCCAGATCAAGAGCGCAAGAGATCCTCAGGCGTTGGATCCTCAGGCGTTGGATCCCCAGGCGGCCGGAGCCGCAGCATGACCAAGCCGCTCTCCCAGCGCCTGGCGCCCTTCATCTTCACGATCGGGTTCTTCATCCTCTGGGAGCTGGGCTGCCGGCTGTTCAAGGTGTCCAACTTCATCCTTCCCGCCCCGTCGGTGATTTTCGCCGCCATGCAGCAATACGCCTGGCCGCTGACGCGCAATGCGGGCCACACGTTGTGGATGACGATGGCTGGTTTTGGCATATCCATCATTTTCGGACTGGCCATCGGCCTGCTCGTCGGCTCATCGAAGCTGCTTTACGCCGGGCTCAACCCGCTGCTGGTCGGCTTCAACTCGATCCCCAAGGTGGCGGTTGTGCCGATTCTGGTGATCTGGTTCGGCGTCGGCTGGCTGCCGCCGGTGCTGACCGCCTTCGTGATCTCGTTCTTCCCGATTGTCGTCAATGTCGCAACCGGGCTCGCCACGATCGAGCCTGAAACCGAGGACGTGATGAAGGCGCTTGGCGCCTCGCGGCTCGATATCATGTGGAAGGTCGGCATTCCGCGCTCCTTGCCCTATTTCTTCGGCGCGCTGAAGGTGGCGATCACGCTCGCCTATGTCGGCTGCGTGATCGGTGAGCAGAATGCCTCCAACCTCGGCATCGGCAATCTGATCACCCGCGCCTCGGCCGATTTCAACGTGCCGCTGATCTTCGCCGCGCTGATCGTGCTGGCGATTCTCGGCGTGTTTCTGGTGGTGATCGTCGACATGATCGAAAGCCGCACGACCGGCTGGGCCAAGCGCAGCGGCTTTGGAGGGTAGTGGTCCTGCGCCCTTCTCCCCTCAAGGGAGAGGGAGTAAGACGCAGCGATGCTCAAGCCCGCCGCCACCTATGACGACCTGATCGCCCGCTTCCGCTGGCTGATCCCTGAGCGCTACAACATCGCGGCGAGCTGCTGCGACGCCTGGGCCCTGGCCGACCCGGACCGCGTGGCCATCATCGATCTCCAGCCCTCGGGTCAGGTCGAGACGCTCACCTACGGCGCGCTGCGGGAACGGGCGAACCGCCTCGCCAATGCTCTGGCGGCCCGGGGCATTGCGCCGGGCGACCGCGTAGCGATCATGTTGCCGCAGGGCCAGGCCGTGCCGATCGCCCATATGGCGGTCTACAAGCTTGGCGCTATCGCCGTGCCGCTCGCCAACCTTTTCGGGGTGGACGCCATCGCCTACCGGCTGGCGGATTCGGGCGCGGCGGCTCTCATCACCAATGCCGTCGGGCTGGAGAAGGTGCGCGGCGCTTCATCCCTCCCCCCTCCCGGCTCGCTCCGCTCGCCACCCTCCCCGCAAGGGGGAGGGATGGGAACGCATCTTTTCGTTTCAACCGACGGCCCCGACGGCGCGGCTCTCGGCTTCGACGAGATCATTGCCGCTGCATCACCCGACTTCGTGACGGCCGACACAGCGCCCGACGAACCGGCCATGATGATCTACACCTCCGGCACCACCGGCAACCCGAAGGGGGCGCTGCATGGGCACCGCGTCGTCCTCGGCCATCTGCCCGGCGTGCAGATGCCGCATGAATTCCTGCCGCAGGAGGGCGACCGCCTGTGGACGCCGGCGGATTGGGCCTGGGCTGGCGGCCTGCTCAACATGCTGTTGCCCGGCTTGCATCTGGGTGTCCCCGTGGTGGCGCGCAAGTTCGACAAGTTCGATCCCGAAGAGGCGCTGAACCTGATCGCCGCGCAGGGCATCCGCAACACCTTCATCCCGCCGACGGCGCTGCGCATGCTGCGCACGATCCCGCGCTCTGCCCGCCACGCCAATCTGGGCCTGCGCACATTGGGCTCGGGCGGCGAGGCTTTGGGCGAGGAAACCTTCGCCTGGGGGCGCGAGACCTTTGGCCTTTCGATCAACGAGTTCTACGGGCAGACCGAATGCAACCTCGTCGTCGCCTCCGCCGCCGCAATCGGTGTTTCCCGTCCTGGCAGCATGGGCAAGCCAGTGCCGGGCCACGACGTGCGCGTCATTCGGCCTGACGGCTCCTTCTGCGAGCCGGGTGAGCTCGGCCAGATCGCGGTCAGGCGGCCGGACCCGGTCATGTTCCTGCAATACTGGAACCGCCCCGAGGCGACCGAGCAGAAATTCATCGGCGACTGGATGACCACCGGCGATCAGGGGCAGGCGGACGCGGATGGCTATATCCATTTCGTCGGCCGCGACGATGATGTGATCACCTCATCGGGCTACCGGATCGGGCCGGGCGAAATCGAGGATTGCCTGATCCAGCACGAGGCCGTTCTGTTGGCCGCCGCCGTCGGCAAACCGGATGCGCTGCGCACCGAGATCGTCAAGGCTTTCCTGGTGCTCAAGCCCGGTTACGGCGAAAGCGAGGACCTCAAGAAGGATATCCAGGCCTTCGTCCGCACCCGCCTTTCCGCGCATGAATATCCCCGCGAGATCGAATTCATCGGCGAGATGCCGCTGACGACGACTGGCAAGGTCATCCGGCGCTTGCTGCGGGACCGGGGGTAGCGGATTAGCCCGGATAGCCGAACCGCCGCTTCGTTCCCGCCACCGCAGCGCGCGCTGCCGCATCGTTGCCGGCCGCGCAGAGCGCCGCCGCCTGATCGATTTCGGCCCTGATGCGGTCGTAGACGGACTGGTTCACATGCCCCGTAGCGAGATCATTGTCCTGCACGGCGCGGAAGCGGGCGATGTCGCCTGCGCAGCCCTGCCCCTCCGGAAGCTTGAAATCCGATGGGGTCACCGGCGAGCCGGATTGCGGCGGCGCCTGTCTGGCGGGCGCAAGCTGCGGTGCGGCGCTCTGGTTGCAGGCGGCAAGCAGAAGAAGGGCGGGCAGGAGGAGAGCTGGAATGAGGGCATTGCGCATGGATTCGGCTCAGGTGTGTGACTCGCTTGCCACACCGGTAACCCGCCTTTCACAGCTCGTCCACGATATTTGACCGCCCCACTTGCGCAGACACGTTCTTTTACCTAACTTCTGATTCACGACACAAAATTGCGGAGGTTTCGCATGGCGCGGGTCAAGACCAAGGCCAAAGCGGCCGATCTCAGACAGCAGCAGATGCGGATCACCTTCGCCGCGGCCTCCGCATTGTTCGTCCTCGCGCTTCTGCTTCTTATGCACCCCTGAGGGTCGTAAGGGCATTCGCCTGGGCCATCAGGGGACTTTCAAAGGAAGTTCACCTCAGGGCCCCGCGGTGCTAGTGCATGATTCTTGCGCTTCGGGGGCAAGCGACAAGGATCCAAATTCATGACGACCATTCCTTCCAGCGGCTCGAACGCCGAGCGCGTCTTCATCTTCGACACCACCCTGCGTGACGGCGAGCAGTCGCCTGGCGCCACCATGACCTTCGAGGAGAAGCTCATGGTCGCCGAATGTCTCGACCAGATGGGCGTCGATATCATCGAGGCGGGCTTTCCCATTGCCTCGCAGGGCGATTTCGAAAGCGTCCATGCCATCGCCGGCCGGGCGAAGAACGCCGTCATCGCCGGCCTCGCCCGCGCCATCAATGCCGATATCGACCGCTGCGGCGAGGCCGTGAAGCACGCGCGCCGCGGCCGCATTCACACCTTCGTCTCCACCTCGCCCATTCATCTGCAGTACCAGATGAAGAAGAGCGAGGATGAGGTGCTCGAAATCATCCGCGCCACGGTCGCCCGCGCCCGCAACATCGTCGAGGATGTCGAATGGTCGGCGATGGACGCCACCCGCACCCCGATCGATTATCTCTGCCGCTGCGTGGAGATGGCGATTGCGCAAGGCGCCACGACGATCAACCTGCCCGATACGGTCGGCTATGCGACGCCGGACGAATACCGCGCCATGTTCGAGGCCGTGCGCAACCGCGTCCCAAACGCCGGCAAGGCGATCTTCTCCGTCCATACCCACAATGATCTCGGCCTGGCCGTCGCCAACGCTCTGGCGGGCATCGCCGGCGGCGCGCGCCAGATCGAATGCACCATCAACGGCATCGGCGAGCGGGCGGGCAATGCCGCGCTCGAAGAGATCGTGATGGCGATCAAGACGCGCTGCGACGTGCTGCCCTATACGACCGGCATCGAGGCCGCGATGCTCAACCGGGCCTCCAAGCTTGTGGCGGCCGCCGCCTCCTTCCCCGTGCAATACAACAAGGCCATCGTCGGCCGGAACGCCTTCGCCCATGAGAGCGGCATCCACCAGGACGGCATGCTGAAGAACGCCAGCACCTACGAGATCATGACGCCGGAATCGGTCGGCGTCACCAAAACCTCGCTGGTGATGGGCAAGCATTCGGGCCGCGCGGCCTTCAAATCCAAGGTGCGCGAACTCGGCTACGAACTCGGCGACAACGCCATCGAGGATGCCTTCAACCGCTTCAAGGCGCTCGCCGACCGCAAGAAGCATGTCTATGACGAGGATATCGAGGCGCTGCTCGATGAAGGCATCGCCACCGCAGCCGACCGCATGAAGGTCGTGGCGCTCACCGTGATCGCCGGCACGATGGGCCCGCAATCCGCGACGCTGACGCTTGATATGGATGGCAAGCACGACACGATCCAATCCTCCGGCAACGGGCCGGTGGATGCGATCTTCAACGCCATCCACAAGCTGGTGCCGCACAACGCGCTGCTGGAGCTCTATCAGGTGCATGCGGTGACCGAGGGCACCGATGCGCAGGCGGAGGTTTCCGTGCGTCTTGCCGCCGAAGGCCGCTCGGTGACGGGCAAGGCCTCCGATCCCGATACGCTGGTCGCATCCGCGAAGGCCTATCTCTCGGCGCTCAACAAATTGACGGCGCGCGGCGCGCGGCTGCATTCGACAGCCGTGGGGTGAGCGCTGGCCCGCATAGAGCCATTAGACAGCCGAGAATTGTGATTTGGCAGCCTTTCCCGCTTTGCGGGAAAGGCCATCAAGGCTAATATGCTTGTAAAAATCCGTTAGGGTTATGGGGGCTACAAGCATGAAATATTTGGGTGTTGCGGCTGCCGTGGCGGCGGCAGTGTCCGCCTGCGCGACCGTCACGCGGGGCACGACGAACAAGGTCCAGATTTTTTCCGAGCCTCCGGGAGCGCAAGTGATTACTTCGCTCAACCATACCTGCACGACGCCATGCACGCTCACGCTCAACCGCAAGGATGAGATCTCTGTGAAGTTCGTTCTCGCCGGCTACAAGGAAGCTATCGTCGAAGTGCGGACGCAGCTTGCAGGCACTGGCGCCCTCGGCGTTGCCGGCAACGCCCTTGTTGGCGGCGTCATCGGCGTTGGCGTAGACGTTGCCACGGGTTCGGCGCTCGAACACATCCCCAATCCTGTCCAGGTGACGCTGGAAAAAGCGGACCTCCCTTCCCGCTCCTCGTCGCAGCGCAGGCTGCGCGGGCGTTCTTCGGAACCGGCCGCTGACGCCGCCCCGGCGAATGAAATCACGCCGCCGCCGCCGCCCGCGCCCAAGTCCTGAGTGCAAGTCCTGATCGCGAGCGGGAGGAAACATATTTTGGCCAAGCTTTGTGAATGAGTCTCGTTTGATTCCAGCGACGCGATCCCGCCCGATTCTCTGAAGGCGGCGGAAGGCAGGAGTGGAGAATGTTGTTTCGACTGGCCGTTGCCGCAGCGCTGGCCTTGCCCCTTCCCGCCATGGCGCAGGCCACCGCCGAGGCGCTGGCGGGCGAATGGCGCGTTTTCGAGATGGCCGACCAGGCGATCGCTCCGGCGGAGGAGGCGACGCTCGCCTTCGCGGATGGGCGTGTTGCCGGAAAATCCTTCTGCAACCGCTATTTCGCAAGCTTCAAGGCGAGCCCGACCGGCTTTTCGACGACGCAGGCCGGCTCGACGATGATGGCCTGCCCCGAGCCGCAGATGGCGCTGGAGCGGACGTTCCTCGATCTGCTCCTGAAAGCGGCCGCTGCGGAAACGGCAGACGGCGTGCTGACGCTGAAGGCAGCCGACGGCCGCACCATCAAGGCGCGCCGCGTCTGATCCTTTCGGCATCGGGTGACGGGGACAGGCGCTTTGCGCCGCACCCTCCCCGCGTGTATGCCGATGAGGCGGAATCACCCGCCGGAAACGCTGCCCTTTGTCCACGCCCCGCATCATTTCCGGCGAACGCCGCGACGAAGACCTGATGGAGGCCTCGATCCGCCCGCAGGTGCTGGCGGATTTCGTGGGCCAGCAGCAGGCGCGGGAGAACCTCTCGGTCTATATCGAGGCGGCGCGCAGGCGCACCGATGCCTTGGACCATGTGCTGTTCGTCGGCCCGCCGGGGCTGGGCAAGACGACGCTGGCGCAGATCGTGGCGCGCGAACTCGGCGTCAATTTCCGCTCCACCTCCGGCCCGGTGATCGCCAAGGCGGGTGATCTTGCCGCGCAGCTCACCAATCTCGAAGAGCGCGACGTGCTGTTCATCGACGAGATCCATCGCCTGAATCCGGCTGTGGAGGAGATCCTCTATCCCGCCATGGAGGATTTCCAGCTTGATCTCATCATCGGCGAAGGCCCGGCCGCCCGCTCTGTGAAGATCGACCTGCCGCGCTTCACGCTTGTTGGGGCCACAACCCGCGCCGGCCTGTTGACGACGCCGCTGCGCGACCGGTTCGGCATCCCGATCCGGCTGCAGTTCTATACGATCGAGGAGCTTGAGTTCATCGTGAAGCGCGGCAGCCGCGTCATGGGCCTCTCCATGTCCGAAGAAGGCGCCAACGAAATCGCCAGGCGCTCCCGCGGGACGCCGCGCATCGCCGGGCGCCTGCTCCGGCGCGTGCGCGATGTGGCGCTTGTCGACGGCGCCGATACCGTCACCCGCGCCGTCGCCGACAAGGCGCTCAGGATGATGGATGTCGATGCGCTCGGCCTCGACCAGATGGACATGAAATACCTCATCACGATCGCCGAGAAGTTCGGCGGCGGGCCGGTGGGCGTCGAGACCATCGCCGCCTCGCTCTCCGAAGGCCGCGACGCCATCGAGGAGATCATCGAGCCCTATCTGATGCAGCAGGGCTTCGTGCAGCGCACGCCGCGCGGCCGTCTGCTGACGGGCCACGCCTTCCGCCATCTGGGCCTGCCCGAACCGCAGCGTGACACCGCGCAGTTCGGCCTGTTCGGAGGCGATGACGGCGAATGAATGCCGTCCCGCGCTGACTGCGGTTCGCAGGAGCGATGGAAATGCTTGCCAATATGGTGTCTACGGTTAATTTATGCGGGAAAGAACAACACAATTGTGCGGTTGGACAAACCGGGAGGCGAGCGTTGCAAACTAATGCCGCAAGGACGAAATCACATCAGTTCAGCAAGCGTCGCTTGGGAGGGCATTCGGGATCAGGGGCGCTGGCTGCGCTCCTCATCGCCGTGAGCCTCGCCTCCTGTTCGACCGTCCCCGTTACCGAGGCGCCGACGACGGACCTCCCGCTCGCCGGCGGCAGTTCGCTGACCGAAGTGCCGACGAATACGCGCTCGGAACAGCTCGTCGGGCGTTGGGGCGTCGCCTCCTACCGCCAGGAAAAGGACCGGGCGCGGGTGCAGGCGCAGGCCCGGGCACAATGCAAACAGGCCCTCGTCATCGAGAAGGGGCCGACCGGCGGCGTGATGATGTATGTGGCGGACGACACGAAACTCTACGAGCTGCGGATCAAGGGCGGTTCCGACGGCAAGACCTATCTCGGCTTCGAATCGCCGCCCGGCGATTGGCAGGACCGCGAAATTGTCACGATTTCGGACAAGGAGATGGTGATGCGGTTCGTGGACGCGGACGCCAACAACCGCTATGGCACATTCATCTATGTGCGCTGCTGACAGCCGCTCAAGCCGACCACGAAAGGGAAACCAATCATGAGAACCACCCTGCAAGCCACGCTGGCGCGGACGATTTTCGCGGCCGCCGCAACTCTTTTCGCCGTCGAAGCCGTGACCGCGCAGGCCGCCTCCGATCGCGCCATGAAGGAAACGATGTCGATTGGCGATGAGCCCGGCCGCATCTCGACCGAGGAAGTGGTGATCACCGACGGGCCTTTCGCCCGTCAGGTCGTCTTCTTCCGCTCCAACGAGGAGCCGGGCACTGTCGTGATCCACACTTCGGAGCGGTTTCTGCATGTCGTGATGCCGGGCAACCGCGCGCTGCGCTACGGCATCGGAGTTGGCCGCGAGGGCTTCCAGTGGTCGGGCCTCGTCAAGATCACACGCAAGGCGGAATGGCCCGACTGGACGCCGCCGCCGGAGATGATCGTGCGTCAGCCCTATCTGCCGCGCTTCATGGCGGGCGGACCCGGCAATCCGATGGGCGCAAGGGCGCTCTATCTCGGCTCAACCGTCTACCGCATCCATGGCACCAACCAGCCGGAAACCATCGGCCAGTCGATCTCGTCCGGCTGCTTCCGCCTGGCGAACGGGGACGTCATCGATCTTTACGAACGCGTCCCCATGGGCGCGAAAGTCGTGATCCGCCACGGAGCCACGATCTGACAGGAGACAAGAATGGCCTTGAGTTTGAAGATGATCCGCCAGGCGCTGCTCGGCGGCGGGCTTGCCTGCCTTGCGCTCCTGCCGCAGGCCGCCAATGCCGGCACGCTCGACGATGTCCGCCAGCGCGGCACGCTGAATTGCGGCGTGAGCCAAGGGCTGTTCGGCTTCTCTGAAAGGAACAGCAATGGCCAGTGGTCGGGGTTCGATGTGGACTTCTGCCGCGCCGTGGCAGGGGCCATTTTCGGCGATGGGACGAAGGTGACCTTCGTTCCGCTTTCCGCCAGCGAAAGGTTCGACGCTCTCCGCGAGAAGAAGATCGACGTCCTCTCACGCAACTCGACCTGGACTTTGGACCGCGAGGCCGGCCTTGGCCTGTTATTCGCAGGCATCAACTTCCATGACGGCCAGGGCTTCCTGGTGCGCCGCGACAAGAAGGCCGTCTCGGCGCTGGAGCTCGACAAGAGCAGGGTCTGCGTCCAGCAGGGCACGACCGCAGTGGCCGGCGCGGAGGATTTCTTCCGGACGAATTCGATGACGGCCGAGATCAAGACCTTTCCCGATTCAGCGCGCACGCTTGCCGCTTTCGAGGCGAAGGAATGCGACGTGATGACCACGGACAGCTCCGGCCTGCACGCCGAGCGCCTGAAGCTTGCGAAGCCCGGCGACGCCGTCGTGCTCCCCGACATCATCTCGAAGGAGCCGCTGGCCCCCGCCGTGCGGGCCGACGATATCGCCTGGTACACAATCGTCCGCTGGGTGAATTTCGCGCTGATCAATGCCGAGGAACTGGGCGTCACAGCGGCCAACGCCGACGAGGCCGCCCGCTCCACCAAGCCCGACGTCAAGCGCTTTGCCGGGACCGAGGGCGAATTCGGCCGCAAGCTCGGCCTTTCTCCCGCCTGGGCGCTTCAGGCCGTGAAGGCTTCGGGCAATTACGGCGAGATCTTCGAGCGCAATGTCGGCGTCAACTCGCGCCTCGGCATCCCGCGCGGGCTCAATCAGCTCTGGCTCAACGGCGGCATCCTTTACGCGCCGCCGGTGCGCTGAGGCGATTTCACCCTCCCGCCGGCCCAAAATCGCCCAGGGTGAAACCCAAGGCTTGCGGCGGCCTTCCCGCCGCGCCTATTGTCGTTGCATGCAAGCACCAGCGCGTGGGAGCGTCGCCTCCCGATGATGCGGCAATATGATCTCGTCGAACGGGTGAAGCGCTACAATCCGGGCACGGACGAGGCGCTGCTCAACCGCGCCTATGTCTATGCGATGAAGGCGCATGGCAACCAGAAGCGGGCCTCGGGCGATCCCTATTTCGCCCATCCGCTGGAAGTCGCCGCCATCCTCACCGATCTGAAGCTCGATGACGCCACCATCGTCGCAGCCGTCCTGCACGACACCATCGAGGATACCGAGGCCACGCGCGAGGAGATCGACCGGATCTTCGGCGCGGAAATCGGCCAGCTTGTGGACGGGCTGACGAAGATCAAGAAGCTCGATCTTGTATCGAAGAAAGCCGCACAGGCCGAAAACCTCCGCAAGCTGCTGATCGCGATTTCGTCCGATGTGCGCGTGCTGCTGGTGAAGCTCGCGGACCGGCTGCATAACATGCGGACGCTGCATTACGTGCCGCCCAGCAAACGCGCCCGCATCTCAGAGGAAACGCTCGATATCTATGCGCCGCTGGCCGGCCGCATGGGCATGCAGGAGGTGCGCGACGAGCTGGAGGATCTGTCGTTCCGCCATCTGATGCCGGATGCGCATCAGATGGTGAAGGCGAAGCTCTCGGAACTGGGCGAGAAGAACAAGGGGCTGATCGAGAAGATCGAGCAGGAGCTTGTCGCGAAGCTGCAGGCGCAAGGCCTGAAGGCCGATGTGAAAGGACGGCAGAAGACCGCCTATTCCGTGTGGAAGAAGATGGAGCGCAAGTCGATCGGCTTCGAGCAGCTCTCTGATATCTTCGGCTTCCGCGTGCTGGTAAACACAATCCCCGAATGCTACCGGGTTCTCGGCGCCGTGCATGTCGTCTGGCCGATGGTGCCGGGCCGCTTCAAGGATTACATCTCGACGCCGAAGCAGAACGACTACCGCTCGCTCCATACGACAGTCATCGGACCCGGCCGGCAGCGGGTGGAACTGCAGATCCGCACCTGGGAGATGCACCAGATCGACGAATTCGGGATCGCAGCGCA
Source organism: Methylocystis sp. (assembly GCA_020252485.1). GTDB lineage: Bacteria > Pseudomonadota > Alphaproteobacteria > Rhizobiales > Beijerinckiaceae > JADCCX01. Next base: position 67,614 of record JADCCX010000008.1, read on the forward strand.
TGCCATTTACAAGGATGGGCTCGAGTTCCGGCCCGAAGGCGGAGCCGCGGAATCGAATGCCTATCAATGGCTGCGCAAGACGATCGACGCGCTTTCCGAGGGCGACAGCCCCGAAGAGTTCCTGGAGCATACCAAGCTCGAACTCTTCCACGATCAGGTGTTCTGCTTCACGCCGAAGGGCGCGCTGATCGCCCTGCCGCGGGGCGCAACGCCGATCGACTTCGCCTATGCGCTGCACAGCGCCATCGGCAACGAGGCCGTGGGATGCCGCGTCAATGGCCGGAGCGCGCCCCTGCTTTCAGAGCTTCAGAACGGCGATCAGGTGGAGATTATCCGGGCTCCAGGCCAGACGCCGCCGGCGGCCTGGGAAACGGCGGTCGTCACCGGCAAGGCCAGGGCCGACATCCGGCGGGCGACCCGCGCCGCTGTCAAGGCGCAATATACGGGCCTTGGACGCCAGATCCTCGAACGGGCCTTCGCCAGAGCCGGCAAACCCTGCAGCGACGCCAAGCTGAAGGCGGCCCTGCCAAGATTGGCGCGCAGCAGCGTCGATGATGTCCTTTCTGCGGTGGGACGCGGCGAAATGGTGTCCTCGGACGTGGTCAAGGCCGTCTACCCGGACTTCAGGGAGGAACAGAACGCGGGTCCCGGAAGCGATGGCAAAGGGGGCTGGTTCGAGCTGAAACAGGGGGAAAACCTCAAGTTCAAGGTGCCGGATCGGCGTGACCCCGAGGCCTCAATCCCTATTCGCGGCCTGCAGGGCGATCTGCCCGTAAGCTTCGCCCCCAACGGCGGCGCCGTGCCGGGCGATCGGATTGTGGGAATCCTCAATCCCGGCGAAGGGATCACCATCTATCCGATCCAGTCCGCCGGGCTCTCCGTCTTCGATGATCAGCCGGAGCGGTGGCTCGATGTCCGGTGGGACATCGACGAAGCCAGGAAAAGCCGCTTCCCGGCTCAGATCACCGTGTCGGTCATCAACGAGCCAGGCGCGCTCGCCGATATCGCCAAGGTGATCGGCGACAGCGACGGCAATATCGACAACATCGTCATGACATCGAAATCCAACGATTTCCGCGAGATGATGATCGATCTCGAGGTCTGGGATCTCAAGCACCTCAGCGCGGTGATCGCCGAACTCAAGGCGAAGCCCATCGTTTCGAGCGTGACGCGCGTCAACGGGTAAGGCGGGGGCGCCATTTGTCCTCGGCTTGGCTTGTCGCCTTGCCCCTCACCCTAACCCTCTCCCCGCTCGCAAGTCGGGTGTTCCCGACTTGCGCAGACGTCGATGTCCATATCGGGCAAGCCCGATATGGGGCGCGGCGACGGGACCGCCCGACCATCTCCCTCTCCCCGTTTACGGGGAGAGGGTCGGGGTGAGGGGCAGCGCCGGGCCCGCATAACGACGCGCTTGATCCACCCGCTCATTTGACTCCTCTTTAGGCTTGGCGAGTCGCTGAAAACTGTGAATAATCTCTGCCGGGAGGCGAGACCTTTTTCGTCAATCCTTCACCTTCGACGGTCAGGGACGAAATCGGCTCAGGTCCGGACGTTGGGACTTGCCGCAATGATTGCTGTTTAGGGGAAGGGCGAAACGAATGTGTCAGCCAAAACGCTGGTTATGGGGCCTGTTGCCGCTCGCGTTACTGTGGATCGCCGCGGGCCTCCTGCGTCACGATTCGATCCAGGCAGACCTCACCGCAAGATCGGTCAATGAGGCGCTGAAGGCCAAGGCGCCATGGGCCACCGCTGCCTTTGACGGACGCGATGCGACCGTGACGGGCGTTTCCCCGACGCCCGCCGCGCAGAGGGCGGCGGAAGAGGCTGTGGCTTCGGTCTTCGGCGTTCGCAGGATTGAGGACAGGACGACCGTTCTCGCCGAAGCCAAGCCCTTCATCTGGTCTGCAGCACGCGAAGCCAACAAGCTGACGCTTGGCGGTTTCGTGCCGGATGAGGCGACCAGGGCGAAGCTGATCGCCGACACGCGCGCGGCGCTGCCGAATACCGAAGTGGTCGATCAATTGCGTCTGGCGCGCGGGGTGCCGGCTGTTTTCGGCGCGGCGACGGCCTATGCGCTCGCACAGTTGGCGCGCCTCCCCGATGGCAGGGCCAGCCTCACCGACAGCGTGCTGGCCATCACCGGCACGGCGCCTTCGCTTGAGGCGTTCCAGGCGGCATCAGCGGCGGCTCTGCCGCAGGGCGTCTCCGGCTCCGTCACTGTCGGCCTGCCGGTGGTGCGTCCCTACCTCTGGCAGGCGCAGAAGGCCGGTCAGACGATCACGCTGACCGGGCTGGCGCCTTCCGCCGAGCTCAAGGCCAGGATCGCCGAAGCCGCGAAGGCCGCTGCCCCAAACGCCGTCATTTCCGATCAGATGCGCCTCGCAGCAGGTGCACCGGCGGGGCTGGAGGCCATGGCGGCCGCAGCCTTCGGCCATCTCGCGGCGCTGACAGACGGCATCGCCAGCCTGACAGACGCCAATTACTCACTGACCGGCTTGGCTCCCACGGGCGAGGCCGTCTCCCGTCTGACAGCAACGGTTCGCGCTCTGCCTGCCGGCTTCGCGCTCGCCCGTCAGGATGTAACCTCCCCTGTGATCAGCCCCTATACATGGTCCGCCGTGCGCAACGGCATCGCCATAACCCTTTCGGGCTTCGTTCCCGATGAGGCGACCCGCGCGGCCACGGTGACCGCCGCACGCGCCATTGCGCCCGATGCGCTGGTGACCGATCAGCAATCTTTGGGCGCTGGCGCGCCGAACGGCTTTGGCGGCATGGCGGCCTATGCCATCGGGCAGTTGACACGACTGACGGGCGGCACGGCCGGTCTGTCGAACAGCGCCTACACCATCACCGGCGCCGCGCCGTCGACCCTTGTGCGCGAGGAGGTGGTCGCCGCCACAGCGCGTCTGCCAGCCGGTTACACATTGGCCCGTCAGGAGATCACGGCGCCTGCTCCGCCGCCTCCACCGCCTGTGGTTGTTGTCACCCCGCCTCCGCCGGTTGCCGTGGCGCCGCCTGCCCCGCCGCCATTGCCGCTGGTCCCGCTTCCGGCGACTGCGGCGCCTCCCGGGACGGTTGAATCGTGCCAGGAACAGTTCAATGCCCTGCTCGATGAGCCGATCCTGTTCGATACGGACAAGGAGACGATCCGCCCGGTCTCCTATCTGTTGCTTGGCAGGCTTGCCGGTGTCGCCAAGACCTGCCTCACCTACACGATCGAGATCAGCGCCCACACCGACGCGGACGGGACCACAGCCTATAACGTCGACCTGTCGGAACGGCGCGCCCAGGCGGTGGTCGAATTCCTCGTCCGCGAAGGCGTGGCGGGAACCAACCTCAAGGCCGTGGGCTATGGTGAAACGAAGCCCATCGCCCCCAACGATACGCCTGAAAACAAGCAGAAGAATCGTCGCGTTGAGTTCACGGTGAAGTAAGCGAGGGAATGACATCATGGCATATCTTCATCAAACCCTCTGGCTCTGGATCGTGGCTGCGGCCCTGCTCGGCATTGCAATCGGCTGGCTCTCCTGCCGCAAACAGCCCGTTCTAGAAGGACTGGGTTGGCTGACCTGGGGCGTCATCGCCTTCCTGCTCGGCATTCTGATCTGCGCCTTCCTCACCCTGCCGGGACGCCTCGGCCTGTGGTTCGACACGGGCATGATTTTCTTCTTCTGGTACGTTTTCGGCTGCCTTATCGGCTGTCTGTCGAGGTCACTTCTCGACCCCGAACCGCTGACTGCCGCAGGCGCCACAGCGGTTGCAAAACTGACGACCTGGCCGGAATCGGCGGTGTTGCCGGACATGGCGGTTCCGATGCCGGCATCCGCGCCGGCCGCTGCGGGACCCACCCTGGTCAAGCCCTACCAATGGCAGGCTGCGAAAGACGCCGCGAGCGTCACGCTCACCGGCTACAGCCCCTCGGCTGTTTTGCGCGAGAGCGCCGTTGCAGCCGCCAGAGCCGCGCTCGCGCCGCTGGCCGTCATCGACAAGCTGCAGATGGGCGCCGGTGCGCCAGCAGGGTTCGACAGCATGGCATCCGCCGCGCTTGGCCATCTCGCGAAGCTCGACCGGGGCATCGCCAGCCTGATCGATACGAAGTACACGCTGACCGGCGTGGCGGGAACGCAAGCGAATTTCGATGCGGTGATCGGGGCCGTGAAGGCCTTGCCGGCAGGCTACAGCCTGGCGAAGGCCGATATCGTCGCCCCGCCAGCTCTGGTGGCTGCTCCGGCTCCCAAGCCGGCGCCGAAACCTGCGGCCGCCGCACCGGTCGCCGTCGAGGCGCCCGAGCCGAAAGCTGCACCGAAAATCGCCGGAGAGGACAAGGTTCCCGGCCAGCGGCCCGGCGGTTTCGCCGCGCCGCGCGGGGGCAAGGCCGACGATCTCAAGCGCATCAGCGGCGTGGGAAAGCAGAACGAGGCCCGCCTGCATGGTCTTGGGATCTGGCATTTCGACCAGGTCGCCGCATGGACGGCGCAGGAAACGCTCTGGGTCGGCAGCTACCTCGCCTTCCCGGGCCGCATCGAGCGCGAGGAATGGGTGAAGCAGGCGAAGGTTCTGGCGGCTGGCAAGGAGACGGCTTTCTCCAAGCGCGTCGCCAAGGGACTGGTTGCGACATCAAAGGATGACGGCACGCTCGGCAAGGCCAATGTCGAGGTCGTGAAGCCGATGCGGGCCGTCAAGGGCAAGCCGCCGGCAAAGGCTCCCAAGCCGAAGGCATGATCGACGGCCGGATCGCGGGCCGCCGTTCTCAGTGATGAAGGAGCGTCTCCCCGACGGCGCTCTTTCTGTTTGCTCTCACAGAAGCTCGGCCCGCCGCGGCATCGACTGCGACGCCCCGCTCCGCGTCACGGAGAGCGCTGCGGCGCGACAGGCGAAAGCCAACGCGGCGCGCAAGCCTCCCTCCGGCTTTTCAGCGAGCGAGACCGCCAGCGCGCCGTTGAAGCAATCGCCTGCGGCGACCGTGTCGACAGCTTCGACCGGGGGCGCCGCGACCGCGCCTTCTCCCTCGGCCCCTGCGAACACCACGCCGCGGGCGCCCATCTTCACGACGGCGACCCGCGCGCCCATCGCCACCAGACGGCGCGCCGCAGCGAGCCCGCTTGCGGCATCGAGGACGGCGATCCCGGTGAGCGCCAAAGCCTCCGTTTCGTTGGGCGTGATGATGTCCGCCGCAGCGATCAGGGCAGGATCGTAGCCGAAGGCCGGCGCCGGATCGCAGATGACGAGGCATGGCCCCTGCCGCACCAGTTGAATCGCTGCGTGAGCGGCCTCACCCGGCACTTCATTCTGCAAAAGCAAGACATTCGAACGGCTGAGCGCCGCCGCCCGATTCAGGATATCCGCCGGTGAAAGCCAAGCGTTCGCGCCGGGCGATACGGTGATCATGTTCTGGCCGCCCTCACCGATGGTGATGAGCGCGACGCCCGTCGCTGCGTCATCCATTTGGATGATGCCGCCTGGATCGATGCCCTCAGCCGTCAGAGCCGTCAAGGCCGCAGCGCCGAAAGCGTCCCGCCCCACCCTGCCGATCAGCGCGACGGACGCACCGAGCCGCGCCGCCGCCACCGCCTGATTGGCGCCCTTGCCGCCAAGCGAAAGGGTTGCTTCGCCGCCAGGCACCGTTTCGCCGGGCAAAGGCAGGCGGGCGACATGGACTGCAACGTCCATGTTGATCGACCCGGCAACGGAAACCCGCGGGGCGCTCATGCAGGAGGCGTCGGGGCCGCCGTCTGAGCGGTCTCCCCAGCCATGGCCGCCCGCCACTTCCTGTCCATTTCGCGGTAGCGGATGATGCCGACGGGCAGACTGATCAGATAGAGCACGATGAGGCCGGAAAGCGTCTCGAACGTATGCGACCCCAGCAGGCCGACAAGCAGCACGCCCAGCACGAACATTGGCACCACATAGCTGCGGTTGATGCTCTGGCTCAGCCGCTTCGATGAGATGGTCGGGATCGTGCTGATGGTGAAGAAGGCTATCAGCAGCGTATAGAGCAGCACCAGAAACGGCAGCCCCGGAAAATTCGGCAGCAGTCCGGCCAGCGAGGCATAGAGCGGCAGCAGCACGCAGGCCGCGCCCATGGGGGCGGGCATGCCCACGAAGAAGCCCTTCTTCCATTCCGGACGGGTCGGATCGTCGAGCATGACGTTGAAGCGCGCCAGCCGCAGCACCATCGCGATCGCGAAGACGAGGCAGACGATCCAGCCGAGCGCCTTCAAATCCTTGAGCATCCAGAAATAGAGCACGAGCGCCGGCACGCAGCCGAAATTGACGAAGTCGGCGAGGGAATCGAGTTCGGCGCCGAAGCGCGACGTTCCCTTGAGGTAGCGCGCCAGATTGCCATCGATGCCGTCCAGAAGCGCGGCGAAGAGGATGGCGTAAACGGCGCTGTCGATCCGCCCCTCAATCGCCAGGCGGATGGCCGTGAGGCCAAGGCAAAGCGCCAGCAGCGTCACCATGTTGGGGATCAGCACCCGCAGCGGGACCGGCTTGAACCGGCGGCGCTTCGGCTCATCCGGATCGGGCTGGAACGGCGGGAAGAGATCGGTAATCGGGTCGGTCATGCCTTGATCCTCGGCCGTGAACGCATGGAATCCTCACCCGACCTTGAAGGTGCGTTGCGCCTCTTTGGACGAGAGATCCGCGAGTATCGTTTCACCGGCAAGCGAAGTCTGCCCGACCCCGACCAGGGGCTTCGCGTCTTCGGGCATATAGACATCGACGCGCGAACCGAAGCGGATCAGGCCGAAGCGCTCGCCGGCCTGGATGGCGGCGCCTTCCCTGGCATTGTCGAAGGAGACAATCCGGCGCGCCAGCAGTCCGGCGATCTGCACGATTCCGAAACGGCCCGCCGCAGTGTCGATCACGATGCCATTGCGCTCATTGTCCTCGCTCGCCTTGTCGAGATCGGCACTGAGGAACAGCCCCGGCTTGTAGGCGACCTTCGTGATCTTTCCGGCGACGGGCGCACGGTTCACATGGCAATCGAACACGGACATGAAGATCGTCACACGCGGCAGGGGCTTTTCGCCAAGCTCGAGCTCGGGCGGCGGGATGAAATAGCCGACCATGTCGACCCTGCCATCAGCCGGTGAGATCACAAGACCTTCCCGCATCGCTGTCACCCGCGGCGGATCGCGGAAGAAATAGATGCACCAGGCGGTCAGCAGCCAGCCGATCCAGCCCAGCGGCGACCACAGCCAGCCCAAGGCCAGGGCAGCGAGCGCGAAGAGCGCAATGAAGAGATACCCTTCCGGATGGATGGGCGCCAGTTGCTTGCGGATTGACGCGACGACGGACATCGGGATCCTTTTCCTGACAGACGCTCTGCCATAGACGATGCGGCCGCGCCATGGAAGGCGTGAAGGACGCAAACCCTTGCAGCTCCCTCTCCCCGTGACCCAACAAGGGCCTGCCCTTGTTGGGCGACAGAAGTGTCCAGATGAGGCAAGCCTCATCTGGATCGGGGAGAAGGAGAAGAGATGCCGTTCATAAGGATGCCGAACGGTTCAGGCCGCCGTCGTTCCAGTCATGCGCATCAGATGCAGCATCGCCCACAAGGAGACGAGCGAGGCGAAAAGCGCGACCAGCAGAACACCCGATGAGCCGACGCGCTCCATCATCAGGCCGAAGGTCATCGGCGAGACCGCATAGATCATCTGGGTCGGCAGCGTCAGCCGGCCGAGCGTCGTGGCGTAGCCTTTCGAACCGATCAGCAGCAGCGGCAAGGTGGCGCGGGCGACCGTGATCAGGCCGGTGCCAAGGCTGTAGACGACGATGAAGATGACGGCGGAAGCCATGCCGCTGCCCAGGACCAGCGCCAGCACGAGGCCCAGCGGCGTCAGCGAGCCGGCGATCATCGCGCTTTGCATCGGCGTGACGCGCCCGGCCAGGGTGATATCGGCGAGCCGGGCGGCGAGCGTGGCGGGCCCCTTCAGCGAGGCGACCCAAACCGCAGCAGCGGCGCCGAGGCCGAAATCGCCCAGGATCGTGATCAGATGGAGGTCGAGCCCCCAGGACACGAAACCGCTGCAGGAAAAAACGATGGTGATGAGGACGGCGGCCAATCCCCGCCGCTCCGGCGGGATCAGTCCCGGCCGCTCTTCCTGCTGCAGATCCTGGCGCGCCGAGCGCGTCGTGCCGCTCGCAAGGAAGATGCCGTGCAATGGCAGGCAGATCAGGATGTGCATGCCCGCATAGATCAGGCAGGTGCTGCGCCACCCCACTTGTCCGTCGAGCCAGAGCGTCAGCGGCCAGAAGACCGTGGAGGCCATGCCGCCGAACAGCATCAGGATCACGATCGAGCGGCGCGCCTCCTGCCCTGCCATCTGCGTCAGGGCCGAAAAGGCCGCGTTGGACATGCAAAGCGCCATGCCGAACCCGAAAAAGGTCCAGGCCAGGAAATAGGCGATGGGTCCCTGCGCAAAGGCGAGCGTCGCCAGCCCTGCGGCGAGGCAGGCGGAGCCGACCGGCATCAGCCGTCCCGCGCCTTGCTCGTCCATCAGCCGCCCGACGGGCCAGGCGATCAGTGCTGAGACGATGAGCGTGACGGCGACGCCGGCGAAAACGGCAGGTTCGGAAAGCCCAAGATCATTGGAGAATTGCGTCTTGAAGATCGCCGGCAGATAGTAGGTCGTCCCCCAGGCGGCCATCTGGGTGAACCCCAGCACGGGGATGGCGCGGCGAAGCGCGCTGCCTGGACGCGGTGGGGCGGCGACGTCAGCCATCCAACCAGCCTGCAATCTCCATGATCGACGGCAGCACGTGATCCGCATGGCCATCGAAGGCTTCCGCTCCGAGCAGGCCGGAAGCCACACCCAGAGCCACAACGCCGGCGGCGCGCGCCGCGTGCATGTCGTGCAGCGTATCCCCGACCATGATCACTTCGTCAGGCCGCATTCCGTGCAGTTTCAGGAACGCCTCGATTTGTCCCGGACCCGGTTTGCGCCCATGGCCGGAATCCCAGCCCGCGATGAAGCTGAAACACTCAATCAGGCCCAGCGCATTAAGCTGCGCCACCGCGCCGCGCTCGGAATCATTCGTGATCACGCCGAGCGTCAGGCCGCGCCTGCGCAGGGCGCCGAAGGCAATGCCGGGATCGCCGATTTGCGTGAGTGATTCAAGGCCGATCCGCGTGAACAGGTCGTCGATTTCGGCGCGGAATGCCGCAGTCTCCTGAATGCCGATGGCCTCCGCCCATAGCGGCGCAAAATCCGCCGTGGAGCCGGCGAGCAAGGGCGAGGCGGGATCAAAGCGCAATGACACCGCATCGAAGCCGCTGACGGCCACCAGGCGGTCCAGCGCCCCGGCGTCCCCTTTGGCCAGAACAGTCATCACGGAGAGCGCGGCAGGCCCCCAGGTGCGGTGGAAGTCAATGAAGGTCCCGTCTTTGTCGAAAAGGATAGCGCGAATTGGCATTGCGGATTCCCGGCACGGGCCGAGCATAGAGGAAAGTCCGAAGGGCGCGGAAGCCTCTATCGCCGATTCCTGATGAAACAACCGGCCGTTCACTCCCCCGCCAGCTTCAGACGCAGCGTCTCGCCCTCCGCTTCGGCGATGTTCTTCAGCGTCTCGCGCGCGGCATCGGCCTCGCGCTGCCGGTTCCACATCGAGGCGTAGATGCCCTTCTTCTTCAGAAGCGTCGTATGGGTTCCGCGCTCGGCGATCACGCCCTTGTCGAGAACGATGATCTCATCCGCATTGACCACCGTGGAGAGCCGATGCGCGATGACGATGGTCGTCCGGTTCTGCGACACGCGGTCCAGCGCTTCCTGAATTTCCATCTCCGTATGGCTGTCGAGCGCCGAGGTCGCCTCATCGAGAACCAGGATCGGCGGCGCCTTGAGGATGGTGCGGGCGATCGCCACGCGCTGCTTCTCGCCGCCTGAAAGCTTCAGTCCGCGTTCGCCGACCTGCGCGTCGTAGCCATCGGGCAACTGGGCGATGAAGCGGTCGATCTGCGCCAGCCGCGCTGCCTCCTCGATCTCTTCCCTTGTCGCTCCGTCGCGTCCATAGGCGATGTTGTAGCGGATGGTGTCGTTGAAGAGCACCGTATCCTGCGGCACCATGCCGATCGCATCGCGCAGGCTCTCCTGCGTGACCTTGCGGATGTCCTGGCCATCGATGCTGATCGAACCGGCGCTGATATCGTAGAAGCGGAACAGCAGCCGCGAAATGGTCGATTTGCCGGCGCCCGACGGGCCGACGATCGCGACCGTCTTGCCCGCAGGAACTGAGAAGCTGACGCCCTTCAGGATCGGCCGTTCCGGCATATAATGGAAGAAGACGTTGTCGAAGGTCACCGCCCCGGCGCTCACCTGCAACGGCCGGGCGTCCGGCGCATCTTTCACCTCGGCGTTGGTCGACAGGATGTCGAACATCTTTTCGATATCGACGAGCGCCTGTTTGATCTCGCGGTAGACCGTGCCCATGAAATTGAGCGGCTGGTAAAGCTGGATCAGCAGCGCATTGACCATGACGAAATCACCGACGGTGTTGCGTCCGGCCGCCACATCCAGCGCCGACATGGCCATGCAGGCCGTCAGCCCCGCTGTGAAGATCACCGCCTGACCGGCGTTGAGAACGGCAAGCGAGATATAGCTCTTCGTGCTGGCGCGCTCGTATTTCGCCATCGACCGGTCGTAGCGGGCGTTTTCGCGCTTCTCGGCGCCGAAATACTTCACCGTCTCGAAGTTGAGCAGGCTGTCGACCGCCTTCGTGTTCGCATCCGTATCGCTGTCGTTCATCTGGCGGCGGATGGCGATGCGCCAGTTCGTCGCCTGCACCGTGAACCCGAGATAAAGTGCGATCATCAGCGTGACGGCGGCCACGTAGCGCCAGTCGAACATATAGAGCAGCACGCCGCAGACGAGGATGAACTCCAGGATCGTGGGCATGAGGATCAGAAGCGCCATCCGCGACAATTCTTCGATGCCTTGACGCCCGCGCTCGAGCACGCGGGTCAGGCCGCCCGTCTTGCGCTCGAGATGGAAGCGCAGCGACAGCCTGTGCATGTGCTGGAAAGTGAGGTTGGCGAGACGCCGCACGGCGTTCATGGAGACTGCGGCGAAGATGCCGTCGCGCAGTTGCTGCAGCAGCGCCATGCCGGCGCGGACGACACCATAAAGGATCGTGGCGGCGATCGGGGCGCCGATCAGCCAGGGGAGCCAGCTTTGCAGATCGCCGCGGGGGGCGCCGCCGCTTCCCTGCTGGCTCACCGCCACCAGCGCATCCGTCGCCCATTTGAAGGTGAACGGCACGAAGACGGTGATGAGCTTGACGACCACGATCAGCCCGAAGGCGATCATCACGCGGATCTGCAGATCCTTGCGGTCCGTCGGCCAGAGATAGGGCCAGAGCGCCGCCAGCGTGGTCAGCATGCTGGCTTCTCTCGGCAGTTTTCGCGGCTCGGGCGGCGCGGCAGGGGTCGCGGCGGCCACGGGATCAGAGACGGACATCGGGTGCTTTCAAAATGTCGCTTTGCATCATGTTATAATGACCGCGGGCGATTCTTGCAGCATGGAACCCTTGCTGATCGGCCGAATCTTTTCTGGAGTTTCAGCGGATGTCACTTGCGATCTGTGTCTATTGCGGTTCCGGGCCGGGCCGTGACCCGCGTTATATGGCGGCCGCGACTGCCCTGGGAGAGCTGATCGGCAAAGGGGGCCATCGGCTCGTCTATGGCGGCGGCAACATGGGCCTGATGGGCGCAGTCTCGCGTTCCGTGAAGGAGAGCGGCGGCCATGTCACCGGCATCATTCCGCATTTCCTGATCTCGAAGGAAAAGCTCTCGGGCGGCCTTGATGAGGTTCTGCTTGTCGAGGACATGCATGAGCGCAAGATGAAGATGTTCGAGCGCGCCGATGCCTTCGTCGCCCTGCCGGGCGGCATCGGCACCCTCGAGGAGCTCGTCGAGCAGATGACCTGGGCGCAGCTCGGCCGTCACGGCAAGCCGATCGTCATCGCCGATATCGGCGGCTTCTGGCGGCCCTTCGCCGATCTGCTGGCCCATATGCGGTTCGAGGCCTTCATCCGTGAGGGGCTGGAGGTCCAGACGCTGACAGCGGAGAAGGTCACCGACATCATCCCCATGATCGAGGCCTGGATCGCCCGCCACGGCCGGAGCGGGCCGAAGCCCGACTGGTCGCCCAGACAGATGTGACCCGCCATAGGCTTGCCTCATTTCACCTTTGCAGTTCAGTAAAATCTGCGCCATTGTTTGGGCAGAACAAGAGGAAACGCCATGTTCAGATTTCTCGCGCTGTCGGCAGCCGCCGCAATCCTCAGCTTCGCGAGCCTCCAGACCGCCGAGGCCCAGAATGCGAAAGCCCAGCCGCGCCTGCCCGCGCAGGTGGGCATCGAAAACCAGCGGGCCCATACGCTGAGCGAACTCGTGATCGCCGACAGCGAAGGCAAGGTGATCGCCAAGCTCGCCAAGCCGGTCGCGGCCGGCAAGAAGGGCGTGGTCAAGCTCGCCAAGGCGGCCGGCTGCGAAATGAGCATCCAGGCCAAGTTCGACGATGAGGGCGAGGTCGATGAAACCGTCAACCTCTGCCGCGAGAAGGTGCTGCGCTTCAAGGAGTGACGCGGCCAAACCTCTCTCGTTCACCCCTGCGCTTCGCTGCGCATCAGCTTGTAGATGATCGAATCCGTCAGCGCCTGGAATGAGGCGTCGATGATGTTGGCCGAGACGCCGACCGTGGTCCAGCTTTCGCCCGTCCCGTCCCGGCTTTCGATCAGGACGCGCGTTACGGCGTCCGTGCCGCCCTGGAAGATGCGGACCTTGAAGTCCATGAGCTCCATCCCGGCGATCTGGCTCTGGTACTTGCCGAGATCCTTGCGCAAGGCCCGGTCGAGCGCGTTCACGGGGCCGTCGCCCTCGGCAGCTGAGATCATCGTCTCGCCATCGACCACGATTTTCACGGTCGCTTCCGAGAAAGTGACAAGATTACCGTCGGCATTGTAGCGCCGCTCGACATTCACCTTGAAGCGCTCGACCTTGAAATACTCCTGCATGCGGCCGAGCACCCGTTGCGCCAGCACGTAGAAGGAGGCGTCCGCGCCCTCATAGGCATAGCCCAGGGCCTCGCGCTCCTTCACCTCGTCAAGCAGACGCGCGATGCGCGGATCGTCGCGGCTGACGGTGACGCCGAGCCGCTCCAGCTCCGACAGGACGTTGGATCGACCGGCCTGCGTTGAGACAAGCACCGCGCGGGCATTGCCCACGCTTTCAGGCTCCACATGCTCATAAGTGCGCGGGTCTTTCAGCACCGCCGAGGCATGGATGCCCGCCTTGGTGGCGAAGGCCGAAGCGCCCACATAGGGCGCCTGCCGGTTCGGCTGCCGGTTGAGGATTTCGTCGAAAGCCCGCGACAGCGGCGCGAGACCCGCCATGGCCGCATCGCTGACGCCGATCGTGAAGCGGCTGGCATAGGGCTCCTTCAGCTTCAATGTCGGGATCAGGCTGACGAGATTGGCGTTGCCGCAGCGCTCGCCCAGACCGTTGAGCGTGCCCTGGATCTGCCGCACGCCGGCGCACACCGCAGCCAGCGAGTTGGCGACCGCATGGCCCGTATCGTCATGGGCGTGGATGCCCAGATGCGAACCCGGCACGTGGCGCATCACCTCGGCGACGATCCGCTCCACTTCGTCAGGCAAAGTACCGCCGTTCGTGTCGCAGAGCACCACCCAGCGCGCGCCGCTGGCATGGGCCTTCGCCGCGACCGACAGCGCATAATCAGGATTGGCCTTGCAGCCATCGAAGAAATGCTCGCAATCGACGATCACCTCGCGGCCCCTGGCCGTGGCGGCGCGCACGCTCTCCGCGAGGCCTTCCAGATTTTCCTCGAGCGTGCAGCCCAGCGCCGTATGCACATGGAAATCCCAGGCCTTGGCGACGAAGCAGATCGCCCCCGCCTTCGCCTCCAGCAGCCCCGTGACGCCTGGATCATTCGACACCGAAACGCCGGCGCGCTTCGTCATCCCGAAGGCGGTGAAGGTGGCGCGCAAGCCGCGCTCCACACTGAAGAACTCGGTGTCCAGGGGATTGGCTCCGGGATAGCCGCCCTCGATATAATCGACGCCCAGCCGATCCAGCATCCTGGCGACCGCGATCTTGTCGGCGAGGCTGAAATCGACGCCTGTCGTCTGCGCGCCATCACGCAACGTGGTGTCGAACAGATAGAGGCGTTCGCGCGTGGTCATTGCACGACCGCCGTCTTCAGCGCCTTGAGCGGCAGTTCCATGGTCGTCGTCCCCAGCCATTCATCGCCGTAATTGATCGTGTTGCGGGCCTTTGCGGCATAGCCCAGCCTGGCGAAGAAGCCCTTGGCATTGTCGGTCGCGTCGGCGGTCAGCGCCTCTGCGCCCCGCGCCAGCGCGAGTTTCTGCAGCGCCTCCAACAGCGCGCGCCCGATGCCCATGCCGATCAGATCCGGGTGCACATGGATGTGCTGGATGGCGCTGTTCTGCACCAGCACGGCGAAGCCCACCGGCTCGCCGTCATCATCCAGCGCGACAAGCGTCAGATTGGCGGCAAGCCGCTTGGCGAAGGCCTCGTCCTCGGCGGATGCGGCCCAGGCGTCGCGCTGATCGGCGGTGTAATCATCGGCGGCAAGCTCCTCCACGGAGGCCTGCAGCAGGATCGCGAGAAGCTCGGCGTCCTCGGCGAGATAGGGGCGGAGTTTGGTCATGGGCGGCTCTTCATCCCTCCCCCTTCGCCGCCGACGGCTAGCCCCCTCCCTCCCCCTTGCGGGGAGGGTGGATCGACGCGAAGCGGCGAGCCGGGAGGGGGTGGCGGCAGCTCAGATGAAGGCGAAAGCCCCCCTCCCCCCTCGCTGCGCTCGGGACCCTCCCCGCAAGGGGGAGGGATGAGCCGCCCGCCCCTCACCGCTTGATCTCCCAGGTCGTGGCCTTGAGCAGCCTTTCGGACTCTCGCCCTCCCTCCCCCTTGCGGGGAGGGTGGCGAGTGAAACGAGCCGGGAGGGGGTGGCGGCGGTTCAGACGAAGGCGAAGGCCCCCCTCCCCCCTCGCTTCGCTCGGGACCCTCCCCGCGAGGGGGAGGGATGGGCGGCTGCGCGTTCACCGCTTCACTTCCCAGGTCGTGACGGGCTCGCCGGTGACAGGGTCCTTGCCGTCCTTCAGTTGGATGCCCATGGCGAGGAGTTCGTCACGGATACGATCGGACTCCGCGAAGTTTTTGGCGCGGCGGGCGGCGAGGCGCTTTGATACACTCTGCTCAACAGAATCGCTGTCAACGCCCGTCAAAACGCCAGAAGCGCGGAAACGGATAGTCGCTCTGCCCCGAAGGTCTGCGACTGTAGGTAATCCGAGTAGCTGAATCGCGGAGTTAAAGTCCGCATATCGTTCTTCTTTTCGGTAACGATGCAAAACAGCGAGCGCTTTTGGTAGATTTAGATCATCCGCAAGAGCATCTATAAACTCCTTAGGGGAACCACCTTCCGGCGCGCTTCCGTTCGTATGAAATTCATCCAGTGTCTTGCGACTCTCCTCCAGCCCCCGCACTGTCCAATCAATCGGCTGGCGGTAATGCGTCTTGAGCATGTTGAGCCGCACGACCTCGCCCGGCCAATCCTTGAGCACGTCCTGAATCGTGAAGAAATTCCCCGCGCTCTTGGACATCTTCTGTCCTTCGACCTGCAGGAAGCCGTTGTGCATCCAGACGCTCGCCATCTTGTCGACGCCGAAAGCGCAGCAGGTCTGGGCGATCTCGTTCTCGTGGTGGGGGAAGATGAGGTCGATGCCGCCGGCATGGATGTCGAAGGTCTGGCCCAGCAGCGCGCCCGCCATGGCTGAGCATTCGATATGCCAGCCCGGCCGCCCGAAGCCCCAGGGCGAATCCCAGCCGGGCTCCGTCGCGGGATCGGAGGGCTTCCACAGCACGAAATCCATCGGATCCTTCTTGTAGGGGGCCACCTCGACGCGGGCGCCGGCGATCATGTCGTCGAGCGGCCGGCGCGAAAGGCGGCCATAGGCCGACATCGACGGCACATGGAACAGCACATGGCCTTCCGCCGCATAGGCGAAGCCGCGATCCACCAGCCGCCCGATCACACGCACCATGTCGGTCGGCTGGCTGCCGTTGCAGACGAAATCGGTGGCGCGCGGCGCGTGCGTCGGCGGCAGGTTGCCCAGCGCGGCCACATCAGCCTCATATTGCGCAGCCGTGATGTCCGTCAGCGCCTTCACCTCATCGAGCAGCGGACGCTTTCTCGTCCAGCGGTCGAAGGCGCGCTGGTTGATCTTGTCGTCGATGTCGGTGACGTTGCGCACATAGGTGACGTGCTTTTCGCCGTAGAGATGGCGCAGCAGCCGGAACAGCACGTCGAAGATGATGACAGGCCGCGCGTTGCCGATATGCGCGAAATCATAGACCGTCGGTCCGCAGACATACATGCGCACGTTCGCGGGATCGAGCGGGACGAAATCCTCCTTCGTCCGCGTCAGCGTGTTGTAGAGTCTCAGCTTTGGCGTTTCAGCCATGGAAAACCCCGTCGAACGGCGCGCCTTGCCCTTGGCTGGCCGGATGATCCTGGTGTGATTTCAAGAAATCAGACGAAACGGAACCGGCCAGAGCTTGGGCTCAGCCGCAAATAATCCAGCAGCAAATGCTCTGCGTGACCGTCATGAGAGCCTTGTGATCTTTTCAGGGCCCGCCGTCAAGCAACCATGGCAAAAGGCGGCCCGCTCCGCTCGGGGGGAAAGCCTGTCAAGGCCGATCTTTAGCTTTTGTTAACCATGTTCCGGCACTATGGACCCTGTCCGCGCTGGCCGGAGAGAGTATCATGCTGCCTATCCGCAACGCCCTTTCGCTCATCTTCGCCATGACGTTGATCGCCGCCGGCATCTCGCTGGCGTCCGCCCAATCCGGCCGCCCCCCGATCGGGGATACGCGCCAGACGCTCTTCGTCATTACGGATCAGGAAGGCTATGGCACGTCCGAATGCCTGGAGAAGCAGGGCGGCTGCGGCAGGATCATCGCCGACAGCTTCTGCGAATCGAAAGGCTTCCGTCTGGCGGATTTCTACCGCAAAGCGCATAGCGACGAGGTCACAGGCTCCGTGGCCTCCGAGCGCAAGCCCGCGCCCCGCGACCCTCACGCTTTCGTAATCAGCTGCAGGTAGAACCGCGCTCCGAAAGTGGATTTGCGCCAGGCCGCGCCATTCCTGCAACGTTCCGGGGAAAACACGCCTTAACGCCGTGTTGACCTTGGCAAGCGCGTTTGCTGCGCTTGCGATAAGGATCGTGTAAGGATAATGAACTTCGGGTTGCAGCGCGTTCCACCGTTTTTCGGTGCCGAGTTCGAGGAAGAATGACCGCTTTTCGCCAGACCTGGCTTGCAGCCGTCGCTTTGGGAGCCCTCGCGCTCTCCGGCTGCGTCGAGGAAAGCGCCATGCCGCGCTCCGGACGCCACTATGTGCCCATGTCCATGGAGCTGCAGCAGGCGATCCGCGAAAAGGAGATGCGCACGCATGCGCCCATCCTGATTCGCGCTTTCAAGAAGGAGAGCGAGCTTGAGGTCTGGAAGCAGGATTCGTCGGGCAAGATGGCCCTGCTCAAGACCTTCCCGATGTGCCGCTGGTCAGGCCAGCTCGGGCCCAAGGTCAGGGAAGGCGACCGCCAGGTTCCCGAAGGCTTCTATGCGGTGACTCCGGGATCATTGAATCCGAATTCCAGTTTCTATCTCTCGTTCAACGTCGGCTATCCGAACAGCTTCGACAAGCAGCTCGGCCGCACCGGCGCCCATATCATGGTGCATGGCGATTGCTCGTCGATGGGCTGTTTCGCGATGACCGACAGCCAGATCGCCGATATCTATGCCCTGACCCGTGAGGCCTTCGGCGGCGGCCAGACCCAGGTGCAGCTGCAATCCTATCCGTTCCGGATGACGCCGGAGAATCTGGCCCGCTACCGCAACGACCCCAACATCGCCTTCTGGCGCAACCTGAAACAGGGCAACGACGTTTTCGAGGTCACCCAGAAGCCGGTCGTGACCGCAGCCTGCAACGGCAGATATGGTTTCGGATCAGAAACCTGCGGCGCCCCGCCCGACCCCGCGATCGCGACAGCGGTCGCGAACAAGGAACGGCAGGACGAGATCAAGGTGGCCGAGCTCGTCGCCAAGGGCACGAAGGCCGTGAAGCGGCTCTACCGCGACGGTGACATGCACCCGGTCTTCAAGGAAACCATCATCGCCGATGGCTCACCCACCCGCCCGGTGGGCACGACCCGCAACGGCATCAGCCGCTCCGACGCCATCGGCTTCACGCCGATCGAGTTGCCGGTCGAGGATTACAAGACGCATAAGGCCAAGGGCCGCACGCCGCTCCAGATTGCCGAACTGGCCCAGCAGCAGCAGGTGAACGCCGCCGCTGTTGCGGAAGCCGGTAAATCCGATGCGGCGAAGTCCGAGGCTTCCAAGACCGATCCGGCAAAGGCCGAACCGGGCAAGACCAGCACGGCAACTGCGACGCCAGCCGGCAGCGTCGCCCAGCCGGATCTGCCCTCGTCCGCCACGGCGCTGGTCTCCACCCGGAAGGAAGAGCCGCAGGCCTCCGTCTTCCAGCGCATGCTGGGCAGCGTCGGTCTCGCGTCAGGCACGGCGGAACCGGACCCCGCCAAGGTTCAGGAAATCACGCCGCACCCCGTCAACGTGCCGCTGCCGCCCCGCCGTCAGGCTTCGGCGACCGTCAGCCCGCCGGCCCGGGCCCCGGGCGACAAAGTGTCCGAACTCATCGGCGGAACGCAGCGATTGGCGCCAGCCAACCTCGCAGGCAGCTTCAGCAAGCTGCAGTAGCGGGCCGCCGCCCGCGCAAGCTCTTCTTGCATGCCGTGCGGCGGTTATTGCCGCTGAACCCTGCCGTTAATCCGAAAACCGCGCGGCGACGCCAAGCCTTTGAAGATCATCCCAGAACGCCGGATAGGTCTTGCCCACGCAGGCAGGATCGAGAATGGCGATATCGCGCACCAGAAGGCCCGCCAGCGCGAAGCTCATCGCGATGCGGTGATCATCGAATGTCCTGATCTCTGAGGGGCGGCTCTGGCCGATCAGCGCCGGATCGCCCGCGATGATCAGATCGTCGCCCTCCTCGCGGGCCAGGCCGGGCTTGATCCGGTTCAGCCCGGTGGAGAGCGCGCCGATGCGGTCGCATTCCTTGACCCGGAGGTTGGCGATGCCGGTGAAGCGCACCGGCGTCTCGTTGAAGGCCGCAATGACGGCGAGTGTGGGAATCGCATCCTGCATCTGCGAGCCCTCGATGAGCGCTGGCATGGCAGGCCAGGCGGCGATCATCGCATGGGCGGCGGCATCGGGCTGGGTGAAGTTTTCCGCCGGATGGCCGAGGTCGATCCGGCCTCCGGTGATCGCTTCCGCCGCCCAGAGATAGGTTGCGGCGGAGGCATCCGGTTCGACGGCCAGATCGCAGGCGGCGTAACCCGTAGCCGCGACCCGCCAAAGGCCAGCGCCCTGCGCCTCCACCACAGCGCCGAAATGGCGCATGGCGGCGATGGTGAGGTCCACGTAGCCCCGCGCGCCGATATGGTCGCCGGTCAGCGCGACCTCGATCGGCGCTTCGCCGCGCGCCGCCAGCATCAGCAGGGCCGAGACATACTGGCTCGAAAGCCCGGCATCGACCATGACCCGGCCGCCCTGCACTGAACCGCTGCCGTGAACGGTCACGGGCGGACAACCTGTTGGCGTCGAAGCCTCGACGCCAAGCTGCGCCAGGGCCTCGACCAGCGGGCGGATCGGGCGCTTGCGCATATTGGCGTCGCCATCGACGACCACATCGCCATCGACGAGCGCCACGGCGGCGGTGAGAAACCGCGTCGCCGTGCCGGCATTGCCAAGGAACAGCGGCATTTCAGGCTTTTGCAGGTGGCCACTGCTTTCCACCAGGAATGTCGTGGCGTCTGGCTCCTCTATGGTCACGCCCATGGCGGTCAACGCTTCGGCCATGCGGGCCGTATCGTCGCTCTTCAGCGCGCCGGTCAACACACTGCGGCCTTTCGCCAGCGCCGCCAGCAGCAGCGCCCGGTTGGTGATTGACTTGGAGCCGGGCAGCGCCAGACGGCCCTTGAGCGGGCGCTGCGGCGGTGTCAGCGTGACGGAGAGCGGATGGGGCATGCTGTGCAGAGGGGTTTCTTCAAGGCTGTCTCATAGCGAAGCCGGAAACGGGAAAGCAACCTTGTCATTCCGGCCGCTGCACGCGAAAAGCGATTCATGACGCCCTTCACCTTCAGCACCACGCGCAGCATCATCTCCGGCTCCGGCAAGGCTGCGGAGATCGGCCCCATCGCCCGGTTGCTGCTCGGTGAGCGGGTCCTGCTCGTCACCGATGCGGGGCTCAGGCGCTCGGGGCTGCTGGAGCCCAGCCTCGCGAGCCTGCTGGCCAGCGGCATCACAATGCGCATCTTCGACGAGGTGGTCGCTGATCCGCCAGAGGCCATCGTCCGGGCGGCTGCCGCGGCCGCGGCCGAGCATGCAGCCACCGGAATCCTCGCCATCGGCGGCGGCTCGCCGATGGATGTGGCCAAGCTGGCGGCGCTGCTGGCGCGCTCAGACGAAAAGCTGGCCGATATCTACGGCGTCGGCAACGTCAAGGGCCCGCGCCTGCCGCTGATGCTCGTGCCGACGACGGCTGGCACCGGCTCGGAAGTCACGCCGATCTCGATCGTGACCACCGGCGAGGCCGAAAAGAAGGGCGTCGTCTCGCCGATCCTGCTGCCGGATGCGGCGCTGCTCGATCCGGAGCTGACGCTCGGACTGCCGCCCGCGATCACTGCCGCCACCGGTGTTGACGCCATGGTCCACGCCATCGAGGCCTATGCCTCGGCGAGCCCCAACAACAATCCCGTTTCGCGGGCGCTCGCGCGCGAAGCCCTGCGGCTGCTCGGCGCCAACATCCGCGAGGCGGTGCATAACGGCCGGAACCGCGATGCGCGCGGGGCGATGCTGCTCGGCTCGCTGCTCGCCGGCCAGGCCTTCGCCAATTCCCCCGTCGCGGCGGTGCATGCGCTCGCCTATCCGCTGGGCGGGCATTACCATATCCCGCATGGGCTCTCGAATGCGCTGGTGCTGCCGCATGTGCTGGCCTTCAACCTGCCGGCGGCAGCCCTCACCTATGGCGAAATCGCCGCCGATGCCTTTCCTGAGCTCGGGCAGGCTCCGGTGTCGAACCGGGCGGAGCGCTTTGTGGAAAGCCTGGCTTCGCTCTCCGTCGACCTCAACCTGCCGACGCGCCTCAGGGACATGGGCATCGGCGAGAATGCGCTGGCGATGCTCGCGACCGACGCCATGAAACAGACACGGCTGCTTGTGAACAATCCCCGCCCGCTGACCGAAGCCGATGCGCTCGCGATCTACAGGGCGGCCTGGTGAGCCTGATGCAGGAGCGCGCCCGGCCTCTCCCCCGCTCAGCCTTCCGGCATTTCATTCCGGTCGAGACCCGCTGGCACGACAATGATGTTTTCGGCCATGTCAACAACGTCGTCTATTATGCCTATTTCGACACGGCGGTGAACCGGCATCTGACGGATGCCGGGCTGCTTGATCCCGGCACATCCCCGATCGTCGGCCTCGTGGCCGAGACCGGCTGCACCTATTTCGCCAGCATCGCCTTTCCCGAAAGGCTGGAGGTTGGACTGGCGGTCGTCAGGCTCGGCCGGTCGAGCGTCACCTACCGGCTCGGGCTGTTCCGGGCGGGCGGCGATACCTGTGTGGCGTTCTGCCGCTACACGCATGTCTATGTGGACCGGGCGAGCGGCAAGGCAGTCGCCATTCCAGAGGCCAACCGGCGGCTGTTCGAGGGGATCGCCGTCGAGGATAAGGCCTGACGTCGGTTCAATCAGGAGGGGGAATGCGCCTTACGCTCTGGCCTTCAATCCGCGGTAGCATGCGGCGAGCGCCTCGAAAGCCAGTTTCCGCGTCTCTTTGTCCGCGCCGATCAGCCCCTTGCGGTTGAAGCCGCGCTGGAAGCCGGTCTGCCGGCGCTCGGTGCGGAAATCATAGAGCAGCCAGGCCGCCAGCCCCACGACATAGGGGGTGGCGGCGATGCGGGTGAATTGCTGGCGGTAGAATTCCGCCTGCCAATCCTCGGTGAAGAGCACCCGTCCGGCCCCGCGATGGCCGGGGGCGGCATCGGCGCCCGTCTCGCTGATGATCACCGGCCTGTCGGGACTGGAATTGGCGAGCAGCCGATCCAGGCTGGTGAAATTGGGCTCATACCAGCCGAAATATTCATTGAGCCCGATGACATCGAGATGGGCGGCAAGCCGGTCCTCGATGGTGAAGGTCTCGCGGTTGATCAGGCAGGCGGCGGCGGTGAGCCGCGACGGATCGAGGCGTTTGGCGGTTGCCGCAAGATCGGCCATGAAGGCGAGGCGCGCATCGGTATCGGCATTTTCGTTGCCCACGCCCCAGAGGATGATGCTGGCGCGGTTGATGTCGCGCAGGATCAGTTCCGACAATTGGTTGCGGGCATCGGCCAGCGTCTCAGGATTGGCGAAATCGATCGCCCAGTAAACCGGCACCTCGGCCCAGAGCATAAAGCCAAGCTCATCCGCCAGACGCGGGACCAGCTCGTGGTGAGGATAATGCGAGAGTCTCAGGAAATTGCAGCCGAGCTCGCGCGCATGCTGAAGGCGGCGGCGGATATCCGCCTCATTGGTGACCTTGCCGAGCGCCAGATCATCCTCATGCACACAGACGCCCTTCAGCCAGACCCGCTTGCCGTTCAGGAGGATATCGGTGCCGCGCGTCGCAACGGTGCGAAAGCCGATCCGCTCGCTCACGGTGTCGGCGCCGAAGGCGAAGCGGACCTCGTAGAGGCAGGGATTCTCCGGCGACCAGCGTTCGACGGCAGCAGGGACGAGTGCCGTCCCTCGCCCGGCAACCAGCGGCACGCTCGCCTTCAATCCAAGCTCGGAAATCTGGACTTCCGCCACGCCGGTCACGGGATCAGAGAGTTCGATCTCGAACCGGATCTGGGCGCTCTCCCCCGTCAGCGCGGCGCTGGCCCGCCGGATGAAAACCCTGGGCAGCCGCACCAAGGCAACCTCCCGGTAGAGGCCGCCGTAGTTGAACCAGTCGAAATGGTGCATCGGCACGCGGTCCGCCTGCCGCCGGTTCTCGACATAGACCTGCAGCCGGTTGCGGCCGGCCTTCAACTGCTCTGTCACCTCGATGCAGAAGGGTGTCGAGCCGCCGCGATGCCCGCCGGCATGCACCCCGTTCAGGAAAACGAGCGCGGCGTAATTGGCCGCACCGAAGGAGAGGACGATTCGCTCGCCCTCGCCCTCCCCCGGCCAGTCGAACCAGCGCGTGTACCAGGCCCCGCCCTCGAAATAGGTCCATTCGGGCTTAAGCACATTCCAGCAGGACGGGACCGGAACAAGATCGCCCGCCTCGATCTCGTAATCCCGCGGCACGGCCCATTGCGAGGGCGGCGTCTCATCGAGCGCGAACCAGCGCTGGCGCAGGCCTTCATCGAAGAGATCAAGCGTCATCCGCCATTCGCCATCGAGCGAGGTGAGCGTCCGGCCGGCGAGCGTCACCAGCGTTTCGGCCGTCGCCATGCGCCCGGCGAAGGGCCGCGCGTAATCCTCGTCGTGGAGATGCGCGAAAGGGTCATCGGTCTCCTTGCCGGTCATGGCGCGGAAGGTCCGCTAGCCAGCCGATAGCCGATGCCGGTCATCCGCCGGAAGCGCCAGTTCCAGCGCTTGGGCCAGAGCACGTCGGCGATCATCGCGATGGCGATCCAGCGGAACCAGGTGGCGAAGGTGTTGGAATGGCCCTGCGGCTCCGCATAGCCCTTCACCCAGCCGTCCTGCCGCCGCGTTCCCTCCCGGACATCGCAGAAGCCGCCATCGGCGTTCTGGAACGCCAGCAGCGCCTCAAGCATCGTCGTGAGCCATGCCTCGACTTCATTGCGCCGGTGGTCGAGCAGCTGCAAGCCATGGACCAGCACATCGACCGCATCGACATCGATGCAGGCGCTGTCGATGACCGGCGGCAGCGACAGGCAATAATCGACCGCCTTGTCCTGCCCTTCGAGCGGGCGGCCCTCGTGATACCAGATGTGGAAATTATGCATCGAGCCCGCGAAAGCATGCAGCAGCCGTGTCCGGTCGGACAATTGGCCCACGCCCCAGAAGCCCGTGGTGGGCTCGCGCAGCCGGTCATGCCAGGCATAGAGGATGTCGAGCGCGGCATTGACCCTCGCCTGCAGCGCCTGACCGCCGTCGCGCCGCAGGAGCAGCAGGAAGCTCGCGAGATTAACGATGTTGTTCCCCTCCTGCCAGGGGTCGCGCAGATCGCGGTCGGCGAGCCAGGCCTTGAGCGTGAGCGGATCGAGCCAGGGTTCAGCGAAAGCCAGATTTGGCTGCCGGCCGGGCTCCAGCGCATCGATGGCGCCGAGGCTGTAGTTCGTCACATGCCAGTCTATATAGCGCCAGGTCTCGCCGATGTCGGGCTTCTTAAAGACGCCATCGTCACTCATGCCGGGCACGCGGAACCGCCCGTCGGGGAGCCGGTGCGATTCGAGCCAGGCGACGAGCCGGGCGCGATCCTTGGCCGGCCAGCCATCCAGCCCGCAAAGCAGATCAAGACACATGATCCCGTTGTAAGTGCCGGGGAGCAGCATGCCGGGCCAGGCCGCCTCGTCGTGGAGCGCGCTGATCCGCAGCACGCCTCCGGGCTGGCCCGTCGCCTGCATGGCGCTGAGCCATTCCAGCGTGCGGTGCCGGGCTATATCGATTCCCTCGGCCAGCCGATCCTGCCTTTCGAGCCTCTTCAACATCGCATCATCCCTTGACGGCCCCGGAGGCCATGCCTTCCATCACGCGCTTCTGCGCGAGCAGGAACAGCACGGCGACGGGCAGCGTGGTCAGCACGGCGAGCGCCATGATCCCCTGGAAATTGGAGCCAAGCTCGCTGTTCATCGAAAGCAGCGCCACCGGCAGCGTATAGGTGTCCGGCGAACGCGAGATCACCAGGATCGGGAACCATTGCGACCAGTTGAGCAGGAAGGTGATCAGCGCGACCGTCGCCGTGATCGGCGCGGCCATGGGCAGCACGATCCTGAACAGCACCTGCAACTCGTTCGCGCCATCGATGATCCCCGCTTCGATCACCTCGCCGGGAGTGGCGCGGAAGAATTGCTCGAAGAGAAAGAACTGGATCGGCCCGAGCGCCAAAAACAGGATGATCCCGGCATAGGAGCCAAGCAGCCCCAGCTTGAACATCACGAGATAGACCGGGATGACGAGCAGCATATAGGGATACATGATGGTTACGAGAAACCCGTAGCGCAGGAGGCGGAAACCCGGCAGGTCCGGCCGGCGCACCAATGCATAGGCGCCCAGCGACGTGATCACGACCGAGAGCAGCGTGGACAGGCTGGTGATCAGCAGGGAATTCCAGACATAGACCCAGAGTTCGACGCCGCCGACCCGCCCGATCTCGGTGAAGATCGACAGATCGAAGCGTTCCGGCCACAGCCTGAGCGGATCGCTCATGATGGCGCGCGTCGGGCGGAAGGCGCTGACCAGCATCCACCAATAGGGATAGAGGAAGAGCAGGCTGACCACGGTGGCGATCACATAGGCCAGCGCCTGGAGCCCGCGATGGGGAGGCCGGCCGCTCATCGCTTCGCCCCCTTCTCGCCGATCAGGAAGGCGCTCATCGAGATCGTGATCACGATGGCGAACAGGATGGTGGCCATGGCCGTCGCCTCGCCGTAGCGGCCCTGATCGAAGAGCTGATAGGCGTAATAGGTGACGAAGTTGGTCTGGTCGTTGGGTCCGCCCTTGGTCATGACCACAACCACGGTGAAAGTCTTGAGGAACTGGATCAGCGCATAGACTGTATTGATGACGAGCGCGGGACGCAGCTGCGGCAGGATCACATAGCGCCAGCGCTGCCATGTCGTTGCGCCATCGATATGCGCCGCTTCTTCGAGCGCCTTGTCGCGGATCGCGAGGTTGGCGAGAAAGATGATCATGTAGAAGCCGGCATGATGCCAGAGTTCGGCGATCAGCAGCGACAGCATCGCGGTATCGGCGCTGGAGAGGCCGGAGAAGGCGGGCAGGCCCAGCATCTTCAGCAAGGCGTTCAGCGCCCCGAACGAGCGGTCATAGAGCCAGCGCCAGACCACATAGCCCGCGACATCCGGCGTCACCACCGGCAGGAAGATGGCGAGCCTGAAGAAGAGATTGCCCCGCTTGATGAGCGTCGAATCCAGCAGCACCGCGAAGGCCAGCGCGAAGGCGAGGTTCGCCAGGACCGAGAGCGCGGTATAGACGAGCGTCCGCCAGAGCGAGGCCAGAAAGATCGGATCGGCGAAAACCGTGAAGTAATTGGCGAAGCCGACATAGGTGGGGTTTGGTCTCAGCGCGGTGGCGGAAGCCGTGAACGACACCTGGATCGACAGCAGGATGGGCCAGACGCCGAAAAGGATCGTCAGCGCGGCGAAGGGCAGGACGAACAGATAGAATATTCGGCCACGCCAGATGGTGTCGAGAGCGGCATTCATGTGGCGCTTCCGCGTGCCGGCGAGGCGGGATTTCGCCCGCCTCGCCTGGCCGCCGCTAACCCTTCAGTTTTGCCGCAAGCTCCCGCATTTCCTTCGCCGTTTCGGCGATGAAAGCCTTCCAGTCCGCTGGCGGATTGGAAATGCCCGACAGCAGCTTGCGATGGAAGGCGGCTTCAAGCTCCGGATAGAAGGAATGAATCGACTCCGGGAAATCATAGGCCACGAGCTTGTGCCCGGCCTTGGCGAAATATTGCGAGCGGGGCGAGAGCGTCGAGACATCGAGATCCTTGCGCACTGCGGCGCCGACGTTCTCGAGCGAAGCCTGCTGCGCTGGCTTGCTCAGCATGAACTGGGCGAATTCGATGGCCAGCGCCTTGTTCGGCGCATTCTCCGGCACGGCGATGCCGCGCATGCCGCCGATCACCACCGCGTTCTCCCGGTCGGCCGCGAACTTCGGCCAGGGACCGGAAACGAAATCGCCGTTCAGCACATTGGCGCCATCCCATTTCTTCACGTTCCAGTCGCCGACGCGGAACATGCCGCCGCGGCCGCCTTCGATCACCTGATACATTTCGCCGAAGGAATGGTTGATCGTGTCGGGGGCCACGAACTTGTGGGTGGAATAGGTCTTCAGGAACTCTTCCAGCACCTGCGCATGGGCAGGCTGATCGATCGTGATCTTGCCGTCAGGGTCGATCAGCGTGTGACGCAGCCCTGAGCCGAAGGTGAAGAGATCGAGCATGTGGATGAGATCGCGCGGCTTCGCCGCCTGCAGCGCCATCCCGAAAGTATCGGCCTGTCCGTTGCCGTCAGGGTCCTTGTCGCGGAAGGCGACAGCCAGAACCTTCACCTCATCCCAATTGTCGGGGAACTTGCCGCCGTTCTTGTCGAGCCAGCTCTTGCGCACGCCGAAAGCCATTTGCACGCGCTGGATGGGAATGATGATCTGCCTGCCCTTGAATGTCGCGACCCTGAGGTCATCCTCGCTGAGGAAGGCCTTGTCGTTCACTGCGGCGAGCGCCGCCTTCAAATCCATGACCTTGCCGGTCTGGTTCTGGATGCGGATCACCCGCTCGTAATTGTTGAAGATCAGGTTGGGCGCCGTATCCGTGTTCAACGCGCTGATGACCCGGCCAAACCACTGGTCTGTCGGGAAGCTGAGCGACCGCACCGTGACACCCGGCTTCGTTTTGGCGAATTCGGCGCCCATCGCCTCGAACCACTTGATGCCGTTGTCGCCGAGATCGTGCCAGACTGTCAGCTGCTGCGCCTTCGCAGGAGATATGCTGAGAGCGGCAACCACGGCCGCGCCCAAGAATCTGCTCAGAATTCCCATGTCTCTCCTCCCAGAGTGAACCGCCCTCTTGACGAAGTGCGTTACGTGAAGATCGTCTTCGTCAGGATGATGCCTGATGGCCACGGCACCGGCAAGGTGTCGGCCAATACCGGATCAACCTCAATAGGTGATCCGGGCCAGCGCTCTCAGCCGTCCCGGCGTCGCCGCGGGGAACCCGAAGAATTCGAGATAGGCCGGGATCATTTCATAGAGCATGTCGATTCCCACCTGCACCGCGCAGCCCCGCGCCCGGGCGGCGGTGAGGAAAGCGGTCATCTCCTGCTTCATCACGACCTCGCCGACGAAGCTCTCTGGCGCGATCCGGGCCACGTCGACCGGCATGGGATCGTCCGCCCGCATGCCAAGCGGCGTAGCGTTGACGATGATATCGTAGCCGGCGGGGTCATTAGCCCCCGTCGAGATTGTCAGCGCGGGATAGTGCCGCGTCAGGCGCTTCGCCAGACCATCGACGCTGGCGGTGCTGAGGTCATGGAGGCCGATGCGGCCAAGTCCCGCCCCGGCAAGGGACGCCGCGATCGCCGAGCCGACGCCGCCAGCGCCGACGACAAGCGCCGACTGGCCGGAAACCGGCAGCCCCTTGCGTCTGAGTCCCCGCACGAAGCCCTCGCCATCGAACATATCGCCGATCAGCGCGCCATCGGCGCGCCGCCTGACTGCGTTGCATGAACCGGCAATTCTGGCTGCGACCGATATATCGTCGAGCCTATCCAGCACGGTGATCTTGTGCGGCATGGTGATGAGCGCGCCATGGACGTTCGACATGGCGAAGATCTGCGGCAGGGCGACGGCGAAATGCTCCGCCTTGACGCCCATCGGCACCACGCAGGCGTTGAACCCGATGCTCTCGAAATAGGGATTGTAGATCATCGGCGCCTTGAAGGCCGATGTCGGGTAACCAATGTGGGCGATGAGCTGGGTGGAGCCGTCGAGCATCAGCCGGCCTCCGCCATGGCGCCGCCCAGGAACAATTGCGCCACGCGCGGATCATTGAGGATGTCGCGCGCCGGGCCATGCATGCGAGTCTGGCCCAGTTCAAGCACAAGGCCATCGTCGGATATCTCGAGCGCCGAGCGGGCGTTCTGCTCCACCATCAGGATGGTGACGCCCTTGTTGCGCAGTTCCGTGAGGATGCCGAAGGTTTCCTGCACCAGCAGAGGCGACAATCCGATGGAAGGCTCGTCGATCAGGATCAGCTTCGGATCGAGCAGGAGCCCGCGCATGATCTCGAGCTGCTTCTGTTGCCCGCCGGACAGCGTGGAGGCTTGAGCATTCGCCTTGAGACGAAGCGTGGGGAAACGGTCGAGCGCCGCTTCGATCCGGGCGGGCATATCTGTGATGTCCGGACCCGCCGCCACCGCCCCGAACTCCAGGTTGTGGCGCACCGACAATTCCGGGAAGATGTTGCGGCCCTGCGGCACATAGACGATGCCGGCTTCCAGCAGCTTGCGCGGCGTCCAGCCCGTGATGTCGCGGCCCTCGTAGCGGATGGAGCCGCCGGAGAGGTTGAGCAGGCCGAAAATCGCCTTGAACACGGTCGATTTTCCCGCGCCATTGGGACCGATGATCGTGGTGATCGCGCCGCGGCGGATCCTGAACGAGGTCCCGTTCAGAATGGTGATGCGGCCATAGCCGCCAACCACCTTGTCGAGTTCGAGGATGGGATCGGCCATCGTCAATGACCCAGATAGGCGTCGATGACCGCCGGATTGGCGCGGATCTCCGCTGGCGTGCCGACGGCCAGAACCTTTCCCTCGGCCATGACGAGAACGCGTGTGCAGAGCGACATGACGAAATCCATATTGTGCTCGATCACCACGAAGGTGGCGCCCGCTTCCGCGTTCATCGCCTTCAGCCGCTCCTTGAGATCGCCAAGCATCGTGAGATTGACGCCGCCCGCCGGCTCGTCAAGCAGCACCAGCCGCGGCCCGGCCATGAAGGCCATCGCAGCGTCAAGCAGTTTCTGCTGGCCGTAGGAAAGGCCGCCGGCACGCGCATCGGCCAGATGCTGGAGCTTGAAGAAGCCGATCATGCGGTCGGCGGCCGCTGTCAGACCTGCGTCGCGCGGGCCAAAGAGGCGGCCGAGCATCGTGCCCTGATGCTCCTGTCCGGCGAGGATCAGGTTCTCGCGGACCGATAGCTCAGGAAAGACCTGAAGGAGCTGGAAGGTGCGGCTGACGCCGCGCCGGTTCATGTCTTCGGGGTTCAGCCCCGTGACATCCGCGCCGTCGAGCTTGACGCGACCCGCCGTCGGCAAGAGCTGGCCGAGGATGCAATTGAACAGTGTGGACTTGCCGCAGCCGTTCGGCCCGATGATGCCGAGGATCTCGCCCTCTTCCACCGTGAAGCTGACGCCATCGACGGCGGCGATCCCGCCGAAGTGCTTTCTCACGCCCTCGACCTCAAGCACTGTCGCCATCAGACAGCATCCTTGACGGGCGTGTTGCCAACCATCGGGCGGCGCCTGATGGCGGTCCAGCCTCGCTCGATCAGTCCGAGGACACCCTGCGGGCAGGCGATCAGCAGGCCGATCACGATGGCGGCGAAGATGATGAGGTAGAGCCCGCCGGTGAAGCGCAGCCACTCGGGCAGGACGACGCCCAGCAGCGCGCCGACGAACGGGCCCAGCTGATAGCCCGAGCCGCCCGCCACCACCATCAGCAAGAGGAAAAACGAAGCCGAAAGCTGGAAGGGCGAGGGATCGATGAATTCGACGAGCGGCGCATAGAGCGCGCCGGCGAAGCCCGCGTAGGCCGAGCCGATGGCGAAGGCGAGCAGCGTGTAGGCGCGGATGTTGACGCCAAGCGAAGCAGCCCGCACCGGATTTTCCCGCAGCGCCAGAAACGCCCGTCCCCAGGGGCTGCGCACCAGCCACCACAGGATCAAGGCGAGGATAAGGGTGACGGCAACGACGAAACGGTGGAACGGCAGGGCATTGTCCGTCCTGACGCCGAAGACCACCGGGCGCGGGATGTTGGAGATGCCGAAGACGCCGCCTGTCAGCCATTGCTCGTTGCGCAGCACCAGCCAGACCAGCGTCGAGAAGGCAAGCGTGACGAAGGCGAGGTAATGCGCCTTGACCCTCAGCGCGGGAAAGCCGAGCAGCAGCCCCGCCGCGAAGCATAGGGCCCCGGAGATTGCGAAGGCGGAAAACCAGCCGACGCCCGCCTTCGTCGTGAGCAATGCGGTGGCATAGGCGCCAATGCCCATGAACGCGGCCTGCGCCAGAGACTTCAGCCCGGCGATGCCGAGCGTGAGGTTGAGGCCCATCACCGCCACGGCCGTCACCAGCCAGAGCGACAGCACATAGGTGCCGTAGCGGCCCATTCCGGCGGGCGCGAACCAGAGGATCGCAGCACCTGCGATCAGCGTGACGAGCACGCCATCGACACGTGAGGCGCTCATACGCCACGCTCCTCCTTGCGTCCGAACAGACCTTCCGGCTTGACCAGAATGATGGCGACCAGCAGGACAAGCGGCACGGCCAGCCGGTAAGAGGTCGAGATATAGGCGGCAGCCAGGCTGTCGATCACCCCCACCAGAAGCCCGCCGGCGAGCGCGCCGCGCACCTGGTTGAAGCCGCCGACGATGGCCGCGATGAAGGCGAAGAGCCCGATGACCTCGCCGTTCGAGAATTTCGCCAGATAGATCGGCGAAATGAGGATCGAGGCCAATGCCGCCAGCGCCGCGTTGATCAGAAAGGTCAGCATCACCATCTGCGCCACCGGAATCCCCAGGATCAGGGCCACATTCGGGTTCTGCGCCGAAGCCTGCATCTGCCGCCCGGTTTTCGTCTGGGTGACGAACCATTGCAGCGCGCCGATGGCGAGGCATGCGACGATGATGATCGCGACATGCTGGAGCGAAATGGAAATGCCGAGAAGGCTCACGGTTTCCTGCGGCACGAGCGAGGGAAAGCGCTGCGCTTCAGCAGTGAACCCATCCTTGGCGCCCTCCTTCATGATGATTGAAAGCGCCATGGTCGCGATCGCCAGCGGCAGCACGCCGTGCCGGATCATCGGATCGACGATCACCAGTTTGAAGCCCCAGCCGAAGAGAGCGATAAAGGCCGCAATTCCGGCGATCACGGCCAGCCAGACCGGCAGGCCGAAGAGCTTGACCGCCGCGAGGATAAGAATGGCCGGCAGCATGACGAACTCGCCCTGCGCGAAGTTGATCGTCTGCGATGTCTGCCAGACCAAAGTGAAGCCGATGGCCGCGAGCGCATAAATCGCGCCCGTGGCGAGCCCGGCGATCAGGTAGGCGAGAAACTCGGCCATGCGGCGTTCTCCGAACAGGGGCCGAAGCCCGCAGGCCCTTCCCCCGACGCTCAGGGATTGATCATCGGCAGCGTGCCCTTGATCACCTGCTTGCCGCCGACAACCTCGGCGAGGAAGCTCTCGCGGTCGAGATCGCCGTTCTGCTCGATTTTGGTGGTGATCATGATGCCGGGCTCGTCAGCGGGCGTGATCGTCGCGCCGCGAAGCGTGTCGGCGAGGCCCTTCTTGTCGAATTTCTTCTGCTTTTCCGTGCCCCACTTGATCATAGCGACCGCCATATAGCCCTTCAGGCCGTTATGGTCGGAGACATAATTGTAGCGCTCCTGGAAGCGCTTGCCGAACTCCTGGAAGGCCGGGATCGGCGCATCGATCGACAGGCCGACATGGCCGCGAACGCCATTGGCGGCATCGCCGGCGAGCTCGATCACCTTCGCGCCCAGCAGCGTTGTTTCCCCGATCAGCGGCTTGTCCACGCCCTGTTGCTTGGCGGCGCGCAGCAGGCGGGCGCTCTCCTCCTCGTTCAGATAGACGAAGACCGCGTCGGCATTGGCATTCTTGATCTTGATCGCATCGGCGGCGAAATCCGCCTGGCCCTGCTCGGTCGAAATGTCGGCCGCGACACGGATGCCGGCCTTCTGCAGCTCCGGCAGGATGGCGTCGCGCCCGCCCTTGCCGAAATCGTTGTTCACCCAGACCACGGTGACGCTGTTGGCCTTGACCGTATCCTTGAGGTAGGCGGCGATCTTGGGCATCGCCGCCGCCTGGCTGAGCGAGGTGCGGAAAAGGAACTGATTGCCCTGCCGCGTGAGGCCGGCGGCCTCGCCGCCGACGATCTGGGCGATCTCGGCGCGCTGCGCGATCTGCATCGAGGCCCCGATCGGGCCGGAGAAGACCGGCCCGAGAACGGCATAGGTGCCTTCATCGATGGCGCGCTGCACGGCGGCGCGCGTGTTGCCGGGGTTGGTCTGGGTATCGTAGTGGATGATCTCGATCTGGCGGCCCATGATCCCGCCCCTGGCGTTGATCTCGGCCACTGCCAGATCAATGCCGTTCTTCCAGTTTGTGCCCGCCGTCGCCCCGGCGCCCGACAATTCGACAACATTGATGAGTTTGACTTTTTCCTGCGCCTGGGCAGTTCCGGCAAATGCAAGCGCGGCAAAAGCCGCCGTCAGGATGGCTCGGTTCATGGGTATCCCTCCAAGGATTATGGCGATGCATCATCCATGTGCATCATTCCCTCCTATTCCAACATTGCGGAGGGGAAGAACGCAATAGCCGGTTTTAGGGCGCAGGCCAGCACAAAGCTGGGCTTCCACAGCCAGACGGGGATTGGTGGGCCAGCCAGCGCCAATAGAACCTGTCTGGTAAGCTGGCCTCCCTGCTAACAGGGAAAAAAACAGGGAATTTTCTGGAGAACGTGAGGTTTGGCGATATTGAGCGTCGAAAGCTCGCGCATTTGCAATGGGTTAGCGGCGCATTCCCTGGCTTCAGGAACGGAGAATTTCTGTTCGCTGATCAGGGAGCGAACAGGTTGGCTGCAGGGAAGCTGCGGAGGAAAAACAGATACCGAACAAAACTGCACATGTTCTTTCCGAACTGCATTTCACCTGTGGATACAGATGGTTGCCGGATTTGTATTTTCGAACGAAGCTGGTGCATTCTGATCGTCCGTTTGGTGTCGGACTCGCTTTCCTGGATGTGGCCGGAATCCGGCAGCATGCAGCCCAGCAGATCAATGGTGGCCTGCGTCGCGTAGATCCGCCGCCCGAAGCCCGCCAGCATGAGCTTGGGGATCAGCCCGGAGTGATCAATATGCGCATGCGTCAGCACCATTGCGTCGATGCGCCGGGGATCGAACGGAAACGGCTCGTAGTTGAGCTGTTTGAGCGTCTTTGAGCCCTGGAACATCCCGCAGTCGATCAACACACGGGCTCGGCCGCTCTCAAGCAGGAAACATCAGCCCGTGACCGTTCCGGCAGCGCCGTGGAAGCTCAGGGAGACGGGCACAGGTTTTCCTGTTCGGTCAGTGCGACATGAAGACCGGGATTTCGGATTCGCTGAGCATCGAATCCGTCACGCCGCCCATGACCAACTGCCGCCAGCGGGAATGCGCGAAGGCCCCCATGACGATCATGTCGGCGCCGACGAGCGTGGCGCGGCTGCGCAGGGCCTTGCCCGCGTCGCCATCCGTCGCGTCCACATTGGCGACGGTGGCGTTGATGCCGTGCCGCGAGAGATGAGGGGCGGCTTCAGCGCCTGGAACAAGCTTGGAGAGATCTTTCTCCTTCAAGACAGAGGCGAGTTCGACATACTCGGCGCTGGTCAGAAGCGGCATGGCGTCATTCAGCGCGCGCGCGGCCCGCGCCGTGCCGTCCCAAGCCACGACGATGCGCTTGGCCTTGAACGCCGCGAGGCCTGCCGGGACGACAATGAGAGGGCGGCCGGTGTGGAACAGAAGCTCCTCGGCGAGGGCCCGCCCGATGGTGAAATATTCCGCCGGGCAGTCGATGATGGTGAGATCATGAAGCCGGCCCTGGGCCGCGGCAAGATCGACCGCGTCCGCCTGATTGAGTTGCGCCGAGCGGACATCGCAGCCAAGGCCTGACGACGCGAGCTGCGCCTTGAGAGCCGTTTCAGCCTCTTCAATCCGCTTCTTCTCCTCGGCGTTCGCGGGGCCGACAAGGGATCCGACGAAACCGGGCGCAATGCTGTAGGGCGGGTCGTAGTGATGCCCCAGGACGCGGAATGTGATGTGCGCCTTCGTTTTCTCCCCCAGTGACAGGCCGTAGGAAACCGCCGCTGTCAAATGCCCTTCCCGATCCGGCGCAAACGGCACGAAGATGTTCTTGATCTGATTCAGCGGCATGGTTGGCTCCTGTGAATGACGTCGGCAATCCTGCAGTCAAAATCCGGTGCTGGCTTGAGGCATATCAAGAGCGCGCGGCCCACGGCCTGGCGCATGGCGCCGCTTTCAGCAGATCGGGAAGAATCTGCTTTTAGCGATGCGGGCATATGGCCAGCCTCCATTGATGAGTCTTCGCCCTAACTTCACCTCAGCCATGGACATAGGTTCCCGGTGCGGGACCCAATCCTGGGAACTCCCTGCGCCCCTGCGCCGGGGGATCAATGAACCGGCCCGAATGTGCGCCCAGCCACTCAAACCAGGCCGTCCACCAGGAACCCTCATGATATGCAGCATTCCTGAACCAGTGATCGGGATCAACATGCGGATCATTCGCCGCTGTGGCCGCAATACGGAAGTGGCGATCTGCCCGGGTGGGGGGCGAGACGATCCCCTGATTGTGACCGCCGTTGGTCAGCGCGAATGTGATGGGTGAATCCGTCAGCTGGTGCAGCTTGTAGACGGACCGCCAGGGCGCCACGTGGTCCCACTCCGTGGCGACGGCGAACATCGGAACGTGAATATCATGGAGACTGACAGTTTCACCATCGACCTCCAGGCGTCCCTCCGCGAGATCATTCTTCAGGTAGAAGGCCCTGAGATACTCGCTGTGCATGCGGCCCGGCATGCGGGTTGCGTCAGCCGACCAGGCCGCCACATCGGTCATCTTCTCCCGCTCGCCCAGCAGATAGTGCCGGATCAGACGAGACCAGATCAGGTCTTTGGAGCGAAGCAGGTGGAATGTTCCCGCCATCTGCGAGGCTTCAAGGGCGCCTTGCTCCCACATCATGTCATCGAGAATGGCGAGCTGGCTCTCATCCACGAATATCTTCAGTTCACCCGCCTCTGAGAAATCGGTCTGCGCCGCCAGGAGCGTCAGCGACTGAAGCCTGTCGTCGCCGTCGCGCGCCATCGCAGCTGCCGTCACCGCGAGCAAGGTTCCGCCAATGCAGTAGCCGACGCCATGGAGCTTGCCCGCGCCCGTCCTCGCCAAGGCTGTTTCAATCGCAGGCATGACGCCGCCAGACCGGTAGTCATCGAAGCCAGTGTTGTGATCCAGTCCGGTGGGATTGCGCCAGGACAGGACAAACACCGTGAACCCCTCGTTCACGAGGTGCCTTATCAGCGAGTTCTGCGGACTGAGATCGAGGATATAGTATTTCATGATCCAGGCCGGAACGATGAGGATCGGTTCGGCCCGGACCTTGTCTGTTGTCGGGCGGTATTGAATAACCTCTGCGAGATGGTTCCGCAGGACCACTTCGCCCGGTGTCAAGGCGACGGTCTCGCCGGGCTCGAAAGCCTCCACCCCAACCGGTTTTTGACGATGCAATGTGCGCTGGACATCATCGAAGAGATACTGCGCACCCTGCAGGATGTTCCGGCCTTTCGTATCCAGCGTCTTCTTCAGGACTTCCGGATTGGTGAGCGGGAAGTTGGAAGGGGCCGCCATGTCAAGCGCCTGCCGTCCGACAAAGTGCAGAAGATCGAGATGATGCTTCGTGGCGCCGTGAATGCCGCGCGTCGCCTCATCCCACCAGCGCTCCGCCGCAAGGAAGCTCTCAGCGTAGATCGCGAAAGGAAATTGTCGCCAGCTCTCGTGCCGGAAGCGCTTGTCATGGGGCAAAGAGCGGGCGAAGGGATTGCAGGCGCCGCGGCCGGCAGCCGTTTCCAGCGCAGTCTCCGCGACATGGGCGGCTTCGGTGACGCCGGCCTGGGCAATCTCCGCCATGCGGCCAGGAGAAGCGGCCAGATGCACCGCCCAGTCGAACCAGGCCTCGGCGATGCCCATGGGAGAAAAGCCGCCCGAAAGCCTTGCCATGGCGGCATGCAGAATGCGGTCCGCAGGCGTCTCCATCGAAATAGCTTGCTCGAAGGTGTGGTCTGAGACCGCAGGCGCCTCGGCAGGCGGGGCCATGCCAGCCGCGATTTCAAGCGCCCGTGCGTGGCGCGGCTTGCTGGATGCAGTCCGCATATTTGGCATCGCAGGCTCTCCATCTTCTGTTAGGAACCAGTCTGCCGATTACGCTGGGTATCGGATTGACCTGCGTCAACATGCTGTTCCTGGAGCCTGCGACATTGGGTCCGGGCGGGGCTCCATCAACTATAGGGAGACATCATCATGTCAGCACCAAAAAGCGCAGCTGCAACCGGTCAGCAGCAATTCGGAGCAGGTTCCGCGGAAAGCCTGACACGATCCGTTCAGGATGGGCTCGCAACAACCATGGAGATTCCCAAGAAGATCATGGAGGCCAATCTTGAGACGGGCTCCGAGCTCCTGACGTTCATGAGCCGCCGCATGAAAGCGCAGGCCGATCTCTTTGGCGGCATAGGTCATTGCCACAACGCGGATGAAGCCGCCGACATGCAGCGCAAATTCTGGGACAAGGTGACCAGGGACTATTCGGAGGAGATGAATCATCTCGCCAAGATCGCCCGCAAGAACTTCGAGACCGTCTCCGGATTGATGGCTCCAAAGACCAACGGCGGCGATGACCAGAGGAGAGCTTTGTGAAGCGGCCCGTCAGCTGGATTCTGATAGCCGATGGCGGCACAGCCCGGACCTATCGGACCACCGGCGAAACCGGGGCTCATCGGGCGCGGCTGGAAGCCATTCCTGACGGCTCGTTCACAAGATCGGATCCCGCCCAATTTGGACCGCGTCCCGGCAAGAATTTCGCCAGCGCCCTGCGCAATTCCGGTCACGGCGTGACGACTCACGAAGGCCAGAAGCGGCGCGCGGAGCAAGAGTTCGTGGCGGCGGTGCTGGCCTGGATCGAGAAGCCTGAGCAGTTGGCCGCATTCGAGCGCCTGATCGTGGCGGCGCCGCCACGGATCCTGGGAGAGATCCGCATGGCTTTATCCCCTGCTCTGGCCAAGCGGATCCATAGCGAAATCCATGGAGATCTGATGAAATTGCCGATCAAGGAGCTTGAAAAGCGGGTGCTGGCCAGCATTCCCGATCCGGGCGCTGAACAGCGCCTGCACTGATTCGGATCAGCCTGGCCTCACAGGCGAAGATATAGCCCATGCCGCGCACCGTCTTAAGCAGGCGTGGATTCCCGGGATTGGCCTCGGTCTTCTTTCGCAATCCGGCTGTGTAGTCGTCCTCACCGGGCTCAGGGCCGACAGCGCGATCAATCATGTCACTCTTGCCAGTGATCATGACGATAGGAACATCGTGACGACTCCGGATCTCCCCGGCAAAGATCAGACCGTCTCGACCCCCGGGCATCAGATCGAGCGTCGCTGGATCGATATGTCCCGCAGATTCAGCTTTGTCACAATCCGACTGCCATTCAGGCTTACAGAAGTTCACATCTGGGTCTCATGATCGATCCGGCGGAGGCCCCCCGTGGGAACATATCGGCTTGACGTGCTCTTCAATCCGGCATCCATCGCGGTGGTTGGCGCCAGCGACAAATTGGATTCCATCGGCGGCGTTGTCATCAGAAAGCTGATCGAAGGCGGCTTCCAGGGCAAGATCACCCCCATCAACCCGAAATACAGCACTGTTTCGGGCCTGACCTGCCTGGCGAACCTCGGGCGCTCGGATACCGCGCATGATCTGGCCGTCATTGCGACGCCCGCACAATCTGTGCCGGGGCTGGTGGCCGAGGCGGCGACGACGGGATGCAAGACGGCCATCGTGCTGACGGCCGGGCTCGGGCAAGGTGCCGGCTCGCTTGCCGACAATCTCCTGACAACGGCTCGTGCGGCAGGCCTGCGGCTCGTCGGACCGAACTGCCTCGGCGTGCTTTCGCCAGCCGTGAATATGAACGCCAGCTTCGCCACACGGCTTCCTCCAGCTGGATCCCTGGCGCTTGTCTCCCAATCGGGAGCCATTGCCGCTGGCATCGTTGAGTGGGCGCAACAGCGCCGCGTCGGCTTCTCCGGCATTATCTCGCTTGGGGAGGCGATTGATATCGATTTTGCCGATTGTCTCGACTATTTCGCGGAGGACCGCGCCACTCGGGCGATCCTCCTCTATGCCGAGTCGATCAGGAACGCGCGAAAGTTCATGTCCGCCGCGCGCAGGGCCGCGCGCATCAAGCCGGTGATCGTCCTGAAAGCCGGACGGCATGCCGAGGGCGCCAAGGCCGCCGCAACCCATACAGGCGCACTGGCCGGTTCAGATGCTGTCTATGACGCGGCGCTCCAGCGGGCCGGATGCATCAGGGTCCTGGATCTCGATGAGCTCTTCCGGGCCGCCGAAGTGTTTGCCGCGCAAGCCTCCTTTCCTGGAGACCGCATCGCCATCCTGACCAACGGCGGCGGGCTTGGCGTTCTGGCCGTGGACCGGCTGATAGATCTGGGCGGAAATCTCGCGCGGCTGTCACGCCAAACCCTCGAAGCCCTGGATGCCGTGCTGCCTCCCACGTGGTCCCGTGCGAACCCCGTCGACATCATCGGCGATGCAACGCCTGACAGATACGCCAAGGCTCTTGCGTGTCTCATGAATGACAATGACTGCGACGCCATCCTCGTCATGAATTGTCCGACGGGCGTCAGCTCTTCCCGCGAAGCCGCGGTTGCCGTCATTGATGCGATCAAGCTCATGCCCGACAGGCGCCGGAAGCCTGTTCCCGTCTTTGCCTGCTGGCTTGGCATGCCGGATGACCAGCGAAAGTTGTTCGGCGATGCAGGCATCGCCTGTTCCAGCACCGAGGCCGAAGCCGTGGCGGGCATCATGGATCTGGTGCGGGACCGGCGGCAGCGCGAACGGCTTTCCCAGGCGACGCCCATGCTTCCGGCTTCCATTGTTCCGGACAGGACTGCCGCGGCCGCCGTGATCCGTCGCGTCGGCGCGGAAGGCCGAACCTGGCTTTCGCCGATGGAAGTTTCAACGCTCCTCACAGCCTATGGCATCGCCGCAACGCCAGTGGTTCAGGCGTCCAATCCTGCGGGCGCGGCGAAAGCCGCACAGCAATTCCTGGAGACTGGCGGCGCCTGCGCCGTGAAACTCCTGTCCCCGGACATCACCCACAAGTCCGATGTCGATGGCGTCAGGCTGAATCTGTCCAGCGCCAAAGCGGTTCGGGCTGCAGCTGCGGACATCATTCAGCGGGCGAAACGGCTGCGGCCGGAAGCCAGGATCGATGGCGTCACCGTGCAGCCCATGATCGTCCGGCCCAAGGCACGGGAGCTTATCGCGGGCGTCGCGGTCGATCCGACCTTTGGACCAGTGATCCTGTTCGGCCATGGCGGAACGGCTGTCGAGGTGATCAATGACAAGGCCCTGTCGCTGCTGCCGCTGAACATTGCCCAGGCGCATGAACTGATCGCCCGGACGCGGATCAACCGTCTGATGAAGGGTTACCGCAACGTGCCCGCGGCAGATGCTGCGGCCGTGGCGGAAACGCTCGTCCGCCTGTCGCGTCTTGTCGAGGATATCCCGGAGATTGTCGCGCTCGACCTGAACCCGCTTCTGGCGGACGAAACGGGCGTGATGGCCGTTGACGCCCGCATTGAAATCGATCCAGCGCTGGCCAGCCGGGGGGTGCGCGAACGAAATGCGCGGTTTTCCGTCAGGCCCTACCCAAGAGAACTCGAGGACACCGTCCATCTCCCAGGCGGCGTGGAATTGTTCATCCGGCCGCTCCGCCCGGATGATGAGGCGGCGCTCGCGGACATGCTGGAGCATGTGACGCCGGACGATATCCGCCTGCGCTTCTTCACTGCCAGAACAACAATGGACCGCGCCTTGATCGCATTGCTGACGCAGCTCGATTACGCTCGTGATATGGCGCTTGTCGCGATCCGGCCCGAGGATAATGCTATTCTAGGCGTGTCGCGTCTCATGGGCGACACGAATGGAAAGAACGCAGAATACGCCATCCTGATCCGCTCGGACCAGCAGCACGAAGGGCTGGGGACGGAGCTGATGCGTCATCTGCTCTTGTTCGCCGCCGCGGAGGGCTACCATCGCATCTACGGGTCCGTGCTGAGCGAGAACCAGAAAATGCTCCAATTCTGCAAGAGCATGGGATTTGAACTCAAGCAAAGCCTCGAACCAGGCGTCACGCTTACGGAGCTAATGTTGCCCGCCAAGCAAGGATAAGGGGCGGCCACAAGCTGCGGTCGCCCT
The DNA here is from genome assembly GCA_020252485.1 of Methylocystis sp. Classification (GTDB taxonomy): domain Bacteria; phylum Pseudomonadota; class Alphaproteobacteria; order Rhizobiales; family Beijerinckiaceae; genus JADCCX01. Next base: position 108,790 of record JADCCX010000008.1, read on the forward strand.
ATAGCCGGAAAGAATCCTCGCTTGCCGGATCGAGATCCAGGGAGAAAGAAAACCCGCATCGTCGGCCGGCCAAGAAGCGACGTTCTTCGAAGGCGCGGTCAAACAGCAGCCAGAGGCCGAACCCGCGCAACAAGCCGGTCAGCTGTCAGGCCAGAGCCGATCTCAGCGCCCAGCGCGCCGTGCAGCCAGACCGCAGCGGCGGCAGCCTCGAAGGCCGGCATGCCACAGGCGAGATGGGCGCCGATCAGACCGGAGAGAACATCGCCCGAGCCGGCCGTTGCAAGCTCCGGGCCTGCATTCGCGTTGATGGCGGAGCGGCCATCCGGCGCCGCGATCACCGTATCCGGCCCCTTGAAGACGACAATTGCATTCGCAAGGCGGGCCGCCGCCCTGGCCTGCTCGACCTTTGAGGTCTGGATGATCTCCGGAAGCGATGCAAATCTTGCGTCCGCCGCGAGCAACGGCCCAAACAGCCTGGCGAATTCTCCGGCATGGGGCGTCATGACGCAACGGCATGGTTCTCCGGCCGCGTCACGGAATGGCTCGACGTGGCCGACAAGGCTTGTGAGCGCATCCGCGTCAAGCACGAGCGGAAGGGATGTGCGCCTGGCCGTCTGAACCCGCGCCAGCGTCGGCGCGCCGACACCGGCGGCCGGGCCGATGACGACCGAGCCAAAACGGCCCTCACCCAGGAGTTCGGCGAATGCGTCAGGCGTTGAAGACTCGCGCAGCATGATTGCCGTGACATGCGCGGCATGAATGCGAAGCGCATCCCTGTCGCCGGCGATCGTGACCGCCCCGGCGCCATTGTTCAACGCCGCTGTCGCGGCAAGACGGGATGCGCCGGTCTGGAGCTCCGGACCGCTCACGACGAGGCAATGACCCCGCTGATACTTGTGGACGGCGCGGCATGGCGCTGTCAGGGCGCTGCGCCAGAGAGCCGGTGTGTTCCGGAAGAGCCGCGGAGCAACAGCCCGCGCGGCATGATCCGCTTTCAGCCCGATATCCGCTATCGTTACATCCCCGCATATCCCGCGCCCGGGCCAGAGCAAGTGTCCCGGCTTCATCCGGAAGAAAGTGATGGTTCTTTGCGCCCGGACGTATGGTCCGACGGGGCGCCCCGTATCGCCGTTGAGGCCGGAGGGGACATCGATGGCGAAAACCCCTGCGCCCGACTGCTGCAAGCGGGACACAGCCTCCGCCTCCTCGCCGGTGATCGGCCGGGACAATCCGGCGCCGTAAAGCGCATCAATCACAACGCCGTATGCTTGGGGCTGGAACTCGGCCAGCGGTCGGACGCGCTTTCCCCAGCGCGCAGCTGCGCGCGCAGCCGCATCCTGCTTCGGCCTTCGATTGGCGAGCACATCGACCGCATATCCCCGATCCGCCAAGACGCGGGCGGCAACGTAGCCATCGCCGCCATTGTTGCCGGGACCGCAGAGAACGGCGAGCGGCACGGTCACCGGATGCTCTGCTGACAAGACCTCAGCGACTGCCCGCCCCGCCGCCTGCATCAACCGATCGATGCTGATCCCGCTCCCGGCCGCTGCGGCGTCCACGGCGGCCATCTCCGCTGTCGTGAGGATTTCGTCTGGCGCATTTCGCGGCGTATCGAGCGTTCCCGGCATGATGCATTCTGGCGCGATGCGCGATCCGCCGCAAAGTCCTGTTTTCAGACCAGGATATCCTTGCGCATGCGGTCGTAGTCATCCTTCGTCAGCTCGCCCCTGGCGTAGCGCTCCTTCAGAACGTCCATAGCGCCGGGCCGTCCGGAACCACCTCCGGAGCGCCTGACGGCAAAGGTCACAAGAACAGCCGCAAGACCGATCAGCGCGGCATACCAGACGAGATGCATGAGCATATGAATGCCGAAATAGCCGTCATTCCATCCGCCGGACCAATAGTGCCAGTTCATCATGACGCTCTCCTCTGTCAGCCGTAACATTATGCCACGGCTGACCTTATCCATGTTGACCCGGATCAAGTGACGGCTTCACCGGTCTTCAAGCGGAGAGGACGCCCTGGATCGCGGAACATGGTGAATGGCATTTTTGTCGGATCGGGAATGACCGCTGCCGCGCTTCCCTGAAGCGTGGCCGCCTTGGACAGCCATCGGCCGCGCCTATTTGCGCAGCGTGCGGAGGTAAGCCGACAGATCATCGATCTGCTCCCTGGCCAGCGAGAAGTCCGGCATGCGGGGGTGGCGGCCGGAGAGGGCGGCATGCAAACCCTCGGGTGTCAGCGTGGCGTCATTGGCAATACTCGAAAATGGCGGGGCAAGGTCTGAACCGTTTTGCTGCCGGCCCGTCGCAAGGTGGCAGGAATGACACCAGCGGGAGGCGATGCGTTCTCCGTTTGCGGCGTCAGCGGCGCGTGCGCTCTGCGGTTGAGCGACAGCCAATAAGAAGATCAGGGCTGCGCCTTGGATCAGGGGACCTGTTGGCTTCATCTTGCCTCCGTCCGAAACCATGCTTGCGTAGGACTTCATCGAATCACGGGCGCGGAAACGCAATTTTACGGCTGACCCGCCCGCCGATACTTGCGGGAGATGTTGCGCAGATAGGCGACGAGTCCGTCCGTTTCCTCTTCGGTCATGATGAACTCCGGCATTCCGGGATGACGGATGACGGCGCCATCGACCAGATCTGGCGCGGGATTGTTGTTGGGGTAGCGCTCCGCAATCAATGGAAACCGCGGCGCCCTGGGGTTGGGACTGTTGCCCTTCGGGCCGACAGCATGGCAGATCGCACAGTGTTTCCGGGCCGCCATCCGCCCGATCCGCACGCTTTCCAGATTGTCCGGGCGCTGATCGTCCGCCGGCATGGCGAACCCGGCCGGGATCAAAGGCCAGGAAGCCGACGCCATGAGCAGCACCGCTGACCATGCAGCTGCGATTGCGTGCTTCTTCATGCTCGCAAGGATCGTGGCAATGAGGCCGGGATGCATTGATCTTTCGCAAGTCTGCGCCGGATCGGCAGCGCCGCCGATCCGCATTGATCTACAGCGTCCTCCGATCAGGTTCGGTCTTGCCCTCCTGCGGGCGATAGAACGCTGTCTCCCTGGGCCATGCATGCGAGGTGCGGCGGTCCATGAGCGCGCGGGCGATCCGAAGCGCTTTTCGGGTGTGCTTGCGCTGGCGGCGCTCGGCAAGCCGGATGAGGCGCTCGCATTCACCGTCATGATCGGAGCGCTTCCATACTGTCGTCTTCAGCATCTCGAGATCCTGGACTTTCCCCAATCGCCGCCGAAGGGCTTCGAGTTCTTCAACCCGGTCCGCTGCGTCCGGGAGCATGAATTCCAACTGGCAGCGATGAACCACAACAGCCTTGCGAAACCGATGCAGCTCGTCCGGCCTCAGCCGCGACGAATGCGAAGGCAGGCGCTTGCGGGCGCGGCGATAGCCGTTGCGGAACCGTTCGACGATATTCGGATCTTCATCGGGGCTTCGTGGCGCACGGGCAATGACAGCCGCGCAATGCCTCAGTGAGGCCGCAACGCTTTCGATGACGCTATTGTCGAAATCCGCCACGGCTTTCCGGTGCTGCTCAAGCAGATTCCTGCGCCAGGCTCGGATGATGGCCTCGTCCGCATCCCTGCGTTTTCGCCCGCCTCCGCATCTGAGATTGCCGATCGCTTCAACCATTGCTTCGGCATCCCGCGCGCGGCCGAGACCATCCCGGACGGCGCTCAGCTGATGGCGGAGGTCGTTGGCCTGCGATTGGAGCAGATCAGGCGCCAGACGCAAAATAGCCTGCGATCGCTTCAGGCGGCTGCGAACGAGCCTGATCCGCTCGGCCGGTGGCGTTTCCTGAGAAGCGAGAAGGCTGGCAACTGCCTTGAGCTCACTTGCGAGCCCATGTCGCCATGCTAACCCGAGAGGCTCATACGGCCAACCCATCCGGGCGTGCATGACCCGCTCCTGTTTTTTCATGGCCGGAGGATGCCAGAGCGGGAACGATCCTCGTTGAGGGGGCTCAATCCTGAAAGCGGTCAATCCCCCGATTTCCGGTCCTCCCGCGATGTTGACAGCCCGGGAAACGCGGCTCCTGGTGGTTCTGACGAAACCGGCATTTGCTCCAGCGCTTATCCCCGGCGGGATGCAACTGCCGGAATCGGACCAATAGCGGGGGGCCGCAGCCGTTCAGAGCTCGATCAGGAGATAAGCGGCGAGACCCAGGGAGAGAGCCGCGACCGTCGCTCCGCAGAACAGCAAGGCGAAATGATGCGAACCCAGCGCAATCGCATAAACGCACTTGGTCAGGGCGTTGACGGCAATGGCGAGGAAGATTGCGGATACCGTTGTCGCCGTCGGCACATTCGCTCCGGCCAGCCTCAGCACTGCGAGCGAGGCCGCATCGACATCGGCAATTGCGGCGATCAGCACCGTTGCGAACAGTCCGCGGGCGCCGAACTGGTCCAGGAGAAAAGCAGCGGTGAATGCGACGAGGGCAAATACAGACGCGAAGGCCAGAATGGTGGGGATGTCAAAGGGATTTCCAGGCGCTATAGCCGCGTCCTCGTCGCGCGCCGAGCGCCACATCAAGGCTGCGCCGATGATCCCGAAAACAAGGGCTGCCGCGAGGCATCCAGGCGCGAGCGGCACAAGCAGCGAGGGCCGCAGGACCGCCACAAGGGTCAGCACACGCAGGATGAAGACAGCGCCGGCGAGACAGGCTCCGCCGGCCAGCCCTGAGATCGCGTCAGCCTTTCGCGAGCGGCGGGCGAGGTCCATCGTGACGGCAGTCGACGAGATCAGGGCGCCTGTGACTGCGGCCAAAACGATGCCATGCTGCGGCGGAAAGATCCTGATCGCCAGATAGCCGATATACGAGATGGATGCGGCCAAGATCGCAAAGAGCCAGATCTCATGGAGGTTGATGCCGCCAAAAGGATCGATGGCATGGTTCGGCAGGAGCGGCAGCACGATGGCGCTCATGCCCAGGATCATCAACGCCGATCTCAGCTCCGCCCACGACAGGCGCGCAAGGAGGCCGTGCAGGAATTCGCGGCTCGCGAGGACGACAGCCAAGGCGGCTCCAGCCCCGGCTGCGATCTGGATGCTGCCGATAACGGCGTAGGCCCCGATGATGAAGACGGCGAAGGCCGCAACGACGCCGGTGACGCTGAAATCGTCATCGTGGATGGCCTCGCGGAGTTTGAAGACAGCGAACGCGAAGGAAAAGCCAAGGAACCCCAGTCCAACGAGCCAGGGGCTCTGCAGTGAACTGGAAACCGCCCCGAAAACGCCTCCCAGAAGCCCCGACAGCGCATAGGTCCGGACGCCTGCCGTGCGGCTTCCGGCCGGAGCGGTTCGTTCGCGCCAGCCGCGCTCGACGCCGACCACCAATCCGATAGCAAGGGCCGTACCCAGCCGAACGGCAAGCTCCATGTCGAACAGATCAGCCATTGCCGGATGTCGTCATGTCACTGGAGCCGGGCCGGGCTGAGCGCCAGTGCCCTGCGCCATGTCGTCGCCGCGCCCGGACAAGGCGCGCAGGGCATTCAGAATGACGGCCACGTCGATGGCCTCTTGAATCAGCGCTCCCGCGACAGGCGTGAGATAGCCCAGGGCCGCCGCAACCATGCCGAGGGTTGACAGACCCATGCCGAAGAAAACGCTTTGGATCGCGATACGGCGCGCCCTCCGGGCGATGGAGATGGCTTCCGCCAACCGGTCAAGCCGATCAACCAGCAATACGATATCAGCCGCCTCTGACGCTGCGGCCGCGCCGCGGGCCCCGAGCGCGACGCCAAGATGCGCTGCGGCCAGAGCGGGAGCATCGTTGATCCCATCACCGACCATCATGGTCTGCCCCAGTTCAGCCTCGCGGCGGACGATTGCAAGCTTCTGCGCCGGGCTGGCTTCGGCGACGATCTCGTCGAATCCCAGGCTGCGCCCCACATGATCTGCGACGGATTGCTGATCGCCAGTGAGCAGGATGATCCGTTCGATTCCGCTTTTCCGAAGGGCGGCCAGGGTTGCGGCGGCTTCCGTGCGGATGTGATCGGCAAAAACAATCCGCCCGGCGAAACGCCCATCAACCGCAACAGCCAGAACCACATGGCCCGGCGCGAGCATGGCCAGTTTGGCTGATGAAAAGGCGTCCCCCTCGACCACCGCGCCCGAAACGAAAGCAGGCCGTCCGATGACGACGCGTCGCTGATCCACGCGGCCGCTCACGCCATCACCATGCGTCTCGACAACCTGCTCGGGAAGCGTCAGCGCATCGCCCTTGCGCCGAATTTCGTCCACAAGAGCGCGTGAAATGACGTGCTGCGAAGCCTGCGCCAGCGATGCGGCAAGCTGGAGCACCGCGTTTTCCGAGAAATCCTCCATGGCCTCGATACTGACGATGCGCGCATATCCGTCGGTCAGCGTGCCAGTCTTGTCGAGGATGGCGGATCGGGTCTGCGGCAACAACTCCAGCACCCTGGCGGATTTGATGAGCACACCCCGTCGCGCGGCCCGGGACATGCCGGCCACGATTGCCACGGGCACTGCGAGAATCAACGGGCATGGCGTTGCAACGACCAGAACAGCCAGCGCCCGGCGCGGATCATCGGCGAACCACCAGGCCGCGCCCGCGAGAGCCAGCGTGACAGCCAGGAACATCAAAGCATAGCGATCGGCGAGCCTCGCCATGGGCGCCTTCGAAAGTCGCGCTTGCTCGACCAGCCTGATGACGCCCGCATAAGTGCTTTCCGCCGACGTGCGCGAAGCGACGAGGTCAAACGGCCGACCTGCGTTGGCGACTCCGCTGGAGACGCTTTCGCCCGCTGATCTGCGGACGGCCAACGCCTCACCGGTAAGGGCGGATTCATCGAGCAGAACCTCCCCGGAATGGACTGCGCCATCAACAGGCAGCACTTCGCCCGTCCTGATCAGCAGGCGGTCTCCGGGCCGGATGAGATCGATGGCGACCTCCTGGAGAGCGCCATCCCGGTAAACCTCCGCCGTTCTCGCCACGCGTCCGATCAAGGCTGTCATGTCACGCTGGGCGCGCCCTTGCGCGAATTGCTCAAGGGCCTGACCCCCGGCGAACATCATGGCGACGACGACTCCTGCCAGAGTTTCGCCGCCGAGCAATGCGCCGCCCATGGCCAGAGCTGCGATGATGTCGAGCCCGAATTCACCCTTGCCAAGCGATCGGATGATCGTGATGACAAGAACGCCAAGCACCGGGACGATGCCGGCGGCGAAGATCAGGCGCGCCTCATTCGTCCAGCCGCCGAGCATGGCGAAGAGGCCCATGACCAGGGCCAGCGCCGGAACAAGCACAAGACCTGACGATTGCAGCCGGCCTCTCAGCCCAGCGATCATCGGCATGGCCCGGTGGAGTTGCAACACGCTCTCAAGCGCAGCCTTCCTCGCATGATTTCGACGGACGGCGTCATGTCGCCTTCCTTCTCCGCGTCGGCGCGTCCATCGATCCACAGATGAAGCGCGAGCTATCCCCCTGGTCCACGGCGATCAGTCTCACGGCGTGATCGCGACCTTGAGCACACCGTCGCGCTGGTGGGCAAATAGATCATAGGCTGCTTCGATCTGATCGAGCTTGAACCGGTGCGTCACCAGCGGGGTGAGATCGATCCGGCCGGACGATACGATGTCCATCAGGCGCCGCATCCGCTCCTTGCCGCCAGGGCAGAGGGTCGTGACGATGCGGTTGTCGCCAAGACCGGCCGAAAACGCGCCGAGCGGGATGGTCAGATCGCTGGAATAGACGCCAAGGCTGGAGAGAGTGCCGCCGGGCCGCAACACCTTAAGAGCGGCCTCGAATGTGGCCTGCGCACCCAGCGCCTCGATGGAGACATCGACGCCACGGCCGTCGGTCGCCTCGAGGATCGCGGCCACGGGATCATCCGCCTTGAAATTGACCACCTTGTCCGCGCCCAGCTTTCGGGCGACGGCCAGGCGTTCGGGAAGCGCGTCCACGACAATGATCAGCGATGCGCCTTTCAATTTCGCGCCAGCCGTTGCGCAAAGCCCGATGGGGCCCTGCGCGAAGATCGCCACGCTGTCGCCGATCTGGATGTTGCCGCTCTCCGCGCCGCTGAAGCCCGTCGACATGATGTCGGGGCACATCAGCACCTGCTCGTCGGTCAATCCGTCAGGCACGGGACTGAGATTGGCCATGGCATCGGGCACAACGACGAATTCAGCCTGGCAGCCGTCGATCGTATTGCCGAATTTCCAGCCGCCCATGGCTTTCCAGCCGTGCCTGGTTCCTGCTCCATCCTGCGAATGGCAGCCGCAGAGGCAGGCATAGGAATGCCCGCTTGGCGTGATCGCGCCGGCGATCACCCGTTGACCCTCGCGATAGCCGACGACCGCCGAACCAAGCTTTTCGATCACGCCGACCGGCTCGTGCCCGATGGTCAGGCCGCGGGCGACGGGATATTCGCCCTTGAGGATATGCACGTCCGTTCCGCAGATTGTGGTGGTGGTGATGCGCATCAGCGCGTCGAGCGGGCCAATATCCGGAATGGGTTTTTCATCGAGGACGATGCGGCCTGGTTCGATGAACACTGCTGCTTTCATTTTCTTCACGGCTGTTCTCCTTCGAGGAACCCAGGAGGCGCACAGGTCAAAGGCGGACCGGCATTCTCCTGCCGGCAGACTAACTGCTCGATCAAGCGCGTCGTTGACCAACCTCAAATGCGAAGCAAACCGGAAACAGCCTTCTTGATGGAGCTCAACAGCATCGGTGACGCCGCCTTGCAAAGGCCGGCTGGCAGGCCGACATGTCTATGATGCCGACCATGATCCCGCAACCCGCAGCCGCTATCGGTCTCTCCGCCTACATAAGGGCCCGGCTTGAAGCCGCCGTGCTCACGCCGATCCGGGCATTCCGCCCGCGCTATCTTCCCTTGCTGATGGTCTACTTCAGCTATGGCGCGCTCAGCCTCACGGGAATCGCCACAGGCTTCTGGGTGAAGCAGTCGCTCACCATGACGCCCGCAGCACTTGCCGCTCTGGGCGTCTGGCTGTCGTTGCCGTGGGCGATGAAGATGGTCTTTGGCGAGATGGTCGACGCCGTTCCGATTTTCGGTTCGAAGCGCAGGATCTACATCGTCTTTGGCGCCGGATTGATTGCATTGGGATTGCTGATGCTTGCAGGCGCTTCGTCCGGCTATCTGACGTTCGCCAGCGCCGATACGATTTACGTCGCCGCCTCCCTCATCACGGTGTTCGGGGTCGTGTTGCAGGACGTTGTCGCTGACGCCATGAGCACCGAGGTGGTGGAGCGCGCGAACGCCGATGGAACGCCGCGCGCGAAAGCGGATATCGACCGCGAACTCGGGCTCGTGCAGGTGCTGGGCCGATTGGCGATTTCTTTTGGAATCTTCGCGGTTGCAGGGCTCGGCGGCTGGCTCGCGCAGGTGGTTTCCTACACCAATGTTTTCCTGATCGGTCTGATCGTGCCGCTCATCTCGGTATCAGGCGCGCTGACCGTGCGCCTGGAGAGCAGCGAAACGCGCGCGCTCGACAAGCGCATTCTCGTCGGTGGTCTCGGCTTCGGACTTGTCGTCACGCTGCTTGGAATATCCAGCCTGCCGTTTTCGCAAGAGCTTGTTTTCGCGATATCGCTCGCAGTCATCATCCTCATGCTGCGCCGGATCACTGGCGGGCTCCCCGCGCCGAAACGCCGGCAGATCGCGATCGCCGCGCTGCTGATCTTCATCTTCAGGGCCACGCCGGGCGTCGGGGAAGGCTTCACCTGGTTCTCGATCGACGTGCTCGGGTTCAATGAGAGCTTTTTTGGCGTGTTGCAGCAGACCGCCGCTGCAATCGGTCTCGTATCTCTTTGGCTGCTCAGCGACTTCATCACCAGGCAGCCGGTCGAACGCGTTCTCCTGTGGCTGACGCTTGTCGGCACCTTGCTGATGCTGCCCAATCTCGCGCTGGTTTTCGAGTGGCATCACTGGACAGAGCAGGCCTTCGGTTTCGGCGCCCGATCCATTGCGATCATCGATGCTGCCGCAGCGTCGCCACTTGCCCAGGTCAGCATGATCCCCCTGCTGACCCTGATCGCGATCAATGCGCCGGAAGGCCACCGCGCCACCTGGTTCGCGCTGATGGCGTCACTCATGAACCTCGCGCTTGTCGCGGGCGCGCTAGGGACGAAATATCTGAACATGGCCTTTGGCATCGATAGGGGGAGCTATGGGCAGCTTCCATCCCTTGTCGTTCTGGTTATGGTGATCGGTCTTGTCGCGCCCCTTGCCGCCATCCTCTGGCTCGGGCCTCGGCTCCGGGAGGGGCATGCTCCAAAGGCAGGACAGCCGCAGCCTCCTTAGGCCACTCCCCCTTGACCGGGCGAAACCGGGGATTCCTGGAGGTCGCACTGGCCGATCAATTGGAAAAGAGCGCGCCGCCGATCATTCCGAGATTGGCCGCCAGCCCGGTCCATGGCGCCCAGACGGGCACGCGCCAGAGGGGGTCCGGTCCGGCATGTTTCTTTCGCTTTAACTGGATCAGAGCAAGATTGACCATAGCGAAAACGGCCAGCTTAGCCACGGATGTGGCCTCGGCCAAGGGTCCGACCGGCGCGGCCAGAGCGAGCGTGACGGCAACCACGGCGTGACAATCTTCGATCATAACACCTCTTGCGCGATGTTGCTGCTTGGATGCGACCGCGTTTCATCCGGCAAACGGCGGCGATATGGCTCGCAACAACCTCCGCATCCAGGCGCGGCAGCTTGGCGCGCGATAATGGCCTTACAACCCCTGGCGTGATCCAGCAGCGCGTTCACGTTGCCGCCATCCTTTGGCTGGGGCCTCGCCTTAGGGAAGAACCTCCGCCCAAGCCCGGACTGAACCACCCTGGACATGGTCAAAAAAGCCAAGAATGGAAAAAGCGAACGCCGCCACGATAAAACATCGCCAAACCTGTCCGGAACCCTCAGCAAAATGCTCTCATAAGGCTGATTTTGTCCGCATCGCCGAGGCAAGCGTTTGAAATGCGGCGCTAAAATCACAGAAACCGGAAACACGCGGTTCCTCGGGAAGTGTTGGTGGGCGCTACAGGGATCGAACCTGTGACCCCTACCATGTCAAGGTAGTGCTCTACCGCTGAGCTAAGCGCCCGAACCCAAAGGTGTTCGTGGAGGGGTGGCGAGCCTATAGCGGCTGCCTGACCGGGTTGCAACCGCCGATATGGCGGCGCGCTCAGGCGGCCTTCTGCATCATCCGGTTGACCTCGTTGACGAGGTCCTTGAGGTGAAAGGGCTTCGACAGAACCTTGGCGTCCTTCGGTGCCTTCGAATCGGGGTTGAGCGCCACGGCGGCGAAGCCCGTGATGAACATCACCTTGATGTCGGGATCGAGTTCCGTGGCGCGGCGCGCCAGCTCGATACCGTCCATCTCCGGCATGACGATATCGGTGAGAAGAAGCTCGAAAGGCTCCTCGCGCAGGCGATTATAGGCGGAAAGGCCATTGTCGAAGGACGCCACCTCGTAACCCGCGTTCTGGAGGGCCTTCACCAGAAAACGGCGCATATCGTTATCGTCTTCCGCCAGCAGGATTCGGTGCATGACATTCCGCTCGTAATTTCTGTTTTCTTCATTAGGCTAACGCAGATACGCGTAAAGAACCAGTGAATCGGAAGCGGTATTCACCGCCTTGGCGGCAGGCGGAACGGCGTCCCCGGAAGGAGCATGAGCAGATGGCGCAAACCGCGAGCGAGGTCGTTTTCGATCCCCCTTTCGAGATTGACGCCCCGGGCCGCCTCACCCTGCCATTCGTCGTCAATACGCCCCATTCCGGCCGCGTCTATCCCGATGCGTTTCTCGCCATGACCCGCCTCGACCGGCTGGGCCTGCGCCGCTCGGAGGATTGCTATGTCGATCTCCTGTTCGCCGAGGCGCCCCGGATCGGCCTGCCGCTGCTGAAAGCCCATTTTCCGCGCGCCTATCTCGATGTGAACCGCGAACCCTACGAGCTTGACCCGAGGATGTTCGACGGTCGCCTGCCCGCCTATGCGAACACGCGGTCCATGCGCGTGGCCGGCGGCCTTGGCTCTATCCCGCGCATCGTGGGCGATGGCCAGGACATCTACCGGGCGCGCCTGACCGTGACGGATGCGATGCGCCGCATCGATACGGTCTACCGGCCCTATCATCGCGCGCTGCGCGGCCTCTTGCAGGAGACGCATCGCCGCTTTGGTGAGGCGATCCTCCTCGATTGCCACTCGATGCCCTCGGCCAGCCTTGGCGCGGAAAGCCAGTTACGGCCCGATATCGTGCTGGGCGACCGCTATGGCACAAGCTGTGCTCCGGTGCTGATCGACATTGTGCAGGCAAGCTTCGAGGCCCTTGGCTACCGCGTGGCCCGCAACAGACCCTATGCCGGCGGCTTCATCACGGAGCATTACGGTCAACCAGCTTCCGCCGTTCACGCCCTGCAGATCGAGATCAACCGCGCGCTTTACATGGACGAGGAGACGCTGGAGCCGCGGCCGGACTTCGCAACGGTGCAGCGCGACCTGACCCGCATGCTCGTCGATGCGCACCGCAGCCTGTCGGCTGCCTCGAACACCTGGTCGCAGGCCGCCGAGTAGGGCACCCCACAAGAAAAAAGGGCCGCACGTGGTGCGGCCCAAGTCTAGGGAGGAAACGCCCAAGAAGGGCAGCGAGCCGACAACAAAGTTGTCATTTCGCAATTGCGAAGATTGCGCTGCAGCGCACAAATTTCAAGAGGAAACATCGACCGCCCCCCTGATTTGGCCAAAGCTGTGTGACGGCGGAACGTTACTGCTATCTAGCGGATTGAAATCGTTGTACTTTATTGAAAATCACACCTGCCATGCACAAATCGCATGCCTGCCTGGATGCTATGCAGAGGTTGCGTTAGGGTAGGCATGAACAAGGCAAGCTGACCGGATTTATCGCAATCCCGGCCAATTCACTCAATCGAAGGACAGGCGACTCATGACGCCGATAGCGCTGGATCGGTTCTTCGAGGAACTGGCCGAAATCTCCGGTTCCGTCATCCTGCCGTTCTTCCGCATGGCCCATTCCGTCACCAACAAGCAGGCCGGATCGGGCTTTGACCCCGTGACCGAAGCCGATCGCGGCGCGGAACTCGCCATCCGCCAGAAAATCCGCAGCGCCTTCCCGGCACATGCCATCCGGGGCGAGGAATTCGGCGTCGAGAACGAAGGCGCGGAATATCAGTGGATCATCGATCCGATCGACGGCACGCGCGGCTTCATCTGCGGCTTGCCCACCTGGGGCACGCTGGTCGGCCTCACGCGGCATGGCGCGCCCGTCCAGGGCATGATGAACCAGCCCTATGTCGGCGAGCGCTTCTTCGGCGACGGGAAGACGGCGACGCTTGTCTCGGCCAGTGGCAAGCGGCGGCTTGTCTCCCGCCGCTGCGAATCGCTCTCCGACGCATTCCTCGCCACCACCAGCCCGCGCCTCCTCAAGGGCGAGGATGGCGAAGCCTATGACCGGCTGGAGAGCCAATGCCGCCTCGCCCGCTATGGCGCCGATTGCTACGCCTATGCGCTGCTGGCGGCAGGCCATATCGACCTCGTCTGCGAGACCGGGCTACAGGCCTATGACATCGCCCCGCTGATCCCGATCATCGAGGGTGCGGGCGGCATCGTCACGACCTGGGATGGCGGCAGCGCGGCGAACGGCGGCTCGATCATCGCCGCCGGCGATCGCCGGATGCATGACGCGGCGCTGAAAATCTTGGCCCGCGCCTGACGCTCAGGCCTCCCTCGCGGCCGGTTCCCTGCTGAGCGCCGTTTCGCCAGCATCGCCTGCGCCTTGAGTCAGATCCGCCTCGCGGCTTTCGCCGGGAATGAAGGCATTGAACGCGGCATGGAACTGCCGGCGGAAGATGTCCCGCTCCTGCAGCAACTCATGCCGCGCGCCCGGCGCCAGCAGCATCTGGCAACCCCTGATGCGGCCTGCGAGTTCCTCGGCCGCAGGCGTGGAGCAGAGCGGATCGGCGGTCGGCAGCAGCATCAATGTCGGCGTCGCGATCCGGCGGCCGAAGTCACGGTCCTTCAGCCGGTCGAACACCGCGAACATCGCCAGCACCCAGCGGATCGTGGGATCGCCCAGCCCCAGCGCGGGATGGGCGGCGATCAGATCCGCCATCATCTGGTATCGCGCCGGATCGGATGTGACCTTGTTGCCCTTGAAAGGCTTCGTCGCAAGCGCCGTTGCCCCGCCGCCGGGAACATAGCTTCCACCCAGCGCGAAGAAATCGAGGCCCGCAGCCAACACTTTGGCCATGCGGGGATACCGGACTTCGACGACGCCAACCAGCGGCGCCAGAAGCACCGCCCGCGAAAAATCCGTGAGGCCCTTGTCCAGCGCCAGCAGCAGCGCCGTCGCTCCCATGGAATGCGCGATCGCGAAATAGGGGGCGGGCATCGCGGGCAGCATCACCTCCTGAACGATCGTGCGGATATCGGTGACATATTCGTCGAAATCATCGACATGGCCCTTGCGGGGATCATCGAGCAGCCGCTCGGATGCGCCCTGCCCGCGCAGGTCGAAGGCGAGCACATGGAAGCCCCGCCGGCGCAGCTCGACGATCAATTCGAAGTATTTCTCGATGCATTCCGTCCGGCCCTGGATGAGGCAGACCGTGCCCCGGTTGCGCCGCGCCGTCGGCCGCCAGCGCGCGTAGCGCAGCGTCACCCCGTCGGGCGTGCTGAGCGAGCCCACATGAGCGTTCGCCGGGACCGGATTGGAGGGTATGCCGAAAAGCTCCATGCCGTCAGACATGCCGCATGCGGCGGGCCGACGCAACGCTGTCTGGGTGATCGGAAAGTCCCTGGCGCTCCCTGCGGGAATCGAACCCGCCTTTGCAACGTGAGAGGCTGCCGTCCTAACCGATAGACGAAGGGAGCGTTATCGGGAGGCTCCCCATAAGGGGCCTGCGGCGGCAAGGCAAGCGCAACAAGCCGCCTTGCCTCAGTAAGCTTCGCCCGCGCGGGGCTGAACCACCACCTGCGACGAGCGGGACCTGACGCCCGTCTCCGTCCCGGCCTCAATGGAGCTTTGCCGCACGGTGGTTGTGCGCCCATCCGAGACCAGCGTGCCGCCGCCAGCGTAGACCTGGCAGGCGGCCAACAGAAGGGTGACGGCGAGGGCGAGAGCGGTTTTCATGCTTACAGGACAATCTGGCCCTGTGGCATTCTGATGGCAAAGGGGAGTGTCCACCTCCCTCACCGCATCGCCCTCCGGCAATCCGATGGCGACATGCCGAAGCGGCGCCGGAAGCTGCGGTTGAAATGGGAGATGTCGCCGAAGCCGGCTTCCATCGCTACGGCCGTGATTGTCCAGCCGCGATGGAGCGGGCTCTCGAGCATCCGGCGAGCGCTATCGAGCCGCAGGTTCAAGGCGTAATGGGAGAAGGTCGTGCCCGCCTCTTCGAAGAGCATCTGAATGTAGCGTGGCGAAATCCGCCGGGAGGCGGCGATGCTGCCCAGATCCCGCGTCGCGTCGCGCGCGAGATCGCCCTTGATGGCGGCCAGGCGGCCGGCGCGGATGCCGCTCATGCGCTGCGGATCGCCAATGCCGCCGGAGCGGTCGAGGGCGACGGCGATGAGATCATAGACATGCGCGGCTGCAAGATGCCGCAATTGCGGATCGGCGAGTTCCTCCGGCAGGGCCATGACATAGGCCTTGAGCAGGGAAAGAGCTTCCGTCTCGCGGGGGATGCACAGGGCGGCCGCTGCTTCGGCACGGCCGGACAGCCGCAAAGCCGTCAGGGGCACACGAACCGAGAGATATGTCGCATCGCTGAAATCCAGAACGGCGGGCTCCCGGTAGACGAGGAAGACGCCGTCTCCTGTCCTCGGTTCTCCGGCGCGGCGGCCTTGTTCGACCCGTATGTTCCCTTCCGCCTTCAGCATGAGGCAGACGGAATCCTCGCCGTCGGCGAGCTTGCTGGCGGGCCGCTCCATTCTCGCCGTCAGCGATGACAGCATCTTCGCCCATCGCAGGCCGGGGCCGCGGTTCATCGCCATCGCCACGGGATGTCCCGGCGCGGCGCTGATGTCGAGCTGCACCGCTTCCTGGAAGAGGTCCTGAAGGGCCGGCACCCGGCGCTCATGCGCGAGCCCGTGCGTGCTGAATCGGAACGATTGCAAGTCCCGCGCCCCTCTCCTGCCGAAGAACGGCCAGAAGATACGATGGACTCCCGACCCGCGCAATGTCGATGGCCGGATCACATCTGTTCGCTTCGCGCCAAGTTCGGCTTCGCTTCACGCCAAGACGGCGGCTGATCCGCCGCCTAGGTTGTGCAGGCAAAGGAGAAACACCATGCGGATCATTATCACGGCGGCCTTCGCCGCCCTCGTCGCGGCAGCGGCCAATCCGGCGTTTGCACAGCAGGCCCCGCCTGCGCCGCCGGCGGCATCGGCAGCGATCAAGCGCATTCCCCTGCAACGCTTCGACGTGCCGGGAACGCCCTTCGAGACGGTTATCGGCATCGCCGAAATCGCGCCCAGCGTCGCGATCGGGCGGCACACCCATCCGGGGCCGGAATCGGGTTATCTGATCGAGGGAAGCTTCGAACTGCTGATCGCGGGCGAGCCTGCGCGCATGCTCAAGGCCGGCGATTCCTATGTCGTTCCGGCGGCCGTGGTCCACGACGCCAAAAGCGGCCCCCAGGGCGCCAAGGTCATCGCGACCTATGTGGTCACGAAAGGCCAGCCGCTCGCCACGCCTGCGCCGTGACAGGCCTGGCCGCTGGCGGCTCCGTGACACGCCAACCCCATCCTCATTTCGAGGCGCTGGCCGAAGGCCAGCCTCGAGAAACCGGCAGGATGAGGCGCCACAGGCGGATGTGGTCTTGGCCGGATGTGGTCTTGGCCGGATGGTGTCTCGAGGCTCCCCCGGACCCAAGTCCGGGGGCAGCACCTCGACATGAGGGGCTTGGAGGATTGACTCTGGATTCGTCCGCTGCGCTCGCAAAGACGGAGAGGCCTCAAGCCCTTCCATATCCCCCGCCGGTCGGCGTGATCACCGTCACGGCCTCGCCGGCCTGCAGCACAGTCTGGTCGCAGGCCTGAAGCACCTCGACCGCGCCCGAAAGCCGCCGCACCTCGGTGCGGCCGAGCTCGCCCGGCTCGCCGCCCGCCATGCCGAAGGGCCGCACCTTGCGATGCGCCGAGAGGATGGCGCAATCCATCGTCTGGCGGAAGCGGATGGTGCGGCTGGCGCCATCGCCCGCGTTCCAGCGGCCGCGCCCGCCCGAGCCGCGGCGGATGTGGAAATCCTCCAGCACCACGGGGAAGCGGAATTCGAGGATTTCCGGGTCCGTCAGCCGCGAGTTGGTCATGTGCACATGCACGCCGGAGGTGCCGTGCCAGCCGGGGCCGGCGGGCGAGCCGGAGCAGATCGTCTCGTAATATTGGTAGGTGTCGTCGCCGAAGGTGAGGTTGTTCATGGTGCCCTGCGAGGCGGCCATCGCCTCCAGCGCGCCGAACAGGCAGTTCGTCACCGCCTGGGAGACCTCGACATTGCCGGCCACCACCGCCGCCGGATATTCGGGCGAGAGCATCGATTGCTTCGGGATCACGATGTCGATCGGGCGCAGGCAGCCCGCGTTCATGGGGATATCGTCATCCACCATCAGGCGGAAGACATAGAGCACGGCCGCCCGCGTCACCGGCATCGGCGCGTTGAAATTATCCGCCCGCTGCGGCGAGGTGCCGGTGAAATCGACCTTCGCGCGCCGCGCCGCCTTGTCGACCGTGATCGCGACCTTGATCTCGCAGCCCTGATCCATCGGATAGGTGAAGCTGCAATCCTTCAGCCGGTCCAGCACGCGGCGCACCATCTCCGCCGCATTGTCCTGCACATGGCCCATATAGGCCTTGACGACATCGAGCCCGAAGGTCCCGACCATCTTTTCAAGCTCCTGCTGGCCGCGCGCGTTGGAGGCGATCTGCGCCTTCAAATCGTTCATGTTCTGCACGAGGTTGCGGACGGGATACTTCGCCGCGGTGAAGGCGCGCACGATATCCTCCTCCAGGAAGCGCCCGCGATCGACCAGCTTCAGATTGTCGATATAGACGCCCTCCTCCTCGATATGGGTGGCGAGCGGGCTCATGGAGCCCGGCGCCACGCCGCCGACATCGGCATGATGGCCGCGCGACGCCACCCAGAACAGGAGCTCCTTGCCCGCCTTGTCGAACACCGGCGTACATACCGTAATGTCGGGCAGATGCGTGCCGCCGTTGTAGGGCGCGTTCAGCACGAAGACGTCGCCAGGGTTCACCACCGCGTTCTGGCGGATGATGGCCTTGACGCTCTCGTCCATCGAGCCCAGATGCACCGGCATATGCGGGGCGTTCGCCACAAGCTCTCCGGCCGCGCCGAAGACGGCGCAGGAGAAATCGAGCCGCTCCTTGATGTTGACCGAATAGGCCGTGTTCTGCAGCGTCAGGCCCATCTGCTCGGCGATGGACATGAAGAGGTTGTTGAACACCTCCAGCATCACCGGATCGGCCTTCGTGCCGACAGCCACATTGCGCGCCAGCGGCACGGCGCGGGTGAGCACCAGATAATCCTTCGCCGTCACCTCGGCCCGCCAGCCGGGCTCGACGACGATGGTCTGGTTCGGCTCGATGATGAGCGCCGGGCCCGGCACTGACGCGCCCGGAAAGAGCTGATCGCGCATGTAGACAGAGGCCTCGTGGAATGCGCCGCCCGAGAAAAAGCGCGTGCGCCTGGCGGGCGCCGGCAGCGGCCGCTGCAGCACTTCATGCTCGGCCTCGGCGAATTTCGCGCCGCCGCCGACGGCTTCCACCGAGACCGCCTCGATCACCAGCGGCTTCGTTTCGTCGATGAAGCCGAAGCGCTGGCGATGCGCCTTCTGGAAGGCGGCTTGCAGGGCGGGGAGCGAAAGCGCCCATCCCTCCCCCTCGCGGGGAGAGGGAGAAAGCGCACCCGCCTCCACCTCCAGCGCCGTATCGGTGCCGGCATAGCGGATATGGGCGCGCACGAAGACAGTGATGTCTCCAGCGGGAACGCCCTGCCCCGCCACTTCGGTTGCGGCTTCCGCGCCAAGGCGCTCGCCCGCGTCGATCAGCGCGCTCCGGCCCGCCTCGTCGAAGCCAGCTTCCACCGCCTGCTGGCGCGAGGCGCGGATATCGGCGAGCCCCATGCCATAGGCGGAGAGCAGCCCGGAGAAGGGATGCACGAGAATCGTCGTCATCGCCAGCGCATCGGCGACGAGGCAGGCATGCTGGCCGCCCGCGCCGCCGAAGCAATTGAGCGCATAGCGCGTCACGTCATAGCCGCGCTGCACGGAAATCTTCTTGATGGCGTTCGCCATATTCTCGACGGCGATGGTGATGAAGCCATCCGCCACCTGTTCGGGCGTCTTGCCCCCGCCAACCTCCTGCGCCAGCGCGGAGAAAGCCTCGCGCACGGCATCGGCATCCAGCGGCTCGTTGCGCCCCGGCCCGAAGATCGGCGGGAAAAGATCGGGCGAGAGCTTGCCCACCATCACATTCGCATCCGTCACCGCCAGCGGCCCGCCGTTGCGGTAGGCCTTGGGACCGGGATTGGCGCCAGCGGAATCCGGTCCGCAGCGGAAACGCTGGCCATCGAAATGCAGGATCGAGCCGCCGCCCGCCGCCACGGTATGGATCAGCATCATCGGCGCTCGCATGCGCACGCCCGCCACCTCCGTCTCGAAGGCGCGTTCGTAGCTGCCGTCGAAATGCGCCACATCGGTGGAGGTGCCGCCCATGTCGAAGCCGATCACCTTGGGGAAGCCGGCGGCCAGCCCCGTCTCGGCCATGCCGACGACCCCGCCGGCGGGACCGGAGAGGATGGCGTCCTTGCCCTGGAAGAGCTCGGCCGCGGTCAATCCGCCCGAGGACATCATGAACATCAGCCTCGCGCCGGTGCGCTCCACGTCAAGCTCGCCCGCCATCTGCTCGACATAGCGGCGCAGGATCGGCGAGAGATAAGCATCGACCACCGCCGTATCGCCGCGCCCGACCAGCTTGATCAGCGGCGAGACCTCGTGGCTGACGGAGACCTGCGGAAAGCCCATCCCGCGGGCGATCTCCGCAGCGCGCCTTTCATGGTCTGGGAAGCGCCAGGCATGCATGAAGACGATGGCGACGGCCTTCAGGCCCTTCGCCTTGAGGCGCTCGAGCGCGCGGCGCAATTGCGCCTCGTCGAGCGGCTTTTCCACGATTCCGTCGGCCAGCACGCGCTCATCGATTTCCACCACGTCGGAATAGAGCAATTCCGGCTTGATGATCGCCTTGGCGAAGATCTTCGGCCGCGCCTGATAACCGATCTCCAGCGCATCGCGGAAACCGCGCGTCGTCACCAGGGCTGTCGGATCGCCCTTGCGCTCCAAGAGCGCGTTGGTGGCAACCGTGGTGCCCATGCGCACTTCGCCGATCAGCCCGGCCGGGATCGGATCGCCCGCCTTGAGGCCCAGATGCTCGCGGATGCCCTGCACCGCCGCGTCACGGTAGCTGCGCGGATTCTCCGAAAGCAGTTTGCGGGCGGAGAGACTACCGTCGGGCGCCTTGGCGATGACATCGGTGAAGGTGCCGCCGCGGTCGATCCAGAACTGCCAGAGAATCATGCGCGCTTGCCTCGGATCGACGGTGTTTCTTGGTTGTCAGATAACATCGATAATTCGTTGACAAAAAGCAAGTGTCATCTAACTTGCGTGACAGAGGGCATTTGCGCAACGATGCTGCGCGAAGGGGAGCTGGAGAATGACTATGCGTTCAAACAGCGGGGGAGAAGCCCATCCAGCCTCGGTAAATCCCGGCCTGTTTCGCCGCTTCCTCGACGGACTCTATCTTGCCGGCGGCATTCTCGCCGGCATTTTTTTGATCGTGATCCTGCTTTTGATGATGGCCCTGTCGCTCGGGCGCCCGCTCGGGATCAATATCCCGGCTGGTGACGAATTCGCCGCCTGGTCGATGGCGGCGATGTCGTTTCTGGGTTTGGCCTACACATTCAAGTCGGGAGACATGATCCGGGTGGGCCTGATCGTCGACAAGTTCGAGGGCCGCAAGAAGCAGGTGATCGAAGTTGTGGCTTTGCTGATCGGCCTGGGCTTCATCACCTTCTTCGCCTGGCACGCGACGTCATTCACCTACTATTCCTGGCTGCTGAACGATCGCGCCACCGGCGTCGTGCCGGTCCCCTTGTGGATCCCGCAACTGAGCTATTGCGGAGGCCTAATCCTGCTGGGCATCGCTTTTCTCGACGAGTTGATCCACGTCCTGATGGGCGGATTGCCGCGCTACGAAAAACCGAAGCCCAAGACGGCCGAGGAAGTCATCGAACAAGCCATTCAAAGCGCGGTGTAGTGATGGACCTCGTATCAATCTCGCTGCTTTTGCTCATCTTCCTCATGATCCTTCTGGTCATGGGGGTGTGGATCGGCATCGCCTTGCTCGCCACCGGTTTCGTCGGCATGCAGTTCGTGGCCGGCAACATTCCGGCCGGCTCGGTCCTCGCCACCTCGATCTGGGGCAATTCCGCGTCCTGGGAACTGGCGGCCCTGCCTTTGTTCATCTGGATGGGGGAAATCCTGTTCCGGACGAAATTGTCGGAAGAAATGTTCCGCGGTCTGGCCCCATGGCTCAACCGGATTCCGGGCCGGCTGATGCATGTCAATGTGCTGGCCTGCGGCCTTTTCGGCTCTGTTTCGGGATCATCGGCTGCGACGACGGCGACCGTCGCCAAGATCGCGCTGCCGGAACTGTTGAAGCGCGGCTACAACGAGAAGATGGCGCTGGGATCGCTGGCGGGCGCGGGCACGCTTGGCATTCTCATTCCCCCGTCGATCACCATGGTCGTCTATGCCGTGGCGGCGAATGTCTCGATCATCCAGATCTTTCTGGCCGGGTTCATCCCCGGTTTGATCGTGATGGCGCTCTATTCCGGCTACATCATCATCTGGCACCTGATCCGTAAGGATCAGGCTCCGCCGCCGGAGCCGAAGATGACCTTTCGCGAGAAGCTCTCGGAATCGAAGAATCTCATCCCCCTTTCGCTTCTCATTCTCTTTGTTTTTGCGGCTCTCGGGCTCGGCTGGGCCACGGCGACCGAATGCGCGGCATGGGGCGTTGTCGCCTCCTTCGCCATCGCCTGGTGGCAGGGGTTCCTTACCCGCGAGGCCTTCTGGCAAAGCGTGATGGGGACCGTGAAAGTCACCTGCATGATCATGCTGATCCTCGCCGGCGCCGGATTCATGAAGCAATCCATGGGCTATACGGGCATTCCGCTGGCGCTCTCGACCTGGGTCGACGGGCTCGGCCTCAGCCCCTATGCGCTGATTGCGGTGCTCACCGTCATGTACATCATTCTGGGCACCGCCCTCGACGGCATCTCCATGATCGTGCTGACCACCGCCGTGGTCCTGCCCATGATCGAGAGGGCTGGCTTCGACCTGATCTGGTTCGGCATTTTCATGGTGCTTGTCGTTGAAATGGCGGAGGTTTCGCCGCCCGTCGGCTTCAACCTCTTCGTCCTGCAGACAATGTCGGGGCGCGACTCGAATTACGTCGCGCTGGCGGCGCTGCCGTTTTTCTTTTTGCTGGTTGTCGCCGTGGCGATCGTCACTGTCTTTCCCGGATTGGTCATGTGGTTGCCAAAACTGGTTTTTCCGGGCTGAATGGCCTTCAACCTGCTCGAGGAGGAGCATAAAGATGCAACGTAGAACTGTCCTAACAGCCGCTGCCGTCAGCGCCGTCTTCGGGATCCTGGGTTCGCCCGCGATCGCGCAGACCAAATGGAACCTGGCCGCCGCTTACTCGAACACGAACTTCCATACCGAGAACCTCGTGGAATTCGCCAAGGATGTGGAGAGGCTGTCGGGCGGCAAGCTTTCCATCACCGTCCACGGCAACGCCTCGCTCTTCAAGGCGCCGGAAATCAAACGCGCCGTCGCCACCGGACAGGCTCAGGTGGGTGAAGTGCTGATTTCGATCCACGAGAACGAGAACCCGCTGTTCGGCATCGATGTCGTGCCGTTCCTGGCGACATCCTTTGCCGATTCCAAGAAGCTCTGGACCGCCGTGAAACCGGACATCACGAAGGCGCTGGATGCGCAGGGTCTGATGGTGCTGTTCGCGGTGCCATGGCCGCCGCAGGGCATCTATGCCAAGAAGGACCTGAACTCCGTCGCCGACATGAAGGGCCTCAAGTGGCGCGCCTACAACGTCGGCACCGCCCGGATCGCCGATATCGTGGGCGCCCAGCCGCTGACGATCCAGGCTGCGGAACTGCCGCAGGCGCTGGCGACCGGCGTGGTCGACAGCTTCATGTCGTCGGGCGCCACCGGCTATGATTCGAAAGTCTGGGAGAGCCTCAGCCACTTCTACGATACGCAGGCCTGGCTTCCCAACAACGTGACCTTCGTCAACAAGGCCGCCTTCGCCGCGCTGGACAAGCCGACGCAGGAGGCCGTGCTGAAGGCCGCCGCCGAGGCCGAAGTGCGCGGCCGCAAGATCTCCGAGGAGAAGACCAACTGGTACTTCAAGGAGCTCGCCGCCAAGGGCATGAAGGTGCAGCCGCCCTCCCCCGCTTTCAAGGCGGAGCTCGCCAAGGTCGGCGAAACGCTGACGGCGGATTGGGCGAGGAAGGCCGGCGCCGCTGGCGAGGCCGCCGTCGCGGCCTACAAGAAGTAACCGATTGGCAACAAACGCTCCGGTCCGGCGGCACGCCGGGCCGGAAAACCGCCTTTTGCCGGATCGGCTGGCTTGATCGATCCGGCCATTTGACGCAAAGCTCGTGCGTGATGGAGAGGGGTTCTGCGATGCGCTTCACACCGATGATGCTTGGCGTTCTGATGGCGATGACCGCCACGGCCGGGGCTTTCGCCAATTCGCCGCGCGTCAAGGCCGAAGACCGCGTCTTCGCCTATGACGCCCAGGTCGCCGCCTGCGACGATGCAGCGGTGCTGAACCGGATCAGCAGCCGCTTCGACTGGCGCGAGCCCGCCTACTGGAACTCGACGCTGGAGATAAGGGCATTCGATCGGATCCGCCAAACGCATTTCCGTCCGAACGGATATGATCTGATTCCCCGCCGCTTTTGTACGGCGCGCGTGCTGCTTTCGAACGGGAAATACCATCGCCTTGATTACAACATCGTCGAGGATGCCGGCATCACCGGCTGGCAGGGCAGCCTTTTCCTGGGCCTGATCCAGTATCCGACGCCAGGGTCCTTCAATGTGGAATGGTGCGTCTCGGGCCTTGATCGCTCAATGGTCTATGCGCCTGACTGCCTGATGGCGCGCCCTTGAAGCTCGCATCCGTCGCGCTGCTTGGCCTTTGGCTGGGAGCCTTGACGGCAACTCCCGCCCTTGCGCAGCGGGGCGGGACCCCGGGTGAGTTTGACTTTTATGTGCTGGCGCTCAGCTGGTCTTCGGGCTTCTGCGCGGTCGAGGGCGACAGCAAGGGCAGGGACCAATGCGCCGCGGGCTCTGGCATCGGCTTCACGGTCCATGGCCTCTGGCCGCAGAACGAGCGGGGCTATCCGACTGAATGCGGGCCCGCAGGCCGCACGCCGTCGCGCGCCGCGATCGAACTGACCAGAGGCGTTTTCCCGAGCGAGCAGCTGGCGCGCCATCAATGGCGCAAGCACGGCACGTGCTCGGGCTCAAGCCCCGGCGACTATTTCCGCGATGCGAAGGCCGCGCGGGATATGATCGTGATACCGGCAGAATTGGCGAAGCCCGAGAAGGAAAGCCGCTGGCCGCCCATCGACATCGAGCGGGCCTTCGTCGCGGTCAATCCCGGTTTGCGCGCCGACATGATGGCGGTGTCCTGCCGCAAGGGCGTGTTCGATGAAGTGCGCATCTGCCTCTCGAAGGACCTGCGCTCGTTCCGTTCCTGTCAGGAGGTCGACCAGCGTGGTTGCCGGGCGCGCGAGATTACGGCGCCTCCCGTACGCTAGAGCGGTTGCCGATCTGACTGAATCAGATCGGCCGCTCTAAGCTCTTGATTTACCGCATTTTCTTTCGAAGAACCGGTATCCACTTCTTCGGAAAATGCTCTAGCGGAGGCCGCCCGTTGCGCCAGATCGGGAGCAGGGTCCGGAGCCTGGCGCAATGCGCCGAAACACCAAGGGGTTCATTCAAGCTTGAAAGAAACCAGATGAATTACCGCCATGCCTACCACGCGGGGAACTTCGCTGACGTGTTCAAGCATGCGATCCTGGCGCGGATACTCCTCCACCTCGCAGCGAAGGATACGCCCTTCCGCTATATGGATACCCATGCGGGCGTCGGCCTTTACGATCTCGCAGGGGAGGAAGCGCAAAAGACGGCCGAAGCCGCGAGCGGCGTCCGCCGTTTCCTCGCCGCGCCGCGCCCGCCGGCGATTGAGGAGCTGTTCAAGCCCTATCTTGCGGCGCTGAAAGCCTTCAACGCGCTCGAAGGCCTGCACTATCCCGGTTCCCCCATGATCGCCGCGCAGATGCTGCGCCCGGCCGACAGGCTGTCGCTAGCGGAGCTTCACCCGGAGGATGCCCGTGCACTGCTGCGCCGCTTCCAGCGCGACCGCCGCGCGACTGTCGTCGCCATGGACGGCTGGCAGGCGCTCAAGGCCTGGCTCCCGCCGCCGGAGCGCCGCGGCATGGTGCTGGTCGATCCGCCCTTCGAGCAGGAGGATGAGTTCGACCGCATGGCCGGAGCGCTTGAAGGCGCGCATCGGCGCTGGGCGACCGGAACGATCGCCTTTTGGTATCCGATCAAGGGGTGGCGCGAGGCCGACAGGTTCAGCCGCGCCGTCACGGCGCTCGCCATCCCCAGGACGCTCCGCCTCGAGATGCTCATCGATGCGGAGGGCGACGACCGCAGCCTGAACGGCGCTGGCATGATCGTCGTCAATCCGCCCTGGACGCTGAAGGATGACGCATCCGTCATGCTGCCGTTCCTGACGCGGGCCATGGCGCGCGGCCCCAAGACACGTTGGCGCGTCGACTGGCTGCAAGGCGAATGACAGGCATTCCGCCGGAAAAGGCGCTTCCACCGCCCTTGCGCCCTGCGCGCAGCTGTCGGAAGGATACGGCGCAAAGCAACGCCGGAGCCGTTCCATGAGTCATTACGATGTGATCGTCGCCGGCGTGGGCGGCATGGGCTCGGCTGCCTGCTACCACCTCGCCAAACGCGGCCGGAGAGTGCTTGGCCTCGAGCGCTTCGACCTTGGCCATGTCATGGGATCTTCCCACGGCCTGACGCGCATCATCCGCATCGCCTATTTCGAAGGCGAGCAATATGTGCCGCTGCTGAAGCGCGCCGCGATCCTCTGGGAGGAGACGGGGCGCGAGGCCGGCACGCAGCTTTTCTACAAGACAGGCTCGCTGGATATCGCCCCCGAGGGCGCTGGCTTCGCCGAAAGCTCGCAGAAATCCTGCCTCGAACATGATCTGCCGCATGAGATG
Organism: Methylocystis sp.; assembly: GCA_020252485.1. Taxonomy (GTDB): domain Bacteria; phylum Pseudomonadota; class Alphaproteobacteria; order Rhizobiales; family Beijerinckiaceae; genus JADCCX01. Next base: position 135,209 of record JADCCX010000008.1, read on the forward strand.
CTGACGCGGGCGGAAATCGCCCGGCGTTACCCAGCCTTCACGCTGCCCGCGAGGCATATCGCCAATTGGCAGCCGGATGGCGGCTTCATCGCCTCCGAGCGCGGCATCTTCGCCCATGCAGGCCTCGCGATGAAGCATGGCGCGGAGCTCAGGTTCAACGAGCCCATCGTATCGTGGAAGATAACGCCCGCGGGCGGCGTCGAGGTCAGGACAGAACGCCAGACCTATACCGCCGGCAGCCTGGTGCTCGCCTCGGGCGCCTGGATGCCGGAACTCGTGCCCGTGCTCGGCCGCACCGAAACCATTGTGAAGCAGGCGATCGGCTGGTTCGGCGTGCGCAAACCCGAACTCTTTCAACCTGACAGGTTTCCCGTCTTCATCCTGACCGTCGATGAAGGCAATTTCTATGGCTTTCCGCTCTGGGAGCATCCGGGCTTCAAGCTGGGGGGACCGCATTTCGCGCGCGAGCCGATCGATCCCAACAATCCGGACCGGACGCCGAGCGCCAAACAAGTGGCCGCCATCCGCGATTGCCTGCGCAAATACATCCCCGATGCGGCGGGCGATCCGATGACCATCAAGGGCTGCATGTATACCGTGACGCCCGATGAGCATTTCGTCGTGGACCGCCTGCCGGAGGCGCCCCAGGTGATCGTGCTTTCGCCCTGTTCGGGCCACGGCTACAAGTTCTGCAGCGTGCTCGGCGAAGTCGCGGCCGATCTGGTGACGAAAGGGTCGACGCCCTTCGATATCTCCAGCCTGTCGATCCGGCGCCTGGCTGCATGACGGCTGAATGCGGCAGGCGCAGCAGAGCCGCCCTGTGATGACCGCGATGCTCCGCAATCCGCCATGACCCGCAACCTGAAGGGCATCCTCGCCATGTGCGCGGCGATGGCGCTGTTTGTGGCCAATGACACGCTGGTGAAGCTCGCCACCGTCCATGCAGGCGCCCATCAGATCCTGCTGCTGCGCGGCCTCTTCGCATCGGCCTTTGTCCTGACCGCGGTGTTCTGGACGGGCATGTGGCGCCACTGGAAAGAGATGGCGAACCGGCTTTTGCTTTTGCGCTGCCTGCTGGAGGTCTTTGTCGCCTATACCTTCATCATCGCGCTGGGCGTGCTTGCGATCGCCGATCTGACGGCGATCCTGCTGCTTTCGCCGCTCATTATCACCGCGATCAGCGCGCTGGCGCTGAAGGAGACAGTGCGCTGGCGTCGCTGGGCGGCCGTGATCATAGGCTTCGTGGGCATGCTGCTGGTGGTGCGGCCGGGCGGCAGCGGCTTTCAGCTGGCGGCGCTGCTTGGCGTCGCCTCCACGCTCGGCGTCGCCTTACGGGATCTTGTGACGCGCCGCCTCGACCGGGGCCTGCCGACGCTTCTGGTGGCGGCGGCCGGCATCCTGTCGCTCACGTTCTTTGGCGGCCTGCTATCGCTCGGCCTGCCCTGGACGCCTGTGGATACCTGGATGGTCCTGCTGCTGGCCGGAGCGGCGCTGACGGTGCTGCTGGGCAATGTGGCGATCATCATCGCCTTCCGCGATGTCGACGTCTCGGCGGTCTCGCCCTTCCGTTACACCGTGATCGTCTGGGCCGTGCTCGCCGGCATCATCATTTTCGGCGACATTCCGGAGCCAGCCGCCTGGCTCGGCATTCTGCTCATTGCCGGCAGCGGCCTCTACACGCTTTACCGTGAGACGAGGCTCGCCCGCTCCAGCTGAGCCGCCCCCGCGAGGGCGTTTGATTCATTCGCCGTGGGAATTTCATCCATTCGCCCAGAAACTGAAAAAAACCGGCAAAGCCAAGGCATTCGTCGCTTGCATCCGGTTTGAAACTGTTCAAAGACGGAAGCCAAGAAAAGTTTAAGCCCTTCAAATTGGGACCGAGGGAGAGACGATGCAGGGTCTGCTGGGACTGAGCCGCGTCATTGACGCTTTCAACGAAAGAGTTGGCAGGACGCTCGCCTGGCTGATCCTCGCCGCCGTCATCGTGTCGACCGTGAATGCCCTGATCCGCAAGATCTTCAACAGCAGCTCCAACGCCTGGCTCGAGCTGCAATGGTATCTGTTCGGCGCGGTCTTCCTTGGCTGCGCGGCCTATACATTCCTCAAGAACGAGCATATCCGCATCGACATCGTCAGCTCCAAAATGAGCCAGCGCTACCGCAACACGGTCGAACTCATCGGGCATATCTTTTTTCTGATGCCACTGTGTCTGATGATGATCTATTTCGGCTTCCCGTTCTTCTATAGCTCCTTCATCATCGGCGAGACATCGACGAATGCGGGCGGCCTTATCCAATGGCCCGCGAAGCTGATGATCCCGCTCGGCTTCTGCATGCTGTTCGCCCAGGCGATTTCCGAAACGATCAAGCGGGTGGCCGTCATTCAGGGTCTCATCCCCGATCCTCAGGCCTTGAAATCCGGCCCGCATTGATATGACGTCTCCCGATCAGCGCAATGATGACTTGAACAGTTCGGCAGGGTAACGCACGATGACCGCCTTTATCGCCCAGAACATGGCTCCGATCATGTTCTTCTTCCTCATCGTCTTCCTGATGCTCGGCTATCCCGTCGCCTTCTCGCTCGCGGCGCTTGGCATGGTGTTCTTTGTCATCGGCGTGGAGCTGGCGCCTCTGTCGGGCGGCACCATCAATCTGTCATGGGCGCTGCTGCAGGCAATGCCGGAACGCATTTACGGCGTGATGAACAACGACACCCTGCTGGCGATTCCCTTCTTCACCTTCATGGGCCTGATCCTCGAACGCTCGGGCATGGCCGAGGACCTCCTTGACACAATCGGTCAGCTCTTCGGGCCGGTGCGGGGCGGCGTCGCCTACGCGGTCGTCTTCGTCGGCGCGCTGCTGGCGGCGACGACGGGCGTCGTGGCGGCATCCGTCATTTCCATGGGCCTTATCTCGCTGCCCATCATGCTGCGTTATGGTTATGACCGGCGCGTGGCGTCGGGCGTGATCGCCGCCTCGGGAACGCTGGCGCAGATCATTCCGCCTTCGCTGGTCCTCATCGTTATGGCCGACCAGCTGGGCAAGTCCGTGGGCGACATGTACGAGGGGGCCTTCATTCCCGGCATCGTGCTGGCCTGCCTCTATGCCGGCTTCATTTTCATCATAAGCATCATCAAACCGACTTATGTGCCGGCTCTGCCGAAAGAGGCGCGCACCCTGGGTTCGGGCGTCAGCTCGCTCATCGCGCTGGTTATTCTGGCGACCGTCATCGCCTATGTCCTGTCGCACTATTACCTCCCCGGCAAGGTCGCGAAGGGCAACGAGAACATCATCGCATCCTCCATCGGCTTCATGATCGTCTACCTCATCGCCTTCGCCAACAAGGCCTTGAAGCTTGGCCGGATGTCGATGCTCAGCCAGGAGACGATTCTGGTGCTGATGCCGCCGCTCGGCCTCATCTTCCTTGTGCTCGGCACGATCTTCCTCGGCATCGCCACGCCGACGGAAGGCGGCGCCATGGGCGCGGCCGGCGCCATCCTCATTGCTCTGGCGAAGGGCAGGCTATCGTGGGAATTGACCCGCCAGGCCGTCGATTCCACGGCCAAGCTCTCAGCATTCGTGCTGTTCATTCTGGTCGGCGCGCGCGTCTTCTCGCTGACGTTCTACGGCGTCAACGGCCACTTGTGGGTCGAGCATCTGCTGGTCTCGCTGCCGGGCGGCGCAACGGGCTTCCTGATTTTCGTCAACATCCTGGTGTTCCTGCTCGCCTTTTTCCTCGACTTCTTCGAGCTCGCCTTCATCATCATCCCGCTGCTCGGCCCACCGGCGGAGAAACTTGGCATCGATCTGATCTGGTTCGGCGTCATCCTGGGCGTCAACATGCAGACGAGCTTCATGCACCCGCCCTTCGGCTTCGCTCTGTTCTATCTGAGATCGGTGGCGCCGGTGGAGGAATACACCGACAAGATCACTGGCAAGCAGATGGCGCCTGTCACGACAGCGCAAATCTACTGGGGCGCCATTCCCTATGTGGTGATCCAGTGCATCATGGTGGCGCTGGTGATCATCTTCCCGCAGATGGTCATGCACTACAAGAACCAGGGCGTTCAGCTGAACCAGCAACAGGTGGACGACGCGCTGAAGGGGATTTCCATCCCGGGCCTCGCCCCGCCGGGCGGTGGCGGCGGGCTGCCGGGCCTGCCGGGCTTCGATCCGCCGCCCGTGAAGATCCAGTGATACGCAGGGCCGGGAGCGATCCCGGCCTTTTCTTTTTTCAGCCCGGTGTTGCCAGTACCAGCTTGCGGGCGGCCATGCGCGCGGCATCCGCAACCTGACGGCCCGTTCCATCATCCGCCATCGCCCGCGCGACGGTGACAGCGCCAGCCAGAAGCGACAGCAAAGCCCAGGCCCGCGTCTCGCGTTCAGCCTCCGGCACACGGCTGAGGCCGCTAGCGACTTCGGCGACGACGCCCTTCATCCCGGCCTCATAGAGCGCGCGGGCATGGGACCCGCCGCGCCCGATCTCGGGAGTTAGCGTCTGCAGCGCACATCCCTCGCCGAGATCGCAGGTGCGCCGTTCATCCAGGTAGAAATCGATGTAGCGTTCGATCCACGCTTCCCCGTCTTCAGCCCTGCGGCGGACAATGCTACTCCGCAGCCCTTCGAAGCCCGCCGCCACGGCCGCATCAAATGCGCTCTCCTTCGATTTGAAGTGGCCGTAGAACGCACCGGATGTGACGCCTGCTTCCTTCGCGAGGCCGTCCACGCCAATGCCGGCATAGCCATTCTTGCGGAAGCCGCGCCCGGCCGCAGCCAGCACGCGTCCACGCGCATCATCCTTGTGTCCGGGCTTGTAGCGCACCAGCCGTCCTCCGCTTTTTGAATAGTGATCGTTCTTTTATAATTGACAAAATAACGATCGCTATTTAATGAAGATAACGGTCGTTATATGACGATCGAACACGGCTTTCAAGCCAAAGGAGAATTCCATGCCACTCGTTCGCATCTCCCATGCCGCCGGCAAGACGACTGCCTTTGCAGAAGCGCTATCCAAAGGCGTCCATGACGCCATGGTGGAGACATTCAACGTGCCGAAGGACGATGTCTTCCAGGTTCTGACCGACCACGGAGCGGGTTTGCGCGTCACGCCGTCCTTTCTCGGCATCGACCATGGTCCCGAGCCGGTCTTCATCCAGATCACCTGCTCCGAAGGACGGTCGGTCGACCAGAAGAAAGCGTTGTTTGCCGGCATCGCCAGCCGGCTGGCCGCGGAACCGGGCGTTCCGGCTGACGATATCATCATCAATCTCGTCGAGACGAAGCGCGAGAACTGGTCGTTCGGCCGCGGCCTCGCGCAATATGCCTGAGGCCAATGAGCCGCAAGATCGTCTTCTGGCCTGCTCGCCTCTGATCGGGTGACAGGCCGGCCGGGCATGCGCTATCAGCGCTGCCGGAGGCGAGCATGAAACTCTATGACGGCGGCCGGTTTCCCAATCCGCGGCGTGTGCGCATCTTCATCGCGGAGAAGGGCATCGCCATGCCGCCGCTGCAGCAGGTGGACCTCGCCGCGCTGGAGCACAGGAGCGAGGCGTTTACAGCACTCAATCCGTTGCAAAGGATTCCGGTTCTCGAACTTGATGACGGAACCATCATCTCGGAGAGCGTCGCCATCTGCCGCTACTTCGAGGAAACGCATCCGGAGCCGCCCCTGTTCGGCGCGTGCGCCACCGGCAAGGCCCTCGTCGAAATGTGGAACCGGCGGATCGAGCTTGGCCTCTTCGCCAGCGTCACGGCGGCATTCCGGCATGGGCATCCAGGCATGGCCGGTCACGAAGTTCCGCAGATCGCGGACTGGGCGGCCCTCAACCGCGAAAGGGCCGGGACGCATTTGCGCCTGCTGGACAATCAGCTTGCGCGCCACAGATTCGTCACGGGTGACACCTACACGATCGCCGATATCACGGCGATGGTTGCGGTGGAGTTCATGCGTGCGCCCAAAATTGTGATCCCCGATGACTGCGTTCACCTTAAGCGGTGGCATGGCGAAGCCGCCGCCCGGCCCGCCTCGAAAGCCTGAAGATGCGAAAGCTGTTTCCCGCAATTCCGCTGATGCTGACCGGCGTTCTCGCCGGCGGTTTGGGCGCTTCGGCCAGCGACGAACGCCGCAATCTCACCGGCGAAGAATTGCGCCAGCTCGTCTCGGGTCATTCCGTGACGGGCCGGCACGACAACGGCATGCCCTACAGCGAATGGCATGCGCCGACAGGCCAGGTTTACGGCCACAACAACCGGGAGCCGAACGAGCACGCCTGTTGGGACATCAGGGACGATGCGGTTTGCTATTATTATGCGGGCGGCGCGGCGCGCGGCACGTTCTGCTGGACGTTCCGCAAGGTTTCCGAAACGGGCTATCGCCTGCGCTCGCAGGAGAACGGCATCCTGGCGACCGGCATCTGGCAAGCAGGCAACCCGCATGGCTTCTCCGACAACGGCAAGCCCTGGAGCTGCGAGCCTCTCTCCTCGGAGAACAAGACGCCGATTCCATCCAACCGGCTTCGGCAGGCGGCGCGCTGATGACCCTGCGATGTTTGGGGCTGGCCCTCGCTGCCGCTCTCTCCCTCCTGCCGGGACATGCCTCCGCCGCCGACGACATCTGGGTGACGGGACAGGATCTGCGCAGCCTGATCACCGGCAATACGATCACCGGGCGCTACGACAACGGGCAGCCCTACAGCGAATATCACGCGGTGGATGGCCGGGTGCTGGGTCACAATAACCGCGAGCCGAACCAGGAGGCCTGCTGGGACCTGCGCGGCGATAGGGTCTGCTACTATTACGCGAAGGGGCGAGCCCGGGGCGAATTCTGCTGGCAGGTGCAGCGGATCGGCGCGAATGGCATTCGCGCCCGGCTGCTTGAGCGGGGCTCTCGCGAGATCATCGGGCTGCACAGCGCCGGCAATCCGCACGGCCACACGGATAATGGCCAACCCTGGACCTGCGATCCGGTGACATCGGAGCGAAAGACGCCGCGTGATCACGCCCTTCGATACGCTCATCGCTGAACTAAAGGCCTGCCGCATCTGCCGCGACGCGCCGCGTTTTCCCCCGCCGCTGCCGCATGAATCAAGGCCCGTCATCCAGGCCTCGCCGCAGGCGCGCATCCTCATTGCCGGTCAGGCGCCAGGCGCCCGCGTTCACGCCAGCGGAAAGCCCTTCACCGATCCGTCCGGGATCAGGCTGCGCGAATGGATGGGTGTCGACGAAACCGTGTTCTACGATCCGGCGCGGATCGCCATCGTGCCGATGGGCCATTGTTTCCCTGGGCTTGACGCCAAGGGCGGCGACCTGCCGCCACGGCGCGAATGCGCGCCGCGCTGGCGTGGACCGGTGCTGGCTGAGCTCGCCGCAATCGCGCTCATTCTGGTGATCGGGCGCTATGCCCGTGACTGGCATCTGCCCGAACGCAAGGGCGAACCACTTGGCGCGACGATCATCGACTGGCAGGCGATCAGCGAGGCGCATACGCTGCCGAGGATCATTCCCCTGCCGCACCCATCATGGCGCAAGAATGCATGGCTCAGGAAAAATCCGTGGTTCGAAGCCAATCTGCTGCCACCGTTGCGCGAGGCCGTGCATGTGCTGATTTAGGGCGAAGACTCATCAAAATGCCCTTCATTGATGAGTCTTCGCCCTGATTTCAGCATTGGTTAACCCATGCAGGACATCCTTCGACCGAGACGTACGATTAGCTCGATATCCGTGCTAACCTTCACCACTTGATCAGATTTGCTGGAGATCGTGCTGGAGAGCGTGATGCGTGCGCATGGTTTGAAAATCGTTCTGGGGGCAAGCCTCCTGGCAGCTTGTTCGGCAGGCATCGTGGCCGCCCGCGCCGAAGCGCCAAGGACGAAGGCGCAGAAGGCCGCCAACAGCGCAGCGTCTCCAAACCCACCGCCGGCGGCGGAGAACTGGACTATCCTTCAGCTAAAAATCAGCAACGCAAAAGGCTTCATCGTGGTGAAACCCGGCGAGATGGCGGAAAATTTCCCCGGTCTGGCAGGTCAATCGACGCCGCCTTCTTCGGGCGGCGGTGGAGCAAGTTCCGGCGGAAACAGTCCCCCCGTGAACGGTCGGAAAAAGATGCAGTAATTCTGACCGCCCGCCCGCCCTATTTCTCCAGCCGAGCGACAAGGCTGGACGTATCCCAGCGCTTGCCGCCCATTTTCTGAACCTCCGAATAGAATTGATCGACCAGCGCTGTCACCGGCAGGTTGGCGCCGTTGCGGCGGGCCTCGTCGAGGCAGATACCGAGATCCTTGCGCATCCAGTCGACAGCGAAGCCGAAATCGAACTTCATCTGGTTCATCGTCCTGGCGCGGTTTTCCATCTGCCAGGAGCCGGCCGCCCCTTTCGAGATCACATCGATAACGGCATCGACGTCCATGCCCGCCCGGCGCCCGAAATGCACGGCTTCCGAAAGCCCTTGCACGAGACCGGCGATGCAGATCTGGTTCATCATCTTGGCGATCTGGCCCGCTCCTGATGGCCCAAGCAGACGGCAGGCTCGCGCGAAGCTCATGATCACGGGTTCGGCGCGGGCATAGATATCGCCATCGCCTCCGCACATGACCGTGAGAACGCCGTTCTCGGCGCCGGCCTGGCCGCCCGAAACCGGCGCATCGATGAACCCGATCCCCTTGGCCGCAGCCGCCGCATGCAGCTCACGCGCCACATTGGCGGATGCCGTCGTATGGTCGACGAAAACGGAACCGTCGGCCATCGCCGCGAACGCCCCCTCTTCGCCGAGCGTCACAGAGCGCAGATCGTCATCGTTGCCGACGCAGGCGAAGACGAACTCCTGCCCCGCCGCGGCTTCCGCCGGGGTCCGCGCGGCCTTGCCGCCGTGCTCCGAAACCCAGCGTTCCGCCTTGGCGAAAGTGCGATTGAAGACGGTGACGTCGTGGCCCTTCGACCGAAGATGGCGCGCCATCGGATAGCCCATGACACCCAGACCCAGAAACGCGGCTTTCGCCATTGCGGCAGCTCCCTTGTGACAGGCGGTCGTGTTAGCCCAATCCTGCCGCCTGCGCGAGGGGTGCGCGCAGCATGAAGAATCTCCAATCATGCCAAAAAATTATGCGGTTAACGACAGGAACGAATGTTTATTCACCTGAAGGCCCCTGAATGAGAACGAAACTCTTGCGAAAGCACACAAATGCCGTAGTGAGCCTTAAAGCCAACCGGCTTGGGAAAAGTGAGCAGCAACTTGCTCCACCCTGACACAGGAGGATACGCATGAAGCGTCGCCAGTTTCTAACTGTCGCCACGGCAGGTGCCGCGGCCGCCACGATCGCAAAGCCCGCCATCGCCCAGTCGTCGCCAGAAATCTCATGGCGTCTGACGTCGAGCTTCCCCAAGTCGCTGGATACCATCTTCGGCGCCTCGGAAGTCTTCGCCAAGGCCGTTTCGGATATGACCGACGGCAAGTTCAAGCTGCAGGTCTTCGCAGCGGGTGAAATCGTTCCCGGCCTCCAGGTCGCGGATGCCGTCACCAACGGCACCGTCGAGGTCGGCCATACAGCGTCCTATTACTATGTCGGCAAGGACCCCACCTACGCCTTTGGCACCGCTGTTCCCTTCGGCCTGAACCAGCGCATGCAGGACGCCTGGTGGATGCACGGCGACGGCGACAAGCTGATGAACGAGTTCTACAATACCCAGAAGATCCAGGCGCTGATTGGCGGCAACACCGGCTGCCAGATGGGCGGCTGGTTCCGCAAGGAAGTCAAGACGCCGGCCGACTTCAATGGCCTCAAGATGCGTATCGGCGGCTTTGCCGGCCGCGTTATGCAGAAGCTGGGCGCAGTGCCCCAGCAGGTTGCGGGCGGCGATATCTATCCGGCGCTTGAAAAGGGCACCATCGACGCGGCAGAGTGGGTCGGCCCCTACGATGACGAGAAGCTAGGCTTTAACAAGGTCGCGCCGTTCTACTACTATCCGGGTTGGTGGGAAGGCGGCGCGATGCTCCACTTCTTCATCAATCTCGACAAGTGGAACAGCTTGCCCGCCAACTACAAGGCGATCCTCACCAACGCTGCCCATCATGCCAACACGGACATGCAGGCGAAATACGATGCCCGCAACCCGGCCGCGCTCAAGCGTCTGGTCGCCGGCGGCGCCCAGCTGCGTCCCTTCTCGCCGGAGATCATGCAGGCCTCCTTCAGGGCAGCGCAGGAGGTGTACACAGAAACCTCAGCCACCAATGCCCAGTTCAAGAAGGTCTTTGACAACCACATGGCCTTCCGCGGCGACCAGTTCCTCTGGTGGCAGGTGGCCGAATTCAACATGGACAACTTTATGGTCCGTGCGAAGGCCGCCGGCCTGATCTGATCGGGATCGAAAGTCTGAAAAGCAAAACCCCGGCGGAAGCGCCGGGGTTTTCTCTTGCGCCGCCGGAAAGCGAGCGCTCTCTATGAGTTCACGGCCTAGGCATTCTCCGGCCGGTTGAACGGCAGGATCCTCACCCGCCGCTTGCTCGCCTGATAGAACGCATTCGCCACCGCGGGTCCGATGGGCGGCACGCCCGGCTCGCCCACGCCCGTCGGCGCCTGCGCCGAGGGGACGATATGCACCTCGACCTGAGGCATTTCGTCGATCCGCAGCACCTCGTAACCGTCGAAATTGCCCTGGACGACCTTGCCGCCGTCCAGCGTCAATTGTGATTTGAGCACTGCGCCAAGACCGAAGCCGACGCCGCCCTCGACCTGCGCCCGGATATTGTCCGGATTGACGGCGATCCCGCAATCGATGGCGCAGATGACCCGGTGCACCCGAGGCTGGCCATTCTCCAGCGACACCTCGGCGATCTGTGCGACAAAGGTATTGAAGCTTTCGGCAAGCGCCACGCCGCGGAACCGGCCCGCCGACAATGGCTGGCCCCAGCCCGCTTTTTCCGCTGCAAGGCGCAGCACGCCGACATGACGGGGACTGTCCTTCATCATCGCCAGACGGAACTGGATCGGGTCCTTGCCCGCCGCTTCCGCCAGCTCATCGATGAAGGCTTCGACGGCATAGGCCGTGTGGGTGGAGCCGACCGCGCGCCACCAGAGCACGGGAACGCCAACCTTGGCCGTCGTCAGGTCCACCTTCATGGCGGGGAAGGCATAGGGAAGCTTGTGCGCTCCCTCCGTCGAGGTCGGATCGACGCCATTCTTGACGTAACCTGCCTCAAAGGGCGTGCCCGTCATGATCGATTGACCGACGATATGGTTGTACCAGGCGACGACATTGCCCTCCTTGTCCAGACCGGCCTTGAGGTAATGGACATAGGCCGGGCGATAGCGCCCGCCGCGCATGTCGTTCTCGCGGTCCCATTGCACCTTGACCGGCCGGCCGCCCAGCGCCCTGGAAACCGAGACGGCCTCCTGGATGATGTCGCCATCGGCCACGGCGCGCCGGCCGAAGCCGCCGCCGGTCTTCATGACATGCATGGTCACCCGGTCCGGCGTGACGCCCGCGACCTGCGCGGCGATCGCCTGATAGATGTCCGGCATCTGATGGCCGCCCCAGACCTCGACGCGGCCGTTCCCGATCCGCGCCACCGCGTTCAACGGCTCCAGCGCCGCATGGGCGAGATAGGGAAACTCGAAAGTCGCCTCCAGCACCTTCGCCGCCCCTTTGAAGGCGGCATCGACATTGCCGGCGGTGACCGCATTGGCGCCGCCGGGCTTCATCGCCGTCTCGCGGTAGCTCGCCATCAGTTCGGCCGACGAGCGCTTCTCGGCGCGGCTGTCATCCCAGGCGACAGTCACCGCTTCGCGCGCCTTCAGCGCATGCCACATATTGTCGGCGACAACCGCGATGCCGCGCGGCACCTGCACCACATCGACCACGCCCGGCATGGCCTTCGCTTTCGCGGCGTCGAAAGACTTCACGGTAGCGCCGAACAGCGGCGGATGAATCATCACCGCCGTCAGCAGACCCGGAAGCTTCACGTCGATGGTGAAGACCTGCGCGCCCGTCGATTTGGCGCGGCTGTCCAACTTGCCGAGCACATCGCGATCCTTGCCGATATAGATCCAGTCCTTCGGGTCGCGAAGCGGGACGTTGGCGGGAATCGGCAATGCGGCCGCCTTGCTGGCCAGCGCGCCGAAAGTCGCCTGTTTCGAGCCATGACGGACGATGCCGCGCTCTACCGTGATTTCCGCCGCAGGCACTTTCCAGTCGCTGGCGGCCGCCTGCACCAGCATCAGGCGCGCGGCCGCGCCGGCTTTCCGGTAGCGGTCATAGGAGGAGGCGAGGCCCGTCGAGCCCCCGGTGCCCTGGATGGCGCCGCCCCACATCAGATTGCCGAAGGCTTTCGGGTTATTGGCGCCTCCCACCACGTCGATCTGGGACCAATCGGCCCTGAGCTCCTCGTTCACCAGCGTCGCCGTGCCGTGATAGATGCCTTGCCCCATTTCCATATGGGCGGCGGCGATCGTGACGCGGTTGTCGGCGCCGATCCGGATATAGGGCGTCAGCGCCGCCTCCGCCGGCGCCGTTGCGGACTGCGCGGATCCGGCGCTGGGACGAAAACCGATGACGAGCGCCCCGGATACCGCGGCGCTGCCCAGCAGGAAGCCGCGGCGGGATGCTTTCGCGGCGGGCGTGTTGCGCATCATTCTGGCAAGCATGGTCATATCCCTCTCAGGCGAGCGAACGCGCGGCTTGATGCACGGCGCTGCGGATACGTTGATAGGTGGCGCAGCGGCAGATATTGCCGCTCAGGGCGGCATCGATATCGTTGTCCGTCGGCTTCCGGTTGCTCTCCAGCAACGCGATGGCGGCCATCACCTGGCCGGATTGGCAATAGCCGCATTGCGGCACATCGAGATCGACCCAGGCTTTCTGAACCGCCTCGGTCACACGTCCGGAGACGCCTTCGATGGTGGTGACCGCCTTGCCGGCGACATCGGCCATCGTGGTCTGGCAGGAGCGCGTGGGCTGACCGTCGATCCAGACGGTGCAGGCGCCGCAAAGCGCCTGGCCGCAGCCGAATCTCGTGCCGGTCAGGCCAATGACATCACGGATCGCCCACAGCAGCGGCATGTCGGCTTCGACATTCGCTTCCTGCGCCCGGCCGTTCAGGGTGAAACGGATCATGAGCATACCTCAAGATGGGAGTTGGAGCGGCAGGGCCGTGACGGAGCCGGCCGCAGAGCGCACGCCATAGTGCGCTCACGGACGACGTAGGGACTTTCGCAGGAAGTTCAAGGCGGCCGGGACGTGTTGCGCCAGCCGATTCATCAGCCGAATATCCCGCAGATTGATCTTGAACACGACATCGAGCCAGGTGCGGGCGATGGTCTCAAGCTCGACAAGAGGACCTGTATACGTGCTTGACCCAATCGGAAACTCGGAAGAGCATCCAGAATTTTCGGTCATTTTTCGGGACCTATCTGTCGGATCGGGGGTGGCGCGCGCGCCAGGCGGCGGGCCGCTCGAATTCACCCGCCCAAAGACCCCGATAGGCGGCGCTTGCCTCGGCCTCCTCAAGCGCATAGGCGCCCAAACCAACCGCATGTCCCTCCCGCACCATCGCCGCGTTCACGTCGATGCCTCTCACCCGGCATCGGACCAGGAGGCGGCCATAGCGATCGCGCTCGGAGCCGATGCAGGTGGTCAGTCCCGAGGAGAGCAGGCGCCGCAACGCCGTTCTGGCTTCGCGGCCGCAGGGCGTTTCGCGGCTGGAAACGGTGCAGGTCTGCAGCAGCTCCGGCGCATCGATGCCCTTCAGCCGCAGTTCCTCTCCTGCGACACGCAGGCTGTCACCGTCGATGGCCTCCGCCTGGCCTGTGATTTCCTGTTCAGGACCGCCCCGCAGCATCAACAGAAGCACGGCCGCGAACAGAAGGAGCGTCACTGCGGCAAGCGCGCCGGAACGGCGGCGAAAAGTGGCGTCGGAGGCCATCATGATGGTCGATTCATGTTGAATTTCCTTCAATCTGTCAGGAACGTTTTAACGATCTCCTGCAATGCTGCCGCACGCGAAGCTGCGTCAGGGCCGCGGGTAGGGTTGCGTTCCGTTCATGACACATTTGACCGCCGATCTTGTCGACCGAAGAAAGGCCTCGGAAGATCGGCGCAGGACGGAGCATCTTGGCCGGAAAACCGCCATCCATGCGGCGCGCGAGAAACTAACCTCGACCACCGGACTCGCGGAGGTCTTCGAGAACGAAACCCTGCGGCTTTTCGCCAGCAGCAAGGCATCGTCCTGCATTCCGCTGTCGGTCTATACGGCCCTGATCGGATTGTGCCTTACATTCTGGGCGCCGCCCGTCATCGCCATCCTCTGGTCGGCGATCAGCATCAGCGCCATCATGCTGGGCGCGCTGGTGGCGCAGCGGCTCATCGCCAACCCGCATAACGGCAGTTTAGCGGCCTGGAAAAGCCGCTTTCTTGCAATCGAAAGCTTCCAGAGCGCCGTCTGGTCAAGCGTCGTTGTCTTTTCAGTGATTTCGAACGGCGATCTGCTGCGCTATTTTCTAATGGTGGCCCTGCTGATCTATGGCAGCACCAGCAGCATTCTGGCCTCCAGCATCCGTCACGCCATCTACCTCAGCATCATGCCCGTGCTGATGGGCATCGCCACCCTTGCCATCATGTGCAACGATGTCGGAAAATACATGCTGGCCATCCTTGGCTCCGGCGCCCTGATCTTCAACCTTTTCCTTGCGCTCCGGGTGCACCAGACAACGATCGAAAGCCTGGGGTTTCGGGCCGAGAAAGACGCCCTCATCGGCGCGCTCGAAGAGGCCAACGCGAGGCATGACGAGGCACGCCGCCGCGCGGAGGAAGCCAATCTCGCGAAATCCCTTTTCCTGGCGACAATGAGCCACGAACTCCGCACGCCGCTCAACGCCATCCTCGGCTTTTCCGAAGTGATGAAGAGCGAGCTGTTCGGCCCCCATTCGATCGAGCAATACAAGGAATACTCAACCGATATCCATTCTTCAGGTGAGCATCTTCTCAACATCATCAACGAGATCCTGGACCTGTCCAGGATCGAGGCTGGCCGCTACGAGTTGCAGGAAGAGGCCGTTGATCTGGCCGCCATCGCGGAAGATTGCCGCCATATGCTCAGCATGCGCGCCCGCGCGAAGTCGATCAACCTCAAGACCGTACTTGAATCCGGTCTGCCGAAACTCTGGGCTGACGAGCGCGCTGTCCGCCAGATCATCATCAATCTGCTGGGGAACGCCATCAAGTTCACGCCGCAGGGCGGCGAGGTGACGATCAAGGCCGGCTGGACGACGCAGGGCGCGCAATATGTCGCGATCCGCGATACGGGTCCGGGCATCCCCGATGACGAGTTGCCGACGGTGCTCGAATCCTTCAGCCGCGGCTCGATCGCGATCAAGACCGCCGAACAGGGGACCGGCCTCGGGCTCCCCATCGTCAAGGGCCTCGTCGATATTCACGGCGGACAGTTCCAGCTCCGTTCGAAACTTCGTGAGGGCACCGAGGTGATCGTCATCTTCCCGGTGGAGCGCGTTATGGAGCCGCTCGGCCCGATGCAGCAAAGCGTCGGCTAGATGTCGAGCCAAAATACGGCAGCAGGGGCGATCAACCCTTTCCGGAAACCTTCGCCTGATCGAAGGTCGCCATGCCGGTGTTGCAGGCGACGGCCGCCCGCACGATGGCCGCCGCCAGCGCGGCGCCGCTCCCCTCCCCAAGCCGCATGCCGAGATCGAGGATGGGTTTGAGGTTGAGGTGGTCGAGGACGGCCCGATGGGCGCCCTCCGCCGAGACATGCCCGGCAAGGCAATGGCCGAGCGCCGAGGCATCCATCGCATGCAGGATGGCGGCGGCGGCTGTGACCACATAACCGTCGAGGATGACGGGCACGTTCTGCAGGCGGGCGGCGAGGATTGCACCGGCGATCGCCGCAATTTCGCGCCCGCCGAGCCGCCGCAGTATTTCAAGCGGATCGCTGAGATGGCTCCCGTGCAGGGCGACCGCCTTTTCGACAGCCGCCACCTTGCGGGCCATGCCAGCATCGTCGATGCCTGTTCCCCGGCCCACCCAATCAGCGGCCTTGCCGCCGTAAAGGGCGTGATAGATCGCCGCAGCGACGGTCGTGTTGCCGATGCCCATCTCGCCGAGGCAGAGGAGATCGCTGCCGCCCGCCGTCGCCTCCATGCCGAAGGCGATCGTCGCCGCTGCCGCCTTTTCATCGAGCGCGGCCTCCTCGGTGATATCCCGCGTCGGATGATCGAGCGCCAGATCGAAGACCTTGAGGCCGATATCGAAAGTGGCGCAGATCTGATTGATGGCCGCGCCGCCGGCCGCGAAATTCTCCATCATCTGGCGCGTCACCTCCTGCGGGAAGGGCGACACCCCCTGCTTCACCACGCCGTGGTTCGCGGCGAAGACCGCGACCAGCGGGCGCGTGATGGCGGGCGTTGCGTTGCGCTGCCAGCCGGCGATGAAGGCGGCGATGTCCTCCAGCCGCCCGAGCGAGCCCGCAGGCTTCGTGAGCTGAGCATCCCGCGCCCTGACAGCCGCGATGGCCGCCTCGTCCGGCCCCCGCATCATGCCGACCAGCGCGCGGATATCGTCGAATGGAAGGCCTGTGGCGGACATGGCTGGCAACCTGGCGGGAAAAGCTGACCGGAGATGTCGTCTGACGACGCATTGCCTGTTAGACGGAACAGGGATGAGTTGAAAGACCACGATTGGACCAGCCGGATACAAGCGACGCGGTTGCGCAGCCATCTCCGCTCGGCGGCTGGCGGGCCCTGCTGCGCGATCTCTTCCAGATGGTCCGGTTCTATTCGCGTCTGCCGTTGCCCCGCCTCCCCTTCGAGGCCGACGCCCATGCGATCCCGGATTTCAGAACCGCGCCGCGGTTCCTGCCCATCGCGGGGTTGATCATCGGCGTTCCGGCAGCAGCGATCCTGTACGGCGCGCTCCGCCTTGGGCTGCCGCCGTTTATCGCCTCGGCGCTCGCCGTCGCCACAGCGGTGATCGCGACAGGAGCGATGCACGAGGACGGACTCGCGGATACGTTCGACGGGCTGGGCGGGGGCTGGACGCCCGAGCGGCGGCTGGAGATCATGAAGGACAGCCGCATCGGCGCCTATGGCGCGGCCGCGCTGATCCTCTCCCTGACGCTGCGCATTACGGCGCTTGCGGCCCTGGCGGAGCGGACGGGTCCGGGGGCAGCCGCGCTCCTCATGCTCGCGGCTGCGGCATGGTCGCGCACCATTGCGCTCCTGCCGCTCGTGCTGTTGGCGCCCGCGCGGCCTGACGGGGCCTCAGCTGCGGTGGGCCGGCCTTCGGCGCGGACCTTCGCGACAGCGCTGGCACTGGCTTTCGCAAGCATCGGCACGCTCATCCTGCCATTCGGAGCCTTCTCAGGCGGAATCCTCTTGGGCATCCTCCTCGGGCTCTTGCTTGGCGCCGGGCTGGCGCTCGCCATTACCGGTTGGGCCTGGCGCGCGATCCATGGCCAGACCGGCGACATCGCGGGCGCTTGTCAGCAGATTGCCGAGATTGCATTCTACGTAGGATTGCTTATCGTCGTTGCCAATGGATAACGCCCCTTCGCCTTGCGTGAAAATCTGCAGCCTTGATCCGCAGCAGGGAGTTTGCTCCGGCTGCGGCAGGACGCTCGCCGAAATCAGCGGCTGGATCCGATATGGCCAGGACGAGCGGCTGATGGTTTTGGCGCTGCTTCCCGGCAGGCTGAAACGGCTGCGGGAGCGCGAAGCAGCCTGAATGATTCCCGTCATCATCATCGGGGTGGCGATTGCGCTGGCGATCATCGCCACTATCACGGGCAGCGACAAACCCCTCGGCCTTGATCTTGAAACCATGATGCCGGTGCTGGGCGCCGTGCTGATGGCGCTGGTCATCGGGGCGGGCGCCATCGGCAGCTACCGCGGCAAGTTCGGCGAAGGCCTGAAGGCGCTCTTCGCCTGGCTGGCCATCGGCCTCGTCGTCATTGCGGGCTATGCCTACCGGTTCGAGCTCGCCTCGGTCGGCAACCGTGTGGTCGGCGCCGTGGTGCCGGGCGTGATGCTGTTCGGCTCGGGCGGCGAGGTCACGGTCTCGCGCAGCGCCGACGGGCAATTCCATTTCACAGCGCTCGCCAACGGCCGGCCGATCCGCATGATGTTCGATACAGGCGCTTCCAGCGTCGTGCTGACCTACGAGGATGCGCTGGCGATGGGCCTCAGGCTCAACGAAGCCGATTTCACCATCAATGTGCGCACCGCCAACGGCATCACGCGGGCCGCGCCGGTGACGCTTGCCAGCCTCGAGATCGGCGGCGTGCGCGAGGAGGGCGTGCGCGCCATGGTCGCGCAGGCGGGACGGCTGTCGGAAAACCTGCTCGGCATGACCTTCCTCGAGCGGCTCTCATCCTATGAGGTGCGGGGCGATCAGCTCACCCTGCGCGGCCGCGGACAGTAACCTCAGCCGACGCTGCCGGGCTTCGCTTCAAGCCGCATCATTGTGGCCGTGATGATGGCGACCGTCGAGGCCTTGTCGCCCTCATAGGCGGTCACCTCGCCCTGGGTGACGGTCAGCGTCCGGCCCGCCTTGATTACCCGGCCTTCAGCGACGAAGCGATCGCCCTTCGCGGGCGCCATCAGGTTCACCTTGAACTCGACCGTCAGGACGGAGGAATTCTCCGGCATCATTGAGAAGGCAGCGTAACCGCAGGCGCTGTCGGCGATGGCCGTCACCACGCCCGCATGCAGGAAGCCATGCTGCTGGCAGATATGCTTCGCATAGGGCAGCGCAATGACGGCGCGGCCCTCCCCGATGCTTTCGAGCGTGGCGCCGATGGTCGCCATGATCGTCTGGCGATTGAAGCTCTCGCGGATCAGGGCGGCCCGGTCGCTCATGCGGCGACATCCTCCTCGCGCCGCGCCATGGCGCCGCGCACGATCGCGATGGCGGCGTCATATTCGCCAAGGCCCGCGCCGGGCTTCAGCCCTTCGGTCGAGAGATAGCGGCGGTAAAGCCGCGCGCCGGGCCGGCCGGGGAAGAGCCCCAGCAGATGCTTGGTGATGCTATGCAGCCGGACGCCGCCTTCAAGCTGCTCCGCCACATAGGGCCGGAAGGCGGCGAGCGCCTCGAAGGCATCGGCGACGGGTGCGGGCTCGCCGAACAGTTCCGGATCGACGCCCAGCAGCATCTCCGGGTTCTGATAGGCGGCGCGGCCCACCATGATCCCATCCATGATGGCAAGCTGCTCCCTGCCCTCCGCCAGGGTCGCGATCCCGCCATTGATCGCCATCGGCTGCGCCGGAAATGCCCGCTTCAGCCGATGCACCAGCGCATAATCGAGCGGCGGCACCTCGCGGTTCTCCTTGGGAGAGAGCCCCTGCAGCCAGGCCTTGCGGGCATGCACGACCATTGCATCGCTGCCCGCCGCGATCACCTTTTCGGCCAGGGTGAAAAGCGCTTCTTCCGGGTCCTGATCATCGACCCCGATCCGGCACTTGACCGTGACGGGAATAGGCACCGCCGCCTTCATCGCGGCCACGCATTCCGCCACGAGGTCCGGCTCGCGCATCAGGCAGGCGCCGAAATGGCCGCCCTGCACGCGGTCGGACGGGCAGCCGCAATTGAGGTTGATCTCGGCGTAGCCTTCTGCGGCGCAAATCCGCGCGGCCTCGGCGAGCTTCGCCGGCTCCGAGCCGCCAAGCTGCACCGCGACGGGCTGCTCATGCGCGCCAAAGCCGATGATGCGCGCGCGGTCGCCATGGATCACGGCGCCGGGCGTCACCATCTCCGTATAGAGGCGCGCCCGCCGCGAGAGGATGCGATGGAAGGACCGGCAATGCCGATCCGTCCAGTCCATCATCGGGGCAATTGAAAACTTCCATTTATTTTCCATCATTTAATGACATCTTGCCGATCACGCGGGATTGGACGGACTGACATTGCGGACCGTCTTCTACAAGGTGCAGGATTGACTGTCATCAATCGTTGGGCCGTCCTCAAGCCAGATCGCAGCAATACCCCTACACGGCACGGCTTGCTGGCGCTCATCTCCAGCCGCAACGCAGTTGGTTCCATCTCATCGCGCCATGCTCTAAGGTGGCGATTGAGGTGCTTTAGCATGGACTGGGACAGGACGAGACCGGGCGAAATCGAGGCTCCCCTGCCGGGACGGGCCGACGCGCGCCTCGTCTTCATCGGCGTGATCCGGACGCCGTTCGCGACGCGCGACGATTGTCCACGCCAAGGCAAGGGAGACGGACCAATCTGCCGGATCGAGATTTTCGCGCCTTGGCGGCCGGCGCTGACGGGTCTTGACCGTTTCGCCCGCGTCGAGGTGCTCTACTGGATGCACCAGGCGCGGCGTGACCTCGTGCTGCAGAGCCCGAAAGGGAACGGCGAAACCCACGGTACCTTCGCGCTGCGATCTCCGGTGCGGCCTAACCCGATCGCAACGTCCTTATGCGATCTGGCGGCTATCGAGGATGGCGCGATCGTCGTGCGCGGACTGGATTGCGTCGACGGCACGCCGCTTCTCGATCTGAAGCCTGACCGCTGCGCCTACACTCCGCTCGCCCCGCCAAATCCCGGCGAGTTCAAGGAGGCGACGCCATGAGCGTGAACCGACGCGCCGCGGTCGTGGGCGGCCTCGCTTCGATTGCGGCTCCACATATTGCCCGCGCCGAGACGTTGACCGACGCTGCCGGCCGCGCCGTCGCGATTCCTTCCCGCATGGAACGGGTCTTTCCTGCCGGACCGCCTGCCGCGATCACCCACTACACGCTGCAGCCGCGCACCCTTCTCGGCTGGCCGCGCGCCAATCGCGGCGCAGAACTCATCTATCTCGATCCGGATGTGGCGACGCGGCCGGAGCTTGGCCGCCTGACCGGGCGCGGCAACACGACGAATCTGGAAGTTCTCCTCCAGCTTCGACCAGACCTGATCCTCGACATCGGGTCGACCGCGCGCACCTTCGTGGAGACCGCAGATCGTGTTCAGGCCCAAACCGGCATTCCCTACGCGCTTCTCGACGGTCGGTTCGAGGCGATCCCGGCGAGCTATCGGCTGCATGGCCGACTGGTGGGGGAGACGGCGCGGGCCGAAGAGCTGGCGCGCTTCTGTGAGGATATCGTTGCGACGTGCCGGTCGCGGGTTGCGGGCGTGCCGCGTGAGCGTCGGCCGCGCGTCTATTATGCGCGCGGGCCGCGCGGGCTCGATACCGGCCTTGGCGGTTCGATCAACGTCGAGACAATCGAGTTCATGGGCGCGGTCAACGTCGCTGGCGGGACACGCGGGGGGCTCGCGACCGTTTCGCTGGAACAGGTGTTCGCCTGGGACCCGGAGGTCATCATCACCATCGACCGCGAGTTCGCCGGCGCCGTCCGGCGCGATCCGTCATGGGCGGGCGTGCGCGCGGTAACGGAGGGGCGCGTGCATCTGTCGCCGAAGCTGCCTTTCGGCTGGGTCGACTTCCCGCCTTCCGTCAACCGGATGCCTGGGCTGATCTGGCTCGGCAAGATCCTCTATCCCAGCCTTTTCCCGGAGGACCTCGTCGCATTCACGCGTGACTTCTACGCCCGCTTCTATCATCGCACGCCGAACGACGTTCAAATCGCGGCCGTCCTCGAAGGACGGGAATGAGACACGGGATTGGTGCGCTCGGCGGGATCGCGCTCGGCACGGCCATGCTTGCTTTGTCGGTCGCCATCGCCTTTTCGGTTGGCCGGTTTCCAGTCGGTTTCGCCGATCTCGTGCGAGCGCTCTGGGCTGCGGCAAGCGGCGCGCCATCTGGGCTTTCGCCCGCCGCCGAGGCGGTGATCTTCAATATCCGGGGGCCGCGCGTCGTCGCCGCCATCCTGTGCGGCGCAGCGCTTGCAGTCGCCGGGGCCGCGTTCCAGGGGCTGTTCCGCAATCCGCTGGTCTCTCCCGACATTCTCGGCGCGTCATCCGGCGCGGCGCTGGGAGCGGTCCTCGGCATCTTCCTTTCGCTCGGCATCTTCGGCATCCAGGCGCTCGCCTTCGGCGGCGGACTTCTGGCCGTCGCACTCGTCTACATGATCGGATCGAGCATCCGGTCCGGCGATACGGTCTTGATCCTCGTTCTGACCGGCGTTGTCGTCGGTTCGCTGCTTGGCGCGGGCGTTGGCCTCATGAAGTACCTTGCCGATCCCTATAACCAGCTTCCCGCCATGACCTTCTGGCTGCTCGGCAGCCTCGCGGGCACGGACCGAAGCGACCTTGCGCCGCTGTTCGGACCGATCGCGCTCGGCACGGCCGTTCTTCTCGCTCTGCGCTGGCGGATGAACGTCCTCTCGCTCCCGGAGGAGGAAGCGCGCGCTCTCGGTCTGGCGACCGGACCGATCCGGATCGCCATCGTGGCGGCGGCGACCCTCGTCACCTCGGCGAGCGTGGCTGCGGCTGGCATCATCGGCTGGGTGGGGCTTATCGTTCCGCACATGGCGCGCTTCCTCGTCGGGCCCGCGTTCGGGCGGCTGATGCCGACCGCCGCTCTGCTTGGCGGCGGCTACATGCTCGCGATCGACACGCTGGCGCGCTCGGCTGCGCAGGTGGAGATTCCGCTCGGCATCCTCACCGCCGTGATCGGTACGCCCGTCTTCATCTGGCTCCTGGCCTCCTCGCGCAAGACCTGGACCTGAGCGGCGTCATGACCCTCGCCGCCAAAAACCTGACCTACGGGTACCGCGACACAACGGTGGGAAGCGGGGCGACGCTTGCCATAGAGGCAGGGGAAGTGACGGCCTTGCTCGGTCCGAACGGCGGCGGCAAAACCACGCTGCTCAAGACCATGCTTGGCCTATTGAGCCCTCTGGGCGGCGCCGTCACGCTTGACGGGCATGACCTCGAGGGCCTGTCAGTCGCCGATCGCGCGAAGGCAATCGGCTACGTTCCGCAGGCCAGCGCTTCGCCCTTCGCCTTCACCGCCTCCGAGATCGTGTTGATGGGCCGGACCGCCCATGCCGGATTGTTCGCCGCCCCCACGGCGAAGGACCGCGGGATCGCCGCCTCGGCGCTTGACCGGCTCGGGATCGCGCATCTTTCCGAACGCCCGATCACGATGATCTCAGGGGGCGAGCGGCAACTCGTCCTCATCGCGCGCGCTCTCGCGCAGGCGCCGCGCTTCCTCGTGCTCGACGAACCGACGGCGAGCCTCGACTTCGGCAATCAGGGCAAGGTCATGCGGCGTCTCGGCGGGTTCGCGGAGGAAGGCCTCGGGGTGTTGTTCACCACGCACGATCCCAACCACGCCGCGCGGTTCGCCGATCGGGTGGCGCTGCTCGGGCGCGGGACCATTTTGGCGCAAGGGCCTGTACGTGAACATCTGACGTCAGAGGCGCTTGCCGATCTCTACGCAGCGCCCGTCGACCTGGTGCGCGATGAAGCTGGCCGCAGCGCCTATCTGCCGGGTTAAGGCAGAGCAGCGGCGACCAATGAGCACGGCGCCGGGCGTCACCATCTCCGTATAGAGGCGCGCCCGCCGCGACAGGATGCGATGGAAGGACCGGCAATGCCGGTCCGTCCAGTCCATCATCGGGGCGACGCTGAAGCGGATATCGAGAGGCGAAAGCATGGCGGGGCCATAGCACGGCTGCGCCGCCGGCGTCACGCGCCCCCTCCCTCAGAAGACCAGCGACCAGAGGAAGCGCAGGCAGACCAGCACGAGGAAAATGCCGAAGGCGATTTCCAGCTGCCGCTTGCGCAGCCGATACGCCAGCCGCGCCCCATAGGGCGCGAAGAAGGTGCTGGTCGGCGCGATCAGCAGCACGCCGATCAACGACACGAAGCCGATGGAGAGCGGCGGCAGTTCCGCCATCCTGGGCCAGCCTGCCGCCATGAAGCCGATGGCGCCGGGGATCGAGATCAGCACGCCAAGCCCGGACGAAGTCGCGATGGCGCGGTGGATCGGCGCGCCGTAGGCCGTCATGAAGACACTGGCCAGTTGCCCGCCGCCGATCCCCATCAGCGAGGAGAGCACGCCGATGATGACGCCGTAGAGGCGCATCGGCAGGCCGGCCGGCAGCGTATCGCCGAGCTTCCATCTCTCGCTGCCGAAGAAGAGTTTAGCGGCGATGAGGCTGGCGATGGCGACGAAAACGATCTTGAACAGGCCGGGCGGCGCATAGCGCGCGATCCCCGAGCCAACCAGAACGCCCAGCACCACCGGCGCCGCCCAGAGCTTCAGCACCGCCATATCCACCGCCCCCTTGGCGTAATGCGTGCGGAAGGACTGGATCGAGGTCGGGATGATCACCGCGAGGCTGGTGCCGACCGAGAGCGGCATGCGCAGCTCCTCCGGCACATGCATCAGGCCGAAGACGGCGTAGATGACAGGCACGATGATCGCCCCGCCGCCGACGCCGAAAAGGCCGGCCAGAAGCCCGGTGGCGACGCCCCCGGCAATCAGGCCGGCGACGGCATAGGCAAGTTCATTCAGGGGTATGCCGAACATGAGCCGCTACGATGAGAACCTTGCAATGCCGCTCAGGACCGAAGAAAGAAGCCGCGATCTGCCGCAAAATCGAGTGTGCGCCGGTAAAAATGACGGGACGTCGATTCGGTTACAAAGTATACGACCTCGACACCATTCACAATTTGGACAGCGTCGCGCATGTCTTTAGCGGTTGCCGCATCGTAGAAACCGATCGCCGGACCCTCGCGCTGCGTTCCATCTTCATAGAGGTCAACAGCCCAACTGATCGACGGCAGGGCGGGCAAACCCAGCCTTTCGTGCGGGATGCCCATCAGCCGGATGATCTCGTCGCGGGCGGCATCGGCAAGCGTGAAATTGATGGGCAGGATATCCGTGTTCAGCATGATCGCTCACTTCTTCGGAAAATTGTCATTGAGGTTACGGCCATGCGATGTGCCTCCCTCTGTCGTCCATTTTGGACAAGGGAAATTTGTCGGCCCTTCAATCATCCGAAGGTGCCCACCGTAACTGTAAACGCAGTAGCGCCCCCCAGGATAAGGCAACTCCGCATAAAGATCGCCGCCAAACGCAGCGACCCTAAAGGCTAGATCATCACCCTGCGAGTAGCCGCCGCCGCTCGTCCATTGTCCCCCGTCCGGTCCGCCCGCAGGCACTCGCGGTTGGGTCGGACTATATTTTCGCAGACACCCCATTAGTCGGACCTCGGCCAAGGCGATCTTCACCTCGGACAATGCGCTTTTTGCATGCAAGGGGCTTGAAATCATCGCTGAAAAACTCCTATACAAGGAATATATTCATATAACTACGAAGATGTCAAGTCGGGCCTGAAACCTTTACCCCGCCAGATGCCGCTCCAGCCAGCCGAGCAGCACGTCCGGCACCTCCTCCGGAATGTAATGCCCCGACGCGACCGCCCCGCCCCGCACCTCGTCGGCCCATTCCCGCCAGCTGGCGAGAACATCGAAGTTCGGGCCAACGGCGCCTTGCGCGCCCCAAAGCGCCAGGAGCGGCGCCTTGATCTTCAGCTTGCCGAGATCGGCGGCATCCTGCTCCATATCCACCGTCGCGGAAGCGCGGTAATCCTCGCAGGATCCATGGATCGTGGCGGACATGGCGAAGCAGCGCTCGTATTCCGCGAAGGCGACAGGGTGGAAGAGTTCGATCCCCTGCGGACCCCGGCCCATATGCTGCCGGATGAAGAAGGATGGATCGGCCCCGATCATCCGCTCCGGGACGGGCGCCTCCCTGATCAGGAAAAACCAATGCCAATAGGCCCGGGCGAAAGCATCCGTCGTGTTGCGGTACATGTGCAGCGTCGGCGCGATATCGAGCACGGTGAGCGTCTGCACCGCGTCCGGGAAGTCAAGCGCCAGCCGGTGCGCCACGCGCCCGCCCCGATCGTGGCCGACGAGATTGAAGCGCTCGAATCCGAGCGCCGCCATCGCGCGCAGCTGGTCCCGCGCCATCGCGCCCTTGCGATAGGGCGAATGCTGCGCATCCGTTACCGGCTTGGCGCTATCCCCATAGCCCGTCAGATCCGTGGCGATCACGGTGAAGCGCCTCGCCAGTTCCGGTGCGACGCGATGCCAGATCGCATGCGTCTGCGGATAGCCATGCAGCAGCAGCAGCGGCGGGCCGGAGCCGCCGATGATTCCATGAATGGAGAGGCCGCCGGCGTCGATATCGAAGGTGCTAAATCCGGGGAAGAGAATGGCGTCGGCCGCTTGCGAGGTCATGCCGGAGGCGTTCATATTTCGCTGGCCAGCGCCCTGCCTGCCTCTTCCGTCGAGAGTTTGCCGCCAAGATCCCGCGTCCGGCCCTTTTCGCTGGCCAGCACGCGCTCGATGGCGCTGACGATATCGTCATGCGCTGCGCGCTCGCCCAGGTGATCGAGCATCATGGCGGCGGACCAGACCTGCCCGACGGGGTTCGCGATCCCCTGCCCGGCGATATCGGGCGCGGAGCCATGCACCGGCTCGAACAGCGAGGGCATGCCGCCCGCGGGGTTGATGTTGCCGGAAGGCGCGATGCCGATCGTGCCCGTGCAGGCGGGGCCGAGATCGGAGAGGATATCGCCGAAGAGATTGGAGGCGACCACCACGTCGAACCAATGCGGGTTCAGCACGAAATGCGCGGTCAGGATATCGATATGGTATTGATCGACCTTGAGGCCGGGGTAGCCCTTTTTCATCTCGGCCACGCGCTCATCCCAATAAGGCATGGTGATCGAGATGCCGTTGGACTTGGTCGCCGAGGTGAGATGCTTCTTCGGCCGCCTCTGGGCGAGATCGAAGGCGAATTTCAGGATGCGGTCGACGCCGATGCGCGACATCACCGTCTCCTGCACGACGAATTCGCGCTCGGTGCCCGCGAACATGCGCCCGCCAATCGACGAATACTCGCCCTCCGTGTTCTCGCGCACGACATAGAAATCAATGTCGCCGGGCTTGCGGCCAGCCAGCGGTGACGGCACGCCGGGCATCAGCTTCACCGGGCGGAGATTCACATATTGGTCGAAATCCCGCCGGAAGCGCAAAAGCGAACCCCAGAGCGAAATGTGATCGGGAATCTTCTCCGGCCAGCCGACGGCGCCGAAGAAGATCGCGTCATGGCCGCCGATCTGCTGCTTCCAGTCCTCGGGGAGCATCTGCCCGTGCTTCGCATAGTAATCGTAGCTCGAAAAACCGAAGTGATCGCATTCGAGCTGGAAGCCGTGTTTCCTCGCGGCCGCTTCCAGCGCGCGCAGGCCTTCGGGCATCACCTCCTTGCCGATGCCGTCCCCGGCGATGACGGCAATGCGGTAGCGGCGGTTGGTCGATGGACGGGAAACGGACAAGCGGGCACTCCTGGTGGATCAGATGAGCGATCGGCGGGCAGCTGGCGTCGATGGTTCCTCCGCCCGGGAACCGAGGCTCTCCATGCCGGGAGTTGCTCTTGCGATCAACCGCTTCCTGGTTGGATAATGCGCGGTTTCTCCACGGCGGCGCCGCCTTGGCGCGCGCCGCCTCGAACCATCAGCATGACTGGATTCATCGATCACTCGGATTGCGGAGAGCTGAAAAAACCGCTAGCCCTAACAGTAAAACAAGTCCGACAATTCAACTGTCCTACGGGGAAACGATCCTAATGGCTGACGACAGTGAGGCGGTTGGCGCATCGGGCCTGATCAAGAGCCCGCAGGACTTCGTTGGCGGCATCGCATTGCTGGCGATCGCCGTGGTGGCCTATTTCAGCATGTCGAGCCTCGGCACGATGCGGGGCTTTTCGTTCGGCGCCGGCACCGTTCCCCGGCTTTTCTGCCTGCTGCTCGGCGGCCTTTCCGTTTTGATCATCGTCTCGAGCTTCACCAACAAGGGGCCAAAGCTCGAGAACATCCCCTGGCGCGGGCCGGTGTTTATCCTCGCGTCTGTCGTGTTCTTCGGTTTCGCGATCCGGACGCTGGGGCTGGCGATCACCGGCGTGATCACGGTGCTGCTCTCCGGTGTCGCCGTGGAGGATTTCAAGATCGGCGAAGGCCTGATCTTCGCCGTCGTGATCACGGCATTCTGCGCCTTCCTCTTCCCCTTCGCCCTCGGCCAGCCCATCCCGCTCTGGCCGACCTTCATCCGCTGATCGAGGGGATTGACCTTGGACGTTTTCGCCAATCTCTGGGGCGGCCTGATGGTCGTCCTGAAATTCGTACCGGTCGATATTGCGCCGGGCGCCGCGAGCTTCATCATCCCCTTGCCGGTCAATGTCCTGCTTTGCCTGATGGGCGCGCTGATCGGCACCTTGATCGGCGTGCTCCCCGGCGTCGGTCCCATCGCCACCATCGCGATGCTGCTGCCGATCACCTACAAGCTGGACCCCACCGGCGCGCTGATCATGCTGGCCGGCATCTATTACGGCGCCCAGTACGGAGGCTCCACAACCGCCATCCTTGTGAATATTCCCGGTGAGGCGACGTCCGTCGTCACGACGCTGGACGGTCACCAGATGGCGAAGCAGGGCCGCGCGGGAGCCGCGCTCGCCATCGCGGCGCTGGGCTCCTTCTTCGCGGGCAGCGTGGCCACCGTCATCATCGCCGTGCTGGGTGTGCCGCTGACGAAACTCGCACTCAAGTTCGGACCCGCCGATTACTTCTCGCTGATGGTGATGGGGCTGATCTTCGCCGTGGCTCTCGCGCGTGGCTCGGTGCTGAAGGCGCTCTCCATGGTGGCGCTCGGCCTGCTGCTCTCCACCATTGGATCGGATCTTGAATCGGGCGAGCAGCGGCTGACTTTCGGCATGCTGGAGCTTGCGGACGGCATCGAATTCGCGACCCTCGCGATGGGCGCCATCGGCTTCGCCGAGATCATGCGCAACCTCGAGAATCCCGAGACGCGCGATGTGGTCACCGGCAAGGTGACCGGGCTTTGGCCAACGAAGGATGATTTCCGGCAATCGGCCTGGCCGGTCTTGCGCGGCACGGCGATCGGCTCGATCCTCGGCATTCTGCCGGGCAATGGCGCGGTGCTGGGACCCTTCGCCTCCTATACGATCGAGAAGAAGATCGCCAAGGATCCAAGCCGCTTCGGCCGCGGCGCCATCCAGGGCGTGGCGGGCCCCGAAGCGGCTAACAACGCCGGCGCGCAGACCTCCTTCATTCCGATGCTGACGCTCGGCATCCCGCCCAACGCGGTGATGGCGATCATGGTCGGCGCCATGACGATCCACGGCATCGTTCCAGGTCCGCAGATCATGACCAAGCAGCCCGATCTCTTCTGGGGCATGATCGCCTCGATGTGGGTCGGCAACCTGATGCTGCTCATCATCAACCTGCCGCTGATCGGCCTGTGGGTGAAGCTCCTGAAGGTGCCCTATCGCCTGCTCTTTCCGGCGATCCTGCTGTTTTGCTGCATCGGCGTCTATTCGATCAACAACCAGCCTTTCGACGTGCTGGTGACCGGCGCCTTCGGCTTGCTCGGCTACTTCCTGCTGAAGAACGGCTTCGAGCCCGCGCCGATGCTGATCGCCTTCGTGCTCGGGAGATTGATGGAGGAGAAGCTGCGCCAGGCCATGCTCATATCACGCGGCTCCATGTGGGTCTTTGTGGAACGGCCGCTCTCCCTCGGCTTCATGATCATTGCGGTGGTTCTGCTGGTCTTCGCCCTGCTGCCCGCAATCCGCAGCAAGCGCGACCAGGTTTTCACCGAGTAGCGATGCCTGCAGGCAAAGAAAAAAGCGCGGCCCCGGCACTGGTGGCCGCGCTTTTCATGCCTATATCGAGATCCAAGCCGGCTGAGGGAAGTCCGCAAAAAAGGGAGTAATTTGATGAAAGCCCAAAACAGAAGAAGCTGGCTTGCCGGCGCTGCCGCACTCGCGGCGCTTGCGGCCGCCGCGCCCGCATCAGCGCAGGAATTTCCCACCAAGCCGATCACGATGATCGTGCCATTCGCCGCTGGCGGTCCGACCGATATCATCGCCCGCGTCATGGCTGAAAGCATGTCGCGCACGCTCGGCCAGCAGGTCATTGTGGAGAACGTGGCGGGTGCGGGCGGAACCACCGGCATCACCCGCGCAGCGAAGGCCGCGCCGGACGGCTACACGATTATGATGGGCCATATGGGCACCCATGGCGCAGCGCCGGGCATGTATCCGCAGCTCGCCTACAACCCGCAGACGGATTTCGAACCAATCGGCCTTGCCGCCGGCACGGCGATCCTCGTCGTCGCAAAGAAGGACCTGCCGCCGAAGGATCTGAAGGAGTTCGTCGCCCATGCCAAGGCGAACGAGGCCAAGATCAACCAGGCCCATGCGGGTCTCGGCTCCGTCTCCCACATCACTTGCGTCATGCTGCAGGCCGAGATGGGCACCAAGATCAATGCGATCCCCTATCGCGGCACCGGCCCTGCGATGAACGACCTTGTGGCCGGAACGGTGGACTTCATGTGCGACCAGATCGTCTCGGTCGCCCAGCAGGTCCGCGGCGGCACAATCAAGGCCTATGCCATCGCTTCACCCCAGCGCAACCCTGCCCTGCCTGACGTGCCGACCACGGCGGAAGCTGGCTTGCCCAGCTTCCAGGTCTCGGCCTGGAACGCCGTGTTCGCGCCGAAAGGCACGCCAGCGCCCATCGTCGCCCGCCTTTCGCAGGCGCTGACGGCCGCTGTGACGGACCCGGCCGCACGCAAGCGGCTGACCGATCTTGGGGCCGATGTTCCCGATGCTGCGGGCGCCTCTCCGGCCGCTCTCGCCGCCCTCGTCAAGCGTGAGAACGAGCGCTGGATCCCGCTCCTCAAGAACGCCGGCGTCGTCGCCAATTGAGAGGCTTGACCACGCGAGGAAAGGGAAGGCCGCGGCGCAGCCGCGGCCTTTTCCGTTGCTGATCCGGCGATTGCAGAAGATCGCCCGACGTGCGTATCCTCCCGGGAAAGGTGACCTGACGCTTTCCGGAGATTGCCCATGGGCACGATGTACCCTTCCTTGAGCGGGATCCCGAACTTCTTCCTCTATGCTGCGGTCGGCACAGCACTCAGCTTTGTGTTCGCCGTGATCTACATCCGCATCACCGGCCACGACGAGATGAAGCTGATCCGGGAGGGGAATGCGTCGGCGGCGCTGGCGCTCGGCGGCTCGCTGGTGGGCTTCGCGCTGCCGCTGTCGAAGGCAATCGCCCAGGCCTCCAGCGTGCCAGATTGCGTTTTATGGGGCGCTATGGCGCTGCTGATGCAGTTGCTGGCCTATGCCTTCGCGCGCCTGATCATGCCCAATCTCTCCGACAGGATCAGCACCAATACCCTGGCGGCAGCCATCCTGCTGGCGTCGATCTCAATTATGGCCGGCATGCTGAACGCTGCTTCCATGACCTATTATCCAACCGTAGGAGCCGTGATTGAAGCGCTCTGAATACGTCGCTATCGGCGCCATTGGATTGCTGGCGGTTGCAACGGTCTGGCCGCTCATTCAGACAGCGCCGCCCGAGAATGATCCCGCCCTGAACAAGGGTGACGGCTTCCAGTCGCTCGCTTTTGCTTCGCTCGCGGAATGCAAGGATGCGCAGATCGTGACCGAAGCGATCTGCGACACAGAATACGCCAAGGCGAGCATGGCCAGCGTTGAGGACGCCCCGAAGTTCGAGGCGCTCAAGGATTGCGAGACGGAGTACGGCGCCAATCAGTGCCGCCCCGCCACATGGAACGGCGCGAGCGTCTATATCCCCGCCATGGCGGGCGTGCTGATCGCCCGCTCGCTGGCCGGCGCGGCGGCGGCGAGCCAGCCGCTTTATCCACCGCGCGTGGGGCCCCAATCCTGCCCTCCCGGCGTGAGCGCAATCGATCGTCCCGAGTGCCAATCCCGAAGCGCCGGCGGCGGCGGCTCTTCCCGCAGCAGCTACTATTCGACCGGTTCCGGCCGGACGATCAGCCGCACCGCCGGAGCGGTGGCCATCAGCCTTGGGTTGCCGCCCCGCACGGCCGTCAGCCGCAGCAGCGTGAGCCGAACGGGCTCGTCGTCCTCTTCACCCGGAACCCCATCACGCAGTTCGTCCTCGACGACGACTTCTCATTCCACTTCGACGACGGTTTCGCGCGGCGGCTTCGGCTCAACAAGCCGCAGCTACTCCAGTTCGGGCTCCTGAGTCATGCAGCGCATCCGCCTGACGGAGAGACCGGACTGGCGCATGAAGGCGGAGAGCTATGGCTTCCCCTTTCACACCATCGGCGGCGAAGTCTATTGGGACGAAAGCATCGCCTGGCGTTTTTCCCTTCGCGAGATCGAGGAAGACCTTGAAGCGCCGACCGGAGAACTCGAACAATTGTGCCTGGCCTTCGTCGCCGAGGCAATCAAGCATCCCGCGATCCTGACGCGGCTTGGCATCCCTGAGATGTACTGGAGTTTCGTCCGCGAGAGCTGGCAGCGCGGCGACCGCAATCTCTACGGCCGTTTCGACCTCGCCTACGACGGAAAAACACCGGCAAAGCTGCTGGAATACAATGCCGATACGCCGACATCGCTCTTTGAGGCCTCTGTCTTCCAGTGGAGCTGGCTCGAAGACCAGATGGCCGCGGGCGGTCTGCCGGCTGGCTCGGATCAGTTCAATTCGCTGCATGAGCGTCTGGTGAAGGCCCTCCGGAACATCCGCCGCGGCCAGCATTTTCTCCTGCACCTCGCATCGGTGGCGGACAGCCAGGAGGATAAGGCGACGGTCGCCTATCTGGCCGATTGCGCCCGGCAGGCCGGGCTGGAGACAAAGGAATTGCCAATCGAGCAGATCGGCATCGACAGCGGCGGGCAATTCACCGACGGCGACGATGTGCTCATCCGTGTTCTGTTCAAACTCTATCCATGGGAATGGCTCTTCAAGGAGGCGTTCGGTCGACACCTGCCTGCCGCGCGCACCCAGTTCATTGAGCCGCCGTGGAAAGCGCTGCTGTCAACCAAGGGCCTCATGCCGATGCTCTGGGAGATGGCCCCCAACCACAAGAACCTGCTGGCCAGCTACTTTGCCGATGACCCGCGCTGCGCCTCGCTCGGGGACAGAGTCGAAAAGCCGCTGCATTCGCGCGAGGGCGCGAACATCCGCGTCATACGGGCGGGTGCGGAGACCCAGAGCACGCCCGGCGATTATGGCGGGCCGGCGATCGTGCAGGCGCTGGCCCCCACGGCGGAGTTTCCCGGCGGCCACGCGATCATTGGTTCGTGGGTTGTCGCCAGCGAGCCGGCTGGCATCGGCATCCGCGAGGATGCCGGCCTGATCACGCGCGATACGGCGCGGTTCGTGCCGCATTTCATCGAGGGGGAGTAGCCAGAGGTCCGGAATGCAGGCTTGCTCGTCTCCAACCGAGCGCCAAACGCAGCAAACGACCCCGGGAGACGGCGCGGCCCCTCGCTCCTCACCAGCTCCCCGTATTCGCCATGCTGGCCCAGGGCTCCATCGGCGCCTTGGCCTCGCCCTTCTGCAGCAGTTCGATGGAGATGCCGTCGGGCGATTTGACGAAAGCCATGTAGCCGTCGCGCGGCGGCCGGTTGATCGTGACGCCCGCCTTCATCAGCCGCTCGCAGGTCGCGTAGATATCGTCGACGCGATAGGCGAGATGCCCGAAGTTACGCCCGCCGGCATAGCTTTTCTCATCCCAATTGTAGGTCAGTTCCAGCAGCGGCGTCCGCTTCGCAGATGCGCCGTTCGCTTCATCCGCCGGCGTCGCCAGGAAAATCAGCGTGAACCGCCCCTTCTCGCTCTCCGTCCGGCGCACCTCCACCATGCCGAGCTTGTTGCAGAAGAAGTCGAGCGCCGCATCGACGTCGCCGACCCTGATCATTGTGTGCAGATATTCCATGATTGCAGCTCCATCTGATTTCGCACCTTAAAGATGGACATTCGAACGCCGGGAAGCAACAATCAGAATGATCCGCTGCGGATTTCAAGGCCGGGCGCTACGGCACGTCGCCTTTGTTGCTGCCGCTCCACTTCTAAAGCGTTTGAAATTGTGATCTTCTGAATGCCATGTTCCGCAACAGGACAACGCCGGTGATCCGGCTGTCGGAGTATCGCCCGCCGGAGTTCCTGGCGGATCATGTTGCTATTGATATCAGCCTTCACCCCACCGAGACACGCGTCCGCGTCACGACGAAGCTCCGCCCGAATCCGCTGCGCCAGGGCAACGGGGCCCTGCTTGCGCTTGACGGAGATGAACTCGATCTGCGTTCAATCGCGATCGACGGCGTCGCCGTACCGGCCGCCTGCTTCGAGGTCACCCCTGAGAAGCTCCTGCTGAAGGAGCCGCCGCAGCAGCCCTTCGATCTCACCATCGAGACGGTCGTGAACCCGTCGGCGAACACCAAGCTCATGGGCCTCTATCGCTCCAACGGCGTCTATTGCACCCAATGCGAGGCCGATGGCTTCCGGCGGATCAGCTTTTTCCTGGACAGGCCCGATGTCATGGCCGTCTACCGCACCCGGATCGAGGCTGATCTTGCGGAGGCGCCGCTGCTGCTCGGCAACGGCAACCCGGTCGAATCCGGAACCATCGCGGGCACCGGCCGTCATTACGCCGTCTGGGATGATCCGTATCCCAAGCCCTGCTATCTCTTCGCCATCGTCGGCGGCGATCTCGGTGCGGTCCGCGATGGCTTCACAACATCCGAAGGCCGCAATGTTTCGCTCGGCATCCACGTCGAGAAGGGCAAGGAGCGCGAGGCGGGCTACGCCATGGATGCGCTGAAGCGGTCCATGCGCTGGGACGAGGAAGCGTTCGGCCGCGCCTATGATCTTGATGTGTTCAACATCGTCGCCGTCTCGGATTTCAATATGGGCGCCATGGAGAACAAGGGCCTCAACATCTTCAACGACAAATACATCCTGGCCTCGCCCGAAACCGCGACTGACACGGATTACGCTCTGATCGAGGCGATCATCGCCCACGAATATTTCCATAACTGGACAGGCAACCGCATCAGCTGCCGCGACTGGTTCCAGCTCTGCCTGAAAGAGGGGCTGACCGTTTTCCGCGACCAGGAATTTTCATCGGACATGCGCTCCCGGTCAGTGAAGCGCATCATGGATGTGAGGGAGTTGAGATCGCGGCAATTCGTCGAGGATGCCGGCCCGCTGGCGCATCCGGTGCGGCCGGCGGCCTACCGCGAGATCAACAACTTCTACACGGCGACCGTCTACGAGAAGGGCGCCGAGGTCATCCGCATGCTCAAGCTGCTGATCGGCGACACGGCTTTCGCGGCAGGCATGGAGCTTTATTTCCGCCGTCATGATGGAGATGCGGCCACCATCGAGCAGTTTCTCGCCTGTTTCGCCGAAGCCAGCGGCATGAATCTCGCGCCCTTCGGCCGCTGGTACGATCAGGCCGGGACGCCGCGCGTGTCTGTTCGCCGCGAGTATGATGCGCAGAAGCGGGAACTGAAGCTGGTTCTGAAGCAATCGACGGCGCCGACGCCGGGCCAGCCGGAAAAGGCGCCGCAGGTCATTCCCGTGGCGCTGGGCTTCGTCGGCCGGTCAACCGGGCCGGCAGCGGCCGCCACGACAACGCTCGCCGTGCTCGATCGCGCCGAGCAGACCCTGACTTTCCCCGAAATGGATGCTGACGCCACGCCCTCGCTGTTCAGGGGCTTTTCGGCGCCAGTCATCGCCGACCTCGACCTGACGGACGAAGACCTGCTGAGGCTGGCGCGCGCCGACACGGATTCGTTCAACCGGTGGCAATCGCTGCAGACATTGGCCATGCGGGTGCTGCAACGCTCGACGCAGGCCGTCCGGGATGGCCGGCCCGCGATCGGAAATGACGGTCTGGCGGAAGCGGTTCGGGGCCTGCTGCTCGACGGCGGGCGCGATCCAGCTTTCGCAGCCCTGGCCGTGACGTTGCCGGGAGAACAGGATGTGGCCCGCGAGCTGGCGGAAAATGTCGACCCCGACGCCATTCACGTCGCGCGCAAGACGCTCCGCCGCGCCATTGCGGGAGCGGTGGACGGCGTCGCCCGGGACGTCTACGCAAGCCTTGAGACGAAGGACGCCTACAGTCCGGATGCTCTCTCCGCCGGCCGCCGGTCGCTCAGGAACGCGGCGCTCGATCTGATCATCCTTGCCGATGCGAAGGATGGAGCGGCGCTTGCTTTCGAGCAGCTGCGCGCGGCCAACAACATGACCGACCGGTTCGCCGCGCTGGCGGTAATCGTCCATGCCGGTGTTCCTGTGCGCGATGAGGCGCTTGCGCTTTTCGAAGCGAGATATCGCGACAACCCGCTGGTGATGGACAAGTGGTTTGCGCTTCAGGCCGTGATAGCAGAGGCGGGCGCGCTTGATCGCGTCGGGGAGCTTATGCGCCATCCGGCCTTCTCGATCGCAAACCCCAACCGCGCCCGCGCGCTGATCGGCGGCTTCGCCATGGCGAACCCGACCCAGTTCAACCGCGCAGACGGCCATGGCTATCAATATGTGGCCGAATCCGTGCTGCAGATCGACCTCAAGAACCCGCAGGTCGCCGCGCGGATCATGACCGCATTCCGCAGTTGGCGCACGCTCGAGCCGGGCCGGCGCGGCAAGGCTGCGGACACGCTCGCGCAAATCGCCAACCAGACCAACCTGTCGCGCGATCTGCGCGATATCGTCGAGCGCACGCTCGGCTGATGCATTCCGGACTCACTTCCTCCAAAACTTAAGAAAATCTGAATCCTGGCTCGCGCAGACTCTGGACAGCCGGCGACGTTGCGATTCAAGTAAGGGTGATTCGGGCGCAGGGGGCTGCGACGAACGTTCATGACGAGTGATGGACGGAGCCACGATGGCGCGCATAAACGCGGCCAGCGCGTACGCGCGCTTGGGGACAATCGGAGGATTGGCGAAGGCGGTTGCGCAACCGGCCTACATCCGCAAGGTCGCCGCAGAACCGCTGCTGCGCAAGCTTGTCCCCTTCCTGATCGTGGCCTTTCTGGGCGTCGCCTGGACAGGCGCCATCATCCAGCTTGGCAACGGCCGCACCGAAGCCATCATGGCGGCGAGGGTCGACCTTGATCTCATCAGCTCGCTTTCCGCCATGGACCTGCCGATCGAGCTCGACCGGTCCAAGGCGAAGACAGCTGCGGAATTCTCGGCAGCGCTGGCCGCCGCCCTGCCCGCTTCGACCGCCGATCACCAGCGCTACGCCCTGCTTGCCGACGAGCGCGGGCGCATTATCGCTTCGACGGTGCCGGGCGAGACGGGCCGAACGCTGGACTCGGTGCTGGGCGGCAACCAGCCCCTGACGATGATGGCCGACCGGGCGGGCGTGATGCGGATTTCGCTCGCCAATGGCGAAGACGCGATCGCCACCGTCCGCAACCTGCCGAACGGCGGACAGCTTGCGATGGTTCAGACGGTCAGCTCGATCCTGGCAGGTTGGCGCAACCGCGCCATTTCGCTGCTCCTGCTCGCCGCCGCCTCCACCATCGTGATCGCGGCGCTTGGCATCGCCTTTTTCCAGCAGAGCGCCCGCGCCAATGAAGCGGACCAGATCTGCGCCGAAGTCCGGCACCGGATCGACACGGTGTTGAGCAGCGGCCGATCGGGCCTGTGGGACTGGGATATCGCGCGGGGGCGCATATTCTGGTCGGACAGCCTCTATGAACTGCTTGGCCGCCAGCGCTCCGACGATTTTCTCTCCTTCGCCGATATCGCGCTTCTGCTTTACCCGGGTGACGCCAACCCGTTCAACGCCGCCATGGCGATGGAGAACCCTGCCGCGTGCCAGATCGACGGGGAATTCCGCCTTCGTCACGCCGACCTGCATTGGGTCTGGATACGGGTCCGGGGACGCATCGCCAATGATGGACCGACACCTCATCTGGTGGGCATCGCTGTCGACATTACGGAGGAGAAGGCGCAAGCGGAACAGCGCGCCACTGCCGATCGGCGGGTAGGCGATGCAATAGAGACGATCTCCGAAGCCTTCGCCCTCTTCGACGCCCGCAGCACGCTGGTGGTCGGGAACTCCAAGTACCAGCGCCTTCTGGCCCTCCCTCCGGAACTGATGCGGCCGGGAACTCCGCTTGGGCTGATCATCGACAAGACCAACGCCTCCCAGATCCTTCACGAGGAGACGCTGAGCGAATGCGAGACGACGGGCAGCCGCAGCTACGAAATGCAACTGACGGATGGCCGCTGGTTCCAGGTCAACGAGCGCGCCACCAACGACGGAGGCCATGTTTCCGTCAGCTCCGATATCACTGCTCACAAGGCCTATGAGCAATCGCTCGCCGCCAGCAACATGATCCTGGAGCAGACGGTCACCGATCTCGAGGCATCCCGCGCGGCGCTGCAGCGGCAGGCCATCAAGCTTTCCGAGCTGGCTGAAAGCCATCTCGAGAAGAAGGCGGAAGCGGAAAGCGCCAACCGCGCCAAAGCGGAATTCCTCGCCAATATGAGCCACGAGTTGCGCACGCCGCTGAACCACATCATCGGCTTTGCCGAAATGATGGAGAGCGGCATCTATGGCCCGCTCGGCAACGACCGTTACGGCGAGTACGTCCGCGACATCGGCGAGAGCGGGCGCTATCTGCTGGGCGTCATCAGCGATATCCTCGACATGTCGAGCCTTGAGGCGGGCCGCGTCAAGCTGGAGCGTCGGCAGATTGCCTTGGCCGATGTGGTTCAGGAGGCTGCTGCCTCGCTGGAGGCGACCGCAGCCGCAAGGCAGATCACGCTGGACATCGATACGGCCGGGCCATTGCATGTGATCGGCGACCGCAAGGCGTTCCGGCAGATCATCGTTGGCCTTCTCGGCAATGCGGTCAAGTTTACGACAGAGGGCGGCAAGGCGGGCCTGCGGGCCAAGCGCGCAGGCGACACGGTGCAACTGTTCTTCGTGGACAATGGCAGCGGCATCAGCGAGGGCGACCTTGCGAGAATCGGCCGTCCATTCGAACAGAACGGCGCTGTGATCGAAAATGGCTTCAAGGGCTCGGGCCTTGGCTTCGCGATCGCACGCTCATTGGTCGAACTGCATGGCGGCACGATCCGCGTCCGTTCGCGGGTAGGTATCGGCACGATCGTGATGGTCTCCCTCCCCGTTGACGGCGCCCGTGTCCTGTTGTCAGGGACTCCGCAGGAGCGCTGATCAGGACCGGAAGATCGCCTTCATCGCCTCATGGGCCTTGGCCTGCACCTCGATCAACGAACGGTCGAGAACCGGAAAATCCGGCAAGCCGACCGCAACCGCCAAACGCTTGCGGAATGATGGGCGGGCCGCTGCTGCATCGAAGGGCAGCTCGGTTCCAAGCGCGATAAACTGCGAAAGGCGCGACTGCAGCCGCCACGCTTCCATCAGATCCTCGGCAAGAGCGGGAGCCAGCAACTCCCGCGCTGCCAGCCCCTCGATGCTGGCGCCCGTATTGGCCTCGATAATGCCTTCCGCACGCCAGCCCTCCCTGAGCATGAGGAGCTGGGCCGCGAACTCGATATCGACGAAGCCGCCTGGCGTCACCTTCAGATCCCAGTGGCTCTGCGGCGGCTTTTCCCTGGCGATCATCGCCCGCATCGCCACGATATCCTTGGCGAGATTCGCCGCTTGCTCCTCGCGGCAGCAGGCGTTCCTGATGGCCGACTGCACGGGTTCGGCGAAAGAAGGGTCGCCGGCGATCACCCGCGCGCGGGTCAGCGCCATGCGCTCCCAGGTCTCGGATTCCTTCGCATGATAGTCGCGGAACGCGTCGAGGGTGACGGCCACCGGTCCCTTGCCGCCTGAGGGCCGCAAGCGAAGATCAACGTCGTACAACGCACCGCGCTTGGTCGGCGCGGTCAGCGCCGTGACGAGGCGCTGCGTCAGCCGCGAATACCATTCGCTCGCATAGAGCGGCTTCTCGCCATCCGATTGCTCGGCAGGACCGGCCGGATCGTAAATCACCATGAGGTCAAGATCGGACAGGGCCGTCATCTCCCGGCCGCCGAACTTGCCGAGGGCCACGACAGCAATGCGCGATCCCGGAACCTGGCCATGCCGCTGCGCCAATTCGGTGATGCAGCGGGTCAGGCATACGTCGACAGTTGCGGCCGCGATACCGGCATGCGCCTTGCCGGCTTCAAGCGGATCGACGAGGCCGGAGAGGATGCGGGCGCCCACCAGAAACCGCTCCGCACGGACGAGGTCACGGGTCTGATCAAGAAAGTCTTCAAGCGAGGGGATACCCAGGAGCCTCTCCTGCGCCCGCCGCAGGAGCGCCTCTTCGGTCGCCGGCTGGGACAGTTCCGGATCGACAAGCGCATCCAGCACATGCGGCCGCTGCACGGCCACTTCGGCCAGCCGCGGCGCGTTCCCGAGGATTTCCGAAAAAAGGCCGCGCAGGGCCGTGTTCTGCCGCAGGATTGTGAAGAGCTCCACCACCGCAGGCATCGTCTGGAGGGCCGTATCGAGCGCGATCAGGGCGCCGTCCGGGTCGCTCGACTGACCAAAGGACTCGAGGAGGACCGGCACGAGTTCAGTCAAGACTTCGCGGGCGCGCGCCGTGAGGATGGCCGGCCGGCGGCCGAAATGCCAGCCACGCACTGTTTCGGCCGCGACCTCCGG
Organism: Methylocystis sp.; assembly: GCA_020252485.1. Taxonomy (GTDB): domain Bacteria; phylum Pseudomonadota; class Alphaproteobacteria; order Rhizobiales; family Beijerinckiaceae; genus JADCCX01. The sequence continues at coordinate 175,621 of JADCCX010000008.1, forward strand.
CCGCTGGAAACCCATCCGCTTCAGCGTCTTCAGCGTCTCGGGATCATCCGTGCTTCCCGTAAACACCAGATTGCCCTTCGGCGCTGACAAGCTGGGCGAATCCTCGAACAGCCGTGCGTAATGCCGCTCGACGGCCCTGAAATGCTGCGTGATCACCTTGCGGAACTGGGCCGGGGTCAAGCCGCAGAAAAGCGCGATCTGATCGAGCGCGGCTTTCGATGTCGGCAGGCGCTGCGTCTGCTGGTCATCAACCATCTGCAGGCGGTGCTCCACCATGCGCAGGAAACGGTAGGCGGCCTGGAGGTCATGCACCGCGTTCATGCCGATCCAGCCTTCGACGCGCAACTGCTCCAGCATGGCGAGCGTGCCGCGCCCCCGCAACACGGGTTTGCGGCCGCCGAAGACGAGCTGCTGCGTCTGCACGAAGAATTCGATTTCGCGGATGCCGCCCCGCCCCAACTTCACGTCATGCCCTTCGATGGCGATGACCTCCCCGCCTTTATGCGCCTGGATCTGGCGTTTCATGGCGTGGATGTCGGCGATTGAGGCGTAATCGAAATAGCGCCGCCAGATAAAGGGCGTCAGTTCCTGGAGGAAGGACAGGCCGAGCGCCAGATCGCCCGCCACCGGCCGCGCCTTGATCAGCGCCGCGCGCTCCCAGTTCTGTCCAACGGTCTGATAGTAACTCACGGCCCGATCGATGGGCACGGCGATCGGCGTCGATGCGGGATCGGGCCGCAGACGCAGATCGGTGCGGAAAACATAGCCGCCGCCGGTCTGTTCATGCAGGATCTTGACGAAATCCTTGATGATGCGCACCACGACATCAAGTGGCTCGCGCCCGGCCGCCACCGGCACGGCGGCCGGATCGAACAGCACGATCAGATCGATATCGCTCGAATAATTCAGTTCGTTGGCGCCATGCTTGCCCATGGCCAGCACGGTGAGGCCCGAGCAGTCAGGCTCGTCGAAGAGCCGCTCGTCCGCCAGCCGTCCCGAAGCGGCGGCCGCACCCAGCGCCAGCCGCAAGGCCGTGTCCACGGCGGCGTCCGCAAAGGCCGTCAGCGCTGCGACAACCTCATCCACGCTCCAGATTCCGGCGAGATCGGCGAGCGCGATATGGAGGGCTAGGCGCTTGCGGATGAGCCGGAGCCTGCCCATCGCTGCGTCCAGCGATTCCGCCGCGCGGACTTCGGGAAGGATAGCGGAGACAACAGCGCTGAATTCCGCGTCGGGATCGGCCTGAAGAGATGCGAGCAGCCAATCGGGATGCTGGCGCATGATCCGGCTGAGGAACGGCGAATGCGCGAGGATGCCGGCGACGAGGTTCCGCGTCCTGGTGTCATTTTCGAGGAGCGGCCCCAGCGCGGCCGCAGCCTCGCGATCATCGAGAAGGTCAAGGAACCGGGCGCGCGCAAGTTTCAGTGCATCCGTGCGTGGCGGAAGCCGCGGCGCCGCGGTGATGCGGTTTCGCAGAGAACCGGCGGGGAAAGTTTCAGACATCGCCTCAAGCCTGGAGTTTTATGCCGGAAGCGGCAGCTCCAGCGTCACAATCAGGCCAGGGTCATTGTCGTCAAGCCTCAGCTCCCCCTTATGCAGTTGCGCCACCGCCGAGACAAGGCTGAGCCCAAGGCCGGAGCCGGGCTTGTTGCGGCTCGTATCGAGCCGCCCAAAGCGCTCCACCGCCTTCGCGCGCTTGTCCGGCGGAATGCCGGAGCCGCGATCGGCGACGGAAATCAGGAGTTTGCGGTCCTCTTCTCGGGCCGAGAGTCTCACCTCGGCGCTGGCGCCCGGTTGGGCCGGAACGCCATATTTCAGCGCGTTGTCGATCAGGTTCGCCACGACCTGGCCCAGAAGCTCGCGGTTTCCCTGAACGGTCAGGCCTGGCGCGATATCGGTGATGAAGGCGCAGCCCGCCTCCTCGACGGAAGGTCCGTAGATTTCGGCGAGGTCCAAGAGCAGGCTCGAGACATCGACGGCCGTAAACGAATCGACGCCGGCGCCGGCCTCGGCGCGCGCGATCAGTAGAAGCGCGTTGAAGGTTCTGATCAGGCCATCCGATTCCTCGATGGTGCGCTCGAGCGCCGCCCGATACTCCTGCTTGGAATTGCTGGTGCGCAGAGCCTCTTCGGCCGAGTTCCGCAGCCGGGTGAGCGGCGTCTTCAGGTCATGCGCGATGTTGTCGGAAACCTCCTTCATGCCCTGCATCAATTCGCCGATGCGCACCAGCATGGCGTTGAGGCTGACGGCGAGGCGATCAATCTCGTCGCCGCTGCCTGAGACAGGCAGACGGCCCGAGAGGTCACCCGCCATGATCGCCTGGCTGGTCGCCGTCATCGCATCCATGCGGGCGAGCGCCCGCCTCGCCACCAGAAAGGCGCCCAGCCCCCCGAAAACCAGCAGCGCCGCGATAAGGATGCGGATCGCCTGGCCGAGCACCGCGTTCAGCCGCTCGCGCTCCTCGAGGTCGCGCCCGACCAGAAGCCGGTTGTTGCCGGGCAGCGTGAAGACGCGGACAAGCGCCCCCCGGGTGGCGACGACGGGCTGGCCTTCGGATTCGTCGAAGCGCTGATAGGTCGTCTCGGCAAGGTCGCTGTTCGCCATCACCGCCGAGCTCACGCCGGTGATGTTGCCGGCGATGGTCTCTCCACCCGGCCCCAGCAGCAGGAAAAGGAACGAGCCCGGCTGCCGTGAGCGGCGCTCGATGATCGCCGACAGGCGGCGGATGCCGCCAATCCGGTACTGGTCGGCAAGGCCGTTGATCTGGGCCGTCAGCGTCTGGCCGATCTGCTCGTCGATCAGGCGACGGGCATTCCAGCCGACATAGAGCAGCAAACCGCCGGCGAAGATCGCGGAAGCCAGCATGTAGATCACCGACAGCTTGAACGCCGTGGTGCCGACGAGGCGTCTAAGCCCCGTCACGGATCACATATCCCGCCCCGCGCACCGTGTGCAGCAGCGGCTTCGCCTGTCCCTTGTCGATCTTGGCCCTGAGCCGCGAGACATGCACGTCGATGACGTTGGTGCCTGGATCGAAATGGTAATCCCACACCTGCTCCAGCAGCATCGTGCGCGTCACCACGCGCCCGGCATTGCGCATGAGATATTCAAGCAGCCGGAATTCGCGCGGCTGCATGGGGATATCCTCGCCGCCCCGCGTGACCTTGTGGGAAAGGCGATCAAGCCTGAGATCGGCCACCTGATAGAAGGTTTCGGCGGCCTGCGGCGCCTTGCGCCGGGCCAGCACCTCGACACGCGCCAGCAGCTCGGAAAAGGCGTAGGGCTTGGGCAGATAATCGTCGCCGCCAGCGCGCAGCCCCTTCACGCGGTCCTCGACCTGGCCAAGCGCCGAGAGGATCAGCACCGGCGTCTGCAGTCCCTGCCCGCGGAGCGCCCCGATCATCGTCAGACCGTCCATCTTCGGCAGCATGCGATCGACGACGAGGCAATCATAGCCGCCCTCCTCCGCCATGCCATAGCCGGTCAGGCCGTCCTTCGCATGATCGGCCACATGGCCAGCTTCGGTGAATGCCTTGACCAGATAGGACGCCGCTTCGGCGTCGTCTTCGACAATGAGAATCCGCATGCCCGGCAGCATAGACCACCTGATAAAAAACGACAGGCCGGGCGTGTTGAAGGCCCGGCCTGCGTTCGCATCTCGGATCGGATCCCGGCGAAGGGGGCGACAGGGGCGCCGGATCCATTTCCTCGATCGTTGAATTGGTTCTACGCGCAGCCAGATGTCGGCAGACTGGAGCGGGGATTAAGGTTTGGTAATGGGAGGTTGGTCTAGAAAATGTCCGGCTCCATTTGGAAGCATCTGCATAGGTCCTTGAACAAACTGCATCACCTGCTGCCTAACGAGGGCACGGCCCAAATGATTTTCAATTAACTTAAAGGCTGCTGTATTTATTAGTGAATGCATATAACAATGATGGATCGTAAGCACAAGATCTTGTAGCTTCTGATCGTCTTCGAGTTTCGTAACGTGAAGTCCAACATCAAGACATTGTTGGTATTGGATATGCGTATTATGGGCACGCCCTTCATTATTTGCAAATATTCCAGCGACTGAATTAACTTTCGCGTCTTGCTCATCTCTACCCAATTCAGAGAACATGTTTTGCCGGAGAGTTTCAGCAATGAACTCATTCGAGTCGCGGACTGCCCATTCACATCTCTCAAGGAATGAGGGCGTGATCTTCGACAATATAGGTTGCCAAAAAGCAGCTAAGTTTGGATTTCGTTCTATATCTGCTCGTGCTTTTTTAACTTCTTCCAACAAATTTTCTGCAGCTATGACCCCGAACTGGGGATCAACTGGACCAAGGCTCGATTGTTTTCCCATTATGATTTTTGAACAGGAACATGCTATCATCGTACCTGCCGACATAGCAATCTGAGGTATAATCGCCCGCATGTTTTTACCAAACATGCTCCGCAAATACTCAACCAACGAAACCGTTGCCTGACTGTCGCCACCAGGCGTATGCAGTATTAAGTCAAGGCCCTTTTCTCTATCAAGCTCGTGTATGCACAACATAAATCCGTTCTTATCTTCATCAGTAATTTCAATGCCTTCAATTCGAGATTTACTTAAAAAGCCAGAGTAATATGCGATTACATTTCTGCCTGTATGCCCGAAAAGTCTCTTTAGGTACTTCCTTCTAACTTTGTCGAAGGGAGACTCATTTGGAATAGCTTGGATTTGGGCTATCTCTTTGAGAACGCTGTCCCAGTTCGGCATTTTCGTAGGCCCCAGCACGAATCGGAAAATTTGGGATACCATATGATACTATTGAAGGAACAAACAAAAATTCGCCCGGAAGACGCATGTCCTCCATATGTTCAACAGGCCTTATGTAGCCTTGCTGAACCATATCTGAGAACAAAGTCGCAACGGGTCCAGCGCTTCGGGTCATGATAGAATCCTCACGTGAGAGATCCGGCAAATAGATTAACAAGTCAACAAGCTCCGCCACGTTTATGTTCCATCTTTCCTGTTAAGTATATTCGCCAAAAGCTCCTTCTCCGCCCCCGAAAGGGCCTCCACAGCCGCCGGCGCCACCTCCTTGCGCGACCTGCGCCAGAGAAAGAAGCCGCCGATCGCCAGCGCCGCGAAGGGCGCGCCATAGAGCGCCAGTGTCCGCAGCGTTATTGGCGGGCGCAACAGCACGAATTCACCGTAGCGCGCCACGAGGAAAGCCTTCACCTGCGCGTCGCTATCGCCGGCGGTGATGCGCTCGCGCACCAGCAGGCGGAGATCCTTGGCGAGCGGGGCATTCGAATCGTCGATCGATTCGTTCTGGCAGACGAGGCAGCGCAATTGCGTGGAAAGCTGGCGCGCCCGCGCCTCCGCGACCGGATCCTTGAGGATTTCGTCGGGCTGCACGGCATGGGCGGGGGCGATGAGAAACCCCACCAGACAAAGGCTGACGAGAATTCCCCTCACGCCCGCACCGCCCTGGCCGGCGCCGGCGCGCCGACGCGCATGCGGCGCTCCATCAGCGACAGCAGGCCGCCAAGCGCCATCAGCAGCGGACCAAGCCAGATGAACAGCACGAAGGGCTTCCAATAGGCCCGGACCGGCACCGCGCTTTCGGCGACGGTTTCACCGAGCGCCACATAGACCTGGCCGAAGCCCCGCGTCATGCGCGCCACCTCCGTCGTCGGCATCTGCCGGGCCGGATAGATACGCTTGGCGGGCTCGACGGCCGCTTCCAGCACGCCGCCGCGGCGCACCTCGAACAATGCGACCGTATCGCGGTAATTGGGGCCTTCGCGCTGCTGAATATCCTTCAATGTCAGCTGATAGGCGCCGAGGTCGATCGTCTCGCCCATCCGCACATTGGCGATGCGCTCGGTCTCATAGGCCGTTGCGGCGACGCCCAGGATCATCACGCCAACGCCGGCATGGGCGATCGCCGCGCCCCAGGCGGAGATCGGGAGGCGAAGCGCCTTGCGCAGAGTGCTGCCGACGCCACCGCCCGAGCGGCTGGCGCGCGTCACGATCTCGCTCAGCGAGCCAAGCAGCACGAACAGGCCGACACCGATGCCGATGGGGGCGAGCGGCGCCACGCCGCCCCGCATCGCGAAGGCATAGGCCGTGGCGACCAAAGCGATGCCGATCGCGACACTCAGCCTCTGTGCAACGGCGGCGAGATCACCGCGTTTCCAGGCCAATTGCTGGCCGAAGGGCATGGCCAGCACGAGCGGCAGCGTCAATGGAATGAAAACGAGGTTGAAGAAGGGCGGACCCACGGAAATCTTCGAACCGTCCCAGGCCTCCAACGCCAGCGGATAGAGCGTGCCGACCAGCACGGCGAGGCAGCTTGCCGACAGGAAGAGGTTGTTGAAGACGAGCGCGCCCTCGCGGCTCACGGGCGCGAACAGCCCGCCCTGCCGCAGCAGCGGCGCCCGCCAGGCGAACAAGGCCAGGCTCCCGCCGATGAAGAAGCAGAGGATTCCAAGAATCACGACTCCGCGCGCCGGGTCGCTCGCGAAGGAATGCACCGAGGTCAGCACGCCGGAGCGCACGATGAAAGTGCCGAGCAGCGACAGCGAGAAGGCGATGATGGCAAGCAGGATCGTCCAGACCTTCAGCGCGCCGCGCTTCTCCATTACGATCGCGGAATGCAGCAGCGCCGTCGCCGCGAGCCAGGGCATCAGCGAGGCGTTTTCGACCGGGTCCCAGAACCACCAGCCGCCCCAGCCGAGCTCGTAATAGGCCCAGTAGGACCCCATCGCGATGCCGAGTGTCAGGAAGATCCAGGCGGCCAGAATCCAGGGGCGCGCAAAGCGGGCCCAGGCGGCATCGACGCGGCCCTCGATCAGCGCGGCGACGGCGAAGGAGAAGGCGATCGAGAGGCCTACATAGCCGACGTAGAGCAACGGCGGATGCACCGCGAGACCGAAATCCTGCAGAAGCGGATTCAGGTCCCTGCCCTCGAAGGGAGGCGGCGCTATACGGTCGAACGGGTTCGACGTGAGCAGCATGAATAGCAGGAAGGCAACAGCGACCGAGGCCTGGACCGACAGCGTCAGCGCTCTCAGCCGCATGGGGATGCCCTGTCCGAAGGCCGCCACCGCCGCGCCGGAAAGCGCCAGGATCAGCACCCAGAGGAGCAGCGATCCCTCGTGATTCCCCCAGACGCCGCTGATCCGGTAGACCAGCGGCTTCAGCGAATGGGAATTCTCGTAGACGTTGCGGACGGAAAAGTCCGAGCCGACATAGGCCGCCGTCAGACAAGCGAAGGCGAGGCCGACGAGCAGGAACTGCAGGCCGGCCGCTCGATCCGCCAGACCCATCAGGACCGGATCGCCGCGCCGCGCGCCAAGCCATGGCAGGGCCACCTGCAAGGCCGAAACCGCGAGCGCCAGGACCAGCGCGAAATGACCAAGCTCGACGGTCATGGCTTTTTGATCTCCGTGGGATTTTTGCCCTCCGGCCCGGTCCCGCTTGCGTTGCCGTCCTTCCAGTGTCCCTGCTTTTTCAGCGCATCCGCCACTTCGCGGGGCATGTAGGTTTCGTCGTGCTTGGCGAGCACGGTATCCGCCCGGAACGAGCCGTCCGGCTGCAGAATGCCCTCGGTTACGACGCCCTGCCCCTCGCGAAAGAGGTCGGGCAGGATGCCCTGGTAGCTGACCTTGACCGTCGTCTTGCCATCGGTCACGGCGAAGGCGACACGGTCGCCGACGCCCTTGTCCACGGTGCCGGCCTCGACCAGCCCGCCGAGACGGAAACGCTCGCCGGGCTTCACCTTCTGCTCCGCCACCTCGGTAGGCGAGCGGAAGAACGCCACATTGTCGCGCAGGGCGTAAAGCACGAGTCCGGCGGCCAGCCCGAGCACGATGCCGGCGAGACCGATCAGCGTCATCCGGCGTTGCTTGCGCGTCATAGGCCCTGTCCCGCCTGTTCGATCCGCTTCAATTCATCGGGCTGCGCCGCGAATTTCTGCCGCGCCTCGCCAAGGATAGCGCGCGCCCGGTCGGTCTCTTTCAACACGGTCAGGGCGCGAATAAGGCGCGCCCATTCGTCGGCGGTGCCGCCTGACGCGGCCAGTCTTTGCGCCAGCCCTTCCACCATCGAGCGGATGGCCGCCATCTGGCCGTCGGGCGGCAACGCGGCGATCACATCACCGCCCTTGGGCGTGACGCCCATGGCGGCAAGCTGCCGGCCGATCTCGGTCTTGAAATCGCCGTCGGGCAGGTCATCCCGCAAGGCTGTCAGCCGCGCGATGGCCTTCGCCTGATCGCCCTCCTGCTGCGCGGCGAGCGCCAGAAAAAACCGGCCCTTCACCTGTTTGGGTTCGGCGGCGACGGCCGCCTCGAAGGCAGCTCTGGCTTCGGCCGACACAACGCCGTCGTTCGCGAAGACAAGCGCCTCGCCGAGGTTCGCCTGCCGGTCGGGCGAGCGGCCGAGGATTCGGATCGCGGCGCCATAGGCGCGGGCTGCGTCGGCGTAACGTCCGGTCCGCATATAGACCGGCGCCACAACCTCATGCCCACGTCCATCTTCAGGGTTCTTCGCGAGATGTGTTTCGATCTGCTGGAGCGCGGCGGCGATATCGAGCGCGCCTCCGGCGCCGGGCGCCTCCCGCTGGCGCGAGGCGAGCGGAAAGGAGGGCAGATCCGGCGTGCCGCGCCAGGCGTAGAGCGGCAGCGTGATGGCGGGCAGCAGCACCAGGACCGCGATTGCGGCGATCCTTCGACCGCCCCGAGCGTCGTCAGCGGCCTGCGTGACATCCTCCCGCGCCGTTGACAGAAGCCGCCGCGCGGCCTCCGTGCGCGCCGCCTCGGCTTCCCGTTCGCCGATCAGTCCGAGGGAGAGCTGGCGGTCAATCTCGCGGATCTGGGCTTCATAGAAACGCCGGTCGTGATCGTCGGATACGGCCGCATTCCGCCCGAGCGCCATCAGCAGCGCGAGGCATGTCAGGCCCATCAATGCGGCCGCGGCGATCCAGAACGTCATGGCGGCTACATAGGGTGTTGCAGCGTGAGAGTCATGTGCGGGTACATCTGAAGCGTCATCCTGTCACGGCAGGAAGGATCAATTCGGCGCGAAGGCCGCCGAGCGGTGAATCGGCAAGGTTGAACTGGCCGCCGTAAAGCTGGGCGAGATCGACGACGATCGACAGGCCGAGCCCGGAGCCAGGCTTCGTCTCATCAAGCCGCCGGCCCCGCCTTGTGGCTTCAGCCCGCTTGTCTTGCGGCAATCCGGGGCCGTCATCATCGATCTGGAAGAGGATCGATGGCCGTTCGGGCCCAAGCTCGGGGCCTTTGGCGGCCCGCACATCAACGCGTCCCGCGGCCCATTTGCTGGCGTTGTCGATGAGATTGCCGAGCATTTCCTCAAGGTCCTGCCGCTCACCCCTGAACCGCAGGCCGTCCTCGACGCTGGAGTCGAATGTGATGCCGCGACCCTGGCAGATCTTGCCGAAGGTCCGCACCAGGCCGGCCACCACCGGCTCGATGTCGGTGGCCGAACCGACCGTGGCCGCCCGGGCCGCTGCCCGCGCCCGGTCGAGATAATACTGCACCTGATCGCGCATCAGCTGCGTCTGCTCTCTGACCTTGTCCGCCAGCGGCGATTGCTCTGCATGGGCCTCGTTCACAATGACGCTGATCGGCGTCTTCAGCGCATGCGCAAGGTTGCCGACATGCGTCCGGGCGCGGTCGATGATTTCATGATTGGAATCGACGAGCAGATTGAGCTCATCCGCGAGCGGCGAAACTTCGGGCGGGAAGCTGCCTTCGATCCGCTGCACTTCGCCGCGCCGAATCTGGCCGAGCGCCGATTGCAGTTTGGCGAGCGGCCTGAGGCCGAAGCGCACCTGCGCGAGAGTGCCTGCCGCAAGCGCCAGCCCCAGCACCAGGAACGTTACCAGGATCGCGAGGTTGAATTGCCGGATTTCTGCGACGATTTCGGCCGGATCGCCGGCAACGGAAACGAAATAGCGTCCGTCGTCGCCAAGATCGATCAACCGCTCGATGATGCGCAAGGTCCGGTCGTCCGGTCCCTGGGCATAAGCCTCCGCAATGCCATTCGGACCCGGTTTGGCGCCGAGATCGGCGAGACGGGGAAGCTTGCCCGCGAACAAAGACTTGGAGGTGCGGATCGATTGCTCGCTGTCGCGCTCGGTATCAATGCGGCCGATCTGCCAGTACCAGCCGGAGAGCGGGAGTTCGAAGCGCGGTTCGCCAAGGCTGCCGGGCTCGGAGCGGTCCGATTCGCCGAAGGACGCGACATCGGCCACGAGCGCCTTGAGATAGACGTTCAATCGCTCGTCAAAGGCGAATTCTGTGGTCCGGCGATAGAGGGTCGAAAGGATGATTCCAGCAATCAGAAGCAGGACTGCGCCCAGACCGATAGCAGAAAGAACGAGCCTCGCCGCGATCGACAGCGGGACGCGGAGGCGCAGATAGCCGATCAACGCGTCACCGCGCCTTGACCGGCTCCGGCGGCGCCGCAAGATAGCCGAGGCCGCGCACGGTCTGGATAATCTCGACGCCGAGCTTCTTGCGGAGGCGGCCCACGAAAACTTCGATGGTATTGCTGTCCCGGTCGAAATCCTGATCGTAGAGATGCTCGACCAATTCGGTCCGCGACACCACGCGGCCCTGATGGTGCATCAGATAGGAAAGCAGCCTGTATTCGTGCGAGGTGAGCTTCACCGCGTTGCCATCCACCACCACCCGGCTCGAGCGGGTATCGACAATCACCGGCCCGCAGGTCAGCTCGTTTTTTGCGTGGCCGGTGGCGCGGCGCAACAATGCCCGCAGACGCGCCAGGATCTCCTCCATGTGGAAGGGTTTGGCGACATAGTCGTCGGCGCCGGCATCGAAGCCCTGCACCTTGTCGCTCCAGCGGTCTCGCGCCGTCAAAATCAGCACCGGCATCTTCCTGCCGTCGGCGCGCCATTTCTCAAGCACGGTGATTCCGTCCATCTTCGGCAGGCCGATGTCGAGGATGATGCCGTCATAGGGCTCCGTATCACCCAGGAAGTGGCCGTCTTCGCCATCGAAGGCGCGATCGACGGCGTAGCCCGCGTTTTCCAATGCCGTAACGAGCTGGCGGTTGAGGTCGCGATCATCCTCGATGACGAGCAGGCGCATGCGGACGGCGTCTCAGCGGTTATTGATCAGGTTGCCCGTCCGCGCGTCGACGGTCAACCGCATGACCCTGCCTTCGCGCCCAAGCATCGTGATCATATACACCATATTGCCATTCGTCTCGCACAACCGTGCCGAGATCAAATCGGCGTGACCCGCTCCACGGGCGGAACGCACGACATCATGCAGGGCGACGAGCCCCAGCTTCTGCACATGATCGCGTGTTTCCTCCGCTGTGAAACAGGCGGTTTCTGCAGCAGCGGGTGCAATTCCGCTGCCGCAAAGGGTCGTTACTGCAATGATTCGAGCGAATTTCATGGAGTCACAGTAGGTTGAAGGTCACTGAACTCTCCATGAACGGGTCCCTCAGACAGTGATGCGCCGCGTCGCCAGAACCCTGAACAGGGTCGATCCGAGGAACGACGCACCCATGACGATCTGGAGGATCACCTCGACCGCCTTCTCCTCGTCGAGGCCGCCTGTTCCGTAACCGAGGCTCGACAGGATGAGGGCCGCAAGCCCGACGAAATTGGCCCAGACAGTCCTGCTCTCGATGAAATTCTTCCATTCGGTCATCAACTTCTCCTTTGGTGGCCCTTTGTCATTGAAGGGACGGTGGTCACAGAACCGGAACAGACTCGAGGCATTCGAACCCCGCTCCGGCGCTCTCGCTGATCTGCCGGATGCGCAGGCCGAGCGTGGTTTGCGCCGCGCCGAAATCAGCGGCCTCATCGGCGGTTGGATAGAGGAGCATCGCCTGCGCGCATTCGTAGCGGCGCTTCACGGCCGCGCCGCTGAGGATCTCGACCTGGTAGCCTTCCCGCGCCTCGCCGAGCGGCACATCGGCCTGGTCCCAGTTGTCGCCGCCGCTGCGCGCCCGCCGGATCCAGCTGATCGTCACGCCTGATGGGCCGCGGACCGCCGTCGGGCGAACCGGCGAGAGCGGCAGCAGCGCCGTCAAGCCGGCGGTGGCGCGAAACGAGGCCGCCGCCGGATCGGCATGGTCGCGGCCCTCCGGCGCAACCCGGTAGATCGCCTCGCGTCCCAACCACTCGAGGCCGCTCGCGAGGTCGACGATCGACCCATCCAGAATGACCGCCCGCGATCCGGCCGGCTTCAGGGATGCGGCCAGGGGTTCGGAGCCGGCGAGGCCGCGCAACAGGCCGGAAAGACGCCAGCGGTTCTGCGCCAGCAGGTCTGCCGTCGTGAAGCCGAGGATCTCCCACCCCTGACCGGCAAGCTCGATCGCGATCATGTTGGCGCCGCCCAGCATCGCCGCCGTGCTGACCGATTGCAGCGCGCCATTGGCCAGCGTGACCTCAACGCTGCCGCCGGCATCCAGCCGCCACAGCGGCCCCGGCGGCAAGACCGTCGCCGTCAGGCCGATGGTGGCGCGGGTCGAGACACGCTGAACCGGCTCGAAGGATGCGCCGTCGACCGAACGCCAGACCGTATAGGCCCCCGGCCATGGATCGGCGCTGACCGCCAGCCGCTGCAGAACCGGAAGATCGCCATCCGTGAAAGCGAGATCCATCGCGACTACGGTCGGCGGCCCGCTGAGCGGCGGCGGCGGCAGTTGTTGCTGCCGGCCCGGCCGCGGCGCTCCAAGGTAGAGCGTCCGCGAGGTCGCAACCCCTTCGGCACGCCGCGTGGCGCCATCGGTGATCCGCCTGATGCGGTAGGAGAGCCCGTCGATCATGACGGTGTCGCCCGGCTCCAGGTCGAGCCGGCTCGGCGGCAATTGAAGAATGATGCTGTCGCGGGCCGTCAGCGTCTCGTTCAGCATCACTTCAGCGCGATGCAGCGCCTGTTCGCGCGAAAGGCCAGCAGCGAGCGCTGCTGTCACCTCGCGGGTCCGCAGAGCGGGCACGCTGACCCGCACGCTGCCCTGGCGATAGGCCGCGTTGGATTCGACGAAGCCGAAGGTGAGCGCCGATGGCAATTCGCTCGCCTGCGTCCGGGCCTTGGCGGGCCGGTCCATCGCCTCCGTCACCGCGAGATCGTCCGGCAGCAGGGTCGAAGCCGCGCGTCCCGATCGCCGGATGAACCGCAAGGTCCCCGAGGAAAACAGGGCTTCAAACGCGAAAGCCTCCGCCAGCGGCTCGATCGCCGCCCGGGCCGACATCGGCCGATCGATGACATAACCATCGACGAAACCGTCCGCATCGATTGCGGCGGCCGGCGGGATGCCGCGATCGGCGAGAAGAGCGGCCAGAAGATCGTCGAGGGGCGCACCTTCGATACGCCCGTTCAGCCAGTGACCCGTCTCGAAGGCGCCCGCATCAGCCCAGACCTCGCCGTGGTCAGGGAAAGCGGGAAAGGGCCGCGCATCCCAGCACCAGAGATAGATGCGCGAAGGGTCCACCATACGCCCGCCATAGAGCGCGGCGACGGGATTGGCCGCAGCCCCGAATCCAGGTGCATCGGGGTTGAAGCGATCGAGCACGGCGCGGATCACGCATGCCTGAGCCAGATCGTCCCTCGACCCGCGCGAGAAATGGGGGATCGCGTTCTCGGAGGATTTGGGATCGGGGAAAACATTGGGCCCATTGCCGCCCCGGTCCACTGCGGGGCACCCAAGCTCGAGCAGCCAGATCGGCTTGGATCCGGGGATCCAGCCCGTCGGCGCGCCGGCTTCGATGCCGCCGCTGCGCGGATAATGCCAGTTCGACCACCAGCTGAGGATATCCTTCTGGCGGAAAACCCAGGGCTTCCCATAGCCGCCATCCGTGATGGGCGTGCGGATCTGCGCCGTGCGGGCCGCGTCGGATGCATAGTACCAGTCGTAGGCCTCGCCCGAGCCGATGCGCTCGGCGAACATCCGCCGGTCATGCGGCCCATCGTAGAGCCCGGCATCGATATGGCTGAGCCCATCTCGCCAATCCGTCATGGGCGGATACCAGTCGATGGCGACGGAATCGATATTGGGATCGGACCAGAGAGGATCGAGCGGAAAGGCCACGTCCTGACCGCCGCTGCGGCTCTCGGCTCCATATTCGGTCCAGTCGGCGCCATAGGTGAGCTTCGTCGAGGCCCCAAGCAGAGCGCGCACTTCGGCGGCCAGCGCCTTGAGGCCCGCGACAGCCGGGTTGACGCTCGCGGTTCCGCGCACGCGGGTCAGCGCCGCGAATTCCGAGCAGAGGATCAGCGCTTCGACGCCGCCGGCTGCCTTGCCGAGCGCCGCCACATGCAGCACGAGCCTCCGCAGCGTCCACTCGGCCGGCCCGGAATAGACGACGATGTCGGGCCCAACCGTGAAATGGCCGGCTCCGCAGGTCCCGAAGAAGGCCTGGACCTGCGCATCGGCCGCGGCCGTTCCCTCGACGGAGCCGGACTTTCCGGGCGCGGGATAGCACGTGATGCGTCCGCGCCAGGGATAGGGAGGCTGCCCGGCCAGGCCAGTCGCCGGGTTTGTCAGCGCGTTGCCGGGCGGCACATCCATCATCATGAAAGGATAGAGCGTCACCTTCAGGCCCCGCGCCTTGAGGTCGCGGATCGCCCGCAGGACGGAGCCGTCGGAGGGCGTCCCGCCATAGGCCGCTTTGCCATCGACCTGCGAGACCGTTCCGGCCGCCGGCCGGCTGAGGCCGCTGACCGACCAGCCGAAGGGAATGGCGTCCGTCGCGCCCGGTTCGGTGAGGGGGCGAACCGTGCATGCCCCTGCCCTGAGATCGTTGCCGAACCAGGCGACCACCAGCGCCACATACTCCAGATTTGGGCACAGCGCCTGCAGCGCGTCGATCGAGGCATACCAGTTCGTGGCGTGGGTGAGCTGCGTGCGATTGGGGAGGCCGGACGATCCAATGCCTCCAAGCGTCATGACCCAGGCCGGCTCGTAGACATATTCCCCGGCGCCCGGGATGAGATTGACGGCCCGGATCCGCCGGCAGAGGCCATGGACCGGACGCACCACCTCGAAGGTGAATTGCGGCAGGCGGTTGCCGTAATCCTCGAGCGGCAACCGCTCGAACACAACATAGGCGAGCCCGCGATAGGCCGGCGCATTGGCCGCGCCCTGTTTGGCGGCGATCAGAGGGTCGGCCGGCTGATCCTCGGACCCCTGATGCACCCGCATCGCGACATTGGTCAGATCGAGAAGCCGCCCGTCCGCCCAGACGCGGCGGACGAAGGCGATCGGTCCTTCGCACAGGCCGATCGCCACATTGGCGTAGTACCGGTAGGAAACGCTGATCGTCGCCTTCGGCTTGCTGGCGGCAGCACCCTTTCCGCCACGGGGCTTGGTCGACGAATAGACGGCTTCCTCCTCAAGCCGGGTGGCCCAGATCACCTGTCCGCCGAGCCGCGCGCGGCCGTAGAGCCGGGGGATCGGCGCCCCCTCGGTCGACGATATGCCGTCCAGATCCTTGAGGCGCGGCCCGGTCGTTATCTTGCGCCCGGAGCTGCTGAAATTGGCAAGCAGCGCCTGATCGGCGACCGTGCCGATGCTCCCTCCGATCGCTCCGCCGATCGCGGCGCCGAGCGGACCGCCGATCAGGCCGCCGATCATCGAGCCGGCCGTCTGAAGCACCAGAGTCGCCATGGGTCAAAGCCTTGTCAGCAGTATGGAGTTCAGAGGCGTTCGGGGAACCGGAACGCGCAGGCGATGTGGCGGCGCCACCAGGAGCCGATGCCGACCTCCGCCACGGCCGCGCCGTCATGGGCGTGAACCATCGTCGTGGCGGAGGTCGCGATTCCGCAGTGCTTGGCCGGCAGGTCCGGCCGCCAGCGGAAGAGGATGACGTCGCCGGGCCCGTATTCCGCGCAGCCGATGGGGCGCAGATGCCGGGTCGCGGCTTCGATCATGGCTTCCTGCCCCGTCGCCTCGGCCCAGTCGCCGCTATAGGGCGGCGGCGTCTCCGGTTCGGTTCCGTAGAGATCGCGCCAGACGCCGCGCAGCAGGCCGAGGCAATCGCAGCCCACGCCCTTGAGCGAGGCCTGATGCAGATAGGGTGTGCCGATCCAGTCCCTGGCGGCGGCGATGATTTCGGCAGGCGTCATGGCTGGATCGCTCCGCCATCCTGCCCGGGCTCTCCCTGACGGGCGTAGCCCATAAGGTAATCGTTGCCGGGAATATGCGGAAAGCCACGAAAGTTCGCAGCATTCGCGAACCTGTCGCGGCAAGTCGGGAACCGCTTGTCGCAGCCGGCGGTCAACACCAGAGCATCGCCCGGGGCCGGGGCATGGCGCGGGGGAGCCCAGAGTGTGATCACGTCAAGGCTGCCCGCCCGCGTGTGCCCCATGATCGCCGCGGTCTCTCCATCGGAGAACCGGGCCGTGCCCCCTGCGAATGCTCCGGGATCGAATCCGGCCGCAGCCAAGAACGAAAACGACGTCGCATCCGGCGCACTGGCGACTGAGGCCGTCAGCCGGTTGGCCGCGCTGCTGAGCGAAACGCCGCAGCGGCCATCTCCGAGCTCCGCATCGCAGATCGCGCTGTAGCGGCGGCCCTGCACCTGATCGAGGCCCTGGGCAAGGCTCCTGACTTCAGCCGTGAAGGCCTCGCCCTGCCGCCGGATCTCGCCTATCTGTCCGGCATCAAGCAGCATCCGCCGCGAGACGTCGCGCCAGTCGACCAGCCAGGTTTCAATAGTGGCGCCATCCCACAGACCCGCTTCGATATCCTTGTCGGTCAAGGCCTCCGTGGACAAAGCGCCGCTCACTTCACCGCCGCCGATAGCCATGCCGAGCAGCGCCTCCGCTTCGGAGGCCTCGAGCCCGGTAGCCGCCCGGAAAGTGACCGAGTCGAAAGTGAGGTCGCGATCATGATCGGTGAAGCCGAACCGGCTTGAATCGCTGCGGATCGCTTTCCAGCAGCGGCAGAGCGTTGTCGCGCCGGAGGCCAGTTCGGCCGCCAGCGCGGAGGGAATCGAGCGCATGGATGAATACCTTCAGGGAATGATCTCGATCAGCGGGATCGTCGGGATCTCGCCCGCCGCGAACGAAGCCATGTCGATTTCGAGGCGGTCGGTATCGAAGCGCACCGGCACATCGAACTCGTAGCCGGCCGTGACGACGGCGCCATTCGCAGGGATTTGCCCGGCGACAAAGGTGATCACCCCCGTTGATGTGTCGATGGTGAATTGCGTTCCGGCCGACTTCGCCTGACCATTGACAGCGATCAGCACACTGCCGGCGACGGGCTTCGAAATCGTCCGCTGATAAGGTGCGAAACTTGCGCCATACGTCTTGATGAGGCTGTAGGCGGCCTGCGATCCCGTTCCGGCGCCGATCACCTGATCCGTCATCTGCGGCGCCGCTCCATTCAACGACGACCGGAAATCGAGCCGATCCTTGAAGCGGAAGCCATGGAGGCGGCCCCGGCGCTCCTCAAAGAAGGCGACGACCTGCGAAAGCGCGGCCAGCGATTTCACGCCGGCGCCCGCATCGTAGCGCCGCCGGGCGTGGATCCAGCGGGCGTTGCGCTCCTCGCGGCCGGAGCCGAGGCTGACAATATCGGTGCGCCGCTCGGGGCCGCCCCGGCTGCGGATACCGACTTCCACCGGGAATCGTACTTCGTGAAAGGCCTGCATGAATCAGCTCCCTGCCTGTCAAAGGCCGCGCTGGCCGCGCTGCACGGCGCGCGCCAGAGCCGCTGAAATCTGCGCCTCCGAGCGGCGGAAGCTTTCGGCGTCCGGCGTATTGACCGTCATGGCGATGGAGACGTTCCCGCCGCTCCCGTTGCCGGCGCCGGCCGCATCCGAGCTGCCGCCGACGCTGGCGCCGGCTTCGTCGGTGAAGCCGGCGAGCACCGCGGGTGTCGCGAGCCCGCCCGAGGCAAGACTCCCGGACAAGCCGCTTGTCAGCGTGGAGCCAAGCGTGGAGGTCAAGGCGACGCCGATGCTGCGGCCTGCCGACAGCAGGCCTGTTTCCGCCAGCCGCTGGCCAACGGATATCAGCACATCCTCCAGCTGGCGTCCCTCGGCCTGTCCGGCTTTCATGGCTGAGGTGATCGAGGCGCCGGCCTGCCTTGCAATCCTGTCAAGCCTTAGAAAGGCCTCGGCGCTGGCATTGGCGCTGGCGGTCGTGTCATCCATGGCTGTCGTCCTTTCGGTCGGGAAACCGGTCGAGGAGTTCCATCAAGGCAAAACGGTTCATCGGCGCTTGCTCGGGCGGAGCGTGGGCGCGAGCTGCGGCCGCAAGCTCCGCTGGCGTCAGCGACCAGAAATGATCGGGAGAGAGCCGCAGGCGGCCGAGCCCGAAACGCATCGCCGCATCCCAGGGAAAGGGTTGCGGTTCAGCATCGCGGGCCCGGATCAGGCCGCCTGCGGCGGCGAAGGGCGGGAGGCTTTCCCTTCGCCAAAGGTGACAGCCAGAAGAGTCGCGGCGGCCAGCGCCGCCTGCTCCAGGGCCGAAGCGGGAATGGCGCTGGCGATGGCCTCCGCCGTCACGGGCGTGCCTTTGCCGATAAAGCCTGCTGCGAGCACCAGGCAGATGTCGCGGGCAGACATGCGGCCCTCGCCGAGTCTTCTGCCGAGCGTCAGCAACCCATCCGCGCCCAGCGCATCCTCCAGATGAGCGAGTGACCCGAGAGTCAGCCGCAAAGCATGCGTCTCGCCATCGAAGTTGAAGGGCACCTCGCCCCGATAAGGATTGGCCATGGAAACCTCGATTCTATGCTGGGGCCGCAGGGCCTCAGATCGCCGTGAAGGTCAGCGCGCCAGCGCTTTCCAGGGTCATGTCGAAGGTCACTTCGCCCTGGTGCTCGCCGCGGTAATCGAGCCCGCTGATATGGAACGGCCCTTCGATCGTCCCGAAGTCGGGAATAATCACGCGCCAGTCGCGGATCTGGCCGTCGAAAAAGGTCTGCCGCGCCAACAGATCGGTGGCGGCATCCTTGAAAACGCCGCTCCCCGTCATGGTCGCCTTCTTGACGCCGGCGCCCGCGAGCAACTCCCGCCAACGCCCAGCGCTCTCCGCATGGGTGATGTCGACCGCTTCGGCGTCGAATGAGATGCGCCGCGAACGCAATCCGGCGATCGTGACGAAGGCGCTGGTGTCGTCGCGGACCTTCAACAGCATATCCTTGCCGCGTTGGGCTGCCATGGCATGTTCCTCTTGAATGGCCGGGGTGTCAGAGAACTTCAGTGACGATGCGGAGGCGGATTGTCGTCCGCCATGAATCGGGTTCTTTCAGCGGCTGCGGCTGGACGCCCAGGACCACGAGATTGACAACCCGGTGTCCGGCCGCGCTGAGCGGCGATGCGGTCAGCGAGGCGACAGCGGCATCGGCGATGGCGAGCCCTTCGGCGCTGCCGCCGCCCCGGCTCCAGATGGCAAACGCCAGTTCGGTGATATGGCCATCCTCCGAAGAGGTTCCATTGTCGCGCTGGCTCGCCTCGCCGCAAGCGATGAAGGGATAGGCGACATGCCGGGGCGGATCGAGATGAACCTTCGGCTCTCTGAGCAGGGCGAGCACGCCGGCATCCGCCGCCAGTCTCGCCCGAATCGCCTCCTTGAGGGCGGCGGCCGGCGACGTCATGGCATGCTCTCCAGAAAGGCCCTGCCCAGCTTGAGTTGCCGATAGGGCAGGATCAGCGTGTCGACATCGGCCCCGGTGGGCAACACGGGCTCGCCCGCTGCGAGAGGCCCCCGCGCGGCATAGGCCTCCGCCACCAGATGGCGGAGCGCCAGGCGAAGGGGCTCCGGACAATCGGCAGGGGCGACGCCATATCCCGCAACGACATCGATCTCGATGCCGCTGCGGGCGCGGCCGGGTCCCGGCGGGCTTGTCACAGCCAGCACCGGCGGCTCGCTGCCGGGCTCGATGGCATAAAGCGCAGACGCAAGGACCGCAGGTACGCCGAGGGCATCGAAGACGCGCACCGCCGCAACAGAAAGGACCGGCAGCACCGGCAGCGTCACCCTCGCCTCGGCGGGCCAACGGTCGAGCGAAATCCGCCAGGTCTGGGCGAGCATCGCCCGCCCGGTCCTGGCCTCGATGCGCTCGCGCGCGGCCTTGATCAGGCCGCTGATCAGAGCGTCGTCTTCGCTGTGGTCGACCCTGAGGAAGCGTTTCGTTTCCGTGAGCGTCAGGGGTTCCACTGCCGGAGGATTGACAATATATCGGCGCATGATTGCCTCCGCCGCATTGAACGGCGTTCGTTAAGTGAATGATTGCGATGAGTGCGATGTGAGCAGGAGAAAGTTGGGTTCACGGACCGGGCTGGCGGTGCTGCTTTGCCTGGCCGCATCACCCGCGCTGGCCGTTGGCGGCGACGCGGCCTCCGAGGCAGGACGCCTCGAAAACCGGATCGTTATGGTGCTGGGCAACCGGGGCAGCGTCTGCACCGGCACTGTCGTCGCTCCCGCGATCGTGATCACGGCCGGGCATTGCGTTTCGGGTTCCGGCCAATACGCCGTGGCCTATAAGGAGATCGGCGGCACCGCGACGCTGCAGGAGGTCCGGCAGATCGTCCGCCACCCGGAATTCAAACCCGGTTCGCGCGTATCGATCGACCTCGCCCTTGTGCGGCTGAAGATGGCGCTGCCGGCCCGTTTCGCCCCCATTCCCCTCGATGACAGCGCGGGAAACGACAGCGTTGGCGCGCGGCAGACGATCGCGGGTTTCGGTCTCGCCCGCGAAGGCGACGACAGCAGCGCCGGAACGCTGCGCTCTGCCTCCGTCACGGTTCTGCCGCGCTATTACCCGCGCTTCTTGCGCCTTGGCCTTGCCGGCGGCGGCGTCGCCATCTGCAAGGGCGATTCAGGCGGACCCGTTCTGAACGACAGCCTGCTCGGAATAACCCTTGTCGGCGTCATCTACGGCAAGGAAGGCGGCGACGGCCGTCAATGCGGGGCCACCGCCCAGGCGGTCCGGATCGCGCCGCAGCGCGCCTGGATCGACCGGGTGATGGCCCAGTGGGGCAACTGACCACCAGAGCGATCAGGAGACGCCGAACCTCAGCAGTTTGTAGGCGTCGAAATCCTGCACGCCGCCGCCCACCCGTTTCGTGGTGTAAAACAGCACATAGGGCTTGGCGGTGAAGGGGTCGCGGAGCACGCGGATGCCCATGCGGTCGACCACGAGATACGCCCGCTTGAAGTCACCGAATGCCACCGAGAAACTGTTGGCCGCAATGTTCGGCATGTCTTCCGACTCGACGATCGGGAAGTTCATGAACGTCGCCATCTGCCCCAGCGAGATCGGCGGCTGCCAGAGGTAATTGCCCGTGCTGTCCTTGAACTTGCGCACCGCCGCCTGGGTCGAGCGGCTCATGATGAAGGTGCCGTTCTGGCGGTAGGGGGCTTTCACCGCATAGGCGAGATCGATCAGGATATCGGAGGGTGCCGTTGCCGCGAACCCGGCCGAGACCCCGGTTGCAAGATAGCCGACATTGCCCCAGGTCCAGCTCGCTTGCGCAACGTTGGTGTAGGCAAGGATGCCCCTCGGCTTGTCGACTCCGTCGCCGGCAATGAACGCCTGCCCTTCGCGCTCGGCGAAGACGGTCTCGATCTCATCGGCGATCCATTCCTCGATGTTGATCGCGCCGTCATCGAGCAGCGACTGGGTTGCCGATGGCATGGCGTAGAGCTCCATGGCCGGGAACGTCAGGTCGGCCAGAATCTGGCTGTTCGTCTGGGGACGCGCCGCAGTCTCGTTGACCCAGCCCGAAGCGGGACCCGTGGTCGAGAAAGCCTTCTTCAGCTGATTGCCTGAGATTTCCCGCACGGTTGCCAAGGCGCGGACCGGCGAGATCAGCGCCATGCGGCGCAGCAATTCACGCTCCTGTGGGACGGGCACGAGGAAGCCGCCGTCCGGACCGGAACCCGAGGAGAGAGCCTTCTCTTCCAGCCGCTTCAGCCCCTGGGCGTCGCCGCTGCGGATATAGGCCTCGAAAGCCGCCTTGTGCTCCCGGGCAGCGGGATCCATCGTCTCGGCCCTGGTTTCGCCCAGCGAGGGACGGCGGGCCTTCAGCGCCAGCTGGTCGATGCGCGCCTTGGTCTGGTCGAGCGTCCGGTCGATTCTCGCAAGCTTCTCCTCGGTCAGCACATCGGCGGTCAGCCGGTGTTCGATCTGTCCTAGCCTGTCGTCATTGGTTTCGCGGAAAGCCTCGAAAGCCCGCGAGAAGTCCTCGAAGGCTTGTGTCACGTCCGGCCCGGCGGCCTTGGTCTCCAATCTCTGTTCAGTCATCAGCGTTTCCTTTGCGCAGTGTTGGTTGACGATACGTTTGCCAATCGGCCCGCCGAACGGCGGATGGCCGCAGCAAGCGCGGCAGGGTCGGACGCCGCCGTCATCCGCTTCACGGCGGAGACGCGCGCTCCGGGCAGCATCGGGAAGGTGACGATCGACACCTCCCAGAGATCGAGCTTCTCGAGGTTGCGCACGCCGGTGGCGTTATCCTTGCGGGCGCGCTCTGTGCGGAAGCCGATCGACAGGCCGTCGACGGCGCCCGAGCGCATCAGCGCGTGTACTTCGCGGGCCTTGCCGACGGCGAGATCGAGCCGGCCGCACACCTTGAGGCCCTGCTCATCCTCGCTGATCCGCTCCCAGACGCCGAGCGGATGAACGGGATCGTGCTGCCAGAGAAGCTTGATGGCCGAAGGCGGCTTGCGGGCAAGGCAATCGCGGAACGCCCCCTGCACCACCCTGTCCCGCCCCAGATCGATAACGCCGAACAGCGAGGCGTAACCCTCAAAGGCGCCATCCGCCGAAACCTTGGCGAGCGGCGCACCGGTGAATTTCACCTCATGACGGGTCGGCAACCTGATCGGAGAGCCCAGATCGGCTTTACGAACCATGTGGCTATCGGCCTTCATGCGTGCCTCCGCCCTTTCGCGCATCAGCATCGGTCGGGAGCTCCCGCCGGAAGAGGGCGAGCGCCTGAAAAAAGCGGCGGAAAACCGCCGCCGCTTCTCCCGCTTCGGATTTCCTCTCCGGCGCCGGATGCGTCGGGGCGGATTTTTGTCCCCGCCCCGACAGGCGCAGGATGGTTCGGGACCAGGGCCTCATGACTCATCACCTTCATGGTTGGAGTTGATCTGCTTGTGCGCGTTTTGGCTGCGGCTGAAATGCGCGAGCTCGTGCAGGAACTCGCTCAGGAAAAGGTCGGTCCGCCGGGTTGCTTCCGCCGCCTCGCGCACACAGTAGCCAGCCAGCACCGAAGCGCTGGCGGCCCAGACGAAAAGCGCGATGTGGCCGATGTCGGCCTCATCGAGAAAGGCCGTCAGGAGGTGGTCAATGATCGTGAGCATCGGGCGCTCCGCTTGGGCCATCGATTGTCAGGCGGAAGCCGGCGCTTTCGCCATCGGCGGGTAGCCCAGTGCAGCCCGTTTCTCGTCGACCGTCAGGAAATCCGCCGCCGTCACAGCCTTCCAGAGCGGCTCCCGCGTATCGTTCATGGCATCGACGCCGTCGAAATCCGGTGTGAGCCTGATCTCCGATCCCATCTGCTGCGAGAGCCAAAGCGACAGGCTCTGCGCCGTTCGCTTCACCAGCGGCGCGATGCACTGGCGCCAGAAGACCCGGTTCGCCTCGGCGTAATTCGCATGCGTGTTGTCGCCGGCGAGGCCCAGCACCAGCGGGGGCACGCCCAGCGCCAGCGCGATCTCCCGCGCCGCCATGTTCTTGAGCTGGATGAAATCCATCTCGGTCGGCGACAGCGAGAGCGGCTTCCAGTCGAGCCCGCCTTCCAGCAGCAGCGGCCGCCCGGCATTGGATGCGCCCTGGAAGCCCTCTTCCAGCTCGCGCTTCAGCCGGTCGAACTGCTCCTCACTCATGTTCGCCCCGTCGGCGGCGTAGACGAGCGCGCCGGATGGCCGGGCCGCATTGTCGAGGAACGCCTTGTTCCAGCGGCTCGCCTCGTTGTGGATATCGATGGCGGTCGCCGCCGACTCCAGGGCGGAGAGGCCGTAGTGATCATCCGCCGGATGCGTGAGCGTCAGATGCAGGATCGGCGACGGCCCTTCGGCCGCCTGGAACCGGACCGATTGCCCCGCCACCACATACTCATAGGCCTCCGGCCAGCCATCCGGTCCCGGCACGACGCGCATCCGGTCGGAGCGCAGCACATGCAGCTCGCGCGGGCCCCCATCGAGCATCACGCATTCGAGATAGGCGTTGCCCGCGATATGCAGCTGCAGGAACAGGGCTTCGAGCAGCGCAGTGCCAGCCTGGCGCGGATTTGGCGCGGCAAGGAGCGACGCCGCCGCCGCAACATCACCGGCATCCGGGCCGCTGACATCAAGCGTCACGGAAGCCGCGGCTTCCGCAATCATGCGGATCGACCGATGCGCCACCGGATTGATCATGAAACCCTCGCGGGCGAAACCGGCATAGTCGCGCGGCGTCCACACGGGCCGGCCATGCGCCGAAAGCGCGATCAGCGGTCCGGTGCGAGAAGCTTTCGTGGCATCGGGACGCGATGCGGCGTTCCCCGGAGCGAGAGCGCTCCGCAGGCGGGAGAGGATGGTTGCCATGGCGGGGTTGTTCCTGGTCGAAATTACCTTAAGCCGCAGCTGCGGCATGAGTGTGAACGGGTGTCTAGCTAGAGCCCCCGCACCCGGGGCCTGCCGCGCTCGGCCTCGCTGAGCGCCGTCAGCGCCCAGACGAGCGCATCGAGCCTGTCCGGCGAGCGGCCGTCCGGCAATCCGTCAACGCCGAAGAGGCACATCTCATCCTCCAGCGCCGCGAAGCGTCCGCCATGCCTCACCCGCCCCTGCGCATAGAGCGCCGCGATGGGCTCGGCCCTGAGATGCTTGCCGCGCGAGGCGCGCACCTTGGTGATGGGCAGCGTGGCGTCGATGGCGCGCAGCACGCTTTCCACCATGTCGCCGCCCTGGTTGATCTCGACCACGATCCTGTCGGCCTCCAGCGCCCGGAACTGCTCGACCGCGGCTGCGGCCCATTGCTCCGGACGGGCCGCCTCCACGCTCGCGTCGGCCAGCACGACATAGCGTCCGTCGCTATCGAGGCCTGCCGCCACGATGCCGCAGCATGAGGCGGGGCCGGAGCCTGCCGGCGGATCGACAGCCACGACGATTCTATGCAGCGCCTCCCTGCCGGGCGGCGCGATCACCAGCCGCTCGATCTGATCGCGGCTCCAGAAGGCGTCGCTCCGCTCCTCGACGAAGAGGCCTTCGAGCTCCTGGCGTCCAAGCCGCGTGCCGGCATAACGGCTGACCACCTCGTCCAGAAAGGCCGGCGCCAGATTATACGCATTGGCGACAGTTGGCGCATGGGTGAGCGCCGTCCTCGGATCGGCGGCCAGCCGCTTGAGGAGCGGGGTCGGCCTTGGCGTCGTCGTCACGACTTCGCGGGGGCGATGGCCCAGCCGCAAGGCGAATTGCAGATTGTCCCAGGCCGCATCGGCATTCGTCCATTTCGCAAGCTCATCGCACCAGGCGGCATCGAATTGCGGGCCGCGCAGGCTTTCCGGCTCCTCCGCCGAGAAAAGCTGGGCCACCGCGCCGTTCGGCCAGATGAGCCGCCGCCGGCCGATCTCGAAGCTCGGGCGCTCGGCCCCGGCATGAATGGCCATGAGGCCCGAGACGCCGTCGATCATCACCTCCCGCACGTCGGCGAAGGTTTCGCCGACGAGGGCGATGCGGCCGACCGGGGCCGCGCCGGTCCGGCTGTCGCCGAGCGCCATGCGCCGCACCCATTCGGCCCCGGTCCGGGTCTTCCCGGCCCCCCGGCCGCCCAGCACCAGCCAGGTGGTCCAGTCCGCCCCGCCCTGCGCTTTCGCCGGCGGCAGCTGGTCCGTCCGGGCCCAATAGGGCCAATCCCTGTTGACGGCGTCGATCTCTTGCCGCGTCAGGGAGGCGATGAATTCGGTCAATTCCTGCGGCGCCTCTTCAAACCTCCTTGGCCTTGGCCCGCTCAATCGAGAGCCTTCTGAGCCGTTGGTCGAGCGCCTCGCGGAGCTCGTCGAGATCGTTTGGGGCGGCATCGTCGTCATCGTCGTCTGCTTCCACATCGGCCTTTACGGCGGAGAGTTCGCGGAGCGTTTTGGCGAGAACGGACAGCACGCGCGCATCGCGCTCGGCGTCCGCCACCGGCCTTGGACCTGTCGCAAGGCGCGCCTCGATTTCAGCCGCCTGCATCTCGGCGGCGCGCCAAAGCCGAGCGGCCAATGCCGTTCGGGGATCGCTTGCAGTAGGATTAGATTCGCACTCCGCCATCTGTGTCTCCATCGCCGCACTGCGACGGAGAACCAAAACGGTAACGCCAACTCCGCCCCGCCGCTCACAATTCTTCAGCGTGTCTGAAACCTAGCCGGGGAGCGTCACGATGTCAAGGATTATTTTCCTAATAAAAATCAGGGTATTTTACAAATTGTTGGGACTTTTCCTTTTTCCCGGAAAGCGGTTCGGCCATTGCCGGATGCGTTTCCGCATCTGCCGGATCGACACATCCGCTTCACTGGCGAAGACGCGGCCCTTGACCGAAACGCCCGCATCCACAACCGTTTGCGCCGAGCCGGACACCAGCGGATGCCACCAGGCGAGTCCCTTGCCTTCGTCGATCCGGCGATAGGCGCAGGTGGGCGGCAGCCACCGCAGGTTACGCACCGCTTCCGGCGTGAGAGTCACACAATCGGGCATCGCCTTGGCCCTTCCGGCATAATCCGTGCAGCGGCATGTCGCGCCGTCGAACAGCCGGCAGGCGACATCCGTATGGTGCAATTCGCCCGTATCCTCGTCCTCGAGCTTGACGAGGCAGCAGCGGCCGCAGCCGTCGCAGAGGCTCTCCCATTCCTCCGGCGTCATGCTGTCGAGCGTCTTTGTCGCCCAGAATGGTTTCGCCGGTGATGCCATTCGACGGGAATGCGGTATTGAAGGGCCCGAGGCAAGGGCGCTCGCCGCTTCGTGACTTGCCCGTGAAACTTCGGGCGCGCATGAGAGAATCCATCGCGATCATGGGAGATGTCCAATGCACATTCACCGCAAACGGCCCTGGGACCTGCCCGAACATGCGGCGACGCCGGAGCATGTCTTCCTGAACCGCCGGAATTTCCTTGTCTCCGGCGCCGCGGCGTTGACGGCGCCGTCCATTCTCTCCCCCGCCCTCGCGCAGGAGGCGGACCCGAGCACCGGCCTTTACCCGGCGAAGCAAAACGGCCGCTACCAGCTCGACGGCCGCGACATCACGCCCGAGGCGGTGAACGCCAATTACAACAATTTCTACGAATTCGGCTCGTCGAAGCGCATCGCCTCCGCCGCGCAGGCGCTGAAGATCCGCCCCTGGACGATCAGGATCGACGGCATGGTCGACAAGGAGCAGACGATCGGCATCGATGACCTCTTGAAGAAGGTCGAGCTGGAGGAGCGGCTTTACCGCCACCGCTGCGTCGAGGCCTGGTCGATGACCGTGCCCTGGTCCGGCTTCCCGCTGAAGGCGCTGGTCGCCATCGCCAATCCGGCGGCCTCCGCCAAATACATCCGCTTCGAGACCTTCATGGACCCGAAGATGGCGCCCGGGCAGCGTCAGACATGGTATCCTTGGCCCTATACCGAGGGCGTGACGATGGCCGAGGCGGCGAACGAGCTCGCCTTCCTGGTGACCGGCGCCTATGGCAAGCCGCTGGCGAAGAGCTTCGGCGCGCCGATCCGTCTGGCTTTGCCCTGGAAATACGGCTTCAAGCACATCAAGTCGATCAGCCGCGTCACCTTCACCGATCAGCGTCCCAAGACCTTCTGGGAGCAGCTGCAATCGGCGGAATACGGCTTCTGGGCCAACGTCAATCCGCAGGTGGCGCATCCGCGCTGGAGCCAGGCGGATGAGGAGGTGCTGGGCACCAATGGCAAGCGCATCCCCACCGTGATCTTCAACGGCTACGGCGAATATGTCGCCGATCTCTACAAGGGAATGGAGAAGGAGCGGCTCTGGGCCTGAACCCGGCCCCTCGCCTGCAAGCAACTGCCCTGAAAACGAAAGGGGCCGGATGATCGGGAGGGGATCATCCGGCCCAAAAAGTTCGGTCCTAGGGAGGAGGGACGGACCGAACATCTCTTTCACGACGGCTGCGCGCTCAACGCAGGGAGGAGGATCGGAGCAACGCCGCCATCGATGACTTAAATATGGGGTGTTTTGCTGCGCTGCACAATCACCGGCTCAGTATGGCTGCCATGCATATTTGTTGGGCGATTTCAGTGATCCAGCCGGCATTGCGGGGGGCGACTCCTTACGAACTGGGCAGGAGGGCATTGGATTGAACTCACCCGGCCCCTCACCCTAGCCCTCTCCCCGCTCGCAAGTCGGGTGCTCCCGACTTGCGCAGATCTCGATGTCCAAATCGGGCAAGCCCGATATGGAGCGGGGGAGAGGGGACGTGCCCTTCCTTCGCGATCGGCTCACGCGGCGAGCGGCGACGCACCAACCTTCTCCCTCTCCCCGCCTGCGGGGAGAGGGGACGCGCCCATATTTCGCCATCAATCCAAGCGGAAAGCCGAGATGCGCCATTCTTCTCCCTCTCCCCGCTGGCGGGGAGAGGGCTGGGGTGAGGGGCCGGGGGATAATGGCACTGACCCATCCTGTTTTCCCATCCAGCCATGACAAAAGTCCGAGGATGATCTGGTCCTCCCAGCGGCGGGGTGGCAAGACGCCCGCGCAGCCGCCAATCATGCCACATGCAGCGCGGGCGCAGCGCCTTTGCCCTGATGCGGCCTGACGGTGATTTCGACATCCTGCCCCAGGGCCACAAGAAAGCGCAGTAGCCGCTCGACCGAAAACTGCCTGAAATCGCCGCGCAGCATCTTCGAGACATCAGGCTGCTTCACGCCGAAAAGCTCAGCGGCCGCAACCTGCTTCAATCCCCGCTCCTGCATCAGCCTGTCGATCTTCAAAACCAGCTTGGCCTTGAGCTGATGCTCCTCGGCATTGGGAAGGCCGATATCGGCAAAAACATTGCCGCTGCCGGCTTCATGCTCGATGGGTTTGGTCATGGCTGCATCTCCTTGTGCAAATGCTCCGCATCGCGCAACCGCTGCTCGATGAGCTGAATCTCGGCCTTCGGCGTGGCGATCCCCTTTTTCGATTTCTTCTGAAAGGCATGAAGCACATAAACCGCCGACGCAAACCGCACGGTGTAAAGCGTGCGGTAGGTGTCGCCCCTGTGATCGTCGACGACCTCGACAACTCCAGCGTTACCCGTGCCTTTGAAGATCTTGGCCTTGCGGTGCCGTCCTCCTGCCTGGGCAATGAACAAGGCATAGCCCATGGCGGACTTCACCTCGTCGGGAAAATCTCGAAAGACCCTGCGGCTGGAGCCAACCCAAACGAGGGGTTTTGTGGCGGGTGGATCAATCATTTTTCATCAGAAATATAGTGATATCGCTCTATCGTCAAGTCTGTTTCAAACTTCCCGCAGTCAATCTGGAAGGGCCGTGACGCGGAAGATTGCGCGGGAAATCCGTGCGTTTCCTCACCTAGCCCCTCACCCTAACCCTCTCCCCGCTTGCGGGGAGAGGGGACGCACCGTTCTCCTCCCTCTCCCCGCCTGCGGGGAGAGGGCCGGGGTGAGGGGCCGGGGGATAATGGCGCCACGGCACGTTCACTCGGCGTGATACCGCTGCCCCTGGACGACACGGCGTTTATCTCTGGGCTCTAATCAACGCCTAACCGAACGGTGATGCGCCGAATGCCCGAACGGAACCGAACGACTGATCGAGGTGGGCTATGTTGCCAAGGATACCATGTCGCCGCGCATGCGCGTATCCGCCTCAGGTGATTGTATTGCGCTGTCTAGCCTTGAGCACTGATCAAGGATCGCAGTCCCTTTCGAGCGGGCAAGTTGGCAGGTGTCTTGATTTCCCATGCAAGACCGAAGCGTTCCAGCAGTTGGATGAAACGAAATCCGGGGTCGAATTGACCCGGAAAAAGTCCGTGGCGGGCGGACGCGGGATAAGCGTGGTGATTATTGTGCCAGCTCTCTCCCATGGTCGGTATGGCGAAAAGAGGCACGTCGTAGCCCATCGTGCCAACCCCGTCGACCATCCAGGACTGCGGTCCCTTGCTGTGGGCAATACGAGAAATGTACCAATGCATTGTCGTGCATGCGGCCACGCGCACGCATACGCCCCAAACGACCCAAGGAAGGCCGCCGATCGCATAGAGGATCAAGGCGATCGGCAGTTGCTGAAGCATGGCGTAGCGGTTGAGGAACAGATAAAATCGATCATTGCCGAACTCGCCGCCGGGATCGAATGTCGGAGGGCGGGCAAGTTCTATCCGGCAGTGGAGGTACCACCATGCATCCCGGAGCAATCCTTCCTTGTGTGCAAAGAATGGATGGCAGTTGACACTGCGCTGTGCCCAATCTCGCATATCATGCGTTCGAACCGTCCAAAGTGGCCCACCCATTCCGACGATAGTGCCCAAATAGATCAGAATCCGTTCGAGCCATTTTGGGCACTGAAAGCTGCGATGAATAAGTCGGCGATGAAAACCGACCGAGTGACCGCAACACAACGTGACAAAGCTCAAAAAAAGAAATACAGCGAGCGCCGACCACGTAAAATAGAGCGGTCCGAGGATTATTGCAGCGATAAGCATGCCGCCGTTCCATAGAGACCTAAGCCTATCCCATTTCACGACACCGCGCGATGGATCGGACGTTTCGTCGAATATCAGACCATTGATTCGGTATGGATCATCAGGCCGTTGTGAAGCAAAATCAGCAGCTTCCGCCATTTTGGATCTCCAGTTACAATCGGTTTATCGATGTGGAAGTTATCTTCGGTCAAATGCGCGTAAAGCCCTGCTGGCGAACCCAGTCATTGTTGTGAGGGTTCGAGACGACATTCGTCCAACTTGATTTCCGAGCGCGGAAAGATCGAGGACCAGCCCGTGCAGCCCCGCAATTCGGTGTTGAATTACGCGCGGAGTCCCGTCTACGCGGGCGCTTTTCATGGCCTGCTCGAAGGCACAGCGGGCTGGTTCAATTTCGCGCCGACGACGCTCTTCCATAGCGGCAAATAACAGATCCCACGCCTCTGTACTTGTCGTCAGTCGGCCATCGCTGCCCATCCGTACCACACGCCACTCGAGAAGATCAGTAATGGCAAGTTGGATGGCATCGGCGTCCACCGCTAGCGTTGTCGAGAGTTCGGGCGCTGACATCGGCTGGCCTGCGAGATAAAGCATGGCATGGACAGCACAGGTGTCGGATCGAAGGCCCCAGCGTGAACCCAGATCCCCGACATGGTCTATGACGGTACGCATTGCAGGCGTAACAACCAAGTTCATTTATCGAACTCGCTCCTTCTTTTGGATCGGAGTTCGAGACGATACTCCCGCGTGATGCGCCGGGCTTCCGGGCAAAACGGGCTGAGAAAGCCATAAAGTGTATTCGCAATATGGTCGCCAGCGAGAGAGTAGATCACGTGCTGACCGCGCTTTTGCTGGCGGATAAGGTCGGCGTCCCGCAAAACCGACAAGTGCTTGGAGATTGACGAAAGCTCCATGTCGAACTTGGCTCCGATCTCACCGACAGTCATCGGCCCGACGGCGAGAAGGTTCAGGATTCGCCGTCGTTGCTCCGACGCGAGTGCTTTGAAAACGTCTCCCATAGATGCTTTCCTAATTTGGAAACTATCTACACGCAACGATTTTTTCGATGTTTGATGAACAGTTTCACCCGGGAATGACTGGACCGCCGCAGAGACTGCCCATCCCCGCCCCCCCTCAATAAGCCCATCTTTGCGCCTTGTTGACGATGAAATCGCGGAACACCTGCACCCGCGCCACCCCCTTCATCTCCTCGGCGAAGACGAGGTAGCAATCGAGTTCCGGCATCTGCTCGGAGGTGAGCAGCTGGACCAGCCCGCTGTCGGGCTCCACCAGATAATCCGGCAGGATCGCGATGCCGAAGCCGCGCTGGCAGGAGCGGACAAGCGCCGTCAGATTGTTGACGACGAAGGAGGCGGAGCGCGGCTCGCGCGGGTTGCGCCCCGCCGTCAGGTGCCAGTTGAGGTCGAGGAGATGCGGCGGGAGCGTGCCGCCGAATTTCAAGAGCCGGTGCTCGGACAATTCATCGAGCGTCTTGAGGTGACCGAACCGCTTCAGATAGTCGGGGCTGGCATAGGCATGGAAATGCACGGTGAAGAGCTTGCGCTGGATGAGATCGCCCTGCACCGGCTGGCGGAGCCTGAGCGCCGCATCCGCCTCCCGCATGGCAAGATCGAGTTCATCGTCGGTCAGGATGACCTGCAGGTTGATCTCGGGGAATTGGTCGATGAACTCGCCAAGGCGCGGCGTCAGCCAATGCGTCCCCAGTCCCACATTGGCGGTGATCTTCAACTCGCCGTTCGGCTTCTCGCGGCTGTCGGTCAGTCTGGCGCGCGTCTGCTCCAGCTTCTGCAGCACTTCGCGCGCCGTGCGGAACAGCAATTCACCCTGTTCGGTCAGGATCAGCCCGCGCGCATGGCGGTGAAACAGCGGGATCTTGAGCTCGTTCTCAAGGGACGAGACCTGCCGGCTCACGGCTGATTGCGAGAGGCCGAGCGATGTTCCCGCATGCGTGAAGCTGCCGGCCTCGGCGGCCGCGAAGAAGATGCGCACCTTGTCCCAGTCCATCGCCATGGCCAGCTCCCCCTTGTCGCCCGGAAGCAGCCGCCCTCCCAGACGCCTACCTGTCGCATGGATGCATAACAGAAGCGCGAGCCATGCGCAAAAATCGCAAGGCGGCATTCCGCTTTCATCCTTTGTTTTCGCCAATCGCCCCGCTAAACAGAGCCTGGGCGAAGGCCTTTCCACAAGAAGCGCGGGGCGCTTGCGGCAATCACGAAGGGGGCAGCGATGCTGAAGGAATTCAAAGACTTCGCCATGAAGGGCAATGTCGTCGATCTGGCGATCGGCATCATCATCGCAGGCGCCTTCGGCAGGATCGTGGAATCGATGGTCGCTGATATCATCATGCCGCTTATCGGCATGATCGGAAACTTCGACTTTTCGAATCTCTATTTCGCGCCGCTCAGCAAGATTCCGCCCGACACCGGCTATGCCGACGCCAAGAAGCTCGGCGCCGTGATAGGCTACGGGCAATTCATCACCTTGGTGATCAACTTCCTGATCATCGCCTGGGTTCTGTTCCTCCTCGTGAAGGGCATGAACAAACTGAAGCGGGAAGAGGCCGCCGCGGCGGCGGAAGCGCCGCCCCCGCAGGAGGCCCTGCTCACCGAGATCCGCGACCTGCTGAAGGCGAAGTAGGGCGGTCTAATCGTCATTGCGGGGAGCGACAGCCGCATAATTCGCTGGAATTGTGGCGCCTGACAACAACAGCAATGCATCGAACCAATCCCAAGTTTGCATGGGACGAAATGGCTCCCTTCCGCTAGAAACGTGTGATTGTCGTCTCTTTGCCGAGAATCCGTCTTGTCCCTGCTGATGTCGCTCCGCCCGGAAGCTGCCGATTCGCCGCCCAGCGGCATCGTCGAGGTTTCAACCTATGGCCGCGCCCGCCAGGGCGTCATACCGATGTGGGTGGGCGAGGGCGATACGCCGACGCCAAGCTTCATCGCCGATGCCGCCACGCGCTCGCTGGCGGCAGGCGAGACCTTTTACACCTGGCAGCGCGGCCATCCTGATCTGCGCGACGCCATCGCCCGCTACATGACCCGCGCCTATGGAAGGCCGTTCGAGCGCGAGCATTTCTACGTCACCGGCGGCGGCATGCAGGCCGTCCAGATCACGATGCGCATGCTGGCCGGCCTCGGAGACGAGGTCATCATTCCTTCCCCGGCCTGGCCGAATTTCGCCGCTGCCGCCGGCATCTCCGGCGCGAAGACGGTGTTCGTCCAGCAGAGTTTCGGGGACGGCGGCTGGACGCTCGATATGGGCGATCTCGAGGCGGCGATCACGCCCCGCTCGAAAGCCATCGTCATCAATTCGCCGTCCAATCCGTCGGGCTGGACGGCGACGGAGGAGGAATTGCGCCAGATCCTCGCCATCGCCCGCAAACATGATCTCTGGATCGTCGCGGATGAGATCTATGGCCGCTTCGTCTATGAAGGCAGCCGCGCGCCTTCCTTCCACGACGTGATGGAACCGGATGATCGCATCATCTTCGTCCAGACGATGTCGAAGAACTGGGCGATGACCGGCTGGCGTCTGGGCTGGATCGAATGTCCGCCGGAGCTCGGGCCCATCGTCGAGAACCTGATCCAGTATTCGACCTCCGGCTCGCCCGTTTTCGTCCAGCGGGCGGCGATCGCGGCGCTCGACAATGGCGACGCCTTCATCACCCATCAGATCGAGCGGGCCCGCCGCAGCCGCGATCTGATCTGCGATGCGCTGGCCTCGACCGGCAGGGTCCGCTTCCTGCGGCCGCAGGGCGCTTTCTATCTCTTCTTCTCGGTCGATGGCGTGACGGATACCCGCGCAGCGGCGCTGAAAATGATTGATGACGTGGGCGTTGGCGTGGCGCCGGGAACGGCGTTCGGGCCGGGCAGCGAAAAGTTCTTCCGGCTCTGCTTCGCGCAATCGCCGGAGAAGGCGGCCGAAGCGGCGCGGCGGCTGAAACAATGGGTGTTATCGCTATGAGCGCCAGCGCTGGGCAGGTTGGAAGCGGCATGGCGCATAAGGCGACGATGCCCATTCTCCTGGCGCTCAGCCTCACCCATCTGCTCAACGATATGATCCAGTCGCTCATTCCTGCGATCTATCCGATCATCAAGGATGCCTATCACCTGGATTACGGCCAGATCGGCATCATCACGCTGACCTTTCAGCTGACCGCCTCCATCTTTCAGCCGGTGATCGGGCATTACACGGACAAGAGGCCCCTGCCCTATTCCATGGTCTTCGGCATGGGCTCGACGCTGCTCGGCCTGCTCGTTCTGGCGCAGGCGGCAAGCTACGAAACGATCCTCGTCGGTTCGGCCATGGTCGGGCTGGGATCGGCTATCTTCCATCCCGAGGCGACACGGTTGGCGCGCAATGCATCCGGCGGGCAGCAGGGTCTGGCGCAGGGCATCTTCCAGGTGGGCGGCCAGGCCGGCGGCGCGCTGGGACCCCTGCTCGCCGCCTTCATCATTGTGCCGAAGGGCCAGGCGAGCCTCGCCTGGTTTTCGCTCGCCGCCCTGGCCGCCATGGGGCTGATGCTTTGGACCGGCCGCTGGCAGGCCGCCTTCACCCGAGCGGCTCAGGCCTCGATGAAAAATGGCGCGGCGATCCTGAAGAAAGGCCCGATCGAGAGTGCGGGCGGAATCGCCTTCGCCATGGCGATCCTGATCATTCTCCTCTTCTCGAAGAATGCCTATCAGCAGAGCTTCAGCACCTTCTACACGTTCTATCTGATCGGGAAGTTCGGCGTTTCGGTGCAGACCTCGCAGATTATGCTCTTCCTGTTCCTGGTCTCCGCTGCGGTCGGCGTCATTTTCGGCGGCATGGTGGGCGACCGGATCGGGCGCGACAAGGTGATCTGGTTCTCGATCCTGGGCGCCCTGCCCTTCTCGCTCATCCTGCCCTTCGCTGACCTGTTCTGGACGGTCGTGCTCACCATCGTCATCAACCTGATCATGGCGAGCGCCTTCGCGTCGATCCTGATCTATGCGATCGAGCTGATGCCGGGCCGCGTCGGCCTCATCGGCGGCATGTTCTACGGCCTCACCTTCGGGCTTGGCGGCATTGCAGCGGCCATTCTTGGCGAAGTCGCCGACCGCACCAGCATCGAGACCGTCTACCGGATCTGCGCCTTCCTGCCCGCGATGGGCCTGCTGGCCTGGTTCCTGCCGAAATTGGGCCCGCCAGCGGTCAAGCGAAGCGACTGAACAAGCGCTCTCAGGTCCGGTTGGGTTTCGGTTTCGCGCCCGGCTGGGCGGCAGCGGGAACCTGCTTCGCAGTGGCATCCCATCCGCCGGGAGGAACCGCCACTTCATTGGAGGCTGGATCCGGCGTCTTGGGTTTCCACGCCTCCGCATTAGCCTTCGCCTGCTTGAGTTTCTCCGGCGAAAGCCTTGCCCCGACCTCGTCGCGTTTTTTGGCCGCGTCCTCGTCGCCGCTGGCCGCAGCCGCAGCGAACCAGGCGTAGGATGCCATGAGATCCTGCCCGACGCCGAGCCCCCGCGCATAGAGGATGGCAAGATTGTACTGGCTGTCGCGGACGCCGAATTCGGAGGCCTTCTTGAACCATTCGCCAGCGCCGGCGTAATCGGGGCTGCCATTGACGCCCTCGGCAAGCAGAACGGCCGCATTATGCATGGCGCGTGCGTTGCCGGCTTCCGAAGAGGTCAGAAACAGCTTGATCGCCATGCGGGCATTGCGCTCAACGCCACGGCCCTCACGGTACATGGCGCCGAGGCGGTACTGGGCCGGCGCGGAGCCGAAATCCGCCGCGCGTTCGAACCAGAGCGCCGCGGTCTTCAGATCGCGGGGCGCGCCGCGGCCTTCGAGATAGCGGGTTCCAAGCTCGATGAAGGCGGAGGGATCGCCGGCGCGTGCAGCATTCTTCAACCGCTCGGAGCCCTGTATGCCTTCGAACTGCATCAGCGGGTCGCTCGAAACGGGCGGCACGGCTTTGGGCGTTCCTGAAGGCGCCGGCTGCGCGCTGCCTGCTTCCGCAGCGATCGAGCCGACCGTGGTTGGTTCAGGCTGCTGGAAGGCCGTCGTCAGCTGCGCGGCCCGCGGCGGCAGGTTCATCACGCGGTCGTCGGGTTTCGCCTGGCTCAAGGCTGGCGGCATCGGTTCGGTTGGCGGCGGCAGGATCTGGCGCGGTGAAACCTGGAGCGGGCGGGGAGCCGGGGGCGCTTCGGTCACCCGCGTGCGCTCCGGCGCCGGCCGCAAGCTGCTTGAGTTCTGCTGGGCGGGTTCGCCGACATTCGCTGGAGGCTGCGGCTGATGCATGAACTGAAAGGCGGCGCCGATGGCGACAACCAGCGCCGCCAGGCCCAACAGCAGCGCGTGCTTCTTGCTGAGGGTGGCCTTCCGCGCCTTCGCGGGCTTGCCGGGTTTGACTTCGTCGCCCGTTTTCTGGAGCGCCTCGCCCGATTGCCGAACGGCCGTTTGCGCGGCGCGCCGAGCCGCAGCGATAAACTGGGCCTTCGGGTCGGCGGGATCGATATACGGCGCAGATTCCTCCGCGCGGGTTCTCGGGCGGCCCGAACCAGGTTCAAGCGGCATATCCAGCGATCCGGAACCCGTATTCGGCCGGCCCTTGACCATGGATGCGCGCGCCTGGATTGCGGCATCCGGCTTGAACTGGGCATCGTCTCCTGCTTCCGCGGCGGCCTTTGCCGCTTCCCCCTTGTCCGATCTGCGCCGGACGACAGCTTCTCTCGCGGCCGCAAATGCCGAGGCGATGGTGCTCTTGGAGGGCTCGGGCGCCGGTGCGGCAGGGAGCGTGACGCCGATGCGTTTGGCGCGCATGGCCGCGATTCGGCTGACCGTCAAGGCATCAATCGGCCTCGCAGCGGGTGAGGCGACCGCAGCGGGAACACCCTCGGAGATCTGCTCCGCTGCCTCGGGCCGATACGCTGCCCCCAAAGGCGGGAGCGGGTTGAGGACCATAGAATGCGGCGGACTGACCGCCGCTTCGGCAACCATCGCCTGAAGATGCCGCGCCGTGCCGTTGACGAACGGTTCCTCCTGCCGAAGCGGGGGCGCCGGGGACTTTTGCGGCTGCAGGGCGAGATCCGCCTGCTGCTTCGTTTCCCTTTCCATCTCGACCAGCCGCTCAACCACCCATTTCAACGTTTCTTGCAACGCGCCGAGGGTCTCGCTGGTTCGCTTCTCCGCTTCTTGCTGGGCGGCATGGATTTCGGTCAATTGGCGCTGCACCTGCGCCGTTTCGCCGGCCGGGAGCGCGGGGCCGCGGTCCGGCGCCTGACCCAGCACATCACTCGCCGCACGCCGTATCGCTTCCTCGGCGGTGACGCCGAAATCGGCCTTCAACCCATCGACACGCAGGAGCAGGTCGCTGATCAATTGTTCGAGGCCGCGGATGTCCGCGAGGGGCTGCATCGGTTGGGCCGACGAGGAGAGGTCGAGCTTCTGGCTCAGCGCCCGAACGTCTTTCTGCAGAAGCTCCAGGACTCTTTCGCCGGCCGGCGCGGCCTGCATCGTCTCGAGGCGGGCCGCCAGCGAGCGCAACAGGTTCTCAACGTCAGCCGATATCCCTGCTGCCGGCTCCTCGCGGCGATCGGTCACCAGCGATTGGATCTGGTCGAGGCGCTGAGCGATATCGCCGGGCGCATGCTGGATCGCGTCCAGCTTCTGCTCGAGCGTGTCAAAGCGGCTGAGCCGATCCGCCAAAGCATCCGGCAATTGCTCGACGGCTTCCAGCCTCTCTTCGACCGAATGCAAAGCACTAAGCACGCGGCTGTCGTCGGCTGGAGCGTGACTCGCTTCGATCAGGTGCTTCAATTCATTCAGCGCAGACTCGATGGAAACCGTGCCTCGGCTGTCGTTGGCTTTCGACGCCCGCAGCATCGCGATCTTTTCGGCGATAATATCAAGGCGGTCCGCAAGCGCTCCGAACTGCTTGTCGAAACGGGCGTGATCGACGACCGGCGCCGCCGCTTGCCGGTTCTCCCGCAGACTGGCCCGCAGCGAGGCAACTTCCTTGATCAGCTGCTCAAATGGCGCCTGTGCGCTCGATGTCTTTTCAAGCTGGGAAACCTTGGTGTCCACGGATTGCAGGGCGTGGAGAATTTCGAGATGATCGAATGGCGGCTGCGGTGAGCGGACCAGGCCTACCACTTCGTCGTGCAGGCGCTCCACAGCGTCGAGCGAGGCTTGCGGCATGGCCCGCGCCGACTGAGCTGATCCCTGCTGGATGAGCGCATCGAGGCGGGCGGTCAGCGTCGCCACCTGATGCTGCAGATCGCGTGTGCCCAGCCGCAGATCCTGCAGCGCCGGCGCCATCGCCAGCGTTTGGCCGCTGGCCCTCTTCTCGATGCGGTTCATCACATTGGAGATGCGCTCCTCGAGTTGCCGGACCAGCGAAGACGGCCCGGAGGACCGCGCTTCTTCGGCTTCGGGGCGGCGGAAATCTTGCTCGATATCAGCCTTCCAGTCGCGGACACGGTCGACCTGGGGCGCCAGTGGCAGCCCATGCCCAAGGCTGCGGCGGATGGCGCCGAGGGTGGAGGCCGTCCGCATCTCGTTGTCGTGCAGCGTCTGCTGCATCGTCTCCATCGCATCTTCGAAAATGCGGGCCGCCCGATCGTCGGAGTAATCATCGGCGCGCAACGGCGGACGGTCCGGGCGTCCGCCATAGCTCCGCGAAAGGCCGCCCTTATCGCGGTCGCGTCCGCCTCTCCGGCTGCGGGCCTCGCTGCGGCCGCGATGCGAATCATCGTAACGGCTTTCCGCGTGAGCGCGGTCAAGCCATTGCTCGACGCTCATGCCCGCAGCGCGCGCAGCCTCCTCGACGATGTCGCGGGGATTGGGCGCACCGCGCCTGCCTCCCCGGGAAAATGCATGTGCCATCGATCTGCCTGTTTCCGGTCGCAGAGCGTCTGTCGGAAATCTGGACGAGCGGAGCGAATCGTCGCAGCCCGAAATCCTTCAGCATTGGCAAAAACTGCTCATCACATGGTAAACACGGCGTTAAATTCCGGCCGAAAGGTTAACGAAAATGGCGATCAATCGCGACGCGCCCAGCCTACTGTGAACGGGATCACCAGGCCGATACCGAAGAACCGTACGAGATGGTGCAGACCGACATAGATCGGATCGAGATCGAGCGCTGCTCCAAGGATGATCATGGCCTCAAGGCCTCCCGGAGCATAGGCGACAAGCGCCTGGCCGAAAGGCACGCCGATCAGCAGTGATGCAAGCAAGGCGAACAATACGGCGATGCCGAGCCCGATGAGGAAGGCAACGATTGAGACGCCAAGCGAGGCAACGAGGGTCTTGCGGGTAATCTGCGAGAAGCGCGTCCCGATGAAGACGCCGACGATTCCAAAGCCGATCTGCAGCAGCCAGTTTGGCGGCTCCCCCACCACCAGGGCCGATCCATGCAGGATCGCGGAGAAGACCATGCCGCCGAAAATCCAGGGCGCGGCCATGCCGAGCCGCAGCAGGCCGTAGCCGAGCACAGCCCCGCCCGCGATCATCAGCAACAGGGCGGGCCCGCTGGCGATGCCATGCGGCGCCGGCGAGCCCGCGCCGCCTGTCGCCGCCACGACGCTTGGCAGAACGGCCACCAGCATGAACAGCCGCAGCGATTGCGCCATCGTCACCTTGAGGAGATCGGCACGCGTGTCCGCAGCAACGGCCAGAACCGTCGTCAGGGCTCCTGGCGCCGAGGCGAGGAATGCCGTCGTGCGGTCCCAGCCCGCGACGCGCCTCAGATAGATCGGAATGAAGATCATCATGGCGACGATCGACAAGCCGAATAGCAGAAGACTAAGCGGATAGCGCTGCAGGCCCTGGATCATCTCGGGTGTGACGGAACTCCCCATCGACAGCCCGCCGATCAGCATGCCGAAATCGCGCACCCAGATGTTGAGACGAATGGACCTGCCTGCAGCGAGCAGCGCCGCGCTGCCGACCATGGCGCCGGAAAGCGTCGCGGCCGGAAAGCCCGCAGCATTGAAAACGAAGATTCCAGCAAGGGCCGCGAGCAGTGTTTCCGCATCCGCCCGGCAGCGTGTCAGCATTCCACCCATGCGCAGCAACGTGCTGGCTTCAAGGGCACGGAGTCAACGCCCAGGGCGATCAGCCGTTATGCGAAAAGATGATTCGCATCAGGTCGGCCGCATTGCGGGCGCCGAGCTTGTCCATGATCCGCGCCCTGTGAACCTCCACTGTGCGGGGGCTGATCCCCAAGGTCCGCCCCGCTTCCTTGCTGGAGGCCCCCGTCGCGATCTCGCGCAGCACTTCCCGTTCGCGCGGCGTCAGGGTAGAGCCGCCGATGTTGCTGAGATCGAGATCGCCGCTGCCGGTGTGCTCGTCTTTCTTGGCGTGCGAGCTCATGGCGCCGCGCAGCTGATCGAGCATCACATCCATCGAGAAGGGCTTCTCCACGAAGTCGTAGGCGCCGTGCTTGATCGCCTCGACGGCCATGGGGATATCGCCGTGCCCGGTGATCATCACCACCGGCGCCGGATAATTCTCCGCCCGCAAGGCCTTGAGGATATCGAGCCCGGATTGATCCGGCAGCATGACATCCAGCACGATCGCTGCGGGTGATCGCATGCGCACGACGCTCAGAAGAGCTGCGGCGCTCGCAAAGCTCTCGACCATAAAGCCTTCCGACCGCAGGGCCATCGAGAGAGCATCGCGAACCGCGCTGTCGTCATCGACCACGAAGATCTCGTTTGTCTGTTTAAGTGCGTTAAGCATCCCCCACCCTTTTGCTTTCCCGGGTGACCGGAATTTCCTCTTTCCGACCGTCCGAAACGATTTTTATCGTTTAGCCGCTTACCTCACCGGCAATCGGAAGCCGAACGTGGCTCCTTTGCCGCCCCCCCCGGACTCTGCTACAACGTCGCCATGATGATTTTGCGCAATCATCCTGGAAATAGCAAGCCCGAGCCCCATCCCGTTCGGCTTGCTGGTCTCGAACGCACGAAACAGGCGGTCGGCGATCTTCGGATCTATTCCCGGACCGTTATCGTGGACGTTGAAATGCACGATGTTTCCCGCACAATGGGTGGAGATCGCTATCGTCGCATCCGCCTGCCGGCTGGTCGCCTCGCAGGCATTCTTCAGAAGATTGGTCATCACCTGCCGGATTTGCACTGGATCGGCCTGCACGGTCGGCAGCAGCGGATCGAGCTCGACCAGCACCGTCGGTCGGGGAACGGCATTCGCCAGGCTTGACTCGATGCTGTCCCGGGCGAGCGCATTGATATCGACCGTTTCGCGGGCGGGCTCATTCGAGGCGCTGAAGCGGCGCATCCGGCGAACGATATCCACGGCGCGTTCAGTTTCCTTCAGCGCCTTCCCGACCAGCTCGTTCATCAGCGGGTCAGGCATGGTCACCCGGTTGCACAACTTCTGCAACGACTGAAGATAAAGCAGCATCGCCGAAAGAGGCTGGTTCAGCTCATGCGAGAGGGCCGCCCCCATGGCGTCGATGCCGGCGGAGCGATTCCTGTCCAGCGTGTCGAAAAGGCGGCGGTCGGGACTTTCGTCGATGAGGGTCGGTCGCGCGGGCTTCACATCCGCGACCATTCCGTGACCCATCTGGCCTGTGCCCATTTTTCGACGTTAGCACGACCTTAATCTCATTTAAAGAAGTTTAAAGACCAAGATCACAGACCTTTGCCGCACCCTTTTCCGAAAATCTGTTGCAGGCCGGAGAGCGGCCTGTTTGAAGGGTAGCGCTTCCCAAACGCCTCCATCCCGAGCGGATTGCAGCCTTTGCCCATTTATCTGCCGATCGCCGAGCTGCCAGTCAGCATCTTCCTGATCTTCGGGATGGCAGCCGCTGTCGGTTTCATCTCGGGCATGTTCGGGGTCGGCGGCGGCTTCCTGATGACGCCCTTGCTGGTGTTTCTGGGCATTCCGCCCGGCGTCGCAGTGGCGACGGGCGCGGCGCAGATCGCGGCCGCTTCCATGACCGGAGTGCTCAATTTCTGGCGCCGGGATGCGCTCGACGTGAAGCTGGGCCTGGTCCTCGTCGTCGGCGGACTCTTCGGCACGCTGCTCGGCGTGCTGTTCTTCAATGCCATGCGGCGTGCGGGCTACTTCGAACTCGTACTGGTGCTCTCCTATGTCACGCTGCTCGGCACCGTCGGCGGCCTGATGCTGATCGAAAGCCTCCGCGCCACCTTTCTGCCCAACCGGACGAAGGGTCAGCGCCCGCGCCGGACCGACGAACGCTGGTGGTTCGAGACGCTGCCGCTGCCGATGCGCTTTGAGCGGTCGGGCCTGGTGATCAGCGCCATCCCCCTCGTGCTGCTCGGCGTCTTCATCGGCTTCGCTGGCTCGGTGCTGGGCATCGGCGGCGGCTTCATCGTGGTGCCCGTCCTGATATACCTCTTCCGGGTGCCCACAGCCGTGGTGGTCGGCACTTCCCTGTTCCAGATCCTGTTCACGATGATGGCGGCGACGATGCTGCACGCCGTGACGAACCAGTCCGTCGATATCGTGCTGGCGCTGATCCTGATCGTCGGCAGCGTGATCGGTGCGCAATTCGGCGCCAGGGTGGGACAAAACCTGAAGGGCGAGCATTTCCGCCTGCTGCTGGCCATCCTCATCTTCGGCGTCGCCGTCCGCTTCGCGGTTGAGATCGGCGTCAAGCCGACGGAGCTGTTCTCGATCGAGCAGCAGGAGATCCGGCTGTGATCCGCCGCGCGCTTCTCCTGCTGGCCCTTGTATTGGTCGCCGCTCCGGCTTCTGCGGAACGCCTGATCATCTCGGTGTCGTCCAGCCGGGTGCTGATCACCTCAAGCTATACCGGCGCGGAGCTGGTGCTGTTCGGCGTCATCGAAAGGGATGGCGCCAGCGTGTCGAGGGCCGGTCCCTATGACATCGTCGTGACCGTTCGGGGCCCGGCGACGCAGATAACCG
This sequence comes from Methylocystis sp., assembly GCA_020252485.1. Taxonomy (GTDB): domain Bacteria; phylum Pseudomonadota; class Alphaproteobacteria; order Rhizobiales; family Beijerinckiaceae; genus JADCCX01. Next base: position 219,134 of record JADCCX010000008.1, read on the forward strand.
TGCGCGAGAAGGCGCGGCTCGGCCCGATATGGGTCAATGCCGCGCAGCGGAAATATGCGGGGCTCCCCGGCTATCTCGCCATCCACTCCTCCCGTCCCATGGATCAGGTGACGAGCGAGCAATTGCGCGAGCGGTTCCTGTTCAGCCTGGCCGATACGATTGCCGCCAAGGGCGGCGGACCGCCGGTCGATGCGCGGGCCGCCCATTTCAATGACGCGTTGCTGCGGCTCAAGACAGCAGCGAACCTGTTTCAGGCCAACGACAAGGGAGTCGTCTTCCTGTCGCCCAATCTGTTCCGTGCGGCCATCAGCCTGCCGGCGACGGCCCCTCTGGGCAATTACGAAGCGATCGTGACGCTGCTTTCGGACGGAGCGCCGCTGGCGACCGAGAAGACGGATTTCGAGGTCGTCAAGACCGGCTTCGAGGCGCGGGTGGCGCTCGCCGCGGCCATGCAGCCCTGGCTCTACGGCCTTGTCACGGTCCTGATCGCGATCGGGTTCGGCTGGCTCGCCAATTACGCCTTCCGGCGGGATTAGGACGGATCAGCCCAGCCGCGCGCCGCCGACGCTATAGACGCGGGTGCGCCCGCAGACATGGGCGATCATCGACCGCGTCTGGAAGAGGCTCGCTATGGCGTCTTCCAGGCAATTCAGCCCGCCGGCATAGGCGCCGAAAGCTGGCATCAGCAGCCTCGCCCCATCGGAGATGAAGGCCCGCCTCCGGACGCTGCCCCGCTCGCTGACCACGCGGGCGACCGGATGCAAATGGCCTGCAATCTCCCCGGGCGGATGACCGCGGCCGGGCTCATGGCGGAAGGTCAGGGGGCCGATCGCCACCTCGCCGCAGCGGCGCCCGGGCAGGGACGGAGGAATTTCAGGGTCATGGTTGCCCGTGATCCAGATCATCTCCAGCGTGCCGGCAAGGGCCGCAAGCCCGGCCATGACGGTCGCCTCCATCCGGTCGCCGGCGGCGGCATCGTGGAAACTGTCCCCGAGCGCGATCAGCCGATCCGGCCGATGGCGCGCAACGATCGCGGCGAGGCGCGCCAGCGTCGCCGCGCTGTCATAGGGCGGCAGCATCTGGCCGCGCGACGCGAAGGCCGAGCCTTTTTCGAGATGCATATCGGCCACGACCAGCGTGCGCGTCTCCGGCCACCAGGCCGCACCATGATGATCCACCTTGAGCCGCGCGCCATTTACGACGACGTCCATTATCGCTGTCGGTTCGGCTGCGGTTGAAAACGGCATCGCCGCTGACACAGGCTCACTCTCCCATCACTTCCGCAAGCATATCCTGCGCGGCATCCTCAAGCAGCGCGTCCGCCGCCTCGCCGTAAACGGACTCGCGCCCGATTTCGAGGAGCACCGGCACCGCCAGCGGCGACACCCGCAGCAGAGGCTTATGGATGATTCGGCCCCTGATGCGCGAGAGCATATCGGCCAGGCGGCCGATATCGAGAAGCCCCGTCGCCGCATCGGCGCGCGCCGCCCTGAGCAGGATATGCTCCGGCTCATGCGAGCGCAGCACATCGTAGACGAGGTCCGTCGACATCGTCACCTGGCGGCTGCGCTTCTGCTGACCGGGAAAGTTGCGCTCGATCAGGCCGGCGATGACCGCGCAATAGCGGAACGTCCGCTTCATCAGCGCGCTTTCCGCCAGCCATTCCTCCAGATCATCCCCCAGCATGTCCTGGTCGAACAGGGAGCCGATGAAGCCCGGCTCCTGCGCGGCCCGGAGCGAGATATCGCTTAAGCCCCAGACGGACAGCGCATAATCGTTGCAGACAAAGCCCTGCGGCTTCAGCCGCGCGCGCTCCAGCCGGCGCGTCAGGAGCATGCCGAGCGTCTGGTGTGCGAGCCTCCCCTCGAACGGATAGGCGACAAGATGGAAGCGCGCGCCGCGCGGAAAGGTCTCCACCAGCATGTCGCCCGCCCTGGGCAGCACGCTTTTGTCCGCCTGCAGCGACAGCCACTCGGCCACCTGATCCGGCAAGGCCTTCCAGCTTTTCGGCTCGGCCAGCATGGAGCGGACGCGGGAGGCGAGATGCGTCGACAGCGGGAACTTGCCGCCTTGATAGCTTGGCACCTTCGGATCGGTATTGGCCGCGGCCCGGGTGACGAGGACGCTGTCCTCGAAAATTCCTTCGAACTTGAGGATCTGGCCGCCGAACATGAATGTATCCCCATAGACAAGGTTTTCGGCGAAGTATTCCTCAACCTCGCCGATGGTCCGGCCGCCTCCCCCGCCGCCCCTGCCCTTGCGGCCGAACCGCACCTTCAGCATCGCCGATTCGACGATGGTGCCGACATTCATGCGGTATTGCTGCACGATGCGCGGGTTCGACGGGCGCCAGAATCCATCCCTGTCCTCACGGATTTTGGCGAAGCGCTCGTAGCTCCTGAGCGCATATCCGCCGGTGGCGACGAAGGCCACGACCGCATCGAAGGTCGCCCGGTCGAGGCCGGCATAGGGCAGCGCGGAGGTGACTTCCGCGAAGAGATCATCCGCCCGGAACGGCGCGGCGCAGGCCATGCCGAGCACGTGCTGCGCAAGCACATCGAGCGAGCCTTTGCGGCTCACCTCCGCATCCTGTTCGCCGGCGTAGGCCGCATCCACCGCTGCGCGGCATTCGAGCACCTCGAAGCGGTTCGACGGCACCAGGATCGCCTTCGACGGCTCGTCGAGCCGGTGGTTCGCCCGCCCGATCCGCTGCAGCAGGCGGCTGGCCCCCTTCGGCGCTCCGACATTGATGACGAGGTCCACATCGCCCCAGTCGATGCCGAGATCGAGCGTCGCGGTGCAGACGACCGCATCCAGCCCGCCCGCGCCCATCGCCGCCTCCACCTTGCGCCGCTGGGCGGTATCGAGCGAGCCATGATGGAGCGCGATGCGCAACCCGTCGTCGTTGACGCTCCACAGCAGCTGGAACAGGAACTCCGCCTGCATGCGCGTATTGACGAAGACAAGGGTCATGCGGTGCCGCTTGATCAGAGCGCAGATCTCCTTGACGGCATGCTTCGAGGTGTGGCCGGACCAGGGCAGCCGCTCCGCGCTGTCGAGAATGGTGATGAGCGGCGGGGCTGCGATGGATTTCTCCGCGAGCACCAAATCAGCGAGAGCCACGCCCGGACCGGCCTCCTGCCCGGCGAGCCAGGCGCGCAGGTCGTCCGGCTCCCGCACTGTCGCCGAAAGGCCGGTCGCCAGCAGTTTGGGCGAGAGCTTCCGCAGCCGCGCGAAATCGAGCGCCAGCAGGTCGCCCCTTTTGCTGGGCGTCAGCGAATGCAATTCATCGAAGATGACGCGCTCGAGGCTGTCGAAATAGGCCTCGGCATCCTTGGATGACACCATCAGGGCCACCTGCTCCGGCGTGGTCAGCAGGATATCCGGCGGGTTGCGGCGTTGCCGATCGCGCTTCGACACGGGCGTGTCGCCGGTGCGCGTCTCAACGCGTATCGGCAGGCCAATCTCGGCGATCGGTTTGCTGAGGTTGCGTTCGATATCGACGGCCAGCGCCTTCAGCGGCGAGACGTAGAGCGTATGGATGCCTGTGGGGCGGATGTCGTTGCGCCTGGGCTTCTCCGCCAATGCGATCAGCGTCGGCAGGAACCCGGCGAGCGTCTTGCCGGCGCCCGTCGGCGCGATCAGCAGCGTTGACCGGCGCTGGTTATGCTTGTCGATCAGCGCCAGCTGATGCGCGCGCGGCTCCCAGCCCTTGCCCGCAAACCAGTTGCTGAAGCGTGGCGGCAGGAGATCACGCTTCATGGCTGTCTGGCTCGCGGCGCAGAACGGCCGCCAGCCCCTCCACCGGCCTTCCGCCATCCTGCCGGGTCACGCAGGGCGCGAGATGCAGGACGGTCAACGCCGCCAATCCTGCAGTCCGGCGCAGATACGCTTCGCTGTGGTGAAAGCGCAGGTCCTCGCCGAGGCGGTAGCCATCGCCCGGATCAGATTGCACCGTGAAGGCGAGAAACCCTCCCGGCTGCAACGCGCACCGCGCAGCGTGAAAGACGGACGCCAGGTCGCCGATATAGACGAAAACATCCGCCGCCAGCAGAAGATCGAAGGTCCCGGCCGCCTGCCCCGCAAGATAGCCGACCAGATCACCGCAGCTCACGCCGTCCTTCGCGTAAAGCCCGCTGCGGCGCGCCTTGTCCGCCATGGCAGGCGACAGATCGACGCCCTGCATGACAGAGACATGCCTCCCCATCGCCGCCGCCATCAAACCTGTGCCGCAGCCGAGATCGGCGGCGCGATGAAATTGAAAGGGGCGACCGGCGCTCCTGCACACCCTTCTGAGCGCTTCCATCACCACCTGCGGACCCGTATAGCAAAGCGCCTTGACCAGATGATCGTCGAACCGGTCGGCATATTGGTCGAAGAGAGCCGCGACATAGCCGGGCGTCATTCCGGCGTCAGCCGCGCCGAGCCGCGCCAGCCTGACGCCGGCGCCAAGTGTATCCTGCGGCAGCAGCGCGCGCGCCTCCCGGAAAGCTTCAATCGCACCGGGCAAATCCGCAGCCTGCTCCAGCGCCTCGCCCAACCCGAACCAGGCAGGCGGCCAGCGCGGTGTGAGCTCCAGCACTTGCCGGAAGAGATCGGCGGCGGCGGCGAAATCACGCTCCTTCAGCAGATCCTGAGCATAACCGTAGCGGCGGTCGGCGGTGAGATCGCCGGAGGAATGCGGGCTCATGGACCGCCTATCCCCATCGGTAATTGAAGCTCACGCTGATGCGCTCATCCTCGGCGTTGTTCAGCGGCACCTCGTGGCGCAGCCAGCTTTCCCACAGCAGCACCTGACCGGGTTCGGGCGAACGGTACACGAAACTGCGGTTGGGCTCCGCGGCCCTTGCCTTGCGGGGCGGGGTCGCCATCATCATGGCGTGGCGCGGATCCTCGAACTTGATCGCCGATGCCCCGTCCGGCATCGCGACATAGACGGTGCCCGAGACGACGCTGTGCGGATGAATGTGCGAGGTATGCACGCCGCCCGGCGGCAGGATGTTGATCCACAGCGAATCGAGCTGCAGCTTCTTGCCCCCGAGGTCCAGTTCCAGCGCGCGGGCGAAATCGACGACATGGCCATCAAGCTTTTTCTGCAATTGCTTGAACACCGGAAACCGCCAGGGCAGATCGTTCAGCGAGGCATAGCTCGTATAGCCGGGATAGCCGTTCTTCCGGCACCAGCGCTGGCCGGCTGCATCATCCTCCGCGATGGCGCGGCAACTGGCGTCAAGCTCCGCCAGAAAGGCATCACCGCCCTGCGCGATCACCCCGCGATAGAGCTGTGTGACGAAAAGATTGTTGATCGTGGCCATGGTCGCCGGGGTAACGCGCGGCGGCAGCGGTGTCAAAGCGGGGAAACGCTCACCCGCGTCAGGCCTCTTCCGGTCATGCCGAGCTGACGGGCCGCCGCGCCGGAAACATCCACCACCCGACCACGCACCCAGGGTCCGCGATCATTGACGCGCACCACGACGCTGCGCCCGTTCGAGAGGTTGGTCACCCTGATCTGCGAGCCGAAAGGCGCGGTGCGGTGCGCCGCCGTCATGGCGCTGTGATCATAGCGCTCGCCGCTCGCCGTTTTCCGGCCATGGAACTTCTGGCCGTAATAGGAGGCGATGCCTTGCTGGCTGGCGGCAAGGGCATCGGTGGCAGCGAGGGGCACAGTCAGGATCGCGGCGCAAAGCGCGATGGCAAGGCGAAAAAGCATCATCAGGGGGCCCGTGTCCGATTGGTCGCCAGCCAGCGGATCATCATGCATGAATGGGGCTCAAGCGGGGCAGCAGACTTGATTTTGCTCCTCTTCCTGCAACACTTGCCCGGTGATGAAACGGATCGCCCAGCTTCTCCTTCTCGTGAGCATTCTTGCTGTGACGACTGGCGTCGGCCTCAGCCTCTTCGCTCCTCACTATTGGCAGTCTCTCCGGGATCGCGCGAGCCGTATTCCCGGCGCTCCGGAGTTATTGAAAGGAAAACCACCCTTATCGCTATCGCAAAAGCTTGCGGAGAAAGGCCTGAAATACGGCCAGCCCGTGTTCATCCGCATCATAAAGGAAAGCTCCGAACTGGAACTCTGGATGGACAGCGGCGACCGATGGGTCATGATGCACAGCTATCCCATCTGCCGCTGGTCAGGATCATTGGGGCCGAAACTCAAGGAAGGTGATGGTCAGTCACCCGAGGGATTCTATGCGGTGACGCGTCGCGCCTTGAACCCCAAGTCCAGCTATCATCTCTCCTTCAACCTTGGCTTCCCCAATGCCTTTGACATCGCACATGGTCGCTCGGGGTCATTCCTTATGGTCCATGGAGATTGCGTCTCCATTGGCTGCTACGCCATGACGGATGCAGGCATCGAAGACATTTATGGATTGGTAGAGGCAGCGCTGAAAGCGGGACAGCCCAGTGTACCGGTGCACATCTACCCGTTTCGCATGACCGAAGAGAACATGCTTCGGCACAATGGCCATCGCTGGCTCGGTTATTGGGAGAATCTCAAGGAAGGCTGGGATCTGTTCGAGCAAAGCAAGAAGCCGCCGGTGGCGGCGGCTTGCGGCAAGCGCTACAGATTTGGAGCATCAGCCGACGGATGCCGTGAGATTGGAGGGATGTGACGGGATTTGACCCGTCACGCCTTCGCCATCACCTCGTCCCTCAGCACCCGGCGCAGCACCTTGCCGACATTGGTCTTCGGCAGGCTTTCGCGGAACACCACCGTGCGCGGCACCTTGTATCCGGTGAGCTCGGTCCGGCAATGCTTGATGATGTCGGCCTCGGTGACCTGCGGGTCCTTCTTCACCACATAGGCGGCGACAGCCTCGCCTGAATGCTCGTCGGGCAAACCGATGACGGCCACCTCCAGCACGCCGGAATGGCCGGCGATGACCTCTTCGACTTCATTCGGATAGACGTTGAAGCCCGAGACAAGCACCATGTCCTTCATGCGGTCGACGATCTTGAACTGGCCGTCCGGCAGCATCACGCCAATGTCCCCGGATTTGAACCAGCCGTCAGCCGTCATGGCCTTGGCGGTCTCTTCCGGCCGCTGCCAGTAGCCCGCCATCACCTGAGGCCCCCGGATCCAGATTTCGCCCGGCCCGTCGAGCCCGCGGTCATTGCCGTCGGCGTCGACGATTTTCAGTTCCGTCGAGGGAACCGGCAGGCCGATGGTGCCGGAAAACTCCTGCAGCGTCAGCGGGTTAACGGTGGCGATCGGTGATGTCTCGGAGAGGCCGTAGCCCTCGATAATCGGCTTGCCTGAGACTTCCTTCCAGCGCTTGGCGACAGGCCCCTGCATGGCCATGCCGCCCGCCACGGCGAATTGAAGCTTCCCGAAATCGACCTTCTCGATGCCCGGCGCATTGAGCAGCGCATTGTAAAGCGTGTTGACGCCGGAGATCATCGTGAAGGGCGATGTCTGCAAGGTCTTGATGAAGCCTGCGATATCGCGCGGATTGGCGATCAGCAGGCAGCAGGCTCCCAGCCGCTGCATGTAGATGCAGCAGCAGGTGAGCGCGAAGATGTGATAGAGCGGCAGCGCCGTCACCATCACCGGCGCTGCACTGGTCCGATCCAGGAACGGGGTAATCCAGGCGTCGGCCTGCAGCACATTCGCCATGATGTTGCGGTGGAGCAGCGTCGCGCCCTTGGAGACGCCGGTGGTGCCGCCGGTGTATTGCAGGAAGGCGATGTCATCCGGCGTGATCGAAGCCGCCCGCGGTTTCTTGCCCGCGTGTGACTTCAGGATCGCGGCCAGCGAACCGGCGCTTGGAAGTTCGAAGGGCTTCACGACCTTCTTGATCTTGCGGGCGACGAAATTGACGATCGTTCCCTTGAACCCCAGCAGGTCGCCGGCGGTCGCCAGCATCACGGTCTCGACCGATGTCAGCGCGGGCCGCGCCTCCTCGACGACATGGGCGAAATTCTCGAGCACGAAGAGGATACGCGCGCCTGAATCATTGAGCTGATGCTCAAGCTCCCGCGGCGTGTAGAGCGGATTGACGTTGACGACAGTGAACCCGCCGCGCAACACCGCGAACATCACGACAGGATAGGCCATGACGTTGGGCATCATGATGGCGACCCGGTCGCCCTTCTGCAGCCCCTTTTCCTGCAGCCAGGCGATCACCGCATCGCTCGCCCGGGCGATCTCGGCGTAGGTCAGCCTTTTGCCGAAGCTCTCGAACGCCGGACGGTCAGCGAAACGCCTGGCGCCATCCTCAAGGACATCGGCGATAGTGCCGGCCGACAGGGGATCGATGGTGGATGGAATGCCCTCGGGATAGGCCGCAAGCCACGGCTTTGACGAATCGCTCATGTTCACTCCCCTAAGCTGCCTCGCGGGCAGACCTTATAGATCTTTGTCTGGCTCTAGATCGGGCTTGTCGTCACGATCAAGGCTTTTCCTCTTGGCGCGCTGGAAACTGGCCTCGATGAGGGAAAAGTCCAGATTCTTTCGCAGGCGCCGCAACTTTCGGGTGGGAAGGGAACCTGCACCGGCGTAGTTTCGCCTTCAGGATGCAGAGGCGAAGACTAATCGGGCGAGGGTATTCTGCCCGTTCTTCGTCCAAAGGGAAATGAACCCATGCTTATGAAGATTGCCGATCAGCCGCTTTCTCCCGCCAGGGACCAGATGTCGGATTACGACCGGGTGCGCCGCGCACTCGAATACATCACCGCCCGCTGGCGCAACCAGCCGGGACTCGATGACGTGGCGGCCCATGTCGGGCTGTCGCCCTCGCATTTCCATCACCTGTTCCGGCGCTTCGCCGGGATCACGCCCAAGGCTTTCCTTCAGGCGATCACGCTGGATCACGCCAAGGCGCTCCTCAAGGACAGCGCCAGCGTCCTCGATGCGACCTATGAGGTCGGGCTCTCGGGGCCTTCCCGCCTGCATGATCTCTTCGTGACCCACGAGGCGATGTCGCCGGGCGAATGGAAGGCCGGCGGCGAGGGTCTGACCCTGCTTTACGGCTATGCGCAATCGCCCTTCGGCGAGGCGCTCGCCGTGATGACGGATCGCGGCCTCGCCGGTCTGGGCTGGGTGGACGAGAAGCTCGCCCCCGGCAAGGCGGGCGATAGCGGCAAGGCCGCCGGCGGCCGGGCAGGAGCGATGGCGGATATGGTCCGCCGCTGGCCGAACGCCCGCTTCGTCGAGAAGCAGGCCCTTGCCGACCGGACAATCCAGCGCATCTTCGAGCCCGGCCATTGGAAGCATAATCAGCCCCTCAACATCGTCATGCTCGGCTCGGATTTCGAAGTGCGGGTCTGGCAGGCGCTGCTGAAGATTCCGATGGGGCGCGCCACAACCTACGGCGATGTCGCGAAGCACATCGGCAAGCCAACGGCGGCGCGCGCCGTCGGCGCGGCTGTGGGCCGCAACCCGATCAGCTTCGTGGTGCCCTGCCACCGCGTGCTCGGCAGCAGCGGCGCGCTGACCGGCTATCACTGGGGCCTCACCCGCAAGCAGGCCATTCTCGGCTGGGAGGCGGGGCAGGTGGGGGCGGCCTGATCGCTCCGGCTACTTCAAGGCGGCGTCCAGCCAGTCCTTCACCTGCATGAACCAGGCCGGGTTGGTGTGATGATCGCCGGGATGGAGGCAGAGGGCCACCGGCCTGCCGCTGGCGCAATCCGTCTCGAAGACGCAGGCGAGTTCCCCGCGCTGCTCGCTGCGCGACCCTGCCGGGCGGCACTGATTGTAGCCGCGCATTGTCGCAACGGCGATCGAGACGTCGCCTTGCTTCCAGCGCTCGCGAAGGCTCCGCCCGCCGATCGGCATGACGGGATCGGCAAGGCCGTGGATATGGAGCAATGGCCGCGGCGGGGCCGTGCAGGTCTTCGGCATCGGTTGCCACCAGACGCCGGCGACCGGCAAGAAGGCCGCAAACCGGCCGTCGCCATGGCAGGCGATCTCCCAGACAACGGCAGAACCCTGGCTGAATCCGGATGCGACAAGCCGACCGCGATCAATGGGGAAACGCTTCTCAAGGTCGCCGGCCACCGCGTTGATGAAGGCCGCTTCGTCCCGCTTGCCTTCGCCGGGCGAGCCAGGTGTTCCCCAGCTGTCGCCCAGGCCCTGGGGGGCGACCAGTATGAAGCCGAGTTTGTGAACCGCGTCCGAGAGTTCCTGATACTCCATCATTTCCGAGGCGCTGGCCCGGTGGCCGTGGATGAAGAAGAAGGCGCCGATGGGCGTGCGGCCGTCCCATCCCGGCGGCGGAGAGACGCGGTATTCCCCTCGCTCGCCAATCCGGCAGGGTTGCATCGGCACGCAGGCCTGTGACGCTGTGGTCCAGACCAGCACGAAGGCAGCAAACAGAAAACGAAGCATCATGCGCCGGATCTTTGGCGAGCAAAGGCCAAAGTTCAGTTCACATCCGCGTGCGGTTGATTTTGTGGTCAACAACCAAGCCGATTCCAGCAAGCACCACCACCGGCGCCCCCGCTAAACCTTCCCCTCCGGCACGCCCAGCGCATCGGCGAGCCGTTGCTTTGCGCTGCCGGGCCGGAGCGGCTTCTGCTGGCTTTCATGCGGCGCCCAGCCGGACAGCCAGAGGATGTCGAATGTGGCGCGCAGCCTGCCATCCGGATCGGCGAAACGCTGCGCATAGACCTCCGCCGCCTTGAGCATCACAGCGCGGCGGGTCGGCCGGCGGCTGCGTTCGGTGAGCACATTGGAGCCGCCCATCGCCCGCAGGTCGGCCATCAGGCGAAAGATATCCGGATAGCGCACCGTCACCGTTTCGCTGTCGGCCACCGGCAGGGCGAAGCCCGCCCGCTGCAGCAATGCGCCCATGTCGCGGACACCGGCGAAGGGGAAGACGCGCGGCGAGACCCCGCCCGTCACCGCGCTCTCCGCTTCGGCAAGGCTTTGCCGGAGTTCCGTCAGTGTCGCGCCGCCAAGCAGGCAGCCGATGAAGAGGCCGTCAGGCCGCAACGCCCGCCGGATCTGGATCAGCGCGCCAGGCAGATCATTGGCATGCTGGAGAACGAAGCCGGAAACCACGAGATCGACGCTTGCGACGCCGAGCGCAAGGCTCGCCTCTCCGGCCAGCTCCGCTGGAACGCGCAGCACACTGGAATGCGGCCGGACGGCGTGGAGCGCGTTCGTGAAGGCGTCGGACGGCGTGCCCGCATCGGCAATTTGCGGGAAAGGCCGCAGCACGGGCTGGAGCCTCTCCGCCAGGTCCACAGCAGCACGGGTCCACAGGAAATCGGCGCCATCCGCAAGGCGCATCCGCCGCTTCAGGCGCGCCTGCAGGAGGACATGATCGAAGAGGACGGGAGCTTGCATCCCCGTTCCTATGGGACTCGATACCGGCCGCGTAAAGCGTCATAGTCTGTCGATGTCCCTTCCGCCTCCGCCATCTGCCGAGCCGTTTGCGACCGCCGGACCAGGCTGGCGACAGCTGCTGCGCGGCGGCCTGAAAGCTGTTCTCGACACTGCCTATCCTCCGCAATGCGCCGCCTGCCGGGAAATCACCGCCGAGCCCGCCACTCTCTGCGCCCGCTGCTGGCGGGAGATGCCCTTCATCGCGCGGCCCTATTGCGAGCGGCTGGGCACGCCCTTTGCGGTCGACATCGGCGGCCCATTGCTTTCCCCGGCGGCGATCGCCGATCCGCCGGTGTTCAACCGGGCGCGCAGCGTCGCCCGCCACGACGGCGCGGCGCGCGAGCTTGTCCACAAGCTCAAATACGGCGACCGGCAGGAGCTGGCGCTCGCGATGGGGGCGATGATGGCGACGGCGGCGGCGGATTGCCTCGCGGAGGCCGCCGTCATCGTGCCGGTTCCACTGCACTGGACCCGCCTCTGGCAGCGCCGCTTCAACCAGGCTGCGGCGCTAGCCGCCGTTATCGGGGCGAAGACGGGCCTGCCAGTCGAGGCGCGGCTGCTGCGCCGCCGCAAGCGGACGGAAAGTCAGGTTGGCAAATCCCGGGCCGAGCGCCAGGCCAATCTGCAGGGCGCATTCATCGTGCCAGAGGAGATGAAGATGGCGCTGAAAGGCCGCCATGTCCTGTTGATCGATGATGTGATGACGACCAATTCCACCGCCAATGCGGCCTCGCGCGTGCTGTTGCGGGGCGGAGCCGCCGGTGTCGATATCGTGACTTTCGCCAGGGTTGTGATGCCGGCATGACCGCCTATTTAATGATATCCGTCAGAGGTTCTTCTCTATGCCGCCCGTCACGATCTACACCAAATCCTGGTGCCCCTATTGCAGCGCCGCCAAGGAGTTGCTGAAGGCCAAGAATGTCGATTTCACCGAGATTGCGGTCAACAGCGCCGCCGATCAGGCGACAATGGCGAAGAAGGCCGGCGGCAGAAGCACCGTGCCGCAAATCTGGATCGGCGAGCGCCATATCGGCGGTTGCGACGATCTCCATGCGCTCGACAGCAAGGGCGAGCTGGACCGGCTGCTCGCCGCCTGACAATCCCCTTGCGACCCAACCGGATGTTCCTCAGCCGATGATCAAATACGCGCTCCTTTGCGATAATGGCCACGGCTTCGACAGCTGGTTTCCATCCAGCGCGTCCTATGAGACGCAGCGCAAGCGCGGCCTCGTCGATTGCCCGGTTTGCGGTTCGATGAAGGTCGGCAAGCAGATCATGGCGCCCGCAGTCACTCTGAAATCCGGCAGGCAAGACGCGGCCGCGGTAGCGCCCGCCGAAGCCTGCGATCAGCCGATGGCGGTGCTGGGCGAGGAGGGCGCGCGCCTGAGAAGTCTGATCCGCGAATTTCATGACCATGTGAAGGCGAACACCGAGGATGTCGGCGCTCGCTTCGCCGAGGAGGCGCGCAAAATCCATTACGGCGAGACGGAAGAACGCGCGATCCGCGGCCGCGCCAGCTTAGACGATGCAAGAGCGCTGCACGAGGAAGGAATCGGCGTCCTGCCGCTGCCATCGCTGCCGGAAGAGCGGAATTAGAAGCCTCTTCGCCGCTCAATTCGGCATTGCGGGGAGCGTCAGCAACGAAGCCGTAGGATTGGTAGCAGGAGGCAGATTCGAACCGCCGACCTCCGGGTTATGAATCCGGCGCTCTCACCAACTGAGCTACCCTGCCAAAACCTGTCGGGCGCAACCGCCCTCGACCGATGCGGCGATATGGGCGATGGCGCGGCGGCTGTCAAGAAACCGCGCGGCTCATTCAGGGCCGCAAATCCGGGTTAACAGGCGTGCTCCATCCCTCCCCTTGACGGGGAGGGTCGGCGGCGAAAGCCGCCGGGGAGGGGTGATCATCAGGGTGAATATGAGAAAATGGCCCCCCACCCGGCCTCGCCGCGCTTGGCCGCCCGCCCCGCAAGGGGGCAGGATGGGTGCTCGTGGAGGCAATCGCTAAACCGCGTTCAGGGCCGTGGGGGCTCAATGCTTCTGCAAGGTGAGCATCTTGAAATAGAGGCCGCGCGAAACATCCCGCATCGCGATATCGCCCCGGCGCTCCGCCCAACTCGCCACCCGCGACACCTTGAATGAGGACGAGAGGCCGATCCGCTTCATCAGGGGCGCAACCGCCGCCTCGACCTGCGCCTGAAGGCCGTCCTCCGCACCAAAACGGCTGATGATGACGATAAGCCCGCCGGGCTTCAGCACCCGGAAAGCCTCATCCAGCGCCTTCTCCGGATCGGGAACCAGCGTGATCATGAAGGGGATTGAAACGACGTCGAAGGCCGTATCCGGAAAGCCGAGATTGCAGGCATCCATCGCCACGATGCCGCGGACATGGCTGAGGCCGAGCCGGCCGATCTTCTCCTGCGCCTTGCGGAGCATGGCGACGGAAAGATCGGCGGCGATGACCTCCCGGTCCCGCTTGTAGTAGCGCAGCACCAGCCCCGTTCCCGCGCCGATCTCCAGGATCTTGGGCCCGCCGGCAGACGCGGCGGCGGCAATCCGCCGGTGCGGCAGCGCGAACAGCCAGAGGTAGATGGCGTCGTAGAATTTGGCGAAGGTCGCGTAGACGCGCTCCTGCTCCTTGAGATCGTACTGAACGGTCATTCCGCGCCTTCCCGCGTCAGGCTGCGGCGAGCGCGGCCGGCGCCGGAGCCCGCTCGATCGTGCCTCCGCCGAGAACGCGCGCACAGGGCCCGTCGCCATCGTAGAGGACGCAGGCCTGACCGGGCGCGACGCCCTCTTCCGCCGAAAGAAGCTCGACGGCAAGCTGGCCATCGACCTGCCGCAGCAGCCCCGGCCGGGGCGCGCGTGTCGAGCGTACGCGGGCGGCGACTTCGAGCCCCTCGGCCGGCAGCGTGTGCAGGCCGCCCTCGCCGATCCAGTTCACGTCGCGCAGCCTGACGCGGCGGGTGGCGAGCGCCTCGCGCGGTCCGACTATGAGCTGCTTGCGGCCGGCGTCGATGCGAATGACATAAAGCGGCTCGCCCGAAGCGATGCCCAAACCCTTGCGCTGGCCGATCGTGTAGCCGATCACGCCGTCATGACGGCCAAGGACGCGGCCATCGACATGCAGGATGGCGCCCGTTTCCGCCGCGCCTGGACGCAGTTTCTCGACCAGCTCCTGGTAGCGCCCCGCGGGCACGAAGCAGATGTCCTGGCTGTCGGCCTTCTCGGCAACCTCCAGCCCATGACGATGGGCGAGCGCCCGCGTCTCGGCCTTGCTTGCGAGATGCCCGAGGGGAAAGCGCAGCAGGTTCAGCTGCTCCTGCGTCGTGGCATAGAGAAAGTAGCTCTGGTCGCGATCGGCGTCCGCGGCGCGGAAAAGCACGCGGTTGCCGTCTGGACCGGGCCGGCTTCGCACGTAATGCCCGGTCGCCAGAACATCGGCCCCCAATTCGCGGGCCATCGACAGGAGATCGCGGAACTTGACCCTGCGGTTGCACTCGACGCAGGGAATCGGCGTCTCGCCGGCCACATAGCTGTCGACGAAGCGGTCGATCACCTCCTGACGGAAGCGGGTCTCGTAATCGAGGACGTAATGCGGGATGCCGATGCGTTCCGCCACGGCGCGGGCATCATAGATGTCCTGACCGGCGCAGCAGGCGCCCTTGCGGTGGATGGCGGCGCCGTGATCATAAAGCTGCAGCGTCACGCCCACGACATCGTAGCCCTCGTCCTTGAGGACGGCGGCCACGACGGAGGAATCGACGCCACCCGACATGGCGACGACCACGCGAGTGTCCTTCGGCGCTTTCGCGATATCGAGGGTATTTTGCATTTGATGGTTTCATTAGCGGTTTTTCGGGAAGGGCGGAAGGCCTTCGCGCCGCCCGGCAGAATTTGCCCAACACGGCACGGCTTGCCGTGCCGTGACGCGGGAGAGTTTCAATTTCATATTTAAAATCAATGGCTTGAACTTGGCCCTCTTCCTGCAAGCCATCGTCGCGTCCAGGAGTTCGGGATCATGACGTCCGCCGCCTTCATCAACGAAATCGCGCTGCAGAAAACCTCTCCTTCGCCGCTTGCCGCCCGCAAGGATGCGTTAACGGAGAAGAGCCAGGGCTTCAGCCGCATGCTCGAGGAGGCTGCGCGGGTCGATCGCCCCGCCCGCCGCGAGGACACAACACAACGCGCCGAAGCGGCAAAAGCCGATGCCGAAATCAGAACGGATCGCAACGATCCCGTCTGGACCAGGACGGCCGAAGAACGATCGCGCGCCGAAGCCGCGGCCCAGGAAAAGCCCGGCGCACGGCCCGGCCCCGATCAGCCGCGGGATTCCGACGCCGCCAGGCCGCGATCCGAAGGACCCGAACAGCCGGATAGGGGCGCGCCCAAGCCGGATGATGCTGCCTCCGCCAAGCCCGAAAAGACCAAGGCCGACGAACCTTCCAACACCAGGGATGAGGCGGCCGCATCCGACAGCAACGGCAAGGAGGCCGCGGCAGTCGGCGATCAGGGGCCGCAACAGCCTGTGATCGCTCTCGCCGCCACGACGCTCGCCGAGATGACGGCGCCTTCCGTCAACGGTCCGCCCGCGGCCGTTCAGGGTGTCACGGCGAAGTCTGCGACAGCGGCCGCGACAGCGACAGCGGCAGCCTCTGCGACAGCGGCAGCCTCTGCGAAAGCGGCCGACGCTGCGACAGCGGCAGCCTCTGCGACAGCGGCCGGCGCAACGCCCGAAACTGCGGTCCTGACTGCGGTCCCGGAAGGCGCAGCGATGCCGGCGACGGAGGCCCTGACTGCGGTCCCGGAAGGCGCGGCGATGCCGGCGGCGGCGGTCAAGCCGGCAGCCGTCCCCGCCGGTGACGCGACGGCGATGGCGACAGCCGCCGCTGACGAAGAGGCAGGGTCGAACAAGGCGACCGTCGACAAGGCGGTGACCGTCGTTCTCACGGCGGGGCAGAAGCTGCTCACCCAAGCCGGAAAGACCGAAGCATCCGCAGGCGCGCCAGCGGCGACGCCAACCGAGGCTCCCGCGAAGAACGCCGCGAAGGGCGAGACCGCGCAGGCGACGCATCAAGCCACTTCAGCAGTCAGGGAAATGGCTGCGCCTATGGAAGGCGCCAAGCCGCAGGCGGCAGGGCTCTCGCCGGCCCAGGCCGGCGCCGTGACGCCAGCGCCCGCAAGCGACGCTCCGGTTCCCGCCCGACCGGCCGATCCGGCCCAGGCGATGGCGCGGGCGGATGCGCCGGTGCCGCTTCAGGCCATGGCGGTGGAGATCGGCATGCGCGCCATGCGCGGCTCACGCGAATTTGCGATCCGCCTTGATCCGGAGGATCTCGGCCGGGTCGATATCAAGCTTGAGATTTCCGAGGCCGGGCAGGTTCAGGCCAAACTCGTGGTCGATAAGGTCGAAACGCTGCAACTGCTGCAGCGCGATGCCCGCACCCTGGAGCGCGCCTTCGATCAGGCGGGCCTGAAGACCAGCCCCGATGCCCTGCAATTCTCGCTGCGCGACCCCGGCCAGCAAAACCGCCAGTCCGGCCAACAGGATCGTTCGCCGACCGACAACGCCGCTGGCGGCAAGGCCGAGGCGGCCAGCACGATCGACGATATTGCGCTGCGTCCGGCCATCTACCGCGCACCGGCCGCCGGCGGCCTCGACATCAGGATCTGAGGAGCCCCTCCATGAGCACCGCCACCAGCGCCTCGGTCGCCAGGACAGCGTCCAGCCTCACGGCCTCGGCCTCCTCGTCGGCCTCGGCGACCGACAAGGACCGCAAGACAATCGCGCAGAACTTCGATGCCTTTCTGTCGTTGCTGACCACGCAGCTCAAGAACCAGAATCCGCTCGATCCGCTGGATGCCAACCAGTTCACGCAGCAGCTCGTGCAATTCTCAAGCGTCGAACAGCAGCTAAAGACCAATGACCTGCTCTCCGCCATGTCGAAGAACCTCGGCACAGGCGGCGCCGGCGCACGCCTCAATGCCGCTTCCGCCGCTTCATTGATCGGCACCGATGTCTCGGCAGATGCCTCAACCACCGGCGTCACGTCGCTGGGTGGCGGACGCTATCAGGCGAAATGGCCGGTTGCCATTCAGTCGAATTACGCGAACTATCAGGTCAGCATCTCGGATTCGTCGGGCAAGGAGGTCTACAAGGCGCCCTGGACGCCTCCCGGATCCGGCAATCAGACCTTCACCTGGTCAGGAACCATCACCAATCCTGACGCGAAGCTCGACCCGAAGGGCAGCTATACGATCAAGGTCCAGGGCGAGCTTGTCGGCAGCAATGGCGCGTCGAAAAGCGTCATGAGATCCGAGGCGCGCGGGGTGGTGAAGAGCATCGATCTCTCCGGGGCCGAGGATATGGTGCAATTCGGCGAGTTCACGTTCCCCGTGAGTAAAATCAAGCGAGTCGGACAGCCCTGATCCTGAAGAACGGCCGAATAGCCGTCAACGCATGCCCCGCGCGAGCGCCATCTGCAGCAGATTGAGCTGCTGGGCCACAGGATTGGCCTCTGATTCGAGGGCGGCGGGCTTATCCTCGGTCCGCAGCAGCTCATCGAGCTTGATGATGCGGGACTGAAGCCGCAGCGAATGCTGAATGAGCTCGTTGAGCTTGGCCGGCAGCAGGGCGAGCATTTCCGGCGAGCTTGCGGTCTCCGATGGCTGGAGCTTAACCTTGCGGTGCTCGTTTTCCGCTTCCAGCCGGGTGAGCTCGCCCTCGTTCACGGCGCGCTGGAGCAGCAGCCATGAGGTGATCTGCATGAGACGGGTCGTCAGCCGCATGCTTTCGCTGGCGTAAGCAAGCGCTGCGCCGCGCTGCAGGTCGCGGGATTCCTTGCGTCCATCCCCATCGAGATAGGATGCCGTCGCTTCGACGAGGCCCATGCCCTCGGCGAAAAGCGTCTTGAAGCCCTCGGAAGCAACCATCCTCTCCGCGAAGGAGATGGCGAAGGGTTTGGCGCCTTCGGCCTGGAACGCTGACTCGATCATGGAAACGCCACCCCGGTTTAACGATTGTTTAGCAGCCATTGACTCCAGAATAACAGACCGGGCGGTCCCGCGCGCCTTTCACGAATGTTTAACCTTAATGCAAGGGTCGCAGCCGCGCTTTCGTGGAAGGCCAATGTGGGGCCGCGGCGAAGGAAACACTTGATCTTTGGCGTAATGGTTGCATATGCCACCATTCACCGATGCGGGATCCAACCCTCACGGCGTTTGTCATGACAGGGAGGGCGGTCCTGAACCGCCAGGCGATTTGGCAGCACGCGCTCAGGTCGGCGGCGATACGTTTGGCAAGCTGTTGGCCGGGAACGCCCGGATCCGCGGGCCGCGCCCCGCCATGCGTTTCAAGGACAACGGCATCTGGGCGAGCTGGACCTGGGCGGAGGTTTATGCCGAGGCGCGCGGACTGGCCGCAGGTCTCCAGAAGCTCGGCCTGAAGCGGGGAGACAAGATCGCCATCGTCGGCGGCAACCGGCCGAAACTCTACTGGTCGATCATGGCGGCGCAGATCCTGGGAGCCATTCCTGTTCCGGTCTATGCCGATGCGATCGCGGATGAACTCGCTTATGTGCTGGATAACGCCGAGGTCACCTTCGCGGCGGTGCAGGATCAGGAGCAGGTCGACAAGCTCATCTCGGTGGCCGATCGCGTGCCAAGGCTGCAGACCATCCTCTACGATTTCGATCGGGGGCTGAAGGATTATGATCACGGCGAGCTCCACCATATCGACACGGTGATCGCGGCCGGCAAGGCCGCGCTCGGCGAACCAGGCGCGGCTGCGGCGCTGGATGGGGAGATTGCCGCCGGCAAGGGCGAAGATGTTTCGATCATTCTCTATACGTCCGGGACGACCGGGCGCTCTAAAGGCGTGATGCTCTCGGCCGCCGGCTGCATCAATGCGGCTACGGACACGGTGACCTTCGACAAGCTCAACGACACGGATTCCGTGCTCGCCTATCTGCCGCTCGCCTGGGTGGGCGATCATTATCTGAATTATGCGCAGGCGATGGTCGCCGGTTTCTGCGTCGCCTGCCCGGAAAGCGCGGAAACCGCCCAGGCTGATCTCAAGGAAATCGGCCCCACCTTCTATTTCGCCCCTCCCCGCGTCTTCGAGAACCTGCTGACCCGCGTGATGATCCGCATGGAGGACGCAGGCCGCCTCAAGCGCGGGATGTTCCACCATTTCATCGGGGTAGCCAAGCAATGGGGCGAAAAGATCCTGAATGGCGAAAGCGTGCCGCTGGCCGCGAAGCTCTCCTATGGGCTTGGCGATCTGCTGGTTTACGGCCCGCTCAAGAACGCGCTCGGCTTCAGCAATATCCGCGTCGCCTATACAGCCGGCGAAGCGATCGGGCCCGAATTGTTCTCTTTCTATCGCTCGCTGGGATTGAACCTGAAGCAGCTCTACGGACAGACAGAGGCCTTCCTCTACGTCACGGCGCAGCCTGACGGCCAGATCCGCGCCGATACCGTCGGCCCCGCCACGCCCAATGTCGATATCAGGATCGACCCGGCCTCGGGCGAAGTTCTCTACAAGAGCCCCGGACAATTCATCGGCTATTACAAGGAGCCGGAGAAGACCGCTGAAACCATGACACCGGATGGCTATGTCAAGACCGGCGACGCAGGGTTCTTCGACGCCACGGGGCATCTCCGGATCATCGACCGGGCGAAGGACGTGGGCAAGCTGAAGGACGGGGCGCTCTTCGCGCCGAAATACATCGAGAACAAATTGAAATTCTATCCGAACATCAAGGAGGCCGTGGCCTTTGGTCAGGACCAGGATTTCGTCACCGTTTTCATCAACATAGACCCGATCGCCGTGGGCAACTGGGCGGAGCGCAACAACGTCTCCTACGGCGGCTACCAAGAACTGGCCGGTCTGCCGCAGGTTTATGACATCATCGGCGCCCATGTGGACGAGACGAACCGGACGCTCGCCGCCGAGCCGATGATGGCGGGCGGACAGATCAAGCGGTTTCTCATCCTCCACAAGGAGCTCGATGCGGATGACGGGGAGCTCACCCGCACGCAGAAGGTGCGCCGCGGTTTCATCGCCGAGCGCTATCAGCCGCTTGTCGATGCGCTCTACAGCGGCAAGACCGAGCAGCATATCGCCACCGAAGTCACCTTCGAGGATGGGCGCAAGGGCACGATCGCGGCGACGGTCGCCATCCGCGACGCCAGGACCTATCCGGCCGTCGTCGTCGCCAACGCAACCGGCGCCATGGGGAAAGCCGCATGAGCACCGCGCTTCCGGGCGAAACCCTGTTGGCGGTGGAGAATGTCTCGCTGCGTTTTGGCGGCGTGCGCGCCATTTCCGACGTGTCGTTCGATGTCGTGAAGGGCGAAATCCGGGCGATCATCGGGCCCAACGGGGCCGGCAAGACCTCGATGCTCAATTGCATCAACGGCTTCTATCATCCGCAGGAAGGAGCCATCACTTTCAAGGGCGTCAAGCGGCCCAAGGTGAAGCCGCATGAGGCCGCTGTCGGCGGCATCGCCCGCACCTTCCAGAACGTGGCGCTGTTCAAGGGCATGACCACGCTTGACAACATCATGGTCGGCCGCACGCTGAAGATGCACAGGAGTTTCTTCTGGCACCTCTTCCGCAATGGCCCGGCGATGACGGAGGAGATCGAGCATCGCCGGAAGGTGGAGCAGATCATCGATTTCCTCGAGATCGAGCACATCCGCAAGACGCCCGTCGGCAAGCTGCCCTATGGCCTGCAGAAGCGCGTGGAGCTGGGCCGGGCGCTCGCCATGGAGCCGGACCTCCTGCTGCTCGACGAGCCTATGGCGGGCATGAATCTCGAGGAGAAGGAGGACATGTGCCGCTTCATTCTCGACGTGAACAACACCTATGGCACCACGATCGCCCTGATCGAGCACGATATGGGCGTGGTCATGGATCTCTCCGACCGCGTGGTGGTGCTGGAATACGGCCGCAAGATCGCCGACGGCACGCCGGATGCTGTCAAGAAGGACCAGACGGTCATCGACGCCTATCTCGGCGTGGCGCATTGAGGGGGATGAGCGATGTCAACCGCTGAAGCCGCCTCTCCCGCTGCCGCACTGCCGGGCTGGGTCATGCCTGTTGCGAAGACGCTCGCCGTCATTGCGGGCATCGCGGCGCTAATCTTCGCTCTCGTCGCATCGGGAATCGCGCCCAAGGGATCCTGGGCCCACAAGATCCTGGCCGCGCCCTTCATCGAGATGCGGGAGATGCCGGACCTGCTGGTGCAGACGCTCTGGGAAGGGGCCGTCGCCGGCATCCTCTACGCTCTGATTGCTCTCGGCTTCGTGCTGATCTTCAAGGCCTCCGGCGTGTTCAATTTCGCGCAGGGCATCATGGTCGTCTTCGCCGGCCTGACGCTCGTCGGCACCTATGAGCTTCTCGGCCGCGTGGGCCTCACGGGCATGCCCGCCGCCTATCTGGCGCTGCTGGTCACGCTCGGCGTCATGGCTTTGCTCGCCGTCAGCGTGGAGCGCTTTGTGCTGCGGCCGCTGGTCAACCAGCCGGACATCATCCTGTTCATGGCGACGTTCGGACTGACCTATCTGCTGATCGGCATTGGCGAGTCCATTTTCGGCGGCAACCCGAAGGTGATGATCACCAGCCAATTGGGTCTGCCGAGGGGCGCGATCGACCTCAACATCCTGGGCGGCCGCGTCACGCTGCAGAAAATCGACATCGCCGCGGCGGTCATCGCGACACTGATGATCATCGCGCTGGCCATCTTCTTCCAGAAGACGCGGATCGGCCGGGCTTTGCGCGCCGTGGCGGACAGCCACAAGGCCGCGCTCTCGGTGGGCATTTCGCTCAACCAGATCTGGATGATCGTCTGGTTCGCCGCCGGCGTGGTCGCACTCGTCACCGGCATCATGTGGGGCGCGCGCTCCGACGTGTCGTTCGGCCTGCAGACCATTGCGCTGAAAGCCTTGCCTGTTCTGATCCTCGGCGGCTTCACCTCGGTTCCCGGCGCTATCATCGGCGGCCTGATCATCGGCATCGGCGAAAAAATCGGCGAGTTCTACTGGGGGCCGCTGCTGGGCGGCGCCATCGAGAGCTGGCTCGCTTATGTGATCGCGCTCGGCTTCCTCGTCTTCAGGCCGCAGGGCCTGTTCGGCGACAAGATCATCGAGAGGATCTAGGCTTTGGGCAATCGGCAATCGGCAATCGGGAAAGAGGCGTTGGCGGCACGACTGCCGACTGCCCAATCCCGACTGGCTTAGGATCGGAGCAACGATGTTCTACCGTGAAGCCGGGCAGTACAAGACGACCTACGCCGCCGACATGGCGGTGTTCCCGATCCGTCAGGATCGCATTGGCATCGCGCTGATCCTCCTGATCGCCTTCGTGGGCATCCCGCTGACAGCGAATGAATTCGTCATCAACTCGATCATGGTGCCGTTCCTGGTCTTCGCGCTGGCGGCCATCGGCCTCAACATCCTGACTGGCTACACAGGCCTGATCTCGCTCGGCACAGGCGCTTTCATGGGCGTGGGCGCTTATGCCTGTTACAAGCTGACCACCATCTTTCCCGACCTCAACATTATCGTCTGCATCCTGCTTTCAGGATTCTTCGCAGCAGCGATCGGCGCTCTGTTCGGGCTGCCCTCGTTGCGCATCAAGGGGTTTTACCTGGCGGTCGCCACGCTGGCGGCGCAGTTCTTCCTGCAATGGTGCTTCGTGCGCGTGCCCTGGCTCTACAATTACAATGCTTCGGGCGCCATCGAGGTGCCGCAGCGCGAGGTTCTGGGCGTTATCGTGACCGGCGCGCGGGCCGCGCCCGAGGTCAAGTACCTCGTTCTGCTGTCGATCGTCGTGCTGCTGACCTGGATCGCATCCAATATCATCCACGGCCGGTTCGGCCGCATGTGGATGGCTGTGCGCGACATGGATATCGCCGCCGAATTGATGGGCATCCGCATGCTGCCGACGAAGCTGCTCGCCTTCGCGGTATCGTCCTACTACTGCGGCGTGGCAGGCGCCTGCATGATGTTCCTCTGGTACGGCGGCGGCGAGGCGAGCGACGCCTTCAACATCAACCAGAGCTTCAACGTGCTCTTCATGGTGATCATCGGCGGCCTTGGATCGCTGGTCGGCTCCTTCTTCGGCGCGGCCTTCATTTCGGGGTTGCCGACGCTCTTGAAATTCGGGCTTCCCGCCATCGGCATTCCAATCGGCGGAGCCTTCGCGGAACACCTGACCCACATCTTCGTGGGCGGGCTCATCATCTTCTTCCTGATCGTGGAGCCGCATGGCCTTGCCCGGCTCTGGCAGATCGCGAAGCAGAAACTCCGGACCTGGCCGTTCCCCTATTGAGCGCCATGCCGGAAACGTGACGAAAACAGGCTTGCGGTAGGCAGAAACGCAGGCATGATGGATTCAATGGGCCACTCATGGCCCGCGAGCGACTTTGGGAGGATGCTTATGACAAAGACCAAATGGATGATTGGCGCGGCTTTCGGCGCGGTGCTGGCGGGGGCCATGACCGTTCCCGCTTCGGCGCAGGACACGATGTATATGCCGCTCCTGACCTATCGCACCGGCGCTTTCGCGGGCTCGGGCAACCCGATCGCGGACGGCATGCGCGATTATCTGGAGATGATCAATCAGCGTGACGGCGGCATCAACGGCGTCAAGCTGATCATCGACGAATGCGAGACCGGCTACGACACCAAGAAGGGCGTCGAATGCTACGAGGCCGTCAAGGCCAGGAACCCCGTGTTCGTGAACCCCTATTCGACCGGCATCACGCTGCAGCTCATTCCGCGCGCTGCCGTCGACAAGATTGTGGTGCTCTCCATGGCCTACGGCCTGTCGCCATCCGCCGACGGCTCCGTCTTCCCCTGGATCTTCAACCCGCCGCTGACCTACTGGGACGGCGCGTCGGTGATGGTCTCCTACATGGCGCAGAAGGAAGGCGGCTTCGACAAGCTCAAGGGCAAGAAGCTCGGCCTGATCCATCTCGATGCCCCGTTCGGCAAGGAGCCGATCCCGGTGCTCGAGAACCTCGCCAAGAAGTACGGCTTCGAGCTGCAACTCTACCCGATTGCGGCAGCCGACATGCAGAACCAGGGCGCGACCTGGCTGAACATCCGCCGCAACCGTCCTGACTACATCTACAATCAGGGCTGGGGCGCCATGAACCCGACGGCCGTCAAGGAAGCCGTGCGCAACGGCTTCCCGGTCGACAGGCTGGTCGGCGTCTGGTGGGCCGGCGGCGACGATGACGCGCGTGCGGGCGAAGCAGGCGGCAAGGGCTACAAGGCGCTGAGCTTCACCATGGCCGGCACGAATTTCCCGGTCATACAGGACATTCTCACCCATGTTCACGCCAAGGGTCTCTCCAAGGTTTCAAACAAGGAGCGGATCGGTGAAGCCATCTACAACCGCGGCGTCTACAACTCGATGCTGATGGTGGAAGCCATCCGCAACGCGCAGAAGATCACCGGCAAGAAGGTGGTGAGCGGCGAGGATGTGCGGCGCGGCATGGAAGCGCTCAACATCACCGAAGCGCGCCTCAAGGAGATGGGCATGGAAGGCTTCGCGGCCCCCTTGCAGCTTTCCTGCGGCGATCACAGCGGCCACAACAAGGTGTTCGTCTCCGAATGGGACGGATCGAAGTACGTGAAGGGCTCGGACTGGATTGCGCCGCTCAAGGACGAGGTTCGCCCGCTGATCGAGGCAGCTTCCAAGGACTATGCCGAGAAGAACGCCGGCTGGCCGAAGCGCACCGAGGCCTGCGAGAAGGCGTCGTAAGGACGGGGCAGAACCCCTCCCTTCTCCCCTTGCGGGAGAAGGTGGCCTTCGCCTTTGCGAAGGCCGGATGAGGGGTCTCACCGCACGTCACAGTGAAGCGGGGCCGCACGATTTCGACAAATTGTGCGACCCCTCATCCGGTCGGCATCCGCCGACCACCTTCTCCCGCAAGGGGAGAAGGAGGAGCACCCCATGTCCGCCGCCATCACCCCATCGCCCGCACCCGTGAAGCCGATCCTTTCGGTCAACAATGTCGAGGTGATCTATGATCACGTCATCCTCGTGCTGAAGGGCGTGTCGGTGACTGTGCCGCGCGGCGGCATCGTCGCGATCCTGGGGGCCAATGGCGCCGGCAAGACGACAACGCTGAAGGCCATCTCCAACCTGCTCAAGGCCGAGCGCGGCGAGGTGACCAAGGGCAACATCGAGTTTGAGGGCGAGCGCGTCGATACGATGTCGCCCAATGAACTCGTCAAGCGCGGCTGCATCCAGGTGATGGAGGGCCGCCATTGCTTCGGCCACCTGAACATCGAGGAGAACCTGCTGACCGGGGCCTTCACGCGCCGCGACGGCAATGCCGCGATCAAGCGCGACATGGAGAAGGTTTACGATTATTTCCCGAGGCTTCAGCAGCGCAAGCTCTCCATGGCCGGCTACACCTCCGGCGGCGAGCAGCAGATGTGCGCCATCGGCCGCGCGCTGATGAGCAAGCCCAAGATGATCCTGCTCGACGAACCCTCGATGGGCCTCGCCCCCCAGATCGTCGAGGAAATCTTCGAGATCGTGAAAGACCTCAACGCCAAGGAGGGCGTGAGCTTCCTGATCGCCGAGCAGAACACCAATATGGCGCTGAAATACGCGACCTACGGCTACATCATGGAGACGGGCCGCATCGTCATGGACGGCGAGGCGAAGAGTCTCCGCGAGAACGAGGACGTCAAGGAATTCTACCTCGGCGTCTCGGAGGGCGCGAAGAAAAGCTTCCGCGACGTGAAGTACTACAAGCGGCGGAAAAGGTGGCTGGCGTGAATCCCACCATCCTCGACGCCTGGTATGCCGGTCTGCGCAGCGGCATGGCCGATGCCATCCGCAATGTCGCGACCCCCGATATCCGCATCTGGTGGAACGGCCCGCCCGATCTCGTGCCATGGGCCGGCGAGCACAACGGCGCCGATGCCGCGATCGCGTTCTTCGCCAAGGTCGGCGCCCATCTCGAAGTGGTGAGCACCACCGCCACCGAGCGCATCGAGACGCCGGATGCCGTCATCGTCTTCCTGGATGCGCATTGGCGCGTCAGGGCCAACGGCAGCGAGATCAGGGCGAAAGCGCTGAACGTCTTCCGCTTCCGGGACGGATTGATCTCCGGCTATGAAGTCTATCCCGACAGCGCCGCCTTCGTGCGCGCCTTGGGATCGCCTGTAAACCCGGCATAGCGCACTTGCCCGCGCCTTCACTGTATTGTACGAATATGCGTACAAAAGGAGGCCGCCATGGGCCATGTCTCGCTTTCCGACTTCCGCGCCAACATCGCCAGCCATCTCGACAAGCTGGAGCAGGACCGCGACCATCTCGTGGTGTCCCGCCAGGGCCATGAGCCCGTGGTCGTGCTGCCCCTCAAGGATTGGCAGGGCATGGAGGAGACGCTCTATCTGCTCAGCACCAAGGCCAACCGCGAGATGTTGTCGGCGTCGATCGCGCAGCTGAATGCTGGTCAGATCGTTGAGGTTGATCCTGAGACGATGCAACCCAAACCTCGATGAAAATCACTTTTTCAAACGAGGCCTTTGAGCACTATCTGCATTGGCAGCAAGCGGATGCGAAAATGCTGTCACGGATCAACAATTTGCTGGTCGCGACAATGCGTCAGCCATTCACCGGCATCGGCAAACCTGAGGCGCTACGAAACGAATACGCCGGCTTCTGGTCCCGCCGCATCACGCAGGAGCATCGGCTTGTGTATCGGGTGACGGGGACAGGCGAGGCGCAGACGCTTGAGGTTGCGGCTTGCCGGTTTCATTATTGAATTGTTGAACTGCACCGATTCAACGATGGTTTGCCGATCCGGTTTGGCTCCCTCCCTCCCCCTTGCGGGGAGGGTGGCCCGGAGCGAAGCGGAGGGCCGGGAGGGGGTAAGGCCGCGTTGCTGGCACCCTCCCAAGCATCTTGAGTTTACCACCATTATGGTGGTATATGGGTCCGTGATGGAGAAGCGTCGGCCGACCTATGACCTCGCCGCCATTCAGGCCGCACTCGGGTCTATCGAGACGCTGACGATGACCACGTCGGCGCTGCGTGACGCGGTTTCGCTGGGGTTTGATCGTCATGGCGTCGTGCAGGTCATCGCAGGGATCGAGCGGCGGATGTTCGTCAAGTCGATGACGACCTTCGCCGATCATCGCGTCTGGCAGGATGTCTATCATGTGCCGTCAGAGGGCCTGCTGCTTTATGTGAAGTTTCAGGCCGATGCGCTCACGGAATTCCGCGTGATGTCGTTCAAGGAGAAATGAAATGGCGAACGCCGATCTGCCGGAAACGATGACCTCTCCCGAAACGGGCGAAATCCTGCGCCGCGGCCTGCGGCCCTTCGCGGTCACCTACAAGGGGGAGTCGATCACCGTTGACCTGCCGGGATATTATCCTGCCGGCGAAGGCGACGGCGTGCATGTCGGCGACGATATGCGGGCGGTCGATGGCGCGCTGCGCGAGCTCCGGCGGATGGTGGATGGCGTGCCGACCCCGGACGACATCCGCGCCTTGCGCCGGAAGCTCAAACTCACCCAGCGGGATGCCGGCGAGCTCTTCAAGGTCGGCGCCAACGCCTTCGACAAATACGAGCGCGGCCTCGTCGCCCCCAGCGGGCCGACGGTGCAGCTGATGGTGCTGCTGGACCGCCATCCGGAACTGGTGCGGGAGTTGGGTGGGGTGGGGTAGCTCGGTGAAATGCTCCGGCAAAGCACTAGCGTTGGAGGTGGCTGCCTGCCGGTTTCATTATTAGTAGTATATTGAAATTTTTCTAAAAATAAATCAAATTCTAGAACTATTATTAATTTAAAATATTATAATAAATTTCATAGATAATTAAAATACTATAATTTCACGCTAAGTGCTCTTACAAAAACACTCATTACTATCTTTCCACTTGGAATGCTCTCCTCCATTTCTGAAAAAGATGAATTGTTTGGTATAACATTCTCGTGAGCAAACGAGTGACGACATTGTATTATATTACCGTAAGCCGCCTTTAGAGAATTTCTATTCATTT
Organism: Methylocystis sp.; assembly: GCA_020252485.1. GTDB lineage: Bacteria > Pseudomonadota > Alphaproteobacteria > Rhizobiales > Beijerinckiaceae > JADCCX01. The sequence continues at coordinate 247,505 of JADCCX010000008.1, forward strand.
TTAAGTATATTTTTTCTTCATATTCAAGGTATTTTTTGAAATTAGATTGATATCTATCCCCAAATTTCTTAAGATAATCGTCTTGGAGTTGATTGATTTTCAGTCTTGCATTAAAATTATCTAACTGTCGCTCCATCAAATTTCCAAAAGAATGATGCTTCCGCTTCGAGAATGTAACTAACGCGTCGCATACAATTTTTTCAAAAGCTGCGCAGGCTACAACAGATAAAGTTCCAACATAAATTTGTCGTTCTGGTCCAGCGGCAGAAGACAAGTACGCTCGTTTGAGTTCTATCGTAGACCGGTCCAAATCGTCGAAATAAAATTGGCTAATTGTCATGGTGAGAAGAGCGCCTGAAATCGACGTGCGACATTAAGTTTATCAGCAGTTGCTCTTTCGACGGCATTATTAAAAGATTCATTCTGAAATAAACTATCAAATTTTAATTTGAAATTCCCGTCAATTTTGTCAGGATTGTTCATAATATAAGCCATGGTAACATCTAAGACTGCTGCATTCAATGGACCGTTAATATGAAAAGGCTTTTCGCCTAAGAAGCGCAATGCAAGCTCGCATGCTTTTCGAAAACGTTCTTCCATTTTCTCCAATTTATCAATATTAACTCTATTAGATTTCATATATATCGATAAAAAATCCTTCATCGGCGGCTCATAATTAAGCCATCCATCCGAAAGAGCGTATACACGCAACACTAATTCTACATCCCTTTGAAATTTATCGCCCTTCTGAACACCAACTATTTCTCGCCAAAACGCGTCTTTGTTGGCCTCCCGAAGAAAATCCACGATTGGCCCAGCATAGATGCAGTTTCTTATTTCTTGCGGCTTCAAGGGAGTTCCCCCAGTATTTAATCTTTCAAATATATGATATATACTAGTAGGATCTTTTTCTGTTGGCCCAAGCTGTTTAATGTTTATTGCTCTCAATACATAAGACTTCAATTTTCGCTTGTCTTTTTCCTCAAGTGTTTCAAATTTTAAACCGCGGTATGGACTTTTCGCTCCTAAACCTTCGAGTCGAAAAATTCGTCTACGTCCTCTTTCATCTTCCGGGCCGAAAAAACCTTCGAAAAAATATCTAATCGTAACTAGTCTTTGCTGGCCATCAATTACTAAATTATTATACTCATTATCAATGTATAACATAACTGGTGGGACCGGAAGGCCAATTAAAAACGATTCGATCAGCAATGATGCTTGCTTTAAAGTCCAAACATAATTGCGTTGAAAATCGGGAATTTGGATTTGATTCTCTTTCCACAGATCTACAATTCCCTGGAGAGTAAGATCACTTGGATAGGTAGCGATATCATATGTCGTGAAGGTTTCTGCATCTTCCTCAATCTTGACGCCAATCTCATTTTCAACAATATCCGACATAATCGCCTCCCTTGACCACACCAAATATCACACTAAACGCAAACGCAACTCAAGCGAATATTTCAAACCGTTGAAATTCGCTAACAAGTCCATTACTTTGCGGTTTAATGCGAACAATCAGTCCCCCCTCACACATCCAGATTCGCCACGCTCAGCGCATTCTCCTGGATGAACGCCCGGCGCGGCTCCACCACATCGCCCATCAGCTTGACGAAGATGTCGTCCGCCTCGCCCACTTCCTTGATCTTCACCTGCAGCAGCGAGCGGGCATTGCGGTCGAGCGTCGTTTCCCAGAGCTGCTCTGGGTTCATTTCGCCCAGCCCCTTGTAGCGCTGCAGCCGCACGCCATCGGAGCCTGATTGCTTCACCGCCGCAAACAGCGAGGTCGGCCCGTAGATCACGCTGTCCTTGCCGCGCCGGTTGAAGATGGCGGGCTTCGCATAGGCGTCGTTCAGGCTGGCGGCGCGCTCATTCAGCTTGCGGGCGTCGGCGGAATGCAGAAGCTGCGAGTCGAGGATCGCCACCTGCGTCACGCCGCGCACGGTGCGCTTCAGGATATAGCCTCCGTCGCGCACATCGCCGCTCCAGCCCTTTTCGAATTCGTCGGCCAGCATGTCGAGCCTGCCTGCGATCTTCGCCGCCATGGCCGGCCCTTCCGGGCCGTCGGGGATATCCGCCTGCAGCGCGCCCACGACGGCCGCCTGCTCCACCGCCGCGCGGTCATAGCGGGAATGCAGGCCCTGCAGCACGCTGCGCACCAGGCGCGCCTCGTCGATCAGTCCGCGCAGATCCGGCCCCGCCCGGTCGCCGAAGGCGGCGCGCAGCACTGCGCCTTCCAGCCCGCCGTCGATCAGGTAATCCTCATAGGCGCGCTCGTCCTTCAGATAGACCTCGGTCTTGCCCTTGGCGGCTTTGTAGAGCGGCGGCTGCGCGATATAGACATAGCCGCGCTCGATCAGCTCCGGCATCTGCCGGAAGAAGAAGGTGAGCAGCAGCGTGCGGATATGCGAGCCGTCCACATCGGCGTCGGTCATGATGATGATCTTGTGGTAGCGCGCCTTGTCGGCGTTGAACTCCTCGCGCCCGATGCCGGTGCCGAGCGCCGTGATCAGCGTGCCGATCTCCTGCGATGACAGCATCTTGTCGAAGCGCGCGCGCTCCACATTCAGGATCTTGCCGCGCAACGGCAGGATCGCCTGAAACTCGCGGTTGCGGCCCTGCTTGGCGGAGCCGCCGGCGGAATCGCCCTCGACAAGGAAAAGCTCGGATTTCGCCGGGTCGCGCTCCTGACAATCGGCAAGCTTGCCGGGCAGCGAGGCGATGTCGAGCACGCCCTTGCGGCGGGTGAGCTCGCGCGCCTTGCGGGCCGCCTCACGGGCGGCGGCCGCCTCCACCACCTTGGTGATGATGAGCTTGGCGTCCGCCGGATGCTCCTCGAACCAGGTGGCCAGCCGCTCGTTCAGCAGGCTCTCGACCACCGGGCGCACCTCGGAGGAGACGAGCTTGTCCTTCGTCTGCGAGGAAAATTTCGGGTCCGGCACCTTGACGGAGACGACGGCGGTGAGGCCCTCGCGGCAATCATCGCCCGTCAGCTCGACCTTCTCCTTTTTCGCGATCCCGGAGCTTTCGGCATAGCTGTTCACCTGACGCGTCAGCGCGCCGCGGAAGCCCGCGAGATGCGTGCCGCCATCGCGCTGCGGGATGTTGTTGGTGAAGCACAACACATTCTCGTGGTAGCTGTCGTTCCACCAGAGCGCCACCTCGATGCCGATGCCGCTTGGGCCGCTATCCTCCTGCGTGCGCAAAACCATCACCGGCTTTGCGAGCAGCGGCGTCTTGGTGCGGTCGAGATAACGCACGAAAGCCTCGACGCCGCCCTCGTAGTAAAGCTCCTCCACCACATTGGCGCCGTGGCGGCGGTCGGTGAGGATGATCCTGACGCCCGAGTTCAGGAAGGCGAGCTCGCGCAGCCGGTGCTCCAGCGTCTTGAAGTCGAATTCGACATTGGTGAAGGTTTCGGTGGAGGGCAGGAACGTTACTTCCGTGCCGCGCCGGCCATTGGATGGCCCCATGATGCGGAGCGGCGCCGCGGCGACGCCGTGCCGGAACTCCATGGAATGCTCGTTGCCATTCTGCCAGATCGAGAGCTTCAGATAGGACGAAAGCGCATTGACGACGGAGACGCCGACGCCGTGCAGACCGCCGGAGACCTTGTAGGAATTCTGGTCGAACTTGCCGCCGGCATGCAGCTCCGTCATCACGATTTCGGCGGCCGAGCGCTTCGGCTCGTGATCGTCGTCGTTCTTGATGGCCGTGGGAATACCGCGTCCATTGTCGTTGACGGTAACGGAACCGTCCTCGTTCAGGGTGACATTGACGGCTGTCGCGTGGCCCGCCAGCGCCTCGTCGATGGCATTGTCCACCACCTCGTAGACCATGTGATGCAGGCCTGAGCCGTCATCCGTATCGCCGATATACATGCCCGGGCGCTTGCGCACCGCATCGAGGCCCTTGAGGACCTTGATCGAATCCGCGCCATATTCGGGTTCCGCCCCGTTTCCGGGAGCGTTATCAGGGGTTTCGGCCATTCGGAAAAAAGCTTTCAGCTGTTTGATTCGTCAGCAGAAAACCTTACTCCAGCCAGCGCCGGAAAGCACGGGAAATAGCGGGGCGGAAACCGCCCGTCCGAGGATGCGCGGAAGGCGGTTCCTCAGCCGCAGACGCGCTCTCGCCGGAAGGTATAGGCATATTCGTCGAGCCATACCTTGCGGCGCACCATATGGCAGGACGGCACGTGATAGGGCTCCGGCTCGATATAGACGCGCGCGGGGCGAGCATAGTCCGTAACCGGTTCCGCCACAGGCGGATGATAGACGCGCGGACGCGCGGAATTGATGATGGCGCCGACCGCCATACGACCGGGGATGGCCTCACCCGAATCGCTGCGGCGGGGATACGATTGGGCCTCAGCCCCGGTTGACTGCAGCATGGCCAGCATGGTGCCGGCAGCAAGGGTCAGCAGCACCCCGTCGCGACGGACATTTGCGGGCATGTTTCGGTCTCCCCACTACACAACCGGAAACCATAAAATCGCAGGAGCGCGTTAAGCTTTGGGTAAGGAACGTGGTTAATGCGGGGGGTGTGCGTGTCTCGATCCAGCCCTAAGCCCGCACCGCCTTCTCCAGCCGCTCCAGAGCGCCGTCAATCGTCGAATCCTTCTTGGCGAAGCAGAAGCGGACCACATTGGTGACCTTCTCCGTGGCGTAGAAGGCGCTGACGGGGATCGTGGCGACACCGAAATCCTCCACCAGCTTGCGGGAGAAGGTGACATCGTCGCTCATCCCCGTCGGCGTGATGTCGATGTTGAGGAAATAGGTGCCGGCGGCGGGCAGCACATCGAAGCCGAGCGTCTTCAACCCGTCCCCCAGCCGGTCGCGGCTGCGCTGAAAATCGGCGCGCATGCCGGTGAAGTAGCTGTCATCCTTCATCAGCCCATACGCCACCGCCGTTTGCAGGTTGGGTGGCGTGGTGAAGGTGATGTACTGATGCGCCTTGGCGAGCACCTTCATCAGTGCCGGATGGGCGCAGACGAAGCCGACCTTCCAGCCCGTCAGCGAGAAGATCTTGCCGGCGGAACCCACCTTGACGGTCCGCTCGCGCATGCCCGGCAGCGAGGCCATCGGGATATGCCGCACGCCGTCGAAGATCACATGCTCCCAGACTTCGTCGCAAAGCGCGATGGCGTCATTGGCCATGCAGAAATGCGCCAGCATCGAAAGGTCCTCGACCGGACAGACGGTCGCCACCGGGTTGAGCGGATTGTTGAGCAGCACCACCTTCGTGCGCGGCGAGAAGGCCTCTGCCAGATCCTCGGCGGAAAAGCGGAAATGCGGCGGCTTCAGCGTCACGAATTTCGGCACGCCGCCCGCGCGCAGCACAAGCGGCAGATAGGCGTCATACATCGGCTGGAACAGCACCACCTCGTCACCGGGCGAAATCAGCGCCATCAGCGCGCCGGCCAGCGCCTCGGTCGCGCCCGAGGTCACCATGATCTCGCTGGCGGGATCGTAGCTGAGCCCGTGGAAGCGCTGGTAATGCTGCGCCACGGCCTGGCGCAGTTCGGGCAGCCCCATCATCGGCGGATATTGGTTCCAGCCATCGATCACGGCTTCCGCCGCCTTCTGGCGCACATCCAGCGGGCCGGGATCGTCCGGAAATCCCTGCCCCAGGTTGATCGCCTTGTGCTGGATGGCGAGGCGGGACATGACCTCGAACACGGAGGTCGCAGTATCGGCGAAGATCGGGTTCATGGGCGCGGCGCGGTTGTTGCGGATGCTGCCGGGCTCTGTGGCAGAACCGGGCCCCTGACGCAAACGCCGCCGTCAGCGCAGCACGCACCACATGTTGTCGTCGGTCGGCAGCCGGTCGCGCCATCGCCACTCCGTCTCGAAACCGGCGCGCGCCGCAATCGCTGCAAGCGTTGCAGGCGTGAAATGGTTGAGATGGTCCGGAAACCGGAAGCCGCACCAGCGGCGGCCCATCACGATCCGGTTGAAGCTCGCATAGTTCGGCACCTTGACCACGGCGAATCCGCCCTGTTTCAGCACCTGCCGCAAGCGCTGGAGGACAGCAAGCGGCTCCGCCTCGTGCTCCAGGTAGGATCGCAGGATGGCCGCGTCGATGGAGCGGCCCGGCATCGCCGCCAGCGCCACGGTCGCCGGTGCGCAAATTGCGCCTCCGCCGGTCCGGCTGAACAGGCCTTCCGCGGCCGCGGCCAACGGCGGCGAGATGTCGATGCCGTGCAGACGATAGCCGGCTGCGTTGGTGGCAAGGTAGCTGCCGTTGCCGCAGCCGATGTCAAGGATCGCGCCGCCAGCGAGCCGCGGACGGATGAAATCCATCGGGTTCGTCTGGAGTCTGATCCGCGTCCTCCATCGCGTCGCCGAGTCCAGCCGCGCAAGGAGAGGGGATCGTTCCTTCCTGGCTTTCGCCTCGGCGGCGAAGCTGGCCGACCACTCGAATGCATCGGCCAGCGCGCCATGCCCCGGCGCCTCTGTCGTGTAGACAAGGTCGCAGGAAAGACATTGTGCGGTGCGCCACCCATCCGCTCCCCAGCGAAGCGGCTTCCGGTGAGGCTCACCGCAGGAGGGGCACAGGCGACCGGCCCGGCCCGCTCCCTGAGATGACGGGTTGGGCGCGTCCGGCAAATGCCCGTGCTGCGCGCCGTCTTCACTGGGGTAAACCATCGCCCGGAACTCCACGTCATCAAAGGCGTTTCGGACCTAGAGTTCGATCCAGTGGAGACAAGTCTTTGCATTGGCATTTTTTTACAAAATACAAGCATATATGTAAATAATCATGCTTGCTAGCGACGCTTCACCGCGTGCAAAAATTCCAGTTCGCGTAAAAACGCCGGATATCACGTTGAACACCGATGCTGCCTGGGGAGGCCAGCAGCAAGGTCGAAGGGCAGGCATAACCGCAGGCTATCGCTCCCATGACCGCGAAGACGGGGGTCCGGATGTCGGCGAAGATTGGGTTCATCGTGCGGAGGGCCGGTTTGGCTGGATGGTGGCGATATTCCAGATCGGGACCGACAGGGCAAACCGCCGGTTGGTCGCACCGCCGATCCATCAGCCGGCTTGATCGCTTTCATGGCTACACCCATCTCGCGTCAGGCGTCCCATCCGTGTTAGGAACACGGCTTAATCCGCCAGCACAGGACGAGACCATGTTGACCCTCAAGGATCCGACGCTTCTGAAATCGCAATGCTATATCAACGGCGTCTGGATCGGCGATGGAACAAACGCCGTCGAGAATCCCGCGACCGGCGAGGTTCTGGCCAGCGTTCCGGACATGGGCGCCGCAGAGACGACAGCGGCGGTCGAAGCCGCCGATGCGGCCTTCAAACTCTGGTCGAAGAAGCTGGCCAAGGAGCGCTCGGCCATCATGCGCAAATGGTTCGATCTGATCATGGCGAACCAGGAGGACATCGCCCAGATCATGACGGCGGAACAGGGCAAGCCGCTGGCGGAAAGCCGTGGCGAGGTGGCCTATGCCGCCTCCTTCGTCGAATTCTACGCCGAGGAAGCCAAGCGCATCTACGGCGAGACCATTCCCTCGCCCTTCCCGAATTCCCGGATCATCGTGCAGAAGCAGGCGATCGGCGTCTGCGCGGCGATCACGCCGTGGAACTTCCCCGCCGCCATGATCACCCGCAAATGCGCGCCTGGCCTGGCCGCCGGCTGCACCTTCGTCGTCAAGCCGGCGCCCGATACCCCGCTGACGGCGCTGGCGCTCGCCGAACTCGCCCATCGCGCCGGCCTGCCCGCCGGCGTCCTCAACATCGTGACGGGCGACGCCGTCGCGATCGGCGGCGTGATGACCTCGCATCCAGCTGTCCGCTTCGTCGGGTTCACCGGCTCCACGCCGGTCGGCAAACTTCTGATGAAGCAGGCCGCCGATACGGTGAAGAAGGTAGGACTGGAGCTTGGCGGAAACGCCCCCTTTATCGTTTTCGATGATGCCGATCTGGATGCGGCCGTCCAGGGCGCGATCATCGCCAAATACCGCAATATGGGTCAGACCTGCGTCTGCACGAACCGGCTTTATGTGCAGGCCGGCATCCATGACCGTTTCGTCGAGAAATTCGCCGCCGAAGTCATCAAGCTCAAGGTCGGCAACGGGGCCGAAGTGGGCGTGATGCAAGGCCCGCTGATCAATGGCAAGGCGATGGAGAAGGTTGAGCGCCATGTTCAGGACGCCATCGCCCATGGCGCCAAGGTGGCTGTCGGAGGCAAGCGGCACGCTTTGGGCCGTACGTTCTTCGAGCCCACGGTGCTGACAGGCGTCACCACCAAGATGCTGGTCACGACCGAAGAGACGTTTGGGCCCGTCGCTTCGATCTACAAGTTCGAGAGCGAGAGCGAGGTGGTCGCGCTTGCCAACGCCACCCAATACGGCCTGGCGTCCTATTTCTACACGAAGGACCTCGGCCGCGCCTTCCGGGTCGCCGAGGCTCTGGAATACGGCATGGTCGGGATCAATTCAGCCATTCTCGGCACGGAAGTCGCGCCCTTCGGCGGCGTCAAGGAATCGGGCCTTGGACGCGAGGGCGGCAAGCATGGCATGGATGAGTTCGTCGAGCACAAATACATGCTCGTCGGCGGCCTCGGCTGATCCCGGGACGCCGATCGGCAAACGGGAAACCATCAGGCAAGTGGGCGCCCCGTCCCTGGCCTGATGGTCTCCTGTCACCGGTATCGGGCAGTTACTCTCCGGTCGCCCCAGGCGTGCGCACCGGCCGCTGGACGAAGCCAGGCATCTGGTTCACCGGTGCTGTCGGCGCGACCGGCCGCGAGAACGAACCACGGTCGGCAGGATCGCGCATCACCCGCTCCGATGGGTCACGGCCGATCTTGGCCTGCATCGTGACAAGATCGACGAACTCGTCCGCCTGCCGGCGCAGATCGTCGGCAACCATCGGGGGTTGAGTGGTCACGGTCGAAACAACCGAGACCCGGACACCCCGCCGCTGCACCGCCTCGACCACCGAGCGGAAGTCCCCGTCGCCCGAGAACAGCACCATCTGATCGACGTAGGGAGCGAGCTCCATGGCATCGACCGCCAGTTCGATGTCCATATTGCCTTTGATTTTGCGCCGGCCGACGGCATCGGTGAATTCCCGCGCAGGTTTCGTCACCACCGTATAACCGTTGTAATCAAGCCAATCGACCAATGGACGGATTGACGAATACTCCTGGTCTTCAACCAAAGCAGTGTAATAGAACGCGCGGACCAGCGTTCCCCGCGATTGGAACTCCTTCAGAAGCTTGCGATAATCGATGTCAAATCCAAGGGATTTTGATGTGGCATACAGGTTTGCGCCATCGATAAAGACAGCGATTTTCTCACGAGTCGTCATAGTTTCTCACTATATTATTCTAACCTTGCGCAATTGCAGGTCTTCTTGTTGTTAGCAATCGCCGTTCGGCTGAGCTGCATGTTTCATCAAGACGTCGATGCTGTCGAGCTTTAAATTGCCCTGCCTGGCTGTAAAATTGTGCATCGCCCTTGGCGACTGCAATCGAGCCGTTATCGATGAACCTTGCAATCCGAAGAGGCTTGCAGTACCGGAAACGTCATTCAGCAACAAGATGTCAAAATAAAGGAGGCGTCCCATGGCGCGCGTCACCGTTGAGGACTGCATCGATAAAGTGGACAACCGGTTCGAGCTCGTTCTGCTCGCCGCCCATCGGGCACGCATCATTGCGTCCGGCGCGCCGCTCACCATCGATCGCGATCGCGACAAGAACCCGGTCGTCGCCTTGCGCGAAATCGCCGACGCCACGATCCAGCCCGAAGATCTGAAGGAGGAGTTCATCCACTCCCTGCAGAAGCAGGTGGAGGTCGATGAACCCGAAACCGAAACCGTCCCGATGATCGCCGCTCCCCAGAGCCGCACGCAGATCAATGCCGTCGACGACAGCAATGTCGCCTTCGACCGCATGTCGGAGGACGAACTGCTGCGCGGGCTTGACGGGCTCGTCGCACCGCCGCCATCCTCTGCGGGCAGCGACGACGAGAGCGAGGACTGAAGCCTCTCAGCAATTTACCTGAGTGACCGGCGGCAGCCTGCGGGCCGCCTTTTTCGCCGGCGCTTTCGCGCAAAGAAAAGGGCCGGCGATGCCGGCCCCTCATTCTGCTTCAATCTGATCCGGCGATCAGCGCATGACGACAACACGGGTTCCGACGCGGACGCGCTCGTAAAGATCGATGACATCCTCATTCAGCATGCGGATGCAGCCCGACGAAACCGCCTGACCGATGGTCTCCGGCTCGTTCGAGCCGTGGATGCGGTACAGCGACGAACCGAGGTAAAGCGCGCGGGCACCCATCGGGTTCTCGGGGCCGCCCGGCATGAAGCGCGGCAGGTCCGGACGGCGGCGCAGCATCTGCGGAGGCGGCGTCCAGGTAGGCCATTCGGCCTTGCGGGTGATCGTCTTCGTGCCGCCCCACTCGAAGCCGGGGCGACCGACGCCGACACCGTACTTCATGGCCTTGCCGTTACCCAGAACGAGGTACAAGCGCCGCTCCCTGGCATCGACGAGGATCGTGCCAGGACGATGCTTGCCCGTATAGGCTACCTCTTCGCGCGGGATTGGCGTCGCTGCGGCGCGGCCTCCCGATGAAAACAGATCGACGATGCGGCCGGTGAACGGATCATACAGCACCTGAGAAGCCGATGCCGAACCCGTCGCAGCGATGACGAAAGCTGCGGTGATGAGTGCCATAAGGCGCATGGAAAACCCCCGGATTGAAAGGCAGCCACCTCTCAAGAGATCGCCCTTGATTCGTGTAGAACCCCTTCTGGACCAATTTGGCAAGCTTACCGCAACATCACGCTCGCGTGAAGCGATCGCTCAGCCTCGACAGTGGTCTGAATGCAACAGTCTGGTTCTGTGGTTTGATCGTTCCGATAACCAAAGGTGATGGCGGCGGGGCCAGGCCGTGAGCTCATCAGGGGTCAGGCATTTGATGCGTTTTCGCCCTGAGCCCTCTGAATATCTATTCTTGACAGCAGGGCCGTCTCAAGCGACAGGACCGCATCCAGCCGTTCCGGCGGGCGCGTAGCTCAGCGGGAGAGCATTCGCTTCACACGCGAAGGGTCACAGGTTCAATCCCTGTCGCGCCCACCATCCTTCGTCGAATAGCGGCGATGGTAATGGACCAGAGTCATCTCGGTCCGAGCAGGACCGTTAACCTGTTTCGACGCATGGTCCTTCGATCTGTGCAGTCAAACCCTTGACAGCCGACAAGCGCCTCGCCATATCCCGCTCTCCCTGTTAGCACTCGCATGATGCGAGTGCTAGAGGGTCAAATTTCTCCCAGATCCGGACATTGGTCCGGCGTTGATAAAACGAGGAACACGCATGAAGTTTCGTCCTCTGCATGACCGCGTCGTCGTCCGTCGCCTTGAAAGCGATGAGAAGACGAAGGGCGGCATCATCATTCCCGACACCGCCAAGGAAAAGCCCCAGGAGGGCGTGGTGGAAGCCGTCGGTCCCGGCGGCCGCGATGAAGCCGGCAAGCTGATCCCGATCGACATCAAGAAGGGCGACACCGTCCTTTTCGGCAAGTGGTCGGGCACCGAAGTGAAAATCGACGGCAAGGACCTTCTGATCATGAAGGAATCCGACATCATGGGCGTGGTGACGAAGTAATTTCGTCGCCGCCCGCTCGCTCACCAATCCCGTTCACACAGACGAAAGGACAGTCCCATGGCTGCCAAAGAAGTCCGTTTCTCATCCGACGCGCGCAACAAGATGCTGCGTGGCGTCGATATCCTGGCTGATGCCGTCAAGGTGACGCTCGGTCCCAAGGGCCGTAACGTCGTCATCGAGAAGTCGTTCGGTTCGCCCCGCATCACCAAGGACGGCGTCACCGTCGCCAAGGAGATCGAGCTTGCCGACAAGTTCGAGAACATGGGCGCCCAGATGGTGCGCGAAGTGGCCTCGCGTCAGAACGACCATGCCGGCGACGGCACCACGACCGCGACCGTTCTCGCCCAGTCGATCGTCCGTGAAGGCGCCAAGGCGGTTGCCGCCGGCATGAACCCGATGGACCTGAAGCGCGGCATCGACATCGCCGTCACCGCGATCGTCGCTGATCTGCAGAAGAACTCCAAGAAGGTGACCTCCAACGCCGAAGTGGCGCAGGTCGGCACCATCTCCGCCAACGGCGACATGTCGGTTGGCAAGATGATCTCGGAAGCGATGCAGAAGGTCGGCAACGAGGGCGTGATCACCGTCGAGGAAGCCAAGACCGCCGAGACAGAACTCGATGTCGTCGAAGGCATGCAGTTCGACCGCGGCTATCTCTCGCCCTATTTCATCACCAATGCCGAGAAGATGATCGCCGAGCTTGAGGACCCATATATCCTCATCCACGAGAAGAAGCTCTCGTCGCTGCAGCCGATGCTGCCGATCCTCGAGACCGTGGTGCAGACCGGCAAGCCGCTTCTGATCATCGCAGAGGATGTGGAAGGCGAAGCGCTCGCCACCCTCGTCGTCAACAAGCTGCGCGGCGGCCTGAAGATCGCCGCCGTCAAGGCTCCCGGCTTCGGTGACCGCCGCAAGGCGATGCTCGAGGATATCGCCATCCTGACGGGCGGCACGATGATCGCCGAAGACCTCGGCATCAAACTTGAGAACATCACGGTGAAGGACCTCGGCCGGGCCAAGAAGATCCGGATCGAGAAGGAGAACACCACGATCGTCTCAGGTGCGGGCAAGAAAAAGGACATCGAGGGCCGCGTGGCCCAGATCAAGGCGCAGATCGAGGAGACCACCTCGGACTACGACCGCGAGAAGCTCCAGGAGCGTCTGGCGAAGCTGGCTGGCGGCGTCGCCGTCATCCGCGTCGGCGGCGCGACCGAGATCGAGGTCAAGGAAAAGAAGGACCGCGTTGATGACGCGCTCCAGGCCACCCGCGCTGCGGTGGAAGAAGGCGTGCTGCCGGGCGGCGGCGTTGCGCTGCTGCGCGCCATCGCTGCGGTCGCCAGGCTGAAGACCGCCAACGAGGATCAGAAGACCGGCATCGAGATCGTCCGCAAGGCGCTCGTCACCCCGGCCAAGCAGATCATCGACAATGCCGGTGATGACGCGCCGGTGATTGTCGGCAAGCTCCTCGAGAACGCGTCTTACTCCTACGGCTACAACGCGCAGACCGGCGAGTATGGCGACATGATGAAGATGGGCATTATCGACCCGACCAAGGTGGTCCGCACGGCCATCCAGGATGCAGCCTCGGTTGCCGGCCTCCTCATCACGACGGAAGCCATGATCGCCGAAGCGCCGAAGAAGGACTCCGGCGCCCCCGCGATGCCGGGCGGCGGCGGCATGGGCGGCATGGACTTCTAAGTCAGTCCCTTCGCTTCACAACCATCAAGGGCGGCCTTCGGGCCGCCCTTTTGCGTTTTTCCGCGAGAGGCGATATCCCCCCACGATGTCCCGCACCATCGAGTACTACTTCACCGTCAATTCGCCATGGACCTATCTGGGCCATGACCTGTTTCACGCCATCGCCGCGAAGCATGGCGCGGTGATCAACTACAAGCCGGTGCCGCTGGGCGATGTCTTCGACGCAACCGGGAGCCTGCCGCTGCCGAAGCGGCCGCCGGCGCGCCAGCGCTATCGGTTCGTGGAATTGCAGCGCTGGCGCGAGAAGCGCGGGCTGCCGCTCAACCTGAAGCCGCAGCATTTCCCGCTCGACCCAACCTTGGTCAACACTGTGCTGATTGGCGTGATCGCTGCGGGCCGCGATCCAGCATCTCTGGCCCGCGGCGCTGGCCAGCGTCTGGGCCGAAGAGAAAAACCTGAACGACGAAGCGGTGGTCCGGGCGCTGATCGGCGCGGCGGGCTTCAACGCCGACGAGCTGATCGCCGCGGCCCGCTCCGACGATGTGTCGCGGATTTATGCCAGGAACGGCGAGGATGCCATCAAGGCGGATGTCTTCGGCGCGCCCGCCTATGTGCTCGATGGCGAGTTCTTCTGGGGCCAGGACCGGCTGGAGCTGCTCGACGACGCGCTTGCTTCAGGACGCGCGCCCTATCGCACTCTTTGAAGGGCGCAAGGGTCAGCCGCCTGACAGGGCCGCTTCCGCATCCCGGCGGATGCGGGCCACCATCGAGCGCAGACCATTCGAGCGCTGCGACGAAAGATGCGCCCTGAGCCCCAAGGTATCGAACATCCCGAACGTATCGGTGGCCGCGATCTGCGAGGCCGTCTTGCCGGAATTCACTGACAGCGCCAACGCCACCAGTCCGCGCACGATCAGCGCGTCGCTGTCTCCCGCGAAGGTCAGCACCGGATCGGCCCCCTCACCCACCGAGGTGGCAAGCCAGACCCGGCTGGCGCAGCCCTGGACGCGGTTTTCCTCCGTCTTGAGCGCCTCGGCCATAGGTGGCAAGGCCTTGCCGAGCTGGATCACATAGGCATAGCGCTCCTCCCACTCGTCGAGGAAGGAAAGGTTCTCAGCAATCTCTTCGTAGCACGGGATGGTCATCGCGAGGGGACATGAACCCCTCGCCGCACACCGTCAAGGCTTCGCGCCCTTCGCCAAGGTTGAAGGGATGCCTTCCGCCTTGCGGGCGATGTCCACACAGGTCCGCGGATGCTCGCGGCAATAGGCAAGCGCGGCTTCCGCTGCGGCGTTCTGCGAGAGCGGCACGGCATCGGCGATGCCGAACACCGAACGCAAGACGCCCAGCGTCGGCTCGGGCGCAACCGCCAGCAGGAGTCCGGCGGCGGCGGCGATGCGGAACAAGGCCATTTCAGTTCCCCGGGGCGCGCGATCCAGTGGGTGTTGGTAAACGATCTTTGGAGAAGCATAGCGAAAAAGGCCTGCCGGAAACTGAATGCGGAAGCTTGGTTTCGAGTGAGCGCGTTACCCTTGCCTTTACCATGATCGAGAGTTTTTCCGGGGCGTGCGGGCCACATACCCTCCGGGCTGAGGAAATTGTTGCGCCTTAGCCTTCACTTAAGGCCCGCGCGTCATACTCGCAGTCAAGAAGATCCGCGGCCCAAGAGCCGGATCGGAAGCATTGAAATGGCAATCGCAAGTTCGAATCGGCTGGATTGGACCATGGACGCAACCGGCGCCCTGACACCGGACGAAAGTCTCCGCCTTTTCCGGGAATGCCGTCTGGTTTCGGCAGCTGTGATCCTCGCTGTTTTTCCCGCCATTGCGCTCGCCTCCGGCGGGTCGCTGGCTGTGCTGGCCGCACTTCTGCTTTTCGGCATTCTGCCGGCGGTGATCGCGCTCGACGTGCGCGACACGCAGGGGCTGCCGCGCGCCATCGTGTTGAGCCTTATGGTGGCGGCCCTGGTTCTGCTCGGCGGCATGCTGCGGGGGCTGCCGCCTGTCCCGGCCATGGCCATGCTTTCGGTTCTCGCCATCGAGGCAACGTTGCTATCGGGCCCGAAGCTGCGCTTGCAGATTCTCGCGACGGTCGCCGCCACAATGGCCACAGCGCTGGCGTTCGGCATCTTCCAGCCCTTCGGCATGGCAAATGGTTGGTTGGGCGAGCCGCTTCCCTTCGCAACGATGACGATCGCCGTCGTGCTCGTCGTCAATGTCATGCTGCTCGCGCGCGGCATGACGCGCAGCCTCGCCGCCGAGCGCCGCACCTTCCGTGACCAGCGCCTGCAGAGCCGCGAGACCGAGGCGATGGCGTCGGAGACTGTCGTAGCCGTAGACAGCTCCGGCGCCGTGATCCGCGTCAGCAGCAACGCGATGCGGGTGCTGGGATTACCCTCTGACGCCTTGAAAGGGCGCGGCCTGATCGAACTGATCCTTGTGGCCGATCGCCCGTCCTTCCTGACAGCGCTCGGAGATTGCGTGCATTCCGGCGCCGATCCAACGTTGCGCGCGCGCCTGCGCACCTCGCCGGCCAGCGACGCGCCGCGCTATCGCTGGGTGGAAATCGCGTTGATGGCATCAGGGGAGGATAGCGGCATCGCGCTCGCATCATTGCGCGACATCGACCGCCTCATCGCCGAGGAGGAACTGGGACGCAGGGCCTTAGCCGAAGCGGAGGCCGCGAAATCAGCGCAGGCTTCGTTCCTCACCACCGTCAACCACGAACTGCGGACTCCCCTGAACGCCATCATCGGTTTCTCGGAGTTCCTCGCCAACCCGGCCACGACGCCCCAGAGCGCCGAAAAGCTGCGCGAGTACGCCAATATCATCAACGGCGCCGGCCGCGATCTTCTAAGGATCGTCACGGCCATGATTGACATCACGCGGATCGACGGGGGAGTCTACGAGTACGAACCCGAGACCACGGATCTCACGGCGCTCGTTCGATCGACGATCGATTGCTTCGAGCTCACGCCAGAGGCTCAGCAAACGAAGGTCAGCCTGAAGGCGCCGGACACGCCGCTGGAGGCGCAGGTC
Organism: Methylocystis sp.; assembly: GCA_020252485.1. Classification (GTDB taxonomy): domain Bacteria; phylum Pseudomonadota; class Alphaproteobacteria; order Rhizobiales; family Beijerinckiaceae; genus JADCCX01. Next base: position 263,866 of record JADCCX010000008.1, read on the forward strand.
GATCAGCGTGCGTTCCGGTGCATTCTGCATCAGGTCCTGTCCAATGCCGTGAAATTCGGCGATGGTTCCAAGCCGGTCACGGTGAAGCTCTCCGGCGACGATGCGGCCGTGCATATTGCGATCACGGATCACGGACCGGGCCTTTCCGAAGACAAGCTTGCGCTCCTCGGCAAATATTTCGCGCGTCTCGACGAAGGCCTCGACCGGGAACGCGGCGGCATCGGGCTCGGCCTGTCGCTCGCCAGCGGCTTGATGGCGCTGCACCGGGGGCGGATCGTCATGTCCAGCAGCCCCGGTCAGGGAACCACGGTGAAGCTGTCGCTCGCCCGCGCCGGGGCGCCCGCTCTTGCGCCGGCATCGAATATTCTGCCGCTGCTGCGCAATCCCGCACCCGAAACCTTGCCGAAACGCAAACATGCCGCCCAACGCCGCATTGCCTGACCCGAGAGTGGAGACGATGGAACGCATCCTGTCGGCAGGCCAACCGGCCCGCCGCCTGATCAGCGGCGAGACGACCGTGACGCGGATGGCGATCCGCCGCATCCTCCGCAACCCAGTCGGATCGCTGGTCTGGATCGCTGGCGGCGCGGCCTGCGCTGCGATCTTCGGCAACATCCTTCTGATGCAGCCCGAGCAGCATCGCGCTCCCATGTTCGTCGGCAATCCCCAGATCCATGCCACGCCCCAGCCGGCGCAGGTCCCGCTGCCGCAGGCGCGGCCGTCGCTCATCGAGCGGGCTTCCGAAGCCTCCCGCAGAACCGATCTCCTGCGCGAGATCCAGCTCGAACTCGCCCGCAAGGGGTTCTATGCCGGGGAGCCTGACGGCACGGCAAACGCCAAGACCATCCGCGGGATCCGCGATTTCCAGGGCGCCGCCAACCTGCCTGTCACCGGCGAGGCCTCGGATGCGCTTCTGGCCTCACTCCTGACGTCCAATATCCGTCCCCGCGATCAGATCGCCAATCTGCTGCGCAACCCGGCGGACCGGCTGGAGCGGCCCGAAACGGTCGCCATGATCCAGCGGGCGCTGACGAAGCTCGGCTATGGCCCGCTGCGCGACGATGGCGCTTTCGGGCCCGGCACGCGCGCCGCCCTCGACCGCTTCGAGAAAGACCGCAAGCTTCCATCCCGCTATGACAATCCGGCCCGTGTCATGCGGGAACTGGCCCAGGCGTCCGGCATGGCGGTGGAATAGCCGGTCCCCTTGCACGCCGGGGAGAGACCGCCGATACCCTCCCGCATGCGCCTGCGCTCCGATATCTTCGTCGCCGCCTACATCCGCCGCCGCAATGGCGAGAATGCCTTCGCCGTCGTCAGGCGCAAGGGAGCGGAGGAGGCGGGCGCGGTTTTCATCTGCATCGATCGGCTGGACGGCACGGCGGCCCTTTACGGTCCCGCACCGCAAACCGCCTTCGAGGCCGACGCGCCCGACCGGCTTTTCCAACGCCTGACACCGCCTGGCGCCACGCCCGCCGATGTCGAGGCGCGCGTTCAGCGGGAATTGAATTTCGATTCCGATCTCTGGCTTGTCGATGTCGAGGATCCCGCCGGCGAGTCACGGCTTGATTTAGTTCATATATAAACTATATCGCGCTGCGTCAGCCAAGGCGCTTGAGTAGGTTATCAGTTTGATATTGTTTTGCGGATAGGGCAATACGCGTCGAAGGATTCATATATTGACCGTCGCCGCACACCCTTTTCCGGGAACCATTGTCAGAGTCGATCTTTCGCAGGGCTTCCGCCCTCCTGAAATGGTCAAGCGGCGTCCAGCAATTGTGCTTTCGCCTCCGATTCCCGGCAGACAGATGATGTGCACGATTGTTCCCCTGAGTACTTCGGCGCCTAGCCCCGTCTTGCCGCATCACATGGAAATTGAATTCAACCCAACGCTGCCTGCGCCTTACAACAGCCCCAAAATGTGGGTTAAGGGTGACATTGTGCTTACAGTTGCTTTCCACAGGCTCAGGTTGTTGTTTTCTGGATGGAATGGCGGGCAGCGCGTTTACGACATCAGAATTCTGGAACAGGCTGTCATGGATAATGTTCGGAATTGCGTGCGCTCTGGCTTGGGATTGTGATTTGATTTTTTAATGACTCGGCCCCATATCTCTGGTGTCGCCGGTCGCACCGGCAATTAAGTCCAGTTTCGGCTGGCCGCTTTGATCGGTGATCGCAAACCAATCATTGTGTCTGAAAAGCCCCGCTTCGGCGGGGCTTTTTTTGCAAGGCGCTTCCCGTATGGCCCGCGCATATCTGACTTTGGACCATCCCCGTCCATCGCTGCCACGGTAGCCGTCCAAATCCATACGTCGCCAGCGCCGTCCATCGGCGCTTTCACGCCCTTGACCTTGGCGTCATGAAAACCAGCGAAAAAGCGCTCGGCATCGACCAGCAGCTTGGACACCGTGTTGATCGACGCATCAGCAAGGCGAGAGATCGACAGCATCGACGATCCTTCGCATAGCATGGCGAGGATTTGGGCGCGCTGGGCAACAGAGAGCCTGTTCATGCCGATCATGACATGAACTTTCATGCTTAGCGTTAAGCACTAGAGACCATCAAAATCCATTTCTGTCTGGTTGCTGAAATAGGCTCTCAAATTTCGCTTAAACTCCGCTTTGTTTCGCGAAATGCGAAGTAGTGTCATCACCGTGATGACCTGCGTCCGAAAATGATCAAGGCCTTGTTCTAGCGTAAGAAAGCTATGGTGTTTGTGCTTGCGGCGATACTTCGCGTCAGCCGGGTTTCGTTGGTCTAACGCTGGCAAAACAGGCTTGGGCAATCGCTCGTAGATAAGTTGGCGGATCAGCTTGCCTGCATACCTTGGACCGCGATTGTTCGCGGTGCGCGTCCAGCCATAAACCCGGTAAATCTCTTTCGTAAAATCGTCCGGAATGGTCTTCATCCAAGGACGGTGCTCCGGCAAAAGGTAGGCAGTTAGGATTTGCTGGAGCGCATCCTTTTCGCGTTTCGTTTGGTGGCCCGTCGCCTCATCGATGAGGGCAATCAAGCCGATCCGGGTCAGAGCTGCCGTGATGACTCGGCATTGATATGCAATAGCTGCTTGCTGTTTTTGAAGTCCTCTTTCACTATTATCAGCTATAATCACTGCTTCTGCGATATCAATTAAAGTATCGGACGTGTATCCGTTGGCAACATTATTGCCAATCCTAAAGCGGATTGGGTTACGGATTCTCTCTAGCAACTCATTAGAAACAAAGGGCTTTATGCGATCACGGGATACAAAAAGCTCCAAACGATTCATACCCCTGACCATTGAACCGCCACGAGCAAGCTGAAGAGTATCAAGCATACCAGATGTGGCTATTACTCTCCGGTCATCCTCAAGAACATAACACGGGACTTGAATGCCTGCGATGCGTATAGGGGTGTCATCACCTCCTGATACAGCTTTAGGGAGGTCGGGGTCCCACCGCTTCATAGCCGCAACACGCGCGCTCAGCGCTCGTTCTTCCGGGCTTAGGCGCTCAGCGCGCGCCTTGCCGCCTTTACTCTGTGGGGTCTCTTCAGACATGCGAATCGCTCCATGCGTGCTGCATGGTCGTCTTCTATGCCTGCTACATTTGCCTTGCAAGCATTCGTGTTCGCGATGAGGCTTATGCCTGCTTTTTCCCCACCGCTTTACCGCTGCCTTCTTGGCAATCTCCGCGCGCTGTACCGCCGTCATGGATGCAGCACGCGCCGCACCGACCTTGCGGCCCATAGCCTGAGTGGCTTTGTCCTTGCCATCGTCTGGCGTGGCGTCTTCAACCTCGCCCGTGGCAATGCGCATGATATGGGCAAAGTTGCCGATCACATCGGCTTTGCGCTTTTCGCCCTTAGGACCGGTCGGCATTCCTTCCCTCCAACTCGTCAAGAATGCGGTCAGTTTCATCAAGAAGCCGCTCCTTTTCGATAAGGTGCGATCCTCTAGCCGCTAAACCCTTAACCCAAACAAATCTGGCCTCCTCGTTGGCCATCCACTGAACCCGCTGATGGATTGACTGCAGTCGGTGCTTCAGCTGCCGTTCTCTTTCTTCGTCCAAGATACCACCCATGCTTGGCGTCTGGCATAACATGGGATTCGCCCCGGTGTATCGCCAGCGTCAACAGGGCTGAATTTCATACTGAGACACTACCGGCGCTGGACAAGCCATGACCGCTTGCGGCAAATGGCGCACAAGAACGAAGCCCGGGAGGCAGAGCCCCATGAAGATCCTCGTACCCGTGAAAAGGGTGGTCGATTACAACGTGAAGATCCGCGTCAAGCCGGATGGCTCGGGCGTCGATCTCGCCAACGTCAAGATGAGCATGAACCCCTTCGACGAGATCGCCTGCGAAGAGGCGATCCGTATCCGCGAGAAGGGCGGCGCCGCCGAGATCGTCGTGGTCTCGATTGGCCCGCAGGGCGCGGCCGAAACGATCCGCACAGGCCTCGCCATGGGCGCCGATCGCGGCATCCATGTGAAGACCGATGCCGCAGTCGAACCGCTGGCCGTCGCCAAGATCCTGAAGAAGGTCATCGAGGCGGAATCGCCCGGTCTCGTCATCATGGGCAAGCAGGCGATCGATGATGACATGAACGCCACGGGCCAGATGCTCGCCGCCCTGATGGGCTGGCCGCAGGGCACTTTCGCCTTCAAGCTCGAGGTGGCCGGCGATCACGTCACGGTCACGCGCGAAGTGGACGGCGGCCTGCAGACGGTCTCGCTGAAGACGCCGGCCATCGTGACCACCGATCTGCGGCTGAACGAGCCACGCTACGCTTCGCTGCCGAACATCATGAAGGCGAAGAAGAAGCCCATCGACGAGCATACGCCGGAGTCGCTTGGCGTCGATGTCGCGCCGCGCCTGAAAGTGGTGAAGACGGTGGAGCCCGGCGGCCGCAAGGCGGGCATCAAGGTGGGCTCGCCCGCCGAACTCGTGGGCAAACTCAAGGAAGCGGGAGTGATCTGAGATGGCCGTTCTTCTGATTGCCGAACACACCAACACTGCGCTGAACAGCGTCACCCACAAGGCGCTCACCGCCGCCGCAGCCATCGGCAGCCCGGTGCATGTGCTGGTCGCCGGCAAGGGCTGCGCCGGCGCAGCCGCCGCAGCGGCCAAACTCGCTGGCGTCGAGAAAGTGCTCGTCGCCGATGATGCGGCTTATGAGCATCTGCTGGCCGAACCGGCCGCCGCGCTGCTGGCAGGCCTCGCCGGGAACTATGCCGCCATCGTCGCGCCCTCCACCGCCAACACCAAGAACTTGATGCCGCGGCTTGCCGCGCTGATCGACGTGCAGCAGATCTCCGACATCACCAAGGTGATCTCGGCGGACACGTTCGAGCGCCCTATCTATGCCGGCAACGCCATCCAGACCGTGACCTCCTCAGACAAGGTGAAGGTGATCACCGTGCGCACCGCCTCCTTCGCGGCGGCTGCCGAGGGCGGATCGGCCAAGACGGAAGCTGTGGCCTCCGCCGGCAATGCCGGTACCTCCACCTTCATCAGCCAGGAGATCGTCAAGTCGGACCGGCCGGAACTCACCGCTGCGAAGATCGTCGTTTCCGGCGGCCGGGCGCTTGCCTCATCGGAGAACTTCAAGAATGTGATCGAGCCGCTGGCCGACAAGTTCGGCGCTGCCGTGGGCGCCTCCCGCGCCGCCGTCGATGCGGGCTATGCTCCCAACGACTGGCAGGTGGGCCAGACCGGCAAGGTCGTCGCTCCCGAGCTCTATGTCGCCATCGGCATCTCCGGCGCGATCCAGCATCTGGCCGGCATGAAGGATTCGAAGGTCATCGTCGCCATCAACAAGGACGAGGAGGCCCCGATCTTCCAGGTCGCGGATTACGGCCTCGTCGGCGACCTCTTCAAGATCGTGCCGGAACTGCAGGCGGAACTGGCGAAGGCGGGGAAGTGACCCTCGCCCTCCCGGGCGTCAGTTGCGCGTAATCCCCGTCGCCTTGATCAATGTGGCATAGCGCGCCGATTCCGCGTTGATGAACGCGGCAGCCTCAGCCGGCGTCCGTGGCGTCGGCACGCCGCCGACGTCGGCGATGCGTGCCGCGATCCCAGGATCGGACAAGCCGGCCCCGATCGTCCGGCCCAACTGCGCGACGATCTCCGGCGCAGTTCCGGACGGAGCGCAGAGTCCAAACCACGATCCGGCCTCATAGCCAGGAACGTTTTCGGCTGCCGTCGGGACGTCGGGCAAGAGCGGCGACCGTGCCGCACCGGTCACGGCAAGCGCCCTGAGACGCCCGGCGCGAGCCGGCGCGATCGATGAAGGAAGCGGATCGAACATGGCGTCCGCCTCACCTGCCATTACGGCTGCGATCGCAGGCGCGGACCCGAGATAAGGGACAAGCGCCAGATCGACCGAGGCCGCACGCTTGAAAAGTTCGATTCCGATATGTTGCGGCGTTCCAACCCCGGCGAACGCGACCTTCAGCGTGCCCGGTGCCGCCTTCGCGCGAGCGATCAATTCCGCCAGCGTGCCGACGCCCAGGGAGGGGCGAACATGGATCAGCAATGGCACAGCATAGAGGGTGCCCACCGCCACGAGATCGCGTTCGAAGACGAAGTCGAGAGTGTCGAACAGGGTCGTGTTGATCGTGTTGACGGGGCCACAGACGAGCAGCGATCGACCATCGGTTTGCGCACGCACAACCTCACGCGTCGCCACATTCCCGCTGTCGCCGGGTCGGTTCACGATCTCGAAGGGCTGGCCGAGGCGGCTTTCGAGCCAAGGCCCTATCAGCCTTGCTGCGATGTCCACAGGCCCGCCGGGCGGAAAGCCGACCAGAAGCCTGACAGGCCCGGAGGGATATGATTGGGCCAAGCCCTCGCCCGACGCGACTGACGCGAGCGCGGCGGAGGTCCAGCCAAGGAGAGATCTGCGGGTGAGGGACATCGCGGGCTCCATCCAGTGATCGGGCGGAGGCCATGATTTGTTCGGACCGGAGAAACATCAATTGTATCAGTAGCTGCGGTTCGATATGTTTTTGGTATGGCGATCGACATCCGCAAGCTCCGCTATTTCGTCGCCGTGGCAGAAGCTGGCCACATGACGCGCGCTGCGGAGAGCCTTGGGATTCAGCAGCCGCCGCTTAGCTTGCAGATCAAGGCTCTCGAGCAGGAACTGGGCGTGCGCCTGTTCCGGCGCGAGTCCCGTGGGCTGTCGCTGACGGAGGCTGGCAAAACCCTGCTCTCGGAATCCCGCCCCCTCCTTGCAGGACTGGAGCATGCGGTGGAGATCACGCGCAGCGTGTCACGCGGGGAGCAAGGCGAGCTCCGGCTAGGGCTCGCCCCGACCGCCCCCTTCATTGGGCTCGTGCCAAGGTCGATCCGTGAGTTCAGCCGGTCCTTTCCGGATGTCCGCCTCACACTTGGAGAAGGGCTTAGCCATGAGATGCAGAGCAGGCTGATCACCAAACAGGTCGATGTCGCCTTTGTGCGAAACACAATGATACTCGCGACCGAGATTGTCGTTCGCCCATTGAGCGAAGAGCCGATGATCCTCGCGATGCCATCGGATCAGGCGAAGGAAGCGATGGCGTCCGACTCGGCGATCCCGCTCGAATCGCTGGCGGACCAGTGCTTCATCCTCGTGGGTCCACCCGGCACGGGATTGCACGACGAGACGATCGCATCCTGCGTTTCGGCCGGCTTCCAGCCGAAACTGCAGCAGATAGCGCCGCAGATCACCTCGACACTTGGACTGGTTGCAGCTGGCCTGGGCGTCGCCCTTGTCCCGGACTCGCTGCGATCGCTGCGGATGGAGGGCGTCGTCTACCGCACGATCGCCGCTCCCCGGCCGCCGAAGGCATTTCTCGGGCTCGCTTTCCGGACGGACAACCCCTCTCCGATCCTGCGTCGCTTCACCGCGCACGTTGAAGCAGCGTTCGGCGCCGCATCGCGATCGCGGCATCCTGCTGCCCAGTCGTTATCCCGATTGCCCGAGTCTTGACCTTACGATCGCCAAGGTCGACATAACCGCCATGAACGCGCCCTGCTTGCCTTCAGAGTTCGCCGCCGCCGGACCTCGCCCGCGCCGCAAGACCGTCGGCGTCGCCGTCGGCTCCGTCATGGTCGGCGGCGGGCATCCGATTGTCGTGCAATCGATGACCAACACCGACACCGCCGATATCGAGGCGACGGTGCGGCAGGTGGCCGCGCTCTGGCGGGCGGGCTCCGAGGCCGTGCGCATCACGGTGGACCGCGACGAGGCGGCGGCGGCCGTTCCGCACATCCGCGACCGGCTGATGCTGCGCGGCGTGGACGTGCCGCTCATCGGCGACTTCCACTACATCGGCCACAAGCTGCTTGCGGATCATCCGGCCTGCGCCGAGGCGCTGGACAAGTACCGCATCAACCCGGGCAACGTCGGCTTCCGCGAGAAGAAGGACCGCCAGTTCGGCGCGATCATCGAACTGGCGATCAGGCACGGCAAGAGCGTCCGGATCGGCGCCAACTGGGGCTCCCTCGACCAGGAACTGCTCACGCACCTGATGGACCTCAACGCCCGCTCCGCCACGCCGATCGAGGCCCGCGCCGTGACGCGCGAGGCGCTGGTGCAATCCGCCCTGCTCTCAGCCCATCGCGCCGAGGAGATGGGCCTCGGCCGCGACCGCATCATCCTCTCGGCCAAGGTCTCGGCGGTGCAGGACCTGATCGCCTGCTACCGCATGCTGGCCGACCGCACCGACCACGCGCTGCATCTGGGCCTCACCGAGGCGGGCATGGGCTCGAAGGGCCTCGTCGCGGCTTCGGCCGCGATGGGCGTGCTGCTGCAGGACGGCATCGGCGACACGATCCGCTATTCGCTGACGCCCGAGCCCGGCGGCGACCGCACGCTCGAGGTGAAGGCCAGCCGCGAGCTGCTGCAGACCATGGGTTTCCGCTCCTTCACGCCGCAGGTCGCGGCCTGCCCCGGCTGCGGACGCACGACCTCCACCGTGTTCCAGGAGCTTGCGCAGGATATCCAGACATGGCTTGCGGATTCGATGCCTGACTGGAAGACGAAGTACCCGGGCGTCGAAAGCCTGAATGTCGCGGTCATGGGCTGCATCGTCAACGGCCCCGGCGAAAGCAAGCATGCCGATATCGGCATCTCGCTGCCGGGCACCGGCGAAACGCCCTCGGCGCCGGTCTTCATCGACGGCAAAAAGGCCGCAACGCTGAAGGGTGCAGGCATCGCCGGAGAGTTCAAGACGATGGTGTCGAGCTATATCGAGCAGCGGTTTGGGGCTTAAAACACTAGAGATTCATATCCGAAACAGTACGCTTCATAAATGCATCAAATAGCGGCACCGTGAATGCTGTGTCACCATGATTAGGACTGTAAATCATACCCTTTTTAATTAAAGCGCTTCGGATAGGCGCAACAGATGTTACCTTCCTTCCGAGCTTAGCGGCGATGTCGCCGGATCTATGAGGACCGGCACCAAGTTCCGCCATAGCTCGCATGTATCGCCGCTCAATTGGAGTTAGTTGGTCCAACCGAACACGAAAAAAGCTCTGGTCTAGCTCCGCTTGAGCCAAATCAGTGGCCAACTCGGCAATCTCGGCAGTGACCGGGGACGATTGGCTTTTATTCCAGCAGTGACGGCCCCATTCTTGAATAAAATAAGGATAACCCTTCGTTTCTGACAAAACCTTGCTTACGGCTAATTCCTCAAAATCGACGTTGAGCCGAGCTGCAGGCTTGCAGAGCGCATCCGTTGCCGCTGCCGTATCGAGCGGACCGATCAGTTCGAAAACAAACAATCTTTCCGCATAGGATTTAGCTTCTCCCATCTGACCGACTAATTGCGGCAGGCCTGCCGCAATGACAAATACTGGTTGCTGCTTCTGACTTATTTGATGCAAACTTGTTATTAATGCTCTTAGATCAGATTCTCTCACATACTGCAATTCATCTATAGAAATTAGTAATGCTGTATTTCTTGATTTCGCAGCCTCTCCGATGGAAAACAAAACTTCCCCAAGATCGTATGCTAGGTCACCAGACAGGGCCTCTAAATCCAGCTCGAGCTCAAATCCTTCATACTTCACTCTGAAGACTCGTGAGAAGCTTAAAAGCTTTCGTTTTGCAGCCTTCAGTGCATCTGATGCGAATACGCCGATGCTAAGCTTTCGTAGAGCTGCATGAAGCGGGGGAATCAGGGATTGCGGAAGCGACCCGTCTTCTGGAGCTTCGAGTGACACCGTTATGAAACCCGATGCTTCTGCATTCGCAACAATTGTGTTCAGCAGAACGGTCTTTCCTACGCCTCGGAGGCCATAGAGCACAACACTGCGTGCCTGAAGACCGTTACGAAGCCGATCCAAATTGATGCTGGCACGCTCAATAATCTCATCTCGTCCGGCAAGTTCCGGCGGTCGGCTGCCCGCACCGGGGGAGTAGGGATTCGTACGAGGGTCCATTTATAAAAACCTTACAGATATTATCTGTTTAATGATAATATCGCTAACTTCCATATAGTCAAGCAGAACGATTTGGCGTACTCCTTGCAACCCTACCGGCACCCGCCTCTAACGCAAGGCCTGCCATATGTTTTGCCGCTTAAAGCTTCCCCTATCAGCACTGTTTGCCGCTCTTCTGTGCACCAGTCACGCATTAGCCGAAACCGTGCTGCGCTACGGCATCTCCACCGCCGATATCCCGCTGACCACGGGGCAGCCAGACCGGGGCGCCGGCGCCTATAAATTCACCGGCTATACGATCTATGATCCGCTGGTCGCCTGGGAAATGAACGTTGCCGACAGGCCGGGCAAGCTGATGCCCGGCCTCGCCACGAGCTGGTCCGTCGATCCGGCCGACCAGAAGAAATGGCGCTTCACCCTTCGCCCGGGCGTCAAGTTCCATGATGGCAGCGCGTTCAACGCCGATGCCGTGATCTGGAACCTCGACAAGGTTCTGAACGAAAGCGCGCCGCATTATGACCGGCGTCAGGCAGCCCAAGTTCGCCCCCGCCTGCCCTCCGTCGCAAGCTATGCAAAGCTTGATGATATGACCGTCGAGATCACCACCAAGGCGGTCGATTCGCTCTTCCCCTACCAGATGCTCTGGTTCCTCGTCGGCAGCCCCGCCCAATATGAGGCGATGGGCAAGGACTGGAACAAGGTGGCCGAAAAGCCCTCGGGCACCGGCCCCTTCAAGCTGGACAAGCTCGTTCCGCGCGAGCGGGCCGAACTCGTCCGCAATGCGGATTACTGGGACAAGACGCGCCTTCCGAAAGTGGACCGCATGGTCCTCATCCCGCTTCCGGATGTTTCGGCGCGGACCAGCGCCCTCCTCTCCGGTCAGGTCGACCTGATCGAGACGCCGGCGCCTGATTCCGTTCCGCAATTGAAGCGGGCCGGCATGAAGATCGTCGACAACGTCACGCCCCATGTCTGGAACTACCATCTGAGCCAGGCGCCGGGCTCACCGTGGAATGACATCCGCCTGCGCAAGGCCATGAACCTCGCCATCGACCGGGACGGGATCGTGCAGCTGCTGAACGGGCTCGCCACCCCTGCCAAGGGCCAGGTCGATCCTTCGAGCCCCTGGTTCGGCAAGCCGGCGTTCGAGATTAAATACGATCTGGCGGCCGCGAAGAAGCTGGTGGCGGAAGCCGGCTATTCCCCCGCCAAGCCCCTGAAGACCACGTTCCTGATCGCGCAGGGCGGCACTGGCCAGATGCAATCACTGCCGATGAACGAGGCCATCCAGCAGAACCTGAAGGAGATCGGCATCGACATCAGCTTCAAGGTGGTGGAGCTGGAGGTGCTCTACACGGCCTGGCGGCGGGGCGCGACGGACCCGTCCAACGCGGATATCACCTCAAACAACGTGGCCTACGTGACCTCCGATCCGCTTTACGCCATCATCCGCTTCTTCCACTCGAACCAGATCGCGCCGGTCGGCGTGAACTGGGGCCATTACAAGAACCCGAAGGTCGACGCGCTGATCGATGAGGCCCTGCGCAGCTTCGATCCTGCGAAGCAGGATGCCCTGATGGCGGAGGCTCACACGCAGATCGTCGATGATGCCGTCCTCGTCTGGGTGGTGCACGACACCAACCCGCATGTGCTGTCGCCGAAGGTGAAATCCTTCGTGCAGGCCCAACATTGGTTCCAGGACCTGACGACGATCGGAACCGAATGATGCTTGAGGCGGATGGCGGCCGCTCCGCTGTCCGCCCATGCAACCTCTTAGTTTTCAGAGGTTTAAGGCGCAAAATGTCATCTTGAGACCTGTCCCTCTCCAGCCTAGCCTAGGGCTGGGCAGGGAATTCGGGCAGCATGGTCACGCGCGTCGCCACGGTGGCGTTTGAAGGCATCGAGGCCCGCGCTGTCGATGTGCAGGTGCAGGTCACGTCGGGCAGCGTCGCCTTCGTGCTGGTGGGACTGGGCGACAAGGCCGTCGCCGAATCGAAGGAGCGCGTGCGCGCGGCGCTCACCGCGTCGGGCCTGGCGCTCCCTGCCCGCCGCATCGTCGTCAATCTCGCGCCCGCCGACCTCCCGAAGGAAGGCTCGCATTACGATCTGCCGATCGCGCTCGGCATCATGGCGGCGATCGGCGCGATCCCGCCGGATGCGCTCGAAGGCTTCACCGCGCTGGGCGAACTGGCGCTCGATGGCAGCCTTACACCGGTGGCCGGCGTTCTGCCCGCCGCCGTGGCGGCCAATGGCCGGGACCATGGCCTGATCTGCCCCGCGGCCTGCGGCTCCGAGGCTGCCTGGGCAGGCGGCGACATCGAGGTGCTGGCGCCCCTCTCGCTCATCCAGCTCGCCAACCATTTCAAGGGCACGCAGGCGCTTGGCCGCCCGCAACCAAAGGTCGGGCATTCGCCGGTGGCCCTGCCGGACCTGCGCGACATCAAGGGGCAGGAGAGCGCCAAGCGCGCGCTGGAGATCGCGGCGGCCGGCGGTCATAACCTGCTGTTTTCCGGGCCGCCCGGCTCCGGCAAGTCAATGCTTGCAGCCCGCCTGCCCTCGATCCTGCCGCCCCTGTCGCCGCGCGAGTTGCTGGAAGTCTCGATGGTCCATTCCGTCGCCGGCGCTCTGGCGGACGGCGCGATCACTGATCGCCGGCCGTTCCGCGCCCCGCATCATTCCGCGAGCATGGCGGCGCTGACGGGCGGCGGCCTGCATGCGAAGCCCGGAGAGGTATCCCTTGCCCATCACGGCGTCCTCTTTCTCGATGAATTGCCGGAGTTCTCACCCCAGGCGCTGGACAGCCTGCGCCAGCCGCTGGAGACCGGCGAAGTCGCCATCGCGCGGGCGAACCATCGCGTCACCTATCCTGCCCGCTTCCAGCTGATCAGCGCCATGAACCCCTGCCGCTGCGGCCGGGCGACGGAGCCTGGATTTGCCTGCAAGCGCGCGCCCAACGAAAAATGCATGGCGCAATACCAGGCGCGCCTCTCCGGCCCGTTTCTGGACCGCATCGACCTCGCCATCGAGGTTCCGGCGGTGCCTGCCTCCGACCTTGTGCTGCCGCCGCCGGCGGAAGGATCAGCGCAGGTGGCTGCCCGTGTCGCGCTGGCGCGGCGGCTGCAGCAGGAGCGCTACGCTTCCATCGGAGCGGAGAGTGTCTTCCTGAACGCTGCCGCCTCGCCCAATCTCATCGAGGAGGTGGCGCGGCCGGACAGCGGCGGTCAGGCCCTGATCAAGGATGCGGCGGACCGCATGCGCCTGACGGCGCGCGGCTTCCACCGCGTCCTCAAGGTCGCCCGCACGATCGCAGACCTCGATGGCGCCCGCGATGTCGGCCGCATCCATCTCGCCGAGGCGCTGTCCTACCGCGCCATGCATGAGCGCATCGCCGCCTGACCGCCTGTCGGCAAGGGGCCGGATCCGGCCGCCGCCGGATCGCTGCGGCAGTTTGATTGCCGCGATGCTTACCAGAGGATGGACGTCACGTTCCAATCTTGGACTTTCGCAACAAGTCTGACGAAACCACGCTGTGAGAATCAGGCCCGTCCAGGGCCATGCCGGATAATGCGGAGAGAAAACCCCCGGCCCGATCTACCTTCCGTCAACGTCTATGGCGCAGCCTTCATTGCTGAAATGGGGGAGTGTCACCGGTGGCGGCTCTTGAACCGGAAGCTTTTGTCTTCTCGCTGGCTGCGGCGGGATTGGCCGCCATAGGACTCTGCATCTGGCTCGTTCGGGACGCTTTCGCCGCCCGCCGCCGCTTTCAGGATCTGCAAATCCGCGCCGAGAAGCTGGCTGACAATCTTTTCGCCATCACGGAGACGGTTGAGCACCAGCGAGAGCTGATCGAGAGCCAGGATGATCTGGTCGTGCGGCGCGATCTCTCCGGCGCCATCCGCATGGTGAACCGGGCTTTCGCCAAGGCGGCCGGGTTGAGCACGCCCGATCTCATTGGTTCGGCTTTCGACTTCCCGGGCGAGCGTACGACGGTCCTGACGGCTGACAACACGCCGGGGCGCTACGACCAACTGATCAAGCACGACGGCGCCGAGCACTGGGTCGCCTGGTCCGTCGTCCCTATCCATGACCGGGAGGGGGAACTGATCGAGCATTACGCTGTCGGCCGCGACATCACCGAGCGCCGCCGCGCCGAGGCGGCGAACGAAGCCAAATCGCGTTTCCTGGCGACCGTCAGCCACGAAGTGCGCACGCCTCTCAATGGCGTGCTGGGCATGACAGACCTGCTCCTCGACACGCCGCTCGAACCTGAACAGACGACCTATGTCAGAGCGATCAAGACCTCCGGCGAGGCGCTGCTGTCGCTGATCGACGAAATCCTCAACTTCTCGAAGATCGAGGCGGGAAAGGCGGATCTCGCGTCTGAATCCTTCGATCTCCATCAGATCGCCGAAAGCGTCATTGAACTTCTGGCGCCCCGCGCCCAGGGCAAGGGCATCGAGATCGCGCTGTCCATCGATCGCTCCGTACCCCGCCGCGTTGTCGGCGACGGCGCGCGGGTCAGGCAGGTCCTGATCAATCTTGCCGGCAACGCGGTCAAATTCACCGACAACGGCGGGGTAGGTCTCAGCCTGTCCTGCGACCTCAACGCCATTGTCTTCTCGATCAGCGATACCGGACCTGGCATTGCGGCAGACAAACTCGAGGCGATTTTCGGCGAGTTCGAGCAGATCGACGGCACGGGCAGCCACAATGAAGGCACCGGGCTCGGCCTCGCCATTTCGCGCAAGCTCGCGACCCGCATGGGGGGCTCCATCAAGGTCGAAAGCCTGCCCGGCGCCGGCTCATCCTTCGAACTGCGCCTGCCGCTGCGCGTTGCGGCCGGCGGCGCGCCCGATTCGCCTCAGGATCTGGCGCTCGACGGCCAGACGGCGCTTATCGTCGCGAACGGGCCGTTCGAAGGCCGCTTCCTGGCGGATCGCCTGCGCGAACTGGGCGTCGCGGTGCATCTCGTCAGCCATTGCCATGCGGCCCTCGCGGAGCTCGCCCAGACGCGCTTCGACATCGCCATCATGGATTGCGGCCTGGGGCAGGATGAATCGCGCAATCTCGCGCAGGTCGCCCGCAATGCCGGGGTGAAGCAGCGGATCGTGCTGCTCTCCCCCTACGAGCGGCGCAACTTTGGTCCGCCCGCAGAGGCGGGTTTCGACTCGTACCTCGTCAAGCCGGTCAGGCCCCGGTCGCTTTTCTCGAGGCTTCAGGAATCGACCCCGCCCGTCCAGCTCGCCTCGGTCGCCCGGCTGGAGGAGCCGCCCGTCCTGCAGACGAATCTTTCGATCCTGATGGCGGAAGACAACGCCATCAATGCGATGCTCGCCACGCGCATTCTGGAGAAGCACGGTGCAATCGTGACCCATGTCCGCGACGGCGCGTCGGCGCTGGCCGCAGCGCTTGCCTCCATGGATGGAACCGGCCAGAAATTCGATGCCGCCATGCTGGATGTCCGGATGCCCGGCATGGACGGCAAACAGGTGGTCGAGCACATCCGCGCGGTGGAAGAGGCAGCGCATCAGGAGCCGATGCTGATTGCCGCCGTCACGGCGAATGTCTTTGCCGAGGACCGCGCCGCCTGCCTTGCTGCAGGATTCGATATGTTTATCCCCAAGCCGATGGAAACCTCGGTCGTCACGTCATTCCTGAGCGACGCTTCCCGCCGCAAGGAGCGCATGGGCGAAGCCGCCTAGGACGCAAACCCATAAACGAAGGGCGTTCTCGCCCTTGCCGTTCTCATTCCGGGCATTTTGTGCTTTCGTCACAATTCTGTTGATGAATCAGGGTTCTTCCATGCGGCATGGAAGACGGCAAAGGTGATTCATGCACGTGGCGGTAAGCAACGGCCTGCGCAAGATGTTCCAGACCATGCGTCCGATCATGGTCCCGCCCGCTGGCGTGCCGCCCCACCGCCGCAAGCTCGGCAGCGATCAGGTGCGCGATCCGCTGGGCCTGCCGATCGTGCTTGGCCGGCTCGGCCAGCTTGAACTGAGGCTGGCGACGACGAGGCGGGAGATCCGCCAGGCGCAGCGCCTGCGCTACAATGTGTTTTTCGAAGAAGGTCCCGCCACGGTGCCGGCGCATCTGCGCCTGCTGCGCCGCGACAAGGACGCCTTCGACCGTGTCTGCGACCATCTGCTGGTGATCGACCATACGCCCGAGCAGGGACCCCTCAAGGCGAATGTACTCCGGCATCGCGGCGGGCGCGTTGTCGGCACCTACCGGCTGCTCAGGCAGGATGTGGCGATGGCCAATTTCGGTTTCTACACGTCAGGCGAGTTCGATGTGGCGACGCTGATCGCCCGCCATCCCGGCCGCCGCTTTCTGGAGCTTGGGCGCTCCTGCGTGCTCGCTCCCTATCGCAACAAGAAGACGGTTGAACTGCTCTGGCAGGGCATCTGGGCCTACGTGCTGCATCATCGCATCGACGTGATGTTCGGCTGCGCCAGCCTGATGGGGACGCAACCGCAGAAACTGAAGCAGGAACTGGCCTTCCTCCACCATTTCGCCCGGCCCTTGCCGGAATGGAACGCCGGGGCCGTTCCCGGTCGGTTCACGCCGATGAATGTTCTTTCCCGTGAGGAGATCGACGAACGCCGCGCCCTCATCGCCCTGCCGCCGCTGATCAAGGGCTATCTCCGCCTGGGAGCAAAGATCGGCGATGGCGCCGTCATCGATCATCAGTTCGGCACGACGGATGTTCTGATCATACTGCGGGTCGAGGACATCGAGCCCCGCTACATCAGCTATTACGGCCCCGAAGCGAACCGTTACGCCGCCTGATCAGACGGTGGGCCGCCGGTAGGTCCAGACCCGCGCTGGCGGCAGATTCTTCCAGATGCGGCGCGACACATTGGCGGTGAAACCCGGCGCCAGCGGAATCGGCGACGGATTCATGTAGGTGAACTGAACGAAGGGGCTGCCCGGGAGCATCACATTGAATGCCGCCTGCAGCAATCGCGCCCGCTCCTTCTCGGGCCGCGTCAGCAGCGGCAAACTGGAGACGATGGCGCTGATCGGCTCGCTGACATGCGGCCGAAGCGTATCCATCAGGCTATAGGCATCGCCCTGGATGATGTTCACCAGCGGAAACCGTTGCTTCAGCAACTTCACGAAATCCGTGCTGTATTCGACGAGATAAAGGCGTTTCGGGTCGATGCCCCGCGCCAGAAGAGCCTGGGTCACGGGACCGGTTCCGGGTCCGAGCTCCACGATCGGCCCGGGAATAACCGGGTCGATGCTGGCGGCCATCCGGGCGGCCAGGACTTTTCCCGAAGGCGCGACGGCGCCCGTTTTCAGGGGATTTTCGAGCCAGGACTTGAGGAAACGCGCCTCGTCATCGAGATCGATCTCCTTTTTCTTCGCATTCTTGAAGGTAAAAGGCTTTCGGACGGGATCAAGCAACGCCGGTACGCTCCGCAGTGAAGATGCTGGATTGGAGCCTTAGACACAATCCGGAACGTTTGTCACGGCGCAGTGCAACACTGTTGGGTCGGGCCGGGCCCAGGATGACGCGCATCAGGCCAGGTTCTCGCCATGATCGGATTGCGGCTTTGCCATATTTCGGGGCCTCACCTTCGCCGCATCTGCGTGAATCGACTCCGGGACTCTCAAGGCGGCAAACCCACAGACTTGATCGGGACGGCACTCTATGTCTTTACGTAAGGCACGGAACATGATGCAAGGAACATGCCGTAACTTCCCGTCCCGCGTCTCACGGCAAAAGGAACACACTTCACTCCATGGCATTTGGGCCCCGCCTCGAATTTCGTCAGACCCAATCGCTGGTGATGACGCCGCAACTGCTGCAGGCGATCAAGCTCCTGCAATTGTCGACGGTGGAGCTGGCGAGCTACGTGGAGGCCGAGCTGGAGCGGAATCCCCTGCTCGAACGCCGGGAGAATCCCGACGACGGCCCCATCGCCCCGCCGGACATCATGGCCGAGAGCCGCCCGGAGCGCGAAGAGGGCGATTGGGCCAGCGACGAAATGAGGGTGGACCGCGCCGCAGCCGAGTCTGACCTCGGCACCGACCTTGGCAACGCCTTTCCGGATGACGCCTCTGCGCCGCCGGCGCCCCGCTCCGTCCAGCAGGAGGGCCCGACGCTGCCCTCGCTTGACGGCGGTGCGCGCGGCGTGAAGGGAGGCTCCTTCGAGGAAGGCGACGGCGGGCTCGAGGGCTTCGCTGCCGATGGCCTCACGCTTCACGGCCATCTCGAGAACCAGACGCTGCCGATGCTCGCGACTGCCCCCGACCGGGCGATCGCGATGGCGCTCATCGACGCCATCGACGATGCCGGCTATCTGACCGAGCCCCTGGATGCGATCGCCGCCAGGCTTGGCGCCGATATCGAGGACGCCGAGGAAATCCTGCGGCTGATCCAGAAAGGCGAACCGACGGGCGTCGGAGCGCGTTCTTTGGCGGAATGCCTGACGCTGCAGCTCAAGGAGCAGGACCGGTTCGATCCCGCGATGGCGATCCTTGTCGACAATCTGGGGTTCTTGGCGAAGCGGGATTTCCAGCAGCTGAAACGCCTCTGCCGCGTCGACGACGAGGATCTGGCCGATATGGTCAACGAAATCCGGCGTCTCGATCCGAAGCCCGGCCTGATCTTCGGCGGCAGCCCGGCCCAGACGATCGTTCCGGATGTCTTCGTCCGCTCCGCGCCGGACGGGAGCTGGGCCGTGGAGCTCAACAGCGACGCGCTGCCCCGGGTGATCGCCAACAAGAGCTATTACGCCCGCGTTTCGCGCATCAAGGATGCCGCCAGCAAGAACTTCATCGACGAAGCCTGGGCAACGGCGAACTGGCTGACCCGCAGCCTCGAGCAACGCGCCAAGACCATCCTCAAGGTCGCCAGCGAAATCGTGCGCCAGCAGGACGCCTTCTTCATCCACGGCGTTCAGCACCTGCGGCCGCTGAACCTCAAGATGATCGCGGAGGCTGTTTCGCTGCACGAATCGACCATTTCCCGTGTGACGTCGAACAAGCACATGGCGACGCCGCGCGGCCTTTTTGAAATGAAATACTTTTTTACGGCAGCCATCGCCGGCGCCTGCGGCGAGGACGCCCATTCGGCGGAGGCCGTGCGCTTCAGAATTCGCCAGCTGATCGAGTCGGAAAGCCCGGCTGAAGTTCTGTCGGATGATGCCCTGGTGACGGCCTTGAAATCGCAAGGCGTTGATATCGCACGCAGAACGGTCGCGAAATATCGCGAAGCCATGCGCATCCCCTCCTCCGCGCTGCGGCGTCGGGAGAAGAAGGCCTTCGCTCCGCGTTGACACCGGGCCGCACGACTCCTACGATTCAAGTGCCCAAGCCGCCCCGTGCCGCGGGGCCGCTTGGCCCAAC
The DNA here is from genome assembly GCA_020252485.1 of Methylocystis sp. GTDB lineage: Bacteria > Pseudomonadota > Alphaproteobacteria > Rhizobiales > Beijerinckiaceae > JADCCX01. The sequence goes on from JADCCX010000008.1 coordinate 283,636, forward strand.
AGGCGAAGGAGGAAGCCTATGCTTCAGCGCGCGTCAGACGTTCGCGTTTCCGGTAAAAATCTTGACATCGGTCCAAACCTGCGAGGGCAGGCGGAAGAACGGATCCATGATGCGGTTTCGAAGTATTTCGATGGCGGCTTCCGCAGCCGGGTAACGGTTGAAAAGGAAGGCACGGGCTTTCGCGCGGATTGCACGGTTCATCTCGATACCGGCGCGGTGATGCATGTTTCCGGCAGCGCCCATGACGCCTATTCGAGCGTCAGCCAGGCCGTCGAGCGAATCGGCAAGCAAATGCGCCGCGACAAGCGAAAGCGCACGGCTTACGCCAATGGCTCCGCCGATTTGGCGATGTCCCCAGACAATGCAACTCCAGCGCTCGATCCATCCGACAAACAAATTGAAACGGTTGAAGAAGCTGATAGAGGGACTACTTCCATGCCTATCGTGGCTGAGCGGGTTGATCGTCTGGAGACGATGTCCCTGAACGAAGCCATCGAGAAAGTGGAGAAAGACAAGCTTGCAAATTATGTCTTCCGCAACAGGGGAACAGATAGACTGAACATACTCCACGAGCGGGCGGATGGTGCAATCGGCTGGATTGATGTGGTCGATAGCCGCCCCTGAACGCGATAACCCGTAACTTCGATTTTGGTGCGCGTCTTGCCTTTGTGAAAGGGTCAGGAACATGCGCGCAGAGAAGGCAACCAGAAAATGTCTTTGTTCGATATCCTGCCGATCGAAGGTGTGATGCCGACCGTTCGCGTCAGCCACAAGAAGGCGTTGCTGGAAGCGATCGCCGAACAGGCAGGCCGGATGACGTTGATCGCTCCGCGTGTGATCTTCGATACGCTGCTGCAGCGCGAGCGCCTGGGATCGACCGGCATCGGCGGCGGCATTGCGATTCCGCATGGCAAGTTCGATGGGCTGGACCGGCTGGTGGGCCTTTTCGCGCGCGTGGAGAAGCCGATCGCCTTTGATTCGCTCGACGGCGAGCCGGTCGATCTCGTGTTCGTCCTGATGGCGCCCGAAAGTGCTGGCGCTGATCATCTCAAGGGCCTCGCGAAGGTCGCGCGCGCCCTTCGCAACCCTGCGACGACGGCGAAACTGCGGGCGACCCGCGATGCCGACGCGATCCATGCGCTGCTGACGCAATCGGTCGAGACCTCGAAGGCCGCCTGATCAGGAAACCCACACCCGGGATGCGTAGCCGATCCCGAAGCGCAGCGGATCTTCGCCGATGCCGGCAAGGCCCTTCAGGGCCGGGTCAGGCCGCGTGATCAGGCTGACAGGCGCCCCCTGCAGGAACTGGGCTCTGCCGCCGCCCCCCACGAACTCCGCCCGAAAGGCAGCGGGCTCGATCAGCCGCTGCAGGCGCGGCGCGATGCCGCCGCCGATGAAGACCCCGCCGCGGGCCCCCAGCGCCAGGGCCATGTCTCCCGCGAAGCGCGCCAGCAACGCCAGAAACATCCGGATCGCCGCCGCGGCCGTCTGGTCCTGCCCTGCCAGGCCAAGCTCCGTCACCCGCGAAGGGCTGTCGTCGCCGGAAGCGGCGCCGCCGGCGCTGGCGCCGACCGCCCGATAGAGCCGGCTGAGACCTCGGCCGGACAGCAGATCCTCTGCGGAGAACCGGCTCTCTCCGAGATGGGGCCAGAAGGCCGCATCGACAGCGGTCTGCGGGCCGATGCCGGCATGGCCTCCTTCGCTGGCCACCGGCAACCAGCGTTCGCCATGGCGCAGCAACGCCGCCACGCCAAGGCCCGTGCCGGGCCCGATAACCAGGAGCGGCGCACCGATCAACGGCTCCCCGTCCATGATCGGCGTGGAATCGGCGGGTTCGAGCAGCGGCAGCGTCAGGGCCAGCGCCTCGAAATCGTTCAGCATCAGGCCCTGCGCGAGGTTGAGCCGCCGGGCGAGGTCCGGCCCGTCGATCATCAGCCCCTGCCCTCCCGGTCTGGCATTAGTGAGCGTGACCTTGCGGTCGCGGATGGGGCCGGCCACGGCCAGCAGAAAGGATCGTGGGCGCGGGAAGCCGAAGCTTTCGATAGCGCGGAACACGGTTTCGGCGAAATCCTCGCCGCTGGCGGTGTCGAGCCGCCCGGTCGGCGATAAAGGAGCCCCTTTCTTAGGGACGATGGCGAACCGGGCATTGGTGCCGCCGACATCCGCCAGCAGAAGCGGATAGGGGAACATCGCACCCATCGCTCACGTCAGGTTTCTGGGGCGCGCCTTGTGCGGCCTGCGCCCTCCGGGTTCGATCAGATCCGCCACCGACGGCAGATGACACCGGCTGGTCAGGAATCGGCGGATTTCGCTTGCGGCCCGCCTGCCTTCGAGCCAGGCGCCGCCGACCGTCCCCCATTGCTCGGTGCTCGTCGCTTCACCGGCGAACCAGATGCGTTCCGCCACCGGCGCCCGGAGCGCCAGGCGGGCCCTGGCCCGCCCCGGGCGCGCGACCGACCAGCCGCCCAGCGAGAGCGGGTCGCCGCTCCAGCGGCTGGCATAGAGCGGCTTCAGCGACCTGGCCGCATCGGAGCCGACCTGCAGATCCAGCCAGTCGGCAACCACCTCCGCCATGGCGTCGATCCCCGCCGCCGCCAGCTGCCGCGCTTCCTCGCCCCCGAAATCCGCGAAATGGACGCCTCGCCCACCGCCTCCGGCGAGCATGTAGAAGGAGCGGCTCCGGTCGTTCAGCAGGATGACGGCGCGGTCACGATCCTCGCGGAAAGGATCGTCGCCCAGCGTGAAGACAAGCCTCTCATAGGCTCCGTGCGGAAGATCATGCGCCGCCTCCATATGGCTCTCCGGCAGGCCGGGTTCGATGGCGATCGAGCCATTGGCGATCAGCGTGGTGGGAATCGTGAGCAGCACGGCGCGGGCGCTGACATCGCCTGCGGAGGCGCCAACGACGACGCCTTGCGGGCTTTGCCGTATGCTGGTGACGGTAACGCCCAGGCGAGGCGAAACGCTGCTCGCCGCCGCAGCCACTAGGGCGCCGAATCCGCCTTCGACGAAGCGGTCTTCGCTGTCGAGCGCGTTCGAGAAATCCTCCACGCTGATATTGGCGAGCGCGGTTCCGCAGGCGTGGTTGCCGTGCAGCTCCCCGGCAAGCACCTGCCAGCGATCGTGGCGATCCACCGCGAGATCAGCCGCCGCATCCGGCTGGTCGGCGGCGAGCCGGATGATGGCGCGGTCGATCTTGCGCCAGGCGCGCCAGAGCCGCATCTGGCCCCAGATGCCGAGGATCTCGTCGCCATCGATGATGATCGGCCATTTGTCAGCCGAATTCAGCGCAATGCCCAGCCGCTTCGCCTCACGCGTCAGCGGATTGGCCCGGCTTGCGTGGAGCCAATGGGCTCCAATGTCGATGCCCCTGCGGCGGCCGATATTGACCGTCAGCGAGCGCCCGCCGATGCGGTCGCGCGCTTCCAGATGCAGGATCGTCAGGCCGCTGTCGGCGAGCGCCAGCGCAGCGGCGAGACCCGCAGGCCCCGCACCGACGATGACGACATCCGCCTCGGTCATGTCGGCGCCGTCAGACGGCTTTTTCGCGGTCGAACTGACCTGCCGCACGGAACCTGTAGAGATAGCCCGGCACGATGGCCTCGATGGAAGCGGGGGCGAGGCCAAGTCCTTCCAGGGTCCGCCCCTCGGCAATCGCCGCTGCCGAAACGACATTGTCGCTCTTGAGCATCAGCACCTGATCGCGGGTCAGCAGGGGCTTGGGCAACATGCCCAGCAGGCGGCCCTGCAGCTCGGCGAGCGGGAATGGAATCGGGATCAGCGCGCGGTTGCGGCCGGTTTCCGCCAGAATGTATTCGAGGATCTGGCGGAAGCTCTTCACGGCCGGTCCCCCCAGTTCGTAGATCGCGCCGGGTTTCGCCTTGCCCTCCAAGCCGAGCGCGATGGCCTCCGCGACATCACCGACGAAGACGGGCTGGAACCTGGTTTCGCCCCCGCCGATCAGCGGCAGCGCGGGAAACACCCGCGCCATAGCCGCGAACTGGTTGAAGAAATTGTCCTCCGGACCGAAGATGATCGAGGGCCGCAGGATGATTGCCGAAGGCATCTCCCGCAGGACGGCCGCCTCGCCCGCCGCTTTCGTCTGCGCATAAACCGCCGGCGATTCGCTGTCGGCGCCGATAGCCGAGACATGCACCAGCCGGTCGATGCCAACCCGCTGCGCGGCTTTCGCGATCACGCCCGGCCCTTCCGCCTGAACCCGGTCGAAGCTCTGACGGCCGCTCTCGAACAGGATGCCGACAAGATTGACGACGGCATCCGCGCCTTCGACGGCCCGCATCACTGAATCCGGATAGCGCAGGTTCGCCTGCACGGCCATGATCTGGCCGACGCCGCCCATCGGCTGGAGATGGCCCGCGAGATCGGGACGCCGGACAGCGGCTCGCACGCGCCAGCCCCGCTTCGCCAGAGCCCGGACGGCATGCCGGCCAAGAAAGCCCGAGCCGCCGAAAACCGTGACCAGTCCCGTCATCGAATTCCCCTTGTGCAATGCAATATATGTTTACTGCGCTGTTTAGCAGGAAGTGCGAAAAAAGGAATGGCTCCGCCCTGCCGCAGGGTGGATCAACGACCCGTCTGGCCGCGGTGCCGCAGGAAATGATCGGCGAGCACGATCGCCATCATCGCTTCGGCGACCGGTACGGCGCGGATGCCGACGCAGGGGTCATGCCGGCCTTTCGTCAGGATCTCCGTCTCGTTGCCGTAGCGGTCGATCGTGGCGCGCGGCGTCAGGATCGACGAGGTCGGCTTGACGGCGAAACGGGCGACGATGGGCTGGCCGGAGGAGATACCGCCCAGAATGCCGCCGGCATTGTTGTTCGAGAACCGGATGGCGCCGTCGTTGGAAAGGCGCATCTCATCGGCGTTCTCCTCGCCACGGAGGATCGCCGCAGCCATGCCGGCGCCGATTTCGACGCCCTTGACGGCGTTGATCGACATCATCGCAGCGGCAATATCCGCGTCGAGCTTGCCATAGATCGGCGCGCCCCAACCGGCGGGAACACCCTCCGCCACGACCTCGATGACCGCGCCGACCGAAGAGCCATCCTTGCGGATCGCATCGAGATAGCCTTCATAGAAAGCGGCCTTCTTCGCATCGGGGCAGAAGAAGGGATTGCGGTCCACCTCGTCCCAGTCCCAGCGGCTGCGATCGATCGCTTCCGGCCCCATCTGCACCAGCGCCGCGCGGATCGTGACGCCGGGAATGACCTTCCGCGCAATGGCGCCGGCCGCCACCCGCATCGCCGTCTCGCGGGCCGAGGAACGGCCGCCGCCGCGAAAATCGCGGATGCCGTATTTCATGTCGTAGGTGAAATCGGCGTGCCCCGGACGGTACTTGTCCTTGATGTCGCCGTAATCCTTGGAGCGCTGATCGACATTCCCGATCATCAGCCCGATCGGCGTGCCGGTCGTGACCTGCTGACCCGCATCGTCTGCAAACACGCCCGAGAGGATCCGCACGGCGTCGGGCTCCTGGCGCTGCGTCGTGAAACGCGATTGGCCGGGACGCCGCCGCTCCAGCTCGCGCTGGATATCGTCCTCGCGCAGCGGAAGGCCGGGCGGACAGCCATCGACGACGCAGCCGATGGCAGGGCCATGGCTTTCGCCGAAAGTGGTGACGCGGAAGAGGTGACCGAAGGTGTTGTGCGACATGGTGTTTTTCCAACGCCTCTTTGGCGGCTTGGGCCCGCGCCGTCAAATCCGCCCTCCATTGATGAGTCTTCGCCCTAACACTTTCGTGAAGGCGCATGATCGCAATGTGAGATGCCCGCGGCAGCACCCCAACATATGGTTTCGGCAGGCAACGAAGCCTTTTGGAGAATCACCCATGCTGTCCCGCCGTTTTCTTCTGACCGCAGCCGCGGCGCTTGCCGCTACGGCGGCGGCGGCCCAATCCGCCGGTCCCGCCGCACCTTTCACGCAGGCAGGCTTTGAAGCGGCCCAGGCCGCCGGCAAAGCAGTCATCATCGAGGTCACAGCGCCCTGGTGCCCGACCTGCAAGGCGCAGGCGCCCATCATCAATTCGCTGATGGCCAGGCCCGAAATGAAAGGCGTGATGCTCCTGAAGGTCGATTTTGACAGCCAGAAGGATATCTTGCGGACACTGAGAGTGGCGCAGCAGAGCACGTTGATCGCGTTCAAGGGTAAGACCGAGACCAGCCGCTCGATCGGCGACACGACGCCTGCGGGCATTGAAAAGCTCTTCAAGTCGGCCATGTGACCGGACAAGACCGCGCTCATGCTGACGACGCTTCTCCTCGCCGGCCTCGCGGGTGTCCTTTCGACGCTTTCCCCCTGCGTCCTACCGATCCTGCCGATCGTGCTGGGCGCGGCTGCGGGCGAACACCGCGGCGGGCCGCTCGCGCTGGCGGCAGGATTGGCGCTTTCCTTCGTCATCATCGGCATGTTCATCGCCACATTCGGCTTTTCCATAGGGCTGACGGGTGACGTCTTCCGCCTGGCTGCCGCAGCACTGATGATCATCATCGGCATGGTTTTGCTGTCGCCGCAATTATCGATGCGGCTCGCTGCCGCCGGCGGCCCGGCGGGCGGCTGGGTCGAGCAGCGCTTCGGCGGCGTCTCCACGCGCGGATTATCCGGCCAGTTCGCCGTTGGCCTGCTGCTGGGCGCCGTATGGAGCCCCTGCGTGGGACCGACGCTGGGCGCCGCCTCCGTTCTCGCCGCAAGAGGCGAGAACCTGGGTCAAGTGGCGCTGACGATGCTGGCCTTCGGCGTAGGGGCCGGCTTGCCATTGATCCTGCTGGGGCTGCTCTCCCGGGAGGCCTTCTTGAAGTGGCGCGGCCGCATGATGGCCGCTGGCAGCCGGGGCAAGATGATTTTCGGCGCCGTTCTGCTGGCGGCTGGCCTTCTGGTGCTGACGGGCCTCGACAAGAGGGTGGAAGCAGCGCTTGTCGCCGCATCGCCGGAATGGCTGACGAACCTGACGACGCGATTCTGACGTCAGCCGGATTTCGGGCCGGCGGCCCAGCTGCAGGCGCCATCGCGGAACACGAGGACCCTGCCCTGCCAGATGTCCTCGGCGGCAGCCCGCGACGGGGCATGCCCGCCGATCAGCGCCATCAGCACGCGCGCCACGCCGCCATGCGAAACGAGCACGCTGTCGCCCTGCAGCGATGGCAGGAAATCCCGCATGCGCTCCATGAGCATGGCGTAGCTCTCGCCCTCAGGCGGGACCGCGCCCCATTTGTCCCGCTCGCGGCGCGAGGCGCCGGCGGGATCGGTGCGGCGGACTTCCTTCCAGGTCATTCCTTCCCACCGGCCGAAGGTCAGTTCCTTGAGGCGGCCATCGGTCGTGTAGCAGGCGGGATTCAGCCCGATCGCCGTCCGTGCGCGCTCGGCGGTTTCCCTTGTCCGTGAGAGCGGCGATACCCACCAATCCAGATCCTCCGGACGGGCATGGAGCGCCTTGAGGATCAGGCCGGCCTCGGCGGCCTGAGCCCGGCCAAGGTCATTGAGGGGGATATCCCTTTGCCCCTGAAGGCGCCCCCCGGCGTTCCAATCCGTTTCGCCGTGGCGGATGAAATAGATCGCATGCGGGAACATAAGCGGGCGAGCTGCGCAATCAATCCTTGTCGAGCGTCATGTCGGGTGCGGTCGGGTTCTTCATTCCGACGATATGGTAGCCCGAATCGACATGATGGATTTCCCCCGTCACGCCACGCGAGAGATCGGACAGCATATACATGCCGGCGTCGCCCACCTCCTCGATCGTGACGGTGCGCCGCAGCGGGGAATTGTATTCGTTCCACTTCAGAATGTAGCGGAAGTCGCTGATGCCAGAGGCGGCGAGCGTCTTGATAGGCCCCGCCGAAATGGCGTTGACCCTGATGCCCTTGGGGCCGAGATCGGCGGCGAGGTAGCGGACGGAGGCCTCCAGCGCGGCTTTTGAGACGCCCATGACGTTGTAATGCGGCATCCATTTCTCGGCGCCGTAATAGGTGAGCGACAGCATCGAACCGCCGGTTTCCGGCATCAGCTTCTCGGCCCGCTGGGCCGCCGCGGTGAAGGAATAACAGGAAATCAGCAGGGATTTCGTGAAGTTGGCCTCGGTCGTCTCGATGTAGCGGCCGGTGAGTTCATCCTTATCGGCGTAGGCGATCGCATGAACGATGAAGTCGAGTCCGCCCCATATCCTCTTCACCTCTTCAAAAACGGCATCGATCGTCGATGGTTCGGTGACATCGCAATGGCCGGCCACATGGCCGCCGACTTCCGCCGCCAGTGGCTCGACGCGCTTCTTCAGCGCATCGCCCTGGTAGGTGAAGGCGAGTTCCGCGCCCTGCAGATGACATGCCCTGGCGATGCCCCAGGCGATCGACATCTTGTTGGCGACGCCCATGATGAGGCCCCGCTTGCCGGCCATCAGGGTTCCGCGTGTCTCGTCCGAAGCCATATGCTTCTCTCCGCCTTGTGCGATTGTTGCTGGCACCCGCCATAGCGGATGCGGATCGTCGCGCAAAGCACGGATGCGCGCAGTGAATGGGATTGATTTTAGGGCTGGGGCATCCGATTGTCCGCCAAAATCGGGAGGAGCCAACCAATGCTGGCAACGCGACGGAAATGGACAGCGGCCTGCCTGGGCCTCTTGGCTGCGGCATTTGCAACGGGCGCAGGAGCACAGGACGCCTTTCCCAGCCGTCCGATCACCATGATCGTGCCCTTTGCACCGGGCGGAACATCCGACGTGATCGCACGCATTGTCGCCGAAAAAATGAGCCAGATCATCGGCCAGCGCGTGGTGCCGGAGAATGTGGCCGGCGCCGGCGGCTCCACCGCGCTCACCCGGCTCTCGCGCGCTCCCGCGGATGGCTACACGATCGGGATCAGCAACAGCGGCACCAGCGCGGCCGTCTACTGGATCCACGAGAATGTGCCGTTCAAGCCGGAGGATTTCGCGGCCGTCGGCCTGATCGCCAAGACGGCGCCCATGGTCGCCCTGAGGGCGGACTTTCCTGCGAAGAACATGGCGGAATTCGTCGAATATCTGAAGAAGAACCCGGGCAAGGTGACACTGGGCCATGCGGGCACAGGCTCGTCGAACCACTTGATCTGCCTCAACTTCATTCAGGCCGCCGGCGCAGATATCCAATTGATCGGCTATCGCGGCGCGGCCCCCGCGCTGAACGACCTGCTCGCCAAGTCGATCGACGGCGTCTGCGACACGGCGACGTCGCTGCAAAGCCATGTGCTCGGCGGCAATGCGAAGGCGATGGCGGTGGCGACCGATACGCGGCTTGCCATCCTTCCCGATGTGCCGACCTCCGTCGAAGCGGGCCTATCCGGCTTCTCGATGCAGGGCTGGAACGGATTCTTCGTGCCCAAGGGCACGCCGCCGGCCGTCATCGCCAGGCTGAACGACGTCCTGCGTCAGGCGCTGGACAGCGAACCCGTCAGGAAGCGCCTCACGGAACTGGCGGCGACGCCCGCGCCGGATGCGGAGCGCTCGGCCGATTTCCTCGCCAGGCTCGTTCCGGTGGAGGTGGAGCGCTACAAGAAGCTGCTGGGGAAATAAGGGCAAGCGTGAGAAGCTGTTGGCCGGACACATCGGGGAAGGCTAGAAGGGCAGCATGACCGACGAACCCGTTCAGCCGCTCGGCCCCATCGTTTCCTCCGGACATCTGGCATCCGGCGCGCTTCCGTCGCTCTCGGAGTTCGAGTTCGGCCTAACCATGCTCAACCACGCCTTTCACCGCTGGATGGTGCGCTGCATGGCTGCGGCGGGCGTGCCGGACCTCTCGCCCTTCGATGTGCTGGTGCTGCACAATGTGAACCACCGCGCCAAGCCCAAGCGCCTCGCCGACATCTGCCTGGTCCTCAATGTGGAGGACACGCATCTGGTGAACTATTCGCTGAAGAAGCTCGAAAAGCTGAAGCTGATCAAGGGCGGCAAGGCCGGCAAGGAGAAGATCGTCACGGTCACGCCTGCCGGCCAGCAGGCCTGCGAGCGCTACAAGGCCGTGCGCGAGGGACTGCTGGTGCCCTCGGTTCTGGGCACCGGCATCGACCCCCGCAAGCTCTCCGCCTTCGCGGCGGAATTGCGTTCGCTCTCGGGGCATTACGATCAGGCGGCGCGCGCGGCGGCGAGCCTGTAAGGGAGCCTCAAGAGGTCGTCCTCGCGGCAAGTTTGCCGCCTGAACCCCACACCCGCTGCTCCTCGGTCTCCACCGCGCCGGGGCGCGCCTGCCTGAGGCGCGTCAGCGCGGCATCGGGCTCCTCGCCCCGTTCCACCATGAGCCGGAGCGCGATCATGCCCGAGCGGCCAAGCCCGCCCCGGCAATGCAGGAGCACGCCCTCCCCCTGACCGAGTGCAGCGTGGATTTCCGCCGAGAGCGAGGACCAGGCCGGCAGCGCCTCCGGTAATGGCGTCCCGAAATCGACAATCGGGAAATGCCGCCACTCGACACCCGCTTGCGCCAGGCGGGCGGGAAGATCGGCGACGCCTAAAGCGGCCATCTCCGTTGCTTCTGTCATGGAAACGACAAGGGCCGGACGCCATCGTGCAATCGCCTCAAGATCACCCGCGAGATCGCCGCCGCGCCCCGGCAACGGGCAGATGCCGATGCGGCCGCCCAGCGGGATCGTTACGATCTGAAACGGTTCGCTCATGGCAGCCGGTCAATCGGGCAGCGGGATGAACTCATGCTCGCCCGGAACGCTGTCGAAACGGCCGCGCTTCCAGTCCTCCTTGGCCTGATCGATGCGCTCCTTGGAGGAATGCACGAAGTTCCACCAGAGGTGACGCGGGCCGTCCATCGCCTCGCCGCCGAGCAGCATGATCCGGGCGTGGCCGAGGGCCAGAATTGAAATGCGGTCGCCGGGCCTCAGCACCAGCAGCCGGCCCGCCCCGAAAATGTCGCCGGCGATATCGATCTCGCCCGAAACGATATAAATGCCCCGCTCCTCGTAATCAGCATCGAGCGGCAGCACGGCGCCGGGCGAAAGCATCGCTTCGGCGTAGAAGGTCTCGTGCGGGAAGGGCACCGGCGATGTCTCGCCATAGAGCGAGCCCATGATAAGCCGCACACGCTTGCCCTCGCCCCGGATGACGGGAAGCTCATCGACCCCGGCATGCAGGAAGCCGGGCGCGGTTTCCTCGTGGCTCTTCGGCAGCGCGAGCCATGTCTGGATGCCGAACATCTTCTGCGGCATGGTCCGGAGCTCCGGCGCGGTGCGCTCCGAATGCACGATGCCGCGCCCTGCCGTCATCAGGTTGACCTCGCCCGGCCGGATCGGCAGCGCCGAACCCAGGCTGTCGCGATGGAAGATTTCGCCATCGAAGAGATAGCTCACGGTCGAGAGCCCGATATGCGGATGCGGCCGCACGTCGATCCCCTGCCCGAGCAGAAATTCCGCCGGTCCGAACTGATCGAAGAAGATGAACGGCCCGATCATCTTGCGGCCGGCGGAAGGCAGGGCGCGGCGCACGCTGAAGCCGCCAAGATCCTTGGCGGAAGGCACGATCACCTGCTCCACGGCCTCGCAGGAAAAGGCATCGCCTGGCACGGGATCATCGGCGGGATGGTGGGACATGAGCGTAATCCTCCGGTTGGTCGACACCCGTCCATATGGGGAGTCGCCATGGGATATCGAATGCAGCAAGGATGCAAGGCAGCATTGCATCAGGAATGGCCGCCGCCGCTATTCGCCGACGCTGCCAGTGACCTCGTCGAGATCTTCCTTGTCGATCTCATGCTCCTTCAGCGGCAGGAACGGGCCTTTGCCCTGCGCCTCTTCCAGCCAAGTAAACCTGTCCTATTGCCCGAAGGCCCGAACTAAGCCAAAGGTGAAATTTATGCGGCGACCGAAGCGTTCCGTCTAAATTCGTCAGGGCTAGCGCCAATGGCCATGATGTTTGACACATCAGACAACATCTGCGCTTTGGCCGTCAGTCTTTCAATAGAGTTTACAACAGAATTTAGAGATGGCGCATTATGCCCTTTGCTTAGATCAGAGAACATAAAAAACTTGCTGGCAATGGCATTTCCATGCTCTCCAACAAACTCAAAAACAGCTTTCTTCCCATTGATCGAAACTACGTTTCGAGCTTCCCAAGTGGCGTCGTGCCCAATTAGTTCTTGTTTTTTTGCTACGTTGACGCGGCCAAAAATTTCACTGACAACATCATAAACAAGGGTGTTGTTCTGACGATCTTTAGCCTCCAAAGCCCTATAGAGGGCACGGGCCACTGCGTTCACGGATGCATTCGCGATGGCAACGATAACGCCCTCAATGCGGTCAAGGGGTGCCGACGCAGCAAAGACGCTCGCGCCATCATATCCGACGCCGAACCAAGCAGCTGCCTCCTTTGCAGCCCCATCATAAAAATCTGCGGTCCCCGCCATCTCCGACTCCCGCATCCCAAGGGCACAATCAGAGACGAAACACTTATCTCCCGAGAGGGACACATGAACGGCGGCCATTGCACCGCTCGGATACGAAACGGGGATACTCACGACCGTCGCTTCACCATGTGTGCGCACAGACACAAGCCGCCCGATGGCGGTAGCGATGGCGGCTTTCAGAGGGCGTGTGTCCGTAATCATCTAGACCAAGTCCCATTGCGCGTTTGAAGGAGGCGCAGCCTCAGGATTTATGATATGTATTTTAGCACAAACATAGGCAAAAGCATCATCGTAGCTAACAAAATTCTGAGTGACGGCTCTTGCGGCCTGAACGCCGGATGCACGAAGCCTACCCTCATGAGAAACAATGTTGTCTGTGCAGATGTGCTCGTGAGTTTCGCCAGGCATGAACGTCAAGCCGCGGATATCGGCTGGCACGTGATCAGCGAAGCCGTTCATATGGCCGCTTATCGGGTTCCATTCCATACGGTATAGCGTGATGCACGTTCGGCCTTTTGGCATATCGCATTCAAGTTGGAATGTTGCTGTATTGGGGAACGTCGGGAACACAGAAGAACGGAACTTTAGTCCGCGAGGGACGGTCTGGCCAATGCTCAGTCGCGCCTCGAAAAAGAGAACTGGATAGCGGTCATGATTGGACTTTGGCCGCCAACCGAAATTGCCGACCATCTCCTTGTCTTGCACAAGGAATGCTTTTGCTTCGTCCAACCCCAATGTCATTACCGCAATCAAACCACGGATTGCGGTCAAATCCGAGTCTCAAAGCCACCACTTGCGTCATTAAGATGATAAACTGTGATATGGGATGCGGCAAGGATGCAAGCCGGACTTGCGCCTGGAACACGCGCCGCCGCTATTCGCCGACGCTGCCAGTGACCTCGTCGAGATCTTCCTTGTCGATCTCATGCTCCTTCAGCGGCAGGAACGGGCCTTTGCCCTGCCCGTAGAGCAAGATGGGGGCCCCCGCTGCGGGGCCGGGCTGGCGCGGCGGCGCGGCGCGAAACTCCTGCTGCTCCCGCTCGGCCACGGGATTGCGCGGCGGCAGCGGCAGTTGCGACGGACGGTAGGCGGGCAGGATGTTGGTCCCGACCCGGGCGGGCGGCAGAATGGGCCCGGAACCGCGCGTGGGCGCGTAGGCGTAGGCCTCGTTGCGAGGAGTCGTCATGCGCTCGCGGGCACTTGCGATTTCCCTGCTGCGCGCAGCCGGATCGACGGGGAAGCCTTCGTTGGGCGGGCTGACGGGCTCGGGATAGGGCCGGCAGATCGAGCGGTCGCCGCGCCGGCCATGGCGGGCAAGGTCCATATGCAGATGGTCGTGATGGAAGGCGACGCCCGGCCCCAGCACCGTGGCGAACTGCGTGCAGGCGCCGGCATGCACCTCGCGCAGGAAATTCTGCTCCTCCAGCGGGCCGTTCCAGCCCCTGAGAACGGTGATGAGCGAGCCGTCCTGCAGCCGGAAGCCGCCGACATCGATGGCGTTCGCATAGGCATGCTCCGACATGCGCGCGCTGAAGCCGCCGTTGTTCATGCGCCGGCAGCTGTAGGTGCCCATGATCCTAAGTTCGACGACAGGCTGGCCGAAGCGCGCCATGGCGGAGGGCTGCACCACCTGCTCCAGCCAGCGGTGGACGGCCGAATACATCGGGCAGGTCAGCGTGCCCTCCTGGTTGAGCCTGGTGACCAGGCCGCCGGGCCAGTTTCGCGGCGTGAACAGGCCGGGCACGCTGGCGGTGATGTCGGGGCTCTCCATCGCGAAAGCGGCCACCTTGACCGGATAATCGGCGCCGCAGGACCCCGGTCCTTCGAGGGTCCTCGTGATCCTCACAAACTGGCTTTCCTTGACAAGTCCGGCCCGCAGGCAAGCCGCTTCCGCCTGTGAGCGCCACTCCGCCCGCTGCTCTTTTCCGAAGCGCGAGCAGCCCACGACCGAGAGGCCGACAAGCGCAGAAACGCCAAGGAGCACGCCAAGCTTACGCAACATGATGCTGCGGTTTTCGCAGCAAAATTGTAACGTCCCGCTAAGGAAGGCGGTTAACGTCCCTTAAACTGTATTCACAGGTCGTTAGCTCCTGTGGCCGAATTGGCACGAGGGGTCGGCCCCGCATCAGCGCGCCTGCCTGTGATACTCCGGATTCGGGCGCATGTCGGTCGCCGAAGCCATGCGGTTCGACATGTTGTAGAAGCTCGCGACAGCGGCGATATCGAAAATGTCGCGCTCGCTGAAACCGGCCTCGCGCAGGATGTCGCGGTCCTCCTCCTCAATGGTCGCCGACGCATTGGTGATGAGCACGGCGAAATCGAGCATGGCCCGTTCGCGGGGGCTGAGCGTGGCGGCGCGATAGTTCATCACCAGCATGTCGCCCAGTTCCGGCTTGCCGGAAAGCTGCCGCACGGCCGCACCATGCGCCGTCAGGCAGTAGTAGCATTTGTTCTCCGAGGAGACGACGACCGCGATCATCTCCCGCTCCAGCTTGGACAGGCCGGAGGGCGCCAGCATCAGATCATTGTAGAAGGCGGCGAAGGCTTCGAGCTTGGCCATGTCATGCGCATAGGCCCGAAGCACATTGGGAACGTAGCCGAGCTTTTCTTCGCATTTCTGGAAATAGGCCGCCATGGCGGGAGAAAGCTCCGCCTGGGGCAGGTCAAGCGCCATCGGCTTATCAATGTTTTTCACGGGCAGCTGAGATTTTTTCGTCATTTTTCCGTCTCCTGAAGCATTCTAGGGATTGGCATGGCGGCTGTTTTTCACAATCGCCGCCATTTCGGGGTGGGATCATCGCTCACGCACTGTTAGATATCCTTGTAATCACCGGCGGGGGAAACGTCATGCAATCTGTCAAATCCGGCGCCTTTGCGCCGCTGCTTTTCGGACAGGTTGCCGCCGAGGACATGGAGCGCGTCTTTCCGAAGGTGCAGGACACTTTGGCTGCACGGGCCCTCGCCCATCTGAAGCACCGCTCCGGCGAAACCAGCATTGAACTCAGTGATGGCGAAGCCGTCGGCTTGCCCGATACGCTCATTCTCGAAGCCATCAACGACGACCGGCCCTTCCTGCTTGATTCGACGCTCGAAGAACTGCGCGAGCGCGGGATCACGCCGCGCCTCGTGGCTCATCCCATCCTCAGCGTCGTGCGCAACGCGGCCGGTCAACTGACCGGAGAACCGGCCCTGGCCCAGCCGGGAGATAGCGGCAGGCGCGAGAGCTATATCCATATCCATTTGCCGAAGCTGCCGGTGGCCGAGGCGGCGGCGCTCAAGGAAAGCCTTGCCACGGTCTACACCCATGTGCGCGAGGCGGTCACGGATTTCGGTCCGATGCGCAAGCGGCTTGCCGAAGCCATCGCCGCCTATAAACTGAACCCGCCGCCCCATCCTCCGGCCGATGTCAAGGAGGCGATCGCCTTCCTCGAATGGGCCGCTGCTGACCATATGACGCTGCTGGGCATGCGCGAATACACGCTCTCCGGCGACGATACGATGCCCGCGCCCAAGGCGGATTCCGGATTGGGCATCCTGCGCGATCCTGCCGTCAACGTGCTGAGACGCGGGCGCAACAACCTGCAGATGACGCCGGAAATCCTGGCCTTCCTGCGCGAGCCCCAGACGCTGATCATCACCAAGGCCAATGTGAAGAGCCTCGTGCACCGGCGCGTTCACATGGATTATGTCGGCGTCAAGATTTTCGACGCTTCCGGCAAGGTGGCGGGCGAACTCAGGATCGTCGGCCTGCTGACGGCGACAGCCTATAACGACCCCGTCACCAGCGTGCCCTATATCCGGCGCAAGGCGGAATATGTGTTCGACAAGGCGGGTTTCCCCCGCGACAGCTATTCGGCGCGCGCGCTCACCAACGTGCTCGAAAGCTATCCGCGCGATGAACTCTTTCAGATCGCGCCGGAGCAGCTGGAGGGTTTTGCGCGCGACATCATGGCGCTGGCCGACCGGCCGCGGCTGAGGGCGCTGGCGCGGGTCGACCGTTTCGACCGTTTCGTCTCGCTGCTCGTCTATGTGCCGAAGGACCGCTACGACAGCGAGGTGCGCCGCAAGATCGGCCAATGGCTGGCGCAGGCCTATCACGGGCGGGTTTCCGCCGCCTATCCCTCCTATCCGGAAGGACCGCTCGCCCGCACCCATTTCATTATTGGGCGAGACGAGGGCCAGACGCCGCATATCAGCCGGCCGGATCTCGAGGAAGGCATCGCTGCCATCATCCGCACCTGGGGCGATCAGCTGCGCGAAGCGGCCATCGGCAATCCCGCCGCCGCCGCACTGATCGCGCGCTACGCCGACGGTTTCGGAGCGGCCTACCGCGACGGGTTCACGGTCGCCGAAGCCCTGGACGACATGGCGATCATCGACCGGTTGACCCCGGAGCGGCGCAGGCTGGTGAATCTCTACCGCCGCAGGGGGGACGAGGCGCATCGGGCGAACCTCAAGGTGTTTTCTCTGGGCGAGGCGGTTTCGCTCTCCGAGCGCGTGCCGCTGCTCGAAGGTCTCGGCTTCAGGGTGATCAACGAGCGCACCTACAGGATCGCTGCGGACTCTCGCCAGATCTGGCTGCATGACATGGCGCTGGAGCGCGCTGTCGGCGGGCCCATCGATATCGCCGCCATCGATCCGCGCATCGAAGCGGCGCTGATGGCGCTTTTCCATGGCCTGACCGAATCCGACCGGCTGAACGCCCTGATCCTTGAGGCCGGCCTCGCCTGGCGGGAAGCGGCCATGCTGCGCACGCTCTCACGCTACGCGCAGCAGATCCGCGCGCCCTACGGGCAGGATTACATCGCCGATACGCTCAAAAAACACGCCAGCGTCGCAGCAAGCCTCGTCAAGCTGTTCCATACGCGGTTCCGGCCCGATGCGCCTGGCGACCGCGCCGCTGCGGAGGCCGGCGCCTCGGCCGAGATCGACGCGTTGCTCGCCAGCGTGGAGAGCCTTGACGAAGACCGCATCCTGCGGCTCTTCCGCAATCTCCTGCAGGCGGCCGTCCGCACCAATTTCTACCAATTGGCCGAAGATGGACGCCCCCGCTTCGTCATCGCCTTCAAGTTCGATGCCGCGAAGATCGCGATCCTGCCGCTGCCCAAGCCGCTCTACGAGATTTTCCTGCACTCGCCCCGCGTCGAAGGCGTGCATATGCGCTTCGGCAAGGTCGCCCGCGGCGGCATCCGCTGGTCGGACCGGCCGCAGGATTTCCGCACCGAGGTGCTGGGCCTCGTCAAGGCGCAGCAGGTGAAGAACGCCGTCATCGTGCCCGTCGGCGCCAAGGGCGGTTTCGTGCCGAAGTTCCTGCCGCCCGCAACCGACCGCGCGGCCTGGCTGGCGGAGGGAACCGAAGCCTACAGGATCTTCATCGCAACGCTGCTGACCCTCACCGACAATCTGGCCGGCGAAAAGGTTGTGCCGCCCGCCAACACGATCCGCCATGATCCGGACGATCCCTATCTCGTCGTCGCGGCGGACAAGGGGACGGCCACCTTCTCCGATACGGCGAATGCCATCTCGGAGGCGCATCATCACTGGCTGGGCGACGCCTTCGCCTCGGGCGGCTCGGCGGGCTACGACCACAAGAAGATGGGCATCACGGCGCGCGGCGCCTGGGAGGCCGTGAAGCGGCATTTCCGCGAGATCGACATCGACATCCAGACTGCGCCCTTCTCGGTGGCGGGCGTCGGCGATATGTCCGGCGATGTCTTCGGCAACGGCATGCTGCTCTCGGAGCAGATCCGGCTGGCCGCCGCCTTCGACCACCGCGACATCTTCATCGATCCCGATCCGGATGCCGCAAGGAGCTTCGCCGAACGCAAGCGCATGTTCGAACTGCCCCGATCGAGCTGGCAGGATTACGACAAGAGCCTGATCTCGAAGGGCGGCGGCGTCTTCCCGCGCTCGGCCAAGGAGATTCCGCTTTCGCCCGAAATGCAGAAGCTGCTGGAGCTGAAGGGCCCGGCCGCCACGCCGCAGGAGATCATGAACGCTATCCTGAAAGCCCCCGTCGATCTCCTGTGGTTTGGCGGCATCGGCACCTATATTCGAGCCTCCAGCGAGACGGATGCGGATGCCGGCGACCGCGCCAATGATGCCATCCGCGTCACGGGCCGCGAGTTGCGCTGCAAGGTGATCGGCGAAGGCGCCAACCTCGGCGCCACCCAGCGCGGCCGCATCGAGGCAGGGCGCGCCGGCGTGCGCCTCAACACCGATGCGATAGACAATTCGGCCGGCGTCAATTCCTCCGACGTGGAGGTGAACATCAAGATCGCACTTGCGAAGCCGATGACCGATGGCCGCCTGACGCTCGCCACGCGGAACCCGCTGCTCGCCTCGATGACGGACGATGTGGCGAAGCTGGTGCTGCGCAACAACTATCTGCAGTCGCTGGCCCTCTCGCTGACCGAAATGAAGGGCGCCGCCGACGTCGCTGACGAAAAGCGGCTGATGCACGCGCTCGAAGCCGCCGGACGGCTCGACCGCAAGGTGGAGTATCTGCCCGAGGATATGGCGCTCGATGCGCTGGAGCGCGAGGGAAGGGGACTGACGCGGCCGGAGCTCGCGGTGCTGCTGGCCTATGCCAAACTCGCCTTCCATGACGACGTGCTGGCCAGCGGCGTGCCGGACGATCCCTATTTCGCTGTGGAGCTGAAGCGCTATTTCCCCGATGGGGTGCGCGCCGGCTATCCGGATGCGGTGGACAGCCACCGGCTGCGCCGCGAGATCATCGCCACGGGCCTCGCCAATGCCGTGATCAACCGGACGGGACCGAGCGTTGCTGAACGCATGGCGGAGGATACCGGCCGCCCCGTGGCGGATGTCGCCCGCGCCTATGCGCTGACCCGCGACGCATTCGGCGTGCTCGATGTCAACACGGCCATCGACGCGCTGGACGCGAAGATCGGCGGCGGCTTGCAGCTCGAACTCTATGCTGCGGTGCAGCAATTCACGATCGACCGCATGATGTGGTTCATGCGGCATGTCGACTTTTCGGTTGGCCTTGCCGCGCTCGTGGAGCGCTTCCGCGTCGATGGCGATGCCGGCCCAGCTCCCGCCCACAGCGTCTGGCTCGCACGCGGCGCGCCGCCAGCGCTTGCTGCCCGCATGCATCGGCTGGAGATTTCGGCCTCCGCGCCCGATGCGATCCTCGTGGCGGAGCGGGCCGAGGTGAAGCCTTCCGAGGCCATGGACACGCTCGCGGCCCTCGGCCAGACACTCGATGCGCCGCGCCTGCGCCGGGCCATCGGATCGGTCGCGGCGATGGATAGCTACGACCGGCAGGCGCTGGCCGGCATCACCGAATCAATCGACGGCGTCCTGCGTGAGCTCGCCGCCGATGTGCTCACGACCAGCGGCGCTGGCGACGCAGGCGTGGCGATATGGGCGCAGGAGCGGGCGACCCACCTCGCCCGCTCGCGGAAGACCGTGACCGAGATGCTGGCGGGCCAGCCGACCCTGGCCAAGGTCAGCGTCGCAGCTGCGGCGCTGGCCGAGCTGGGGCAGGCATGACGGCGCCGACCTATCCGCCCGCGCGGGCGGTCGCCGCCTGGGTGATGTTCGACTGGGCGGCGCAGCCGTTCTTCACCCTGGTCACCACCTTCATTTTCGCGCCGTTCTTCGCCTCGGCGCTGGCCGCGAGCCCCCAGGAGGGGCAGGCGCTCTGGGGCTATGCGACCGGCTTCGCAGGGCTTTGCATCGCGCTTCTCTCGCCGGTGCTGGGCGCGATTGCGGATCAGGCGGGCGGGCGCAAGCCCTGGATCGCCGTCTTCGGCGCCATGCTGGTGATCGGCTGCGCGATTCTCTGGTGGGCGGTTCCCGGATCGCAGCATGCGGTGACGATCGCGCTCATCGGGTACGTGATCGCGCTCATCGGCGCCGAATTCGCCAGCGTCTTCAACAATGCGATGATGCCGACACTGGCGCCGCCGGAGAAGATCGGCCGCCTGTCCGGCACCGGCTGGGCGATGGGTTATCTCGGCGGGCTGATCAGCCTGGCGCTGACGCTTTTGCTGCTCGCCACCTCGCCGGAAACCGGCAAGACGCTGATCGGCCTCTCGCCCATTTTCGGGCTCGATGGCATGGCGCGGGACGGCGACCGCTTCACCGGCCCGCTTTCGGCATTCTGGTTCATCATCTTCGTGCTGCCGATGTTCCTGCTCGTGCCAGACCGGCCGCGCCGCATGGCGCTCGGCGAGGCGGTCAGGTCAGGCCTTTCCCGGCTGAGGCAGACACTGGGATCGCTGACCAAAGAACGCATTCTTGCGCGGTTCCTGCTGGCCAACATGATCTATGCCGATGCGCTCGTGGCCCTTTTTGCCTTCGGCGGCATCTATGCCGCCGGCGTCTTCGGCTGGGGCAGCATCGAGATCGGCATCTTCGGCATCCTGCTCACCATCACCGGGACGCTGGGCGCCTGGCTCGGCGGCAAGCTCGACGACCGGCTCGGCTCCCGCAAAGTCATCGCCGGCAGCCTGATCGTCCTGATTTTCACCTGCCTCGGCATCATGGGCACCACGCGGGATGCCGTGCTCTTCATCATCCCTGTCGTGGGGCCGCAGCCCGGCGATGGCCTCTACGCCTCGCTGCCTGAGAAGGTCTATGTGATGCTCGGCCTCTTCATCGGCCTTGTCGCCGGTCCCGTACAGGCCGCCTCCCGCTCGCTGCTCATCAAGCTCGCACCGAGGGAAGACATCGGCCAGTACTTCGGCCTCTTTGCGCTGTCGGGCAAGGTGACGAGCTTCATCGGCCCGGTGCTGGTGGCGGTGGTGACGCAGGCTACCGGCTCGCAGCGCGCGGGGCTCATCGTGCTGCTCGTCATGTTCGCCGCCGGGCTTTTGCTTGTCCGGCGGAACGACTAGAACAGCGGCATGCTCACGCCCGTCACCTGTCCGAGCCTCTCCGCTTTTCACGGCATCCGCCACGCCTGGTTCACGCGGGAAGGCGGCGTCTCGGATGGGCCGCTCTACGGCAGCCTGAATGGCGGCCTCGGTTCGCAGGATGAGCCAGCGATGGTGATCGAGAACCGCCGCCGCATGGCCGCGCATATGGGCGTCACGCCAGAGCGGTTCCTGAGCGTCTGGCAGGTTCATTCGCCCGATGCGATGACCGTCAGCGGCCCCTGGGAAGGCGAGCGGCCGAAAGCGGATGCGCTCGTCACCGCGACCCCGGGCCTGGCGATCAGCGTCGCCACGGCCGATTGCGGCCCGGTGCTCTTCGCCGACAGCCGGGCCGGAATCATCGGCGCGGCCCACGCCGGCTGGCAAGGCGCGCTCAATGGCGTTCTTGAGGCGACGGTCGAAGCGATGGAGGCGCTGGGCGCGGCGCGCGCAAACATTACCGCCACGATCGGCCCGATGCTCAGCCAGCAGAATTACGAAGTCGGCCCCGAATTCATCCAGCGGTTCTACGCACAAAAGGCCTCGAATGCAGCTTTCTTCAGGCCTTCGCCACGGCCGGGCCATGCGATGTTCGATCTGCCAGCCTATAGCGCCATGCGGCTGAAGCAGGCCGGAATCGGCGCGGTCAACGACCTCGCGCTTTGCACTTATGCGGACGAGCGCCGCTTCTTCAGCTACCGCCGGACCACGCACCGGCAGGAGCCGGATTACGGGCGGCTGATCTCCGCCATCGTGATCGAAGGCTAGACCGTCAAAAGCTAGACCGTCACCTGGCTGCCCATCTCGACCACGCGGCCGGTCGGGATGTGGAAGAAGTCGGTGGCATTCGTCGCCATGCGCGACAGGAAGATGAAGACGTTATCCTGCCAGATCGGCATGCCCGAGGCCCGTGAAGCCTTGATGGTGCGCCGCCCCAGGAAGAACGAAGTCTGCATGATGTCGAAATCGAGCCCATTGCGCCGCGCAAGCGTCAGGATGCGCGGCACGCGCGGGCTCTGCATATAGCCGACCCTGGCGATGATGCGCGTCACTTCGTCGCTGCAGATCGGCGAGACCTTGATCTGCTCGTGTTCGGGCACCCAGGGGACATCCAGCGTCTTGATGGTGAGAATGATGTTGCGCTGGTGCAGCACCTTGTTGTGCTTGAGGTTGTGCAGGAGCGCCGAGGGCGCATTCTCGGGATCGCTGGTCAGGAACACAGCCGTTCCCTTGACGCGGACCGGCTGGGATTTCTCGAGCATGCGGAACAAATCCGCCACCGGCAGGCTGTCGCGCCGCTCCTTGCTGTAGACAATGCGCGATCCGCGCACCCACGTCCACATCAGGATAATCAGCATGGAGCCGAAGATGAGCGGCATATAAGCTCCATCGAAGAGCTTCAGCAGATTGGCGCCGAAGAAGATGCAATCGACGATGATGAAGGGGGTGACAATCAGGAACGAACGCCACGGCGCCCAGCCCCAGACGCGGCGGGTGACGATGTAAAACAGGCCAGCATCCGCCAGCATCGCGCCGGTGACGGCGATGCCGTAGGCGTTGGCCAGCG
Organism: Methylocystis sp.; assembly: GCA_020252485.1. GTDB lineage: Bacteria > Pseudomonadota > Alphaproteobacteria > Rhizobiales > Beijerinckiaceae > JADCCX01. The sequence goes on from JADCCX010000008.1 coordinate 306,471, forward strand.
ACGAGGAGCTGCGGAACGTGACGACCAGCACCAGCACGCCGATCATCAAAAGCCAGTTGATCTGCGGCAGGTAGATCTGGCCGCGCTGCGTCTCCGAGGTGTGGCGGATCTCGAGGCGCGGCAACAGGCCGAGCTGCACGGCCTGCTGTGTCAGCGAGAAGGCCCCGGTGATGACGGCCTGACTGGCGATGATCGTGGCGAGCAGCGCCAGGGCGATGAAAGGCACGAGCAGCCATTCGGGCGCCATGGCGTAGAATGGACTGAAGTTCCGGTCGGCCATGGCCGTCGGATTCTTCAGGATCAGCGCGCCTTGTCCGAGGTAGTTGAGGACAAGGGAGGGAAACACCAGCGCCAGCCAGGCCGCACGGATCGGATTGCGGCCGAAATGGCCCATATCCGCATAAAGCGCCTCTGCGCCGGTGACGGCGAGGAACACGGAACCCAGCACAATGAGGCCGATGATGCCGTGATTGGCCAGGAAATAACCTGCATAATAGGGATTGAACGCGTTCAGGATGACGAGATCGTCGCCGATATGCATGATGCCCAGAACGGCAAGCGTCAGAAACCAGACGACCATGATCGGCCCGAAGAAAGCCGCAACCTTGCCCGTTCCGCGGCTTTGCACGGCAAATAGGGCCACAAGGATCACCACCGCGAAGATGACGATATAGCGGTCGGAAGCGATCCAGGTGTCCTTGATCGAATCGATCTGCTTCAGGCCTTCGACCGCCGAAAGCACCGAAATCGCAGGTGTGATAATCGAGTCACCGTAGAAAAGGGCTGCGCCGATCACCCCAAGCATGAAGACGGGGCCCATGCTGCGGCCCATCTTTGTCTGCGCCAGCGCCATGAGAGAGAGCGTGCCGCCCTCGCCCTTGTTGTCGGCGCGCATGATGAAGACGACATATTTGAGCGTGACGACGATGATCAGCGCCCAGATCAGCAGTGAAACCACGCCGATCACCTCGATTTGCGTCGCAATGCCGTCCCTCGCAGTGTGATGCAACGATTCCTTCAGGGCGTAGAGCGGGCTGGTTCCGATATCGCCGTAGACAACGCCCACTGACCCGAGCGCCAATCCAGCGAATCCGGCCTTGTGATGGCCTGGATGGCTGTGATGATCTTCCGGCTCGGCCGGAACCGGCGGCAGGGAAGAGGCGGCAGCCCCTGCAGGTATAGATGGCTCGTTACTCATGGAAATCGGGTGCTCTGGCGGCTCGTGTTCTGATCGCAACTCGGCTTTCGCCCGCAGTGTCGTTCCTGACGATCACGGTGATATACACCAAGGCCTTGCGCCCTCAAAGGGCCGTGCTGCGCCCCGCGCGGATGGCTGTTGCATGGCAGGGTTGTTTGCCGCTAATTGCCGAAAATCCATTTTCGCTTGGGAACCAGCATGAAGCCGCGCACGCTTTACGACAAGATCTGGGACGATCATCTCGTCGATGAACAGCCGGATGGAACCTGCCTCCTCTATATCGACCGACACCTCGTCCATGAAGTGACGTCGCCACAGGCCTTTGAAGGCCTGCGGCTGGCCAATCGCAAGGTGCGGGCGCCCGAAAAGACGCTGGCCGTCGTCGATCACAATGTGCCCACCACTGACCGGACCAAGGGCATCGACGACGACGAAAGCCGCATCCAGGTCGAGACGCTGGCGATGAACGCCAGGGATTTCGGCATCGAATATTTCAACGAGACCGATCGCCGCCAGGGCATCGTCCATGTCGTCGGGCCTGAGCAGGGCTTCACGCTGCCGGGAACGACCATCGTCTGCGGCGACAGCCACACGTCGACGCATGGCGCCTTCGGCGCGCTGGCGCATGGCATCGGCACCTCGGAGGTCGAGCATGTGCTGGCAACCCAGACCCTGATCCAGAAGAAGGCGAAGAACTTCATGGTCGAGGTGGACGGCGCGCTTGAGAAGGGCGTCACCGCCAAGGACATCGTGCTCGCCATCATCGGCGAGATCGGCACGGCGGGCGGCACCGGCTCGGTCATCGAGTTCGGCGGCTCGGTCATCCGCGCGCTTTCCATGGAAGGGCGCATGACAATCTGCAACATGACGATCGAGGGCGGCGCCCGCGCCGGCATGATCGCCCCCGACGAGAAGGCCTATGCCTATCTCGAAGGCAGGCCGAGAGCGCCCAAGGGCAAGGCCTGGGACGCGGCGCGCCGCTATTGGGATACGCTGCAGAGCGACGAAGGCGCGCATTTCGATCGCCATCTGATCCTCAACGCCAATGATCTGCCGCCCATCGTCTCCTGGGGCACGAGCCCGGAGGACGTGATTTCGGTCAATGGCGTTGTGCCGGATCCTGCCTCCATCGCCGACGAGAGCAAGCGCCTCTCCAAGCAGCGGGCGCTCGAATACATGGGCCTCAAGGCCGGCACGAAGATCACCGACATTGAGCTCGACGTGGTCTGGATCGGCTCCTGCACCAACGGCCGCATCGAGGATCTGCGGGCGGTGGCGAAGATCGTCGAGGGCAAGAAGCTGCACGAGCGGCTGAACTACGGCATGATCGTGCCGGGCTCCGGCCTCGTGAAGCAGCAAGCGGAAGCGGAAGGCCTGGACAAGATCTTCCTCAAGGCCGGTTTCGAGTGGCGGGAGCCAGGCTGTTCGATGTGCCTCGGCATGAACCCTGATCAGCTGAAGCCCGGCCAGCGCGCCGCCTCCACTTCCAACCGCAATTTCGAGGGCCGTCAGGGCTACAAGGGCCGCACCCATCTCGTCTCGCCGCAGATGGCCGCGGCGGCGGCGGTGGCGGGCCGGTTCGTGGATGTGAGGACGATCGCGCAAAAATGAGGATTGAACGCATACGGGTCAAGAACTTCAAGGCTCTGCAGGATGTCACGCTCAAGGATGTCCTGCCTTTCACCGTTTTCGTGGGTGAGAACGGCGTGGGCAAATCAACGCTTTTCGATGTTTTTGGTTTCCTGCGGGACTGCCTAAAGGACAACGTTCGACCCGCGATTCAGAGGAGGGGCGGGTTCCGGGAACTCGTCACCCGTGGTCATCAAGACGAAGCCATCGAGATCGAGCTGAAGCTGCGCATGCCGTTAGCGATCGGCGAACGGATCGTGACCTATTTGGTCAAGCTTGGACTCGATGGAGGCCAGCCATCGGTTCTTGAAGAAATACTTCGATATACGCGCTACGGTGGCGGCAAGCCGTTCGATTTCATTCGATTTCGAAACGGTGCCGGCTCGGCTATCACGAACGAGGGAGACATCAACAAGGGCGGCGAGGAAAGACGCGAGGAGCAGCGTCTTGATTCGCCGGATATTCTCGCGATCAAAGGGCTTGGCCAGTTCCAGCGCTTCGAGGCCGCCAGTTCCTTCAGGCACCTGATCGAAAACTGGCACGTATCGGACTTCCATATCAGCAGCGCACGCACCAGCCAGGATGCGGGATTGGCTGAACATTTATCAACACAGGGCGAGAACTTGCCTTTGGTGGCTCAATTTCTCTATCAGAACCATCGCAAGGTTTTTGATCAAATCCTTCTAAAGATGGGGCGGCGCGTTCCGGGTGTGAGTAGTGTCGAAGCTGCGGAAACGACGGACGGTCGTATCGTGCTGCGATTCAAGGACGGTAGTTTCCAAGATCCGTTCATTTCTCGGTACGTATCGGATGGCACGATTAAAATGTTCGCCTACCTTGTCTTGCTGCATGATCCAAAGCCTCATCCCTTGCTGTGTGTTGAGGAGCCCGAAAACCAGCTTTATCCACAACTCTTGGGGCCGCTTGCTGAAGAGTTTATTGAGTACAGCCAGAAAGGCGGGCAGGTTTTCGCCAGCACTCATTCACCTGATTTTCTGGACTATACGCCTCTGGAATCAATCTTTATTTTATCAAAAACGGACGGCATGACATCGGTGTCACGCGCGGTGGATAACGCGAATCTTAGGAAACTGGTTGAAGAGGGCGACCTGCCGGGCCTTCTGTGGCGTCAAAATCTCTTGCGCTCTCAATAAGCTTCATGCCTACAATCTACGTCCTCACCGAAGAGCGATCTGCAGAGCGAATTGTGAGGTCTCTAGCGGATAGATATGCTCCCGCAGCCGACGTAGTCGTCGTTCCGCACAGCGGGAAATCCGATCTTTGCGCTTCGTTTCCGCGGAAGATAACGGCGATCCGCTATCCTGCCGACGCGCGCTTCATTGTCCTTCATGACAATGACAGCGCAAATTGCAGAACACTGAAGGCCCGGTTAACTCAACTGCTTCCTGCTAACGCATCCAATCGGGTGAAAATCCGTATCGTGATGCAGGAGCTTGAAAGCTGGTATCTCGGTCAGCCCGAGGCTTTGAGCGGGGCCGGTCTCATCACACAGGCGAGTTGCGACAAAATCAAGAAACGCGCAAAATTCCGTAATCCTGATAGTTTGGGGAACGCCAAACAGGAGTTCTATCGGCTTCATGCAAGGGAAAATCAGCCGATTGCCCTCGCTGAGCTCATCGCTCCTCATCTGAAACCTGAAGATAATCGGTCACCCAGTTTCCAGCTCTTCGTGAGGACGCTTCGGGAGTTTGGGGCATGAGCGATCCCATCGCCGAAGCCGCGAAGCGCGATCTCGACCGCGTCGCGCGGGAGGGCGAAACGCTGGGCGGCACGGCGATGGACGCAGCCTCGCGCCATCTGGGAAAGCCGGAAGATGAGGACGCGATCGAGAAGCTCGGCAAACGCATCGGCCGCGGCCTTGCCTTCGTCGTCCTTCCCTTCGCCCTCTGGTATTTCGGCCGCACCGCCGGCTGGTGGTGAGAGCGCCGGAAGGCGATGGAGCTTCGCGGATGTCCGACCGGTTCTGCGCCGCATTAGAGCATGGCGCCATGCTCTGGCCTCAAGGAGATTGCCATGCTGAAACTTGCCTTCGCCATCCCCGGCCTTGTCCTTGCGGCGGCGATCGTCTGGGCGTTCGCAAGCGCTGATTTCTGGCCGTCTGTCGCCTATGTCATGTCCAATCCCTGGGGCGTGGTGACGCTGGTGGATCTCTATGCGGGTTTCATCATTACCGGCGTCATGGTGGCCGCCATCGAGCGTTGGCGGCCCTGGGCCTGGGGACTGCTCGTGCTGTCCTTCGCGCTCGGCAATGTCGTCTTCGCCGCCTGGGGAGTCCTGCGCGGCGGGAAGCTCCTACGCGAGCTTGCTTTCCGCTGAGGCCTTTCGCCGCCGCGAGGGCGGCGGACGCTTGTCGTCCGGCGCCTCGGGCGGGACCGCGCCTGAGCCAGTCGCGGCTTCGGCCCTGCGCGGCAGCATGCGCGCGCCGGCTGCGGCGATCTGGAAAACCGCGCCGGCGGCGAGCAGCCCGGCCGGCAGGCGCGGATCGAGCGGCTGCCATTCAGGCCAGAAAGCGAAGAGAGCGATGGCGGCGCCCATGGCGGCGAGCCGTGTCGAGCCAAGCCTGATGCTCGCCAGCCCCGCCGCAGTGCGGTTGCGGGCGAGCAGGTAGAAGCCGAGCCCGAGCGCGAAAAGCATCAGCCCGAGCGTCGTTGCCGCCAGACCGAGGAAGAGCCGGAACCCGGCCGTCGCCAGGGCCAGCGATGGGGGAAAGCCGAGCGCCGTTCCCAATCCCGCATGGGTGAAGGCGGGCGAAATCGCAATGTGCCGCCAGGTGAAGACGGCCGCCTCCCGGGGCCCCACGCCACAGGCGATCCGCAAGGAGCCGGCTTCGACTGGTGACGCGCCGCAGATGGTCAGGAGGCCGAGTTGCGACGCTTCGACAAGATTCGCGGGCGGGCGCACGATCGGCATGCCGATGAACCGGACCGCGGCCGCCTCAAGGGCGAACCCGCCGATGCTGACAATCAGCAACGGTACGATCAGCAGCCCCAGGATCGCCATGCCCGCGAAGCTGCGGCGCCCGACCGGCAGCGCGGGCGCGACAGCCAGCGACACGCCCGCGCCGAGAAGGCAGCCAAACCCGAAACGATGCAGCGCCTGACCGCTGAAGATATCGCTCCAGGCTGGCCAATCGATGAGGTGCATGGGGCTCGTGACAGACCAGTTGCGGCGGACCTCGGCGACCCCAAGCAGCGTCCCGGCCTCGGACTGACCGGGCAGCGGCAGGTTGCCGATGCTCCACAGGCCTGCCCCGGTCAGGATGGCCAGTGTCGCGATCACCATGGCCGAGGCGGCGAAGGCGAGCGACAGCGTGGTCCGCATGCCTCCAGCCAGGACAGCGACCAGCGGAATGGCGACAGCGAGTGCTTGCGCGGCAGTCGGCGCGAGCCTGAACAACAGGAGCAACTCCGCCGCGAAGCCCGGAAGTGCGGCCAGCACAAGGCCGGCGCCGAGCGCAAGGCAGGAGAATCCCGTCAGCAGCCGCCCGGCGCGGTTGCCGGCAAGGGCGGCAGGCGTTCTTGTTGACGTCCCGCGCATAGCGTAGCGCTCAACGAGGTGCGCGACGAAGACGCCTGCCGCCGCGCCGAGCGGCCCGGCGCTCCATTCGGCTGCCGTATTGGCCGGCCAGGCCAGCTCGACCGGATGTCCGATCACAAGCGCAAGCACGAGTCCGCCGCCCACCGGCGGCGAGATGAGTCCGAACCCTGCGAAATCCTGTTCGCGGCCGGTGCTGGCGAAGGCGATGATCGCGAGGAGGGCCATCGCCGCGACGACCGACAGAGAAAGCCGGACAAGGGCGAGCGGCAGCCCTGCCCTCTCGGCAACGCCGATCAAGGCGGCCGTCACCAGGGTGAGGAAGGCGATGCTGCTGAGCGGGCGAAGATACGAAGTGGTCATGGCAATGCCGAATCGCTTGCATCCATCCGCGTGTCGCGTCAATGTTTGGATATAGCACGAAAGTCGTAAGCGGCTTCGGAGGAAACGACAGCGACATGGCCGACGTTGAGGGCGGACATATCATCATCGCCGACGACCACCCCTTGTTCAGGGGGGCGCTGAAGCAGGCCATCGCGGGCGCCTGGCCCGGGACGGTCGTGACCGAAGCAGGCTCGTTCGGCGAGGTCAATTCGCTGCTGACGAGCGGCAACGCCGCCGATCTCATCCTGCTCGATCTCAATATGCCGGGCATGCAGGGATTTGCGGGCCTCGCCTATCTCCGCGCCAGCTATCCGGATGCGCCGGTTCTGGTGGTCTCGGCCAATGAAGAGCCCCAGGTGATGCGCCGCTGCATCGAGTTCGGCGCTTCGGGCTTTCTGCCCAAAACGCAGGGCATCGACGCGATGCGCAATGCGATCCGTACGGTGATCGAAGGGGGCAACTGGACACCGGCGGATTACGATCCGACAGCGCCCGTCGACGGGGAAACGGCCGACCTTACACGGCGCATGACCTCGCTCACGCCGCAGCAGGTGCGCGTTCTCATGATGCTGTCGGAAGGCCTGCTCAACAAGCAGATCGCCTATGAGCTCAGCGTGTCGGAGGCGACCGTCAAGGCCCATGTCTCCGCGATCCTCACAAAGCTGGGCGTCGACAGCCGCACCCAGGCCGTGATCGCGGCTTCGAAGATCGACACCGGGCATTGGCAGCCCGAACAGCCGGCCTGATCGGCCGGTTGACATGGAGCTTTGCGCGGCCTTTTTCCGCCGCCGTCGCCGCGTTGCTGCGGCTGATTGGAGAACTTGCGATGCGCGCACGGCCAAGCCTTCTGATCCTTGCCGCAGCCGCCGTTTTGGCCGGCCCGGCGCTGGCGCAGAATTCCGGCAGGTTCACCTTCCAGCCTATGGATGGAGGATTGCTGCGCCTCGATACGGAGACGGGTCAGGTATCCCAATGCACCAGGGCGGGCGACAGCTTCGCCTGCCGCAGCGTCGCCGATGATCGCGCCGCGCTGCTGGATGAGATCGACCGTCTGCGGCGCGAGAATGACCAGTTGCGGCAGGCCGGCGGAAACCCCGGCGTGACCGGGAAGATTCCCCTGCCGAGCGAAGAGGAAATCGACAAGGCCATGGGCATGTTCGAAAAGCTGATGCGCCGCATGATGCGCAGCTTCCGCGAGGAAGGAACCGCGCCGGACAAGCTATAGAGCATGGCCTGCTTGACGCTCATTCGCCATCCGGAGTCATGGCCATGACATCCCTCAGACGGCGGTCGGGCGTATACAGGCAGCGGAATTTCTTGATGCCTTCCGCGCCCTTGTCGACGGCGCCGTTGATGAGCGGCCCCGGCCTGCCCTTGCGGATGGCGGCGAGCCGGATCCGCTCCGATGGGACAGCATACATTTGGGCGACCACGGTCTGACATTGGTCCCGCATCTGGCGATCGGACACACCCGCACTGACTCCGCCAGGCTTGCCTGTGAGCTCGATGGAGAGGCGGTAACGGCAGCTCTCGTTGCGGCGCGCGGCATTGCGCATCAGGTAGATCTGAAACCGATAGGTGCCGGGCGTGGCTGGATCCAGGCTGTACTCATTGCCGGCGCCGGAGCCGATATGAGCCGCTTCCTGTTGCTGTCCCGGCTCGTAGACATTGAAATAACAGGACCGGTTGGAAGTGGTCAGAAGCGCTTGCAGGACCTGTCCGTCGATCGTCTGCAAAACGTAGGTCGCATCGCCATCGCCGCGGATGACGCCCTTCAGCATGACCGCCGTAGCGCCGGGCGCGAAGCGGACATTGCGCTCCGCCGCCTGAGAGGGGGCTGCGGGCCATGCGAACGCCAGCAAGGCCGCGAGAGTGAGAAGTTCGCGCATCTGCTTCATGGTCGCCCCGCTGCATTGCAGAGTCCCCCTGCCCTTCGGCGCCCGGACAAGTCTCGTCAACGCTTTGCGCCCGTCTGCCTCAGGAACGCATCGACGCGCCCCTGCCAGGAGCCGACGGCGCTGAAATAGCTATGGCCGTCAGCGCCATAGGCCGGAGCGGCCACATACTCCGCCCGGCCTCCCGCACCTGTGAATGCGGCATGCATCTTCCGAGAAAGTTCGGGACCGAAAAAGAGATCATTCTGCGCGTATATCCAGAGCTGCGGCACGCTCGAACTGGCGAGCCGTGCAGAGGCCGTGACGAGATTGTCCTCGCCGCAGACAGTGTTTGGCCCCATCGAACCGCGCCCGCCAGCAAAATTGATGACCGCCTTCAGACCCGGCACCCCCTGCGAGGCTGCGGCCACCGAGCCCCAGCCGCCAGCGGAAACACCCATTAGAACGACGCGGTTCTTGTCGACCGCGGCATTCGCCGAGACAGCCGTGACGGCGGCGCGAATATCCTGCGCCGAGGCAAGCCCGCCGCTGGCATAATCGGGTGACTGGCAGCTGCCATAACCCTCCGCCCAACCGCCGCCGGAACTGCCGTAACCGCGCCGGATAGGCACGGCCACCACCCAACCCTTGGCGGCATAGGCGCGCGCCTGCGTGGAGAAGGTGTTGACGCCAAGCTTCGCACGCGCCGCCGGCTGGCGCGGACTGCCATGGGACATCACGAGCAGCGGAAAGGGTCCTTGCCCTTCGGGCTTGTAGACATAAACGTTGATGGATCGGCCCCAGCCAACATCGGCTTGAACCGTTTCAACCGTCTGGGCCGTCGCCGGGACGACGCAAAGCGAAAAGCAGGCAAACACCATTACGCTTCGCATGCCTATTCTCCAATTCATCACAGGATTTTATTATGTTAGTGTCTATAGTCGTCAATGCAAAGGCTGATTACACTCGCCCGTGCGCTTCGGCTCAATGGCTGCCCAGAACAAGCGCCTTGATCGGCAGCAAGATTACATTGATGCGCAACAGCATCGCATGAACGAGCCCGAGCGCATCGATGGCGTGCAGGGCGAACCGCCGTCCCATGCCGATGCCGGGTGATGCGAGTTTGTCGTAATTGCTCGAATAGGCGTTGGCCACGCAGCTGCTGCCTGGGGTGACGCCGTCCAGGCCATTCTCGAACAGCGGCTCAAGGAAGACGAGCAGCGTGCCTGGGGCGGTGACCTGCTGAGCGTCAAACAGCTGCTCTCCGGCGCGGATCTGGCCGGCCGCGATATAATCCTGCACCTGGGTGACGACCATCGGAATGATCGTCCATGGCTTCGAGACGCAGGCCACTTCGGCGATCATTCCCGGCCTGATGATCTGCGCCTCCAGCTGCGAGAATCCGGCCTGCACGCCGCGGCGGCCGGATTCTTCGGGGATCAGCAATCCGGCGGGCCGCATCATCGGATTTACGATATCGCCTGGCTTCAGGGAGAATTGTTCGATGCGGCCCGTCACTCCGGCGCGGACCACCATCTTGTCGAGCTCGACCTGAGCTTGCGTCAGCGCGGCCTCGGCGCTCGCCCTCTCGGCGGGGAGCAAACTGACCACCCGCGCTTGAGCGGACTGCGTCGCTGCATTGGCGGCCTCCAAGGCGCCGGCGCGCTGACTGACCGCCACTTCGAGCCTTTCGATATCGCGCTGCGCGACGATACCGGGGTTGCGGCGCTGGAGCTCCTGCTTGGTTACGAGCTCGTCAACAGCCTGCTGATAGGCCCCTTTCGCCTCCTGGGCCTTGCCTTCGGCCGCGACGATGTCGGTGCGGGCGACGATCAAAGCCGCATCGATTTCCACGAGCTTGCGGCGCGCGACCTCAAGCTCAGCCTCCTGCCTTGCGCTGTCGAGGCGAAAGAGCGGTTCCCCCTGCGCCACCCTGCCGCTGAAGCCGACGTAAACCTGCGCCACCCGCCCGACCGCCTCGGGCGCTATGGGGACCGTCCTGAAGAAGGCCGTCGCTTTGCTGGTCGATGGATGATTGTAGAAAACCGTCGTAATGACCGCCACGGTCAGCATCAGGCAGGACACCAAGCCCCAGCGTAATTCGAACCATACCGAATAAAGCGTTATCTCCTTGCCAAGGCGCTTGCCCTGGCCATACCGCCGGAACAGGTAATCGGGAAAGATTGTCAGCAGCGAGCACAGCATCAGCTCAAGCATGAGCGGGCTCCTTGCGGCCGTCGCCGTCCTTGTCGTCACCGCCGGTCACCGGCGCTTCATCCGATGGCATCGGCTTCTCGGGCGCAGGCGCCGCCGCCTCAGGCGCCGGTTCGGCGGGTAATCCTGCGATCCGCTCAAGCGCTTTCGCCATGCGCGTCAACGGCGAACCAAAATCGGGCAGATCCACCAGCGCCAGGAGCAGGCCGGCCACCCAGAACAGATGAATATGGGTGAAAAGCGAGATAAGCCCCAGCACCGCAACGATCTCGAACTGAAGCTTCTGCCCGCTATGGGCCATGCGTTCCGGCAGGCTGTGCAGCCTCAGGAAAAGGATGCCGAACCCAAGGACCGCCAGGATGAGGAAAACGGTCATCACCGCCATCAGATAGTCCGGCGCACCGGGCCCGGTGATGAAAAACGGAATATGGGCCGAAGCTGCGGGATGCATAGTACTCATGACCGGTCGATGACACCCGATTTGCGACAGCGCAACACGCTCTGCCGAGGTGTTGCCGATGGGATACCCTTGGCGATTGTCAGGCTCCCGCTGACCGACGCTGGCGACAATATTTTGCTATACACTCATCCCATGGCCCATGGGAGGGGTCAAGCTTGGGAGGGGGACATGTGTTCTATCCCCCCTGATCTTCCATCCTCATTTCGAGGCGCTGGCCGGAGGCCAGCCTCGAGAAACCCTCAGGAGGATGGAACAGGAGCAGGCCTTTTTGACAGCCGCCCCCGCTCCTTCGCGGTCAGCTCGATGCCGAGCGCCTTCATCACGGCAAGGGTCGTCTTCAGCGTCGGGTTGCCGTTGTCGCTGAATGAGCGGTAGAGCTGCTCGCGCGAGAGGCCGGTGTCCCTGGCGATCTGCGTCATGCCTTTGGCGCGCGCTACCACACCGAGCGCATGGGCGATATAACCTGGGTCCTCCGAGGTGAAGGCTTCCGCCATGAAGGCTGCAATAGCCTCTTCCGATGTCAGAGCCTCGGCGGGCTCAAAGGGCGTCAGTTTTCCGGCCATGTCATTCGCTCCAGTCTTTCGACAGCCGCCTCGCTGTCCTGATGTCCCGCTCCTGGCTGCCCTTGTCGCCACCGCAAAGCAGAATGATGATGGCGCTGCCCCGCCTCTGGAAATAGACGCGGTAGCCAGGGCCATGGTGAATGCGCAATTCGCTCACGCCATCGCCAACAGATGAAACATCACCCGCAAGCCCGTAAGCCAAACGATCCAGCCGACCAACGATCACGCCTCGCGCACGCTCGTCCTTCAACCGCATCCACCATTTGCGGAACGTTTCCGTCTGGCGAAGCTCAAGCATGATGAAATGTAGTTTGTAAACGACAGATAGTCAAGGCAAGGGTTATGGCGAGGCCCCCCTCACCCAGGGCAATTCAATTCACGATTGGACGACGGGACGGATTGCGGCCTTTGGATTGTGCGCGAAGGCCTCTCTTGCGGGTTTTGGGCTGAGTTTGCGGCGTCTGATGAGATTGAGTGCGGCATCCCTGATGTGGGCGAGGTTTTGCGGGGCGCTTCTGGTTCGCACCCGGCAGGCGTCCTCGGCGAAGGCGCCGTCCCTGACGCGGAAGAGGCGGTTTTCGATCTGCCAGTGGTCCCTGGCCAGCGCCAGCAATCCAGCCTCATCCATCATTCCAGGTGGGATCGATGTGATGGCGCAGATCACCTGCCGCGTGCAGAGGGTCTTCGTTTCGCGCAGGCGCTCGATCCGAACGGCGCGTGCGGCGTCTTTCCAGATGGTGTCGAGACGATCCGGAACGGTGCGCACAGCGATACGGCGGTTTTCGATCCGGCCATGGCCATGGTCCGCATGCTGTGCGCGCCTGAGATCGGGCGGGTCGAGGTGAGCCTTACTCTGGCCCGGGCGGCTGGCGGGCCTTGAGGGGGGGAATCATCGCCGAAGCGGCGGGCGATTTCGGCTTTGAGGTCAGGCTGGTTGCCTTTGACGAACAGGAAGTAATGCCCGCCCCGATCCCGGATGGCCCGTGCGGTCTTCTCGGCCGTGAAGGCGGCATCCCCCGTCACAACAGCGCCTTCGAGCGGCAAGTCCTGGAGAAGCTTCAGAGCTTCCACCGCCTCGCCGCTGTCGGGCGGGACAACCAGCGAGCCGATGCTGGCCTGAAGCCGGATCGAGAAGGCCTGCAGCATATGCACGCCAGGCGAGGTCTCATGCTGGCTGCCGCGCAGCCGCTTGCCGTCGGTCGCAACATGCCCGAGCGGTCCATCCAGCCGCACGGCCGCGCCAAGCGCCCGTTCCAGATCGGCTGCCGGGATGGCCCGGAAGACGTCATGATACGCCGCATGACAAGGCGCCCGCTCGCGGTCAATCCCCAGCACCGCAAGCCCCTTCGGCGCCAGCCGACGCCCCCAGCGCCAGATCGGACGCAGGTCGTTCGCCCCGGACAGCATCGCCGCAAACGAAAGCCCCACAATTGACGCCAAGCTGTACCGTCGGCCCTTCAACGTCCGACGGTCAGGCAAACCTTCCAACGCTGTCCACAACGTCCCCATCGACAATCCCCTTCCCAGAGGATCATCCCAGAATCCAACTCACACCCTGCTGTCCATGCGGTGATTTGAATTGCCCTGGGATGGGAGGGCGCGGGGAGCAAATGTTGCGCCAGCGATCGCAGCGGCGGTTGTGGCGGGCGGTGATCCTGGACTACCCCCCTGATGCTGGAGCCACGATGGAAAAGTAGGGAAGGCCGAGGAAGACCTTGGCCACGACCGCATTGGCGAGATCGACAAAGAACGAACCGGCGAGCGTGATCAGGAGGAAGGCTTTGGGGGAAGGTCCATAGCGTCGGGCCACTTCATCCATTGTCGCCATGGCGACCGGCATTGACGAGAGACCGAAGCCGAGAAAGCCTCCGGATGTGACTGCAGCATCGTAGTCGCTCCCCAGAAGGCGGAACAACACGAAATAGGCGATCGACACCGTGACGATAACCTGGATAGCGACGTTGAGAGCCAGCGGCACCAGGATGGCGGCAACCGAGATCAGCGGCGTCGCCATCAGTGCGATGACAAGGAAGAGCTGCAGTGAAACTGCTCCACCCTTCTCGATCGGCGCAAAGTCGAGAGGATGCTTCATGGCATCGGCGACATTGGTGATCACGACGCCAGCGATCATCGCCGACAGGAAGCCAGGCAGGATCAGTCCCGCATCCCTTGCCAGCGCATTGAGTTTCTCGCCCATGAGGATGGCGAGCGACAAAACGAGCAAGGTGGAAAGCAGGCTTTCGATCTGGCCCGAGTCCGGAACCGGAGCGGCCCCCTTGGATGGCGGAGGCGCAAAGGTGACGTCAGCATCGCCGCCACTCTGTCCGTGGAGTTTATGCCGCGCCACAATCCAGCCCGTTACCGGACCCGAGATCAGAGCACCGACGATGACGGCAAAGGTTGAGGCGCCGACGGCCACGACTGGCGCGCCCTGAAGACCCTGGGCCTGAAGCTCCTTGGCCCAGGCCATGGCCGTCCCCGGACCGCCCACAAAAGAGAGAGAGCCAACAAGAATTCCATAGGCAGGATGCGCCCCCCAGGCGGCAGCCAGGGCCGCTCCTGAAAGGTTTTGAGCCACGAGTGCGGCAACTGTAACGAGGCAGAGAATAGCGAGGGGCTTTCCCCCGCTCTTCAGCGCGGCAAGCTTTGCGGAGAGGCCGATCGTTGTGAAGAAGATCAGCAGCAGAGCATCCTTGGTCCGTGAGCCAAAAACCACGTCGATATGCAGGAAAATCTGAAGGAGCAGCACGCAAACCGCTACCGCCATGGCGCCCACCACGGCATTGGGCATGTCGATCCGGCGGAGGAAGGGCACCGACTGCCGAATCCAGCGGCCCAGGAAAAGCGCCAGGACGCCAATGATCAAAGTAGCCAGTTCATCGACCGTAACGCGGCTGGCTGTGTCCATCACCCTACCCCCCCGTCATGCTCATGTGCCGCCCCACCGCCGGGCCTTGCGTCCGCCGGTCGATCACGAAATCATGGCCCCTGGGCTTGCGCGTGATCGCCTCGTCGATGGCGGCGTAAAGCGCGGCATCGCTCTCGGAGGCGCGCAGAGGCTTGCGCAGGTCGGTGGCGTCCTCCTGGCCGAGGCACATGAAGAGCGTGCCGGTGCAGGTGACGCGCACGCGGTTGCAGCTTTCGCAGAAATTGTGGGTGAGCGGCGTGATGAAGCCGAGCCGTCCGCCCGTCTCCTTCACCTCCATGTAGCGCGCCGGACCGCCGGTGCCGTGGCTGCTCTCCGTCAGCGTAAAGCGGCTCATGATCTCGCCGCGCAGGCGCGAGAGCGGCAGATACTGGTCGATGCGTTCGCCATCGATCTCGCCCATCGGCATCACCTCGATGAACGTGAGGTCCATGCCGCGCCCATGCGCCCAGCGCGTCATCGCCTCCCATTCGCCCTCGGTCGAATCTTTCAGCGCGACGGCGTTGATCTTGACCTTGAGCCCGGCCTTCTGGGCCGCATCAATGCCTTCCATCACGCGGGCGAGATCGCCCCAGCGGGTGAGCGCCTTGAAGCGGTCGGCATCGAGCGTATCGAGCGAGACATTGACGCGCTTCACTCCGCAATCGGCGAGTTCGGCGGCGTATTTCGCCAGTTGCGAGCCGTTGGTGGTGAGCGTGAGCTCGTCCAGCGCGCCGGAGGCGAGATGGCGCGACAGCGAGCGGAACAAGGTCATGATCTCGCGGCGCACCAGCGGCTCGCCGCCGGTGATCCTGAGCTTGCGCGCACCCTTGGCGACGAAGGCGGAGCAGAGCCTGTCCAATTCCTCCAGCGTCAGCAGATCCTGCTTGGGCAGGAAGCTCATATGCTCGGACATGCAATAGACGCAGCGGAAATCGCAGCGGTCCGTCACCGAGACGCGCAGATAGCTGATCGACCGCCCGAACGGATCGACCATCGGCGTGGCCGCAAGACTGGCCTTCGTGTCGCCTGCGGGGCTTGATATCGCGCTCAACCTCTTACTCCCACCGGGCTTCCCCGCCGCTTGCCGGGTTTCGTTATAGCCTATAGGTGGCGCTTTCAACGGATGGAAGCAAGGACCGGCCAGTCCGTCATGGCCGGGCTTGCCCCGGCCATCCACGTCTGGCGAGCAAAAGCGTGGATGCCCGGATCAAGTCCGGGCATGACGGCACAAAACCTGAGCGAAGGAGTTCCATTGTCATGAGCCGCTGGCCCACCGAACTGAAGCTCGCGAAGGACAAGCGCGCGCTGACGATCGCCTTCGAGGATGGCGTCTCGCATTATCTGTCGGCGGAATATCTGCGCGTCATGAGCCCATCCGCCGAGGTGCAGGGCCATTCGCCCGACGAGCGCAAAACCGTCGGCGGCAAGCAGGATGTGCTCATCCTTAACGTCATCCCGGTCGGCAATTATGCCGTGCGGCTGACCTTCGATGACATGCATTCCACCGGCATCTTCGGCTGGGATTATCTCGATCAGCTCGGCCGCGAGCATGAGGAGCGCTGGAGCGCCTATCTTGCGGAGCTCGCCGCCAAGGGCATGAAGCGCGGGCGCTGAAGCACCTCACCCGGCCCCTCACCCCAACCCTCTCCCCGCAAGCGGAAGGGAGTGCTTCTGCCTTCTCCCCGTCATAACGGGGAGAAGGTGCCCGAAGGGCGGATGAGGGGCGGGGTGGTTTGGCGCGGCGGCTTTGTCGTGCAA
>JADCCX010000080.1 GCA_020252485.1 Methylocystis sp.
AACCAGGAACGCACACGCATCAGCCGCCGGAATTTCGCTCCGCGGACCTTCGGTTCAAGGATCGACGCACCGCCGCGCTGGCCGCATGGCGTCAACTCTGCGCGGCCTGAACAAGGCCGGGTTAGGGCGATTTCCGAGACTGTTTTGTTTCGTCTGACAGCACCGACCGTCCCGCTTTGGGCGCCGGTCACGGGTCCCGGTTCGCAGCCGATTGACAGAAAAACGGCTTGCGGCTGGGACGGAGGCCGGGACTTCTTTCGCCGGACCGACAGCGCCGGCCAGTCCCGTCACAGTGCCAGAGATGCAACGAGCCAGAAAATCAGACTGTCAGATATTGATATGCTGACGGGACAGTTGAGAGTGCTTGCCGTTGAACAAGGGCGTGATCAGACGCTCCGCCGAAGCCTAACAACGAGCATGCAGCCGTCGGCTGCCTAAGGAAAATGGGTAGAGCACACGGCTCGTCAGACCATCCTGGGAGGATCGATATGAAGCGACTACTGATTGGAACGGTTTCTGCGCTGGCGATGATGCTGCCGGGGACGGCGATGGCCCAGGAGACCATCAAGGTCGGCATTCTTGTCGCACTTGAAGGCGCGTTCGCCGCTGGCGGAGCTGATGGCGTGCGGAACGTTGAACTCGCTCTCAAGCAGGTCAACAACATGGCCGGCGGCAAGAAGATCGAGACGGTCGTTGCCCCGACCGATACGACACCCGACACCGCGACCCGCATGGCCCGCAAGCTGATCGAGCAGGATAAGGTCGATATCATCATCGGACCGCTCTCAGGCTCGGAAGGCATTGCCATGCGCGATTATGCCAAGACCGTCCCGAACAAAACCATCATCAACGGCATCTCCGGTGCGCTCGAAACAACCTGGGTCAATCCGGCCAAGAATTTTTTCCGCTACAATCTGGATGGCGCGCAGTGGGGCGCCGGCCTTGGCACCTATGTGGTGAAAACCAAGGGCTGGAAGCGCGTCGCAACCGTCACGGCGGACTATTCCTTCGGCTATACCAACTTCCTTGGCTTTGCAGTCGACTTCTGCCGCGCCGGCGGCGTCATCGCCGAACGCCTCTGGGTTCCGCTCGGGGCGGCCGACTTCGCTGGCGTCATTGCCAAGCTGCCTGACAATGTCGACGCGATCTATCTCGGCCTTGGCGGCACGGATGCGATCAACTTCCTCAATCAGTTCCAGCAGGCAGGAACCAAGGTCAATCTGATCGGCGGCACAATCATGGCCGATCAGACCGTTCTGACCTCGCGTGGCCGGGCCAAGGATGCCCTTGTCGGCACCCCTATCTCCGGACCGATCGCCAACGACAACACCGCTCCTGAATGGACCGGCTATGTGAAAGCCTATCAGGATGCCTTCCCGGCTGACCGCCGCTTCCCGACGCCTTCCCTGTTCGGCGTTGGCTATTACAATGCGACGCTCGCGATGATCGCCGGCCTCAACGCCGTGAACGGCGACCTGAGCGGCGACCAGGCCAAGTTCCATGCAGCCTTGTCCTCGCTGAAGCTCAAGACCCCGCTCGGCGAGGTTTCGCTGAACGAGAACCGTCAGGCCACCGGCACTGTCTTCATCAATGAAGTGGTGGATGGCCCTGGCGGCAACCTGGCGATCAAGAACGTCGGCCGGGTGGATGGGGTGAACCAGACCCTGGGCATGACGGCCGAAGCCTTCCGCGCCATGGGTCTGCCATCACGGACCGTTCCAGATTGCAAGGCGCTCGGCGGCGGCTGAGGCTGCCGATCCTGACGGAAAGCTCCAGGGCTGAACGATCAGCCCTGGAGGTATTGGTGACCTTGGTCAGCAAGCGGGCGATGCGCAGGCTATCGACTACGCTTCTTGCGTGGCCGGACGGGTTCAACCTGCCAGGGGCAGGCGATGGCTTTGATCAACTATTTGACGCGCGTTCACTTTGCTGACCGCGTGCTAGAGGACGCGCTGGCCGAGCAGATGGCCCAGCTTGGCATTCTGAGGCCGCTGCTTGTCGCTGATCTCGTTTCAGGCCGCTCCGACCCGGTGACCCGCGTCAGCGATGCCTTGCCAAAGGGATGCAAGGCCGTTGTCCGTCGCATCGAAGCGGCGACGCGAAACCAGCCTGAAGCTGTTTCAGACATTCAGGCCGCGTTCGTTGCCGGAGATTGTGACGGCTACATCGCTGTCGGCAGTGAAGCGACGCTGAACCTCGCAAGACGGGCTGTCTATGAGGCGCCCGGCCCACCCCGGAAACGATCGGCCGGGTTGGCCATGGCGCCATCGTCCATCATCCGCCCGCGTCTTCTCGCGATCCCGACCACAACCGCATGTGTTGGCTTGCAGCCAATGCTGATCACTTCCGTGCGCCAGGCGGGAGGCAAGAAACCTGGTCAATGCGCGATGCTTCCCGATGCCGTCCTGTGCGATCCGACCTTGACCCTTGAACAAGCCGGCCTTGTCACGGCGGCTACGGGAATGGATGCCCTGACGCATTGTATCGAAGCCTATCTCGGAACGACCTGGAATCCGCCGGCCGACGGCATCGCGCTTGACGGGGTGAGGCGGGCAGTAGGCAGCCTTGCTTCCGCAGTGCGCGATGGCAATGATCTTGATGCGCGTCGCGAGATGATGGCCGTCGCGCTGAATGCCGGCCTTGCGTCGCACAAGGGTCTTGGCGCGATCGAAGCGCTGTCGCATGCCCTCGACGAAGAGATTAGCCTACAAACGACCCACGGCTACCTTCATGCAGCCTTGTTCCCATGTGTTGTTGAATTCAACGCACCGGCGATCAGTACGCGTATGGAGGTCTTGCGGGATATCTTGCGCCTGGAACTCAATGAGGACGTGCCGCAGGCGGTGGCGGCCCTCGGTGTCAGCATTCACCTGCCTGCGACGCTTGCTGCATTGAATCTGGACCGCACCGCACGCCGGAATGTGGCGCGGCGCGCCATGGAGCATCCTGCAAGCGGCACCAATCCGCGCCATGCTACTGCGGCTGACTATGTGCGGATGCTTGAACATGCCAGTGGATGATCTACAATCCAACCGATGGGATCGGGCTGCTGCCATCTGCAGGAACCAACGCTTGACATAGACTCATCCAAAGACTGCGCCGACAGAGTGCAGGAGGGAGGAACATGAGTTCAGCAGTTGCCGTGTTCCACGGCGTTTTCGGGCGGGTTTGCCTCTACGCGATGGACAAATCCATGGTGCCCCACGCGCATCGTGAAGGTCACCTGATCTTTCACGTGCGAGGACCCGCCGCTGAAGTGATTGTTGACGGCAAGACCCATCCGCTTGCGGCAGGTCAGGCCGTTGCCATCAGCCCGTGGCAGGCGCATTACTATCGTGTGATCAATCAGGAAAAACCGACGCTGGCCCTTGTGCTCTATGTTCGGCCTGCCTGGTTCCTTGAGGCCAGCCGATCCTCCACATCCTCGCTAAGGTTCGGCCGCGTGGGCATCGAAGTCACCGACCAATTGGCCCGCCTCGTTTACGGCAATGCGCACGCCATGCTCGATCAGGACATGGATGATCCGATGCTGGAGGATCGCCTGTGCGCGCTCACCCAAGGCTGCTTCGATCAATCATGGCAGTGGACAGAGAAAGGCAATTGCTTCGTTGGCCCCGCCAATCCGTCGCGGGATTACCGGGTACGCAACGCCTTGCGTGTTCTGATGGAGCGTTTTTGCGAGCCGCTTGATCTTGATGAGGTCGCCCGCGAAGCCGGACTGTCGCGCCCGCACTTCTACAAGCTGTTTCGGCAGCAGGTGGGCGTAACCCCCAATATCTATCTGAACTCGCTGCGCATGGAATGGGCCATCGACCGGCTGACCGGTTCGCAGGATGCCGTGGCGGATATCGGGCTCGACCTAGGATTTTCCAGCCAGGCCAGTTTCTCACGCTTCTTCATTGCGAATGGCGTTGTACCGCCGAGCGCCTATCGGCGCAGCGTTCATATGGCTTCATTTGCCTGATCCGCCTGGGCGCAGCGCCATTCAGTTGCGCCGAGGGGCCAAGATACCGGGTGAAGCGAGCAAGGAAGAGACTGTCGGGTACGCCCTTTGGGCGGCGGCCGGTCTAGCTTTGGTCTGCTTCCGGACTGTCGAGGTCCGGATGCTGTTTTGAATGACTCGTACGGTCACATGCAGAGCTTCTACAAGCGTCATCCAGTCTGGTCGGTGATCCTGCTCATCCTGATCGCGGGATTTCTCTGGCTGGTCATTACCCCCTGGCCGCCCGGTCTTGAAGAGGTTATGGGCCGCAAGCGCATCTTCCTGAATGCGGTGCTCTCGGGCATTACCCTGGGGGCGCTTTACTTCCTCGTCGCCAGCGGCTTCACGCTCGTCTTCGGGCTGATGCGCAACGTCAATCTTGCCCATGGCTCGCTGTATCTGCTGGGCGGCTATCTCGGGTACGAAATCGCCAACGCCACCGGCATGTGGCTGCTTGCGTTCCCGATCGTGTTCGTGCTGGTCGGCGCCTTGGGGCTTCTGCTGCAGCATCAGGTTTTTCGGAGGATGGAGGGTGAGGAGCTTCGCCAGACCCTTGTGACCATCGGCATCTCGGTAGTGCTGGCCGACATCATGCTGTGGATCTGGGGCGGGCAGAGCTATCAGGTGCTGTCGCCGGACTGGCTGAGCGGGCCGATGACCTTGCCGCTCGTCATTTCGCTGCGGCCGAATGGCGATCCGGTCTACCTGACTTACCCGCAGGTGCGCATTGCGATCCTGATCGCCGCAATCGTCATCGGCCTCGCCATGTGGCTGGTGCTCAACCGCTCCAGGCTGGGCATGCTGATCCGCGCCGGCGTCGATGATCGTGAAATGCTGGCAGCCTCAGGAGTCCGCATCCAGTATGTTTTCCTTGCCGTCTTCGCTTTCGGCGCCGGCATGGCTGGCATGGCCGGCATTGTCGGCGGCACTTTCCAGTCGTTGACACCGGGCGAGGACACACGCTTCCTTCTCGCCTCGCTGGTCGTGGTGATCGTCGGCGGCATGGGCTCGATACCCGGCGCTGCTTTGGGCGCGCTGATCATCGGGCTCGCCGAGCAGATCGGGCTTGTCTATGCGCCGACCTATTCGGTGGTGTTCACGTTCCTGATCATGGCATTGGTCCTGGCCTTCCGGCCGCAGGGCCTTCTGGGAGCGGGCCGCTAGATGAGCTACGCCGTCAGCACGTCAATAACGGTGCAGCAGGGTCTGCTGGGAAGAGTCCCTCCGTTATGGTGGGCGATAGCGCTGCTGCTCGTGGCGATGCCGATGATCGCCAGCAACTTCGTGCTCTTCCAGATCTTCGGCTGGACCTTCATTCTGGGCATGATCTCGCTGTCGCTGATGTTCCTGGCGGGTTATGGCGGCATGGTCAGCCTGATTCAGATGACGGTCGGCGCGCTGGCCGGCTATCTGGTGGCGATCCTGGGAACCAGCGGCGTGCCCACCATCAGCCTCGGCTGGCCGTGGTGGCTTTACATTCCCGCCGCGATCATTGTGGCCGCGCTGTTCGGCACGCTTGTTGGCGCGCTCGCGGTGCGGACCGAGGGCATCTACACGATCATGATCACGCTGGCGATCGCCTCGGCGTTCTTCTATTTCACCCGCCAGAACTATGGCCTTTTCAATGGCTATACGGGCTTCAATAACGTCGTCCCTCCGGCGTTGTTCGGCATCGACTGGCGGCAGCCTGCGCCGTTCTATTATCTGACGCTTGCCTGCGCCTCGCTCGCCTATTTTGCTGTGGTCTATGTCTCGCGCTCGCCTTTCGGGCTGGCCCTGCAGGGCGTGCGCGACAACCCCCGCCGGATGAGTGCGCTCGGCTTCTCGGTCACGGCGCACCGCATTCTGGCCTACACCTTCTCAAGCGTGATCGCCGCTGTGGGCGGCATCTTGCTGGTCTGGCAGAATGCGCAGGTCTCGCCGGGCACGGCCGGGATCCCGCAGGTCATCGACATTTTGGTGATCGCCGTGGTGGGCGGCATCAAACGTCCGATCGGTCCGTTCATCGGCGCGCTGATCTATGTGCTGCTGCGCGTTTACTCCCCCGATGTGCTGTTGGCCTTCGGGTTGTCGGGTGAGCGTTTCAAGCTTCTCATCGGCCTCGGCTTTCTCGTCATCGTCTTCTTCTCGCCCGACGGCGTGCTTGGCCTTTGGGAGAAATTCAAGGCGCGGCGCGCAAAGCAGGCTGACCCCTTGCGGATGGGGCGGCCATGACGCTGATCGAGACAAGGCCTCCCGCAAGTCAGAAATCCCCAATCCAGAAACCCGCGAGCCGGAACACCGCCGAGCGCCTGAGCTCCGTCAGCTCCGGCAATGCGCTCGAGCTGCGCGGCGTCACCAAGCTGTTCGGGGCTTTGGCGGCGATTTCGGACGTGACGCTGACCGTGCGCCCCGGTGAGCGGCGCGCCGTGCTGGGCTCCAATGGCGCGGGCAAGACGACGCTCTTCAACTGCGTGACCGGCGATTTCCTGCCAACCTCGGGCACGATCCGGCTGTTCGGCGAGGATGTGACCGATTTTCCGGCCCATGAGCGGATCAGGCGCGGCTTGCGCCGCACCTATCAGATTTCGCTGCTGTTCGGTGGTTTGACGGTGGCGGACAATGTCTATCTTGCCTGCTGCGGCGTTTCGCGTGGGCGTTTTTCCCTGTTGAGGCCGCGCATCAGCGACGTTCTGGTTGCCCGCGCCACCGAACTGATCGAGGCGGTGCACCTGACGCCAGCCCGGGACACCCTTGTCGCCAACCTGTCCTATGGCCAGCAGCGCCAGCTTGAGATCGCACTGGCGCTGGCGGGGGCGCCGCGCTTCATCCTGTTCGATGAGCCTGCGGCGGGCTTGTCGCCGACCGAGCGCTCGGAGCTGGTCTCGATCCTGACCAACCTGCCCGGCCACATTGGCTTCATCATCATCGAGCACGATATGGACGTCGCGCTGCGCGTCGCCGAAAGCGTGACGATGATGCACAATGGCCTCGTCTTCAAGGAAGGCACGCCGGAGGAAATCGAGAACGACGCCGAGGTGCAGGAGCTTTATCTGGGGGACGGCCGTGGCTGATGATGCCCGTACCACCGCCCGCTCCACACGCGCTCCCGCGCTCGAAGTGCGGGGCCTCAATGTCTATTACGGCGCTTCGCATGCGCTGCAGGGCGTCGACCTCAAGCTCGACCATGGCGTGCTCTCGGTCGTCGGGCGCAACGGCATGGGCAAGACAACATTGTGCAAGGCCATCATGGGGCTGGCGCCGGTGTCGTCCGGCTCGATCAGCTTTGCAGGCCAGCCGCTGGCCGGATTGTCTCCCGCCGATATCGCGCAGCTCGGCATCGGCTACGTGCCGCAGGGCAGGCGCCTCTGGCGCTCGCTGACCGTTGACGAGCATCTGCGCATGATGGCGGGGCGCCGCAAGGGGGCCTGGACCATCGACCGCATCTATTCGACCTTCCCGCGGCTTGCCGAACGCAAGTCGAATGGCGGCGCCCAGCTTTCGGGCGGCGAGCAGCAGATGCTGGCGATCTCGCGCGCGCTGCTTTCCAATCCCAAGCTGCTGATCATGGACGAGCCGACGGAAGGCCTGGCCCCCGTTATTGTCGCGCAGGTCGAGGAGATGCTGGTTCGCCTTGGCGAAGAAGGCGATATGGATGTTCTGGTCATCGAGCAGAACATTGGTGTCGCCTGCCAGATTGCTGACAGCGTCGCCATCATGGTCAACGGGCGGGTCAACCGCATTGCGCCGTCGCGGGATCTTGCGGCAGACCGCGAATTGCAGCAACGGCTGCTCGGCGTCGGCCGCCACGGCCATGAGGATGCAGGGCCTGCCAGGACCGCTCCGCAAGGCGCAGCTCAGCCGGACCAGGCCGGACAGCCGGCGGTCAAGATCTACAACTCGAACCCGGTCGCCCCGACGCGCTGGTCCCAGCCCGTGCCCGTCGCGCGGCTGGAGCAGCTCGCCAAGGTCGTCACCACCCGTCCGCTCACCACCCATGCCACGAGCGCCGAGATCAGGCCGCTTGCGGCGCCTGGCGAAAACGTGGTGCTGGTCGCCGGCACGATGGACACCAAGGGCGAGGAGTTGCGCTTCATGCGCGACCTTGTCCGCGCGGCTGGCCTGCCGGTGCGGATGGTCGACCTCTCAACCTCGGGCGGTCATTCGGGAGCTGAGGTTCCCGCCCATCAGATCGCGGCCTTTCATCCGCGGGGCGCCACCGGCGTGTTCACGGGTGACCGCGGCCAATCAGTGGCCGGCATGACCGAGGCGTTCCAGCGCTGGATGGTTCGGCAGACGGGGATCGCAGGCGTGCTCTCCGCTGGCGGCTCCGGCGGTACGGCCATGGCCGCACCCGCGATGAGGGCGCTGCCGGTCGGCGTGCCGAAGCTGATCGTCTCGACGGTCGCCTCAGGCGAGGTCAGCAAATATGTCGGCGCCTCCGACATCATGCTGATGCCCTCCGTCGCCGATGTGCAGGGCCTCAACGCGATCACCGAGGAAGTATTGGGCAATGCGGCGCAGGCGATGATCGGCATGGTCGCTGCCCGCAAGGCCAGACGCGCGCCAAGGTCCAGCAAACCGGCGATCGGCCTTTCCATGTTCGGCGTCACGACGGCCTGCGTGCAGCAGGCCGTCAAGCCTTTGCAGGCGGCCTATGACTGCCTTGTCTTCCATGCCACGGGCATCGGCGGGCAGGCGATGGAGAAGCTGATCGACGCCGGCAAGCTCGTCGGTGTCATTGACGTCACCACGACCGAGATTTGCGACATGATGATGGGCGGGGTCTTCCCCAGCACGGAGGATCGCTTCGGCGCGATCATCCGCACGCGCATACCCTATATCGGTTCCGTGGGCGCGCTCGACATGGTGAATTTCGGCGCGCCCGAGACAGTGCCGGAGCGCTACAGGGGCCGCCTTTTCTATCCCCACAATCCGCAGGTGACGCTGATGCGGACCACACCGGAGGAATGCGTCCGGATGGGCCAGTGGATCGGCGAGCGGCTCAACCAGATGGAAGGGCAGGTGCGCTTTTTCCTGCCGGAGGGTGGAGTGTCCGCGCTCGATGCGCCCGGCAAGCCATTCCATGATCTGACGGCCCGCGCGGCTCTCTTCACCGCCATCGAACAGACCGTGCGCCCGACAGCCTCGCGCCAGATCATCCGCCTGCCGCACCACATCAACGCGCCCGAGTTCGCGGCTGCACTGGTGGCGTCTTTCCATTCGCTGCATCGGGCCAGCCGTCCCAATCGCCGCAAAGAGGCAATGTGATGATTCCGCGTCAGAAAATCCTTGATCGGTTCCGCGACATGATGGCCAGGGGCGTTCCCATCATCGGCGGCGGCGCGGGCACGGGCCTTTCCGCCAAATGCGAGGAAGCGGGCGGCATCGACCTCATCGTGATCTACAACTCAGGCCGTTACCGCATGGCGGGGCGCGGCTCGCTGGCGGGCTTGCTCGCTTATGGCGACGCCAACCAGATCGTCGCCGACATGGCGTCGGAGGTTCTTCCGGTCGTGAAGCATACGCCCGTTCTGGCCGGCGTTAACGGCACGGACCCTTTCCGCATCATGGATGTGTTCCTTGATGATTTGAAGCGCATCGGCTTCTCCGGTGTGCAGAACTTTCCGACCGTCGGCCTGATCGACGGCATCTTCCGCGCCAATCTCGAAGAGACCGGCATGTCCTACGGGCTCGAGATCGACATGATCGCCAAAGCCCATGCCAAGGATATGCTGACGACGCCTTACGTGTTCAACACCGACGATGCCGCCGCCATGGCCAGGGCCGGAGCCGACATCATCGTCTGCCATCTGGGCCTCACCACGGGCGGCAGCATCGGGGCGTCAACCGCGCTGAAGCTCCAGGACTGCCCGGCGCTCGTCGATGCCTGGGCCGAGGCTGCGCTCAGGGTCAATCCCCAATCCATCGTTCTCGTTCACGGCGGGCCGGTGGCCATGCCGGAGGATGCCGACTTCATTCTCAAGAACACCAGCAACTGTCACGGTTTCTATGGCGCCTCTTCGATGGAGCGCCTGCCAACCGAACTGGCGCTGACCGAACAGACCCGCGCTTTCAAGCGCATCAAAGGCAAGTAGGGCCGCGCAAGCGGTACGAACGGAGGGACAACACATGACAGGGCAAATGATCGGCCAGCTGATCCTGTGGCTCATCGTGGCGGTGGTGGCCATCGCCATCACCTACTGGGTGATGCAGTGGCTCTATCGACGCTCCACCAAGGAAACAGCCTTCGTTCGCACCGGTTTTCTCGGCGAGAAAGTGGTGATCGATGGCGGCGCTTTCGTCTGGCCGATCGTTCACGACATCACGCCCGTCAACATGAACACCCTGGCTCTCAAGGTGTCGCGGACGAAAACCGAGGCGCTGATCACCAAAGACCGTATTCGCGTCGATGTCGAAGCAGAGTTTTACGTGCGCGTTCAGCCCGAGCGGAAAGCCGTGGCGATGGCGGCATCGACACTTGGCCGCAAGACGCTCGAACCCGAGAGCCTGCATGCGCTGCTCGCCGGCAAGTTCGAGAGCGCCATGCGCGCCGTGGCTGCCGAGATGGATATGAGCGGCATGCACGAGAACCGCTCGAGCTATGTCGAGCGGGTGCGGGCGGCGGTGCAGGAGGATCTCTCCCGCAACGGTCTTGAACTCGAGTCTGTTGCGATTCTCGACATCGACCAGACCAGCCTCGAATTCTTCAATCCATCGAACCGCTTCGATGCCGAGGGCCTCACCGTCCTGATCAAGGATATCGAATCCCGCCGCAAGCTGCGCAACGACATCGAGCAGGATGCGATGATCCAGATCAGAACCCGCAACCTCGAAGCCGAGAAGCAATCGCTCGAGATCGACCGGGCCAGCGAGGAGGCGAGGCTCGAACAGGAGCGCGACATCGAGTTCCGCCGCGCCCAGCAGCGGGCTGAACTCGCCCGTGAGCGGGCCGAGCGCGAAACCGAGGCGGAAGCCGCCCAGATCACGGCGCGCGAAACCATCGAGAAGGCCCGCATCGCCAACGACCGCGGCATCGCCGAGGCGCGTATTGCTTCCGAAGGGGACATCCGCAGCCGCGAGATCGCCAAGTCAAAGGCCATTGAAGGCGAGGAAATTGCCGCCCAGGAGCAGATCCAGACGGCCCGCATCCTGCAGGAGCGCGCCCTGAAGGAAGCCCGCATCGCCAACGAGCAGCAGACATCGGAGCGTGAGATCGAGCGCACCCGGACACTGGAAGCCGCCGAGATTGCAGCGCGCGAAGCGACGGAACGGGCAAGGATTGCGCAGGAAAAGGCGATCACTGAGGCCCGCATCAGCAAGGACAAGGAAACCCAGGGCCTCGAAATCGAGCGCCAGCGCAGCACCGAGCAGGCCGAGATCGCTGCCCGGGAAGCGACCGAGAAAGCGCGGATGGCGCAAACGCTGATCCTGACGCAGACACGCATCAAGGGCGAGGAGGACATCCGCCGCCGCGAGATCGCCCGTCAGCAGGGGCTTGACGAAGCGGAGATTGCCGCGCGCGAGGCAACCGAGAAGCTCCGCATCGCGCAGGCTTCCAATGTGTCCGAACAGCGCATCTCGGAAGACCTGCGCATCCGCAATCTCGAAATCGAACGCCAGCAGGCCATCGAGGCTGCGGAGATTGCGGCGGGGCAGGCGGTCGATGCCGCCCGCATCGCCCGCGAGAAGGCGGTTTCGGCCGAGCGCATCGCCGCCGAGCTTGCCACCAGGTCCGAGGAAATCGCCCGCGACATGGCGCTGGACAAGGCGCGCGTCAGCGCCAACCAGAACGTCGACACCGCGCGCGTCGCATCCGAGAAGGCGCTGGACGAAGCCCGCGTGGCCGCCGAGCAGGCTGTCGAGGCAGCGCGCATCGCCCAGAAACTGAGGCTCGATGCTGAACGGCTGAGCGCCGAACAGGCAATCCGCACCCAGGCCATCACCCGCGACAAGGTGCTGGAATCGGCGGAAATCACCCGCCGGGAGGCCACCGAGAAGGCGCGCATCGCGGCCGAACTTGCGCTCGAACAGGAGCGCATCGCCAGCCAGCAGAGCCGGGAGGTTTCCGACATCAACCGGAAGCGCGAGGTCGAGGCCGCCGAGGAGAGCCGTGTGGTCGAGCTTGCCTCCAAGAAGTCGGCCCGCGCCAGCGCCGAGGCCGAAGTTCGCAAGGCGCAGCTTGCCGCGCAGGCCGCAATCGAGACCGCCGAGGTCGAGCGCGACCGCACGGTCGAGGCCGCCAAGGTCGAACGCCGCCAATCGCTCGAACAGCTCGAAATCGCCCGTGTGCAGGCCCTGCGCGAAGCCGAAATCGAGAGCCGCGAGGATATCGAGCGCAGCCGCATCCTCTCCGAGCGCGGACTGGATGAGGTTCGCATCAGCCACGAGACCGAGCGCCGCAAGCTCGAGGTCGAGCGCGAGAAGACCGTCGAAACAGCCCAGATGGAGAAAGCCATCGCGCTCTACAAGAAGTCCCTGGAAGAATCCGGCGCCCGCGCTGCTTCCGACAAGGCCAAGGCCGATGCGATGCAGGCCGAGGAGCAGATCAAGACCGTCCGCGAGACCGAGACAGCCAAACGCCGCAAGGCGATCGATGTGCTGATGGCCCAGAAATCGGCGGAGGAGCAGACGATTGCGTCGGGCGCGGAGAAGGTGCGCAGCGCGGTCTATGCCGAGGCGCAGCGGCTCCTCAACGAGGCCGAGAATGTGCTCACCGATCCGGCGCGCATGTCGCTCTTCCGGCGCAAGCTGCTGGAGCATGTCGAGGGGATCGTGGCGGCTTCGGTCAAGCCGCTTGAGAAGATCAACGACATCCGCATCGTGCAGATGGACGGTCTCAACGGCGGCGGGGGCGAAGGGCGCGGCAGCCCGACCGACGAGGTGATCAACTCGGCGCTCCGCTACCGTGTTCAGGCTCCGCTGATCGACAGCTTGCTGTCGGACATTGGCATCGACGGCTCGAACCTCGCCAAACAGGGCGGGCTGATCCGCGAGGCATCCGATATGCAGCGCGTGGCGGCCGATGCCAAGAAATCTACGGCTCCCAGGGTCGACGCCCCCAAGTCCGAAGCGGAGGGCAAGAAGTAAATGGCACGCGTCTACGTTTCCTCGATCATCGACGCGCCGGCGGCCAAGGTCTGGGCCAAGGTGCGGGACTTCAATGCGCTTCCCCGCTGGGTGCCGGCCGTGCGCGAAAGCCGCATTGAGAATGGCGAGCCCGCCGACAAGGTGGGCTGCGTGCGCGACTTCTATCTGCAGAACGGCGATCACCTGCGCGAGCGGCTGCTGGGCCTGTCGGATTACGACATGTTCTGCACCTACTCGATCCTTGAATCGCCGATGCCGCTGACGGATTACATCGCCACCTTGCGGCTGACGCCTGTCACGGATGGCGACAAGACCTTTGTCGAGTGGACGGCGGAATTCGAATGCGCGCCGGAACTGGCGGCCGATCTCGTCTCCGGCATCGGCACGAATGTCTTTCAGGCGGGTTTTGACTCGCTCAAGCGCCATATGATGGGCTGAGCATGGTCAAGATCGTGAAAAGCACCGTCCTGAACGCGCCCGTCGAGGCGGTCTGGGCAGTGCTGCGCGATTTCAACGGACATGACCAATGGCATCCGGCGGTGGCCGACAGCGTGATCGAACGCGGCTATCCCTCCGACAAGGTCGGCTGCGTGCGCAAGTTCCGCCTCGCCGACGGCTCCGAGCTGCGCGAGCTTCTGCTGACCATGTCGGATGCCGACATGGCATTCTCCTATTGCCTGTTCGAGACGCCTGTGCCGCTGCTGAATTATGTCGCCCATGTCCGCCTCGCCCCGGTCACCGATGGCGACCGCACCTTCTGGCATTGGGAAAGCCGGTTTGACACGCCGCCAGGCCGCGAGATGGAGCTGAAGACCATGGTGGCCGAAAACATCTATCAGGGCGGCTTCGACGCCATCCGCGCGCATATGGGGCTGGGAGGCTGAGCATGAGGGTCGAGAGCTACGGCACGCTTGCGGAAGCCGCCCGCGCCATGGGGCCGGATGCGGTGTTCATGGCGGGCGGCACGCTGGTGATGCGCGATGTCAATGCCGGCACGGCGGCCAGCCGCATCGTGCGCAGCGCCGACCCGGCTCTCAGGGAGATTCGCGCTTCCGGCGATGGCTTCAGCCTTGGCGCTGGCGTCACCATGGCGCAGATCCTGGCGCATCGGGATCTTGCCTTTCTCGCCCCGGTGGCGCGCGCGGTGGGCGGCCCCCAGGTCCGCAATATGGCGACGATCGGCGGCAACATCTTTGCGCATCATCCTTACGGCGATTTCGCGGTGGCCTTGCTGGCGCTCGGGTCGCGCGTGGTGCAGGCAGGACAGGGGGGCGCCAGATCGCTCGATGATGTCCTGCGCGAGCGTGGCCGTTCGGGCGGTTCAAGCGCGATCATCGCCGCAATCGAGGCGCCGCGTCCGCGCGATCCACGCGCCTTCGGTTTTCTGAAGGTGAGCCGCATCAAGCCGAAGGGCGTTTCGGTGATGTCCCTCGCGGCGCATCTGCCGCTTGAGGGCGGGCGCATCCGCGGCGCTCGCGTGGCCTTCGGCGCCATGGGTCCGGCGCCGCTCAGGAGCGCCGCCGTTGAACGCGTGCTCGAAGGCCAGCGCCTTGACGCAACAACCATCGCGCGGGCCGCCCAACTTGCCGGCGACGGGCTTGATCCGCCGACGGATGCGCTGGCCTCGGCCTGGTACCGGCGCGAAGTGGCGGGCGCGCATCTCAAGCGTCTGCTCGAAAAGATGGAGCGCGGCTGATGGCCAAGAAACCCGTCACTTTCACGCTCAATGGCTCCGATCGTGCCGCCTTCGCTGAAGAGGGGCTCAATCTGCTGGAGTTCCTGCGCCGCGGAATCGGCGATCTCAGCCCGAAATACGGCTGCGGCCAGGGCGCCTGCGGGGCCTGCACGGTCATCATCGACGGTGAGACGCATCTCGCCTGCCTGACCATGGCCGACGCCGTGCATGGCCGCAAGGTCGAGACAGCATCAGGCCTCGCCAATGGCAAGGTGCATCCGCTTCAAGAGGCATTCATGGAGTATTTCGCGGCCCAGTGCGGCTATTGCACGCCGGGCATGCTGATGTCAGCCAAGGTGCTGCTTGACCGCAACCCTTCGCCGACGCGGGCTGACGTGATCGAGGCGATCTCCGGCAATCTGTGCCGCTGCACCGGCTACGAACCCATCATTGACGCCATCCTGGCAACCGCCAACATGAGGGCAAGAGCATGAAGAGACTCGGCGTGAAGAGACTCGGCATGAGGAGACTCGCATGATCGAGTTTCGCAAGGAATTCTTCGCCAACGAGCGCGACGATAACCTGAACGAGATCGGCAAGCCGACCCGCCGGCAGGACATTCTCGGCCATGTGACCGGGCGCTCGCCGTACTTTGACGACCACCTGTTCGAGGGCCTGCTGCATATCCGCTGCGTGCGCAGCCCGCATCATCATGCCCGCATCCGGCGCATCGACATTTCTGCCGCCGAGAAGATGCCGGGCGTCGTGCGGGTGCTGCTCGGCAAGGATGTGCCGCGCAATCTCAACACCTTGCTCAGCCTGCTCGACTTCGGCCTCGATGACGAGCCGGTGCTCTCGGAAACCAAGGTCGCCTACAAGGGGGAGCCGGTGGCCGCCATTGTCGCCGAGAGCGAGGCGCAGGCGCGCGCTGCGGTGCTGGCAGTCAAGGTCGAGTATGAGGCGCTGCCGCATGTGCTCGACGTCGAGGATGCCGTGAAACCCGGCGCGCCCGTCGTTTGCGGCATCTACCCCACCAACAAGTTCATCTATCACGGCAAGTTCGACCATCAGAAGCTGCGCTACGGCGATGTCGAGGAAGCCTTCAGCCGCGCCGATCATATCGTCGAGGGCCGCTACCAGATGTCGCCGATCGAGCAGGCGCCGATGGAGACCTGCGGTGCGATCGCGGCGCCCGAGATCAACGATCGCTATGTCTGCTTCACCTCGACGCAGGGTTTGTTCTTCTCGCTGGGCACAGCCGCGAAACTGCTGACCATGCCGTCGAGCCGGCTGCACTTTGTCGGCGGCACGGTGGGCGGCGGCTTCGGCGGCAAGGTCGACAGCATGCACGAGCCGCTCGCCATCCTGGGCGCCATGCTGACCGGACGGCCCTGCAAATACGCCTGGGACCGCGAAGAGGAAATGCAGGTCGGCGCGCCGCGCGGGGCGGAGCGCTGGTACATCAAGGACGGCGTCGCCCGTGACGGACGCATCCTGGCCCGCAAGTTCACCGGCTATTTCGACAGCGGCGCCTATACGCGGCTGTCTTCCTACGCGATCATCAAGGGCGTCGGTCACCTGCCCGGACCCTATACGATCCCCAATGTCTATGCCGACGTATTCTGCGTCTACACCAACCGCACACCCGCCACCGCCATGCGCGGCTTCGGCATCACGGGCGTCGATTTCGCCATTGAGGCGCATATGGACAAAGTGGCCGAGGCTGTGGGGCTCAACCCCATCGAACTGCGCATCCTGAACTCCTACCGCGACGGCGATATGAAGGCGCACCGGCGTACGGCCAAGAACTGCGCATTGGTCGAGTGCTGTCAGGTCGTGGCGGAAAAGGGCGGCGTGGCGCTCTCCCCTGCCTCGCGCGCCGCCACCTCCCTGATCGACGGCGGGGGCGAGCGGGGCCGCCTGCCGGCTCGCACCGCGACGGATCAGAATGGCGCGGTCAGCGGCTATCGTGGCGGCAGTTATGGAAAGAAGGGCGGCGGAGCCTCCGCCATGCAGCCGATCCGGATGCCGACACCAACGGATGCCGCCAGAGCGCCGCAGCGGCCGGCGGCGCCGGCTTACCAGCCGCCGGCGGCATCGCCGCCATCCGCGCCGCCACCCGCTCCCGCCATGGAGACACCCCGCCATGGCGCGCTCAGGTTCTCGTCCCTCTCCGGTTTCAGGAGGCGTTGATGGCCATGCATCGCGGACGCGGTTTCGCGTCCATCAACTATCCCATCGGCATGAACCTGGGCGGTGACCCGTCGCAGGCCCTTGTGCATTCCAACCCGGACGGCAAGTTCACCGTCGCGCTTTCTTCAATCGATCTCGGGCAGGGCATGAAATCGGTGACGCGCCAGATCGCGGCGGAGACGCTCGGCATCCCGGTGGCGGACGTCTATGTCGACACCGCCGACAGCGACACCGGCCCGCATTGCATGGGCTCGTTCGCCTCGCGCGGCACGCACCGCGTCGGCAATGCCGTCATCCAGGCTGCGCAGGAAGCCCGCGCCGTGATGCTCGAAGCCGCGGCGGAGGAGCTTGAGGTCGATGCCTCCGATCTCGTCACCGACGGGCGCGGCAACATCCATGTCAAGGGCGCGCCGTCGCGCAGCATCACCACCATGGCCGCCTGCCAGGCGGCGCAGTTCAAGCAGGGCCGGACCGTATCGGGGCGCGGCATCTTTCTGATCCCGTTGTCCGAAGTGGACCCGGACACCGGCGAGATGACGCCCGTGTCCTGCTTTGCCCATGCCGCGATGCTGGTCGAGGTCGAGGTCGACGACGAGACGGGTGAAGTCTCCGTGCTCGACATGCAATCCGCCTACGAGCTTGGCCGGGCGCTCAATCCGAAACTGGTCGAGCAGCAACTGATCGGCGGAGCCTGGATGGGCATGAGCCACGTGCTGTGGGAAACCACCGAACCCTATTATCCGGACCGCAGCCACGGGCCGGTCGACTTCAACCACTATCTGATGCCCGGTCCAGGCGATCTTGCGCCGCATCACATTTCGGTGCTGGAGCGGCCCGCGCCGGATGGTCCGTTTGGCGGCAAGGGTCCGGGCGAGATGTGCGCCAACCCGGTGCTGCCGGCCGTCGCCAATGCCGTCTATGACGCCGTTGGCGTCCGCATCGACGATCTCCCGATCACGCCGGAGAAGGTGTTGCGCGGCATCCGCGCCAACGGCGGCGCCAGGCCGAAGATGCGGCTTCCAAGGGCGCGCTGAATTATGGCCGTTCGCCGCTCCATCCTTGGCATTGACGGGCCGGAGCCACTGGCCCGGTCGCTGCGCGATGCGCAGTATATTGCCGATGAAGGTTTGGCGACGGCAGCCTATCTTGCGCTGGCGCTGGGCAAGCCGCTGCTGCTCGAAGGCGCGCCGGGCGTCGGCAAGACGGAAGCGGCCAAGGCGCTGGCTTCCGTGCTTGGGCGGGAGCTGGTGCGGCTGCAATGCTACGAGGGCATCGACGCGTCGACTGCGATGTACGAGTGGAATTTCCCGCGCCAGATGCTGGCCATCCGGCAGGCGGGCGAATCCTATGTCAACCTCTACGCGGACGAGTATCTGGTGGCGCGCCCGATGCTTCAGGCCCTGCAGGCCCCGCGCGACCGGGTGCTGCTCATCGACGAGATCGACCGGTCGGACCATGAATTCGAGGCTTTTCTGCTCGAGTTCCTGTCTGATTTCACCATCTCGATCCCCGAGCGCGGCACCATCCGGGCCCCGGAGCGCCCGGTGGTCATCCTGACTTCCAACCGCACGCGCGAGCTTCACGAAGCCTTGCGGCGCCGCTGCGTCTATCACTGGATCGGCTATCCCGATCCGGCGCTCGAGGCCAAGATCGTCATGATGCGCGCCAGCATCGTGGCGCAGGATACGGCTCATCGGGTGGTTGCTGCTGTCGGGAAGCTGCGGGCCCAGCCGCTGGCCAAGCCGCCCGGTGTCGCCGAGACGGTGGAATGGGCCGAGGCCGCCACAGTCCTTAACGATCAAGGCGTGGCCTGGCCGCGCGCCTTCGCCCGCGCCATTGGCGTGGTGCTCAAGGACCAGGATGATCTCGCCTTCATCGCGCCGCGCCTCGACGCGATCCTGATGGGAACGGCCGCATGAGTGGCCGCGTCAACCCGAGCAATCCACTGCCGCGTCCGCTCGCGCCCTTCATGGCTTTCGCGCAGGCTCTGCGCGCGTCAGGCTTTGCCGTCGCGCCCGAGCAGACCCGCGCCCTGATCGCGGCGACAGGATTGCTTGGCCCAAGGAGCCTGATGGATATCCGCCGCGCCGCTCATGCGACGCTGGGCCCCGCGCCGGAGCGCCGTGAAGAGTTCAATGCGTTGTTCGACGAGGCTTTCCTCGGCCAGACGCTGACTGCGGAAGCGTTCGGCGAGCCCGAGGACATGCCTGCCGCCTATGATGCCGGCGAGTTCGAACTGATGCCCGATGTCGGCGAGGAGGACCCGTCAGGCGCGGAAGCCTCGGTCGCCGAACGCCTCTTCGCCCGGCGTTTCGATGGCGATGAGAACGAGGCCCTGCGCGCCTTCGCCCGCGCCGTTCCCGCCTCTCTCCCGCGCCGCCGGGCGAGACGCATGACAACTGGCAAGGGCCGCCTTGCCGATCCGCGCCGCGCCTTCCGCGACATGATGCGCAGGGATGGCGAAATGATCCGGCTGCCGCGCAGGATTCGCCAGATGCGGCAACGGCGGGTGCTGCTGCTCGTCGATGTCTCCGGTTCGATGAAGGCAGGCACGGATGGTGCGCTGAGGCTCGGCCACGCCCTGGTGCAGGCGGCCGAGCAGGTCGAGGTGTTCACGCTCGGCACGCGGCTCACCCGTGTGACGCGGGCGCTGCATCACCGCAACCGGGATCAGGCGCTTGATCTGGCCTCCGGGCTTGTCGCTGACTGGGATGGCGGCACGCGGCTTGGTGAAGCCTTGCAGGTGTTCCTGTCCGTGCCGCGCTTCGCCGGGTTTGCGCGGGGAGCCCTCGCCGTCGTGCTGTCCGACGGTTTGGAGCGCGGCGGTCCTGAAGCGCTGATCTCCGCCATGGAGCGTCTCCATGGGCTCGCCTGGTCCGTGCTCTGGCTGACGCCATTGGCGGCAGACCGGGCCTATCGCGCCGAAACGGGAGCGCTGAAAGCGATCCTCCCGATGCTCGACCGGCTCGGTGACGGCGCAAGCCCGCAGGCGATCGCAGCCGAGGTGCTTGGCTTCGCCAAGGGTCGGCGAATCCAGGCTTCCCTGGCGGCGCGGGTGCCGGCATGAGGGTGGTCGATGCCCATTTTCATGTCTGGCGGCAGGCCGATCTGCCCTGGCTGACGGGGCCGATGCAGCCGCGCATCTTCGGACCCTACGAGCCGATCCGCCGCGATTACCCGATGGCCGAGTACCTTGCCGACTGTGCCGGAACCGGCGTGGAGAAATCCGTTTACGTCCAGGCCAATTGGCCGGTGGAGCGCGCCGAGGCTGAGGTTGCCTGGGTTGAAAGCGTGGCGCTTGAAACGGGCTGGCCGCATGCCATCGTCGGCTATGCCGACATGACCGCTCCCGATGTGCGCCCGGCCCTCGACCGGCTGGCGCGCTATCCCCGCATGCGCGGCGTCCGCCAGCAGTTCCATTGGCACGGGAAGCCGCTTTATCGCTTTGCCGCTGATCCCGAACTATGCCGCAACCCCATCGTGCAGAAGAACGTGGCCCGGCTCGCCGATTACGGCTGGGCTTTCGATCTGCAGGTTTTTGCCGCGCAGATGGCGGGCGCGGCGGAACTGGCCCGAGCCTGTCCCGGCGTTACCTTCGTTCTGCAGCATGCAGGCATGCTGGAAGACCTGAGCGAGAGCGGGCGTGCAGCCTGGCGGCAGGGCATGACCATGCTCGCCAGTGAACCGAATGTGTTTGCGAAGCTCTCAGGCTTCGGCACTTTCATCCAGCGCAATGATCCGCTGCATATCGGCTGGTTGATCAGCGAAACGGTCCGTCTGTTTGGCGCAGTCCGTTGCCTCTACGGCTCCAATTTCCCGATCGAGAAGCTCTGGACCGGTTATGGCGCGCTGATCGGCGCGCATCGCCAGGGTTCGGATGGCCTCTCGCAAGCTGAGCAGACCGCTATTTTCCACGACACGGCTTGCCGGGTTTACCGGCTCTGAATCCAGGGAGGACATGAAGCATGGCACTTGAAATCAAGGTTCTGGACTTTGGCGATATCGAGCTTGAATCGAGCTTTCTCGTGCTCGGACGGGGCTGCGGGCGCGTTTCCAGAGTCCATACTTACGGCTTTCTCATTCTGGGCGGTCAGTATCCGATCGTGGTCGATACCGGCTACCGCGACAACGCCATCATGGAAACACTCGGCATGCGCGGGCTGCAGTTCCACGAGAACATGATCCAGAACCAGCTGGCCCGGCACGGCGTGAAGATGGGCGATGTCCGGTATGTCTGCCACACGCATCTGCATATCGACCATGCCGGCAAGGATGATCATTTCGCCATGAACACCACGGTTGTGGTCAACCGGCGCGAGATGGAATGTTCAGTTTCAGGCCTGATGCATCCGCAATACCCCAAGCCGGACATCCAGCACCTGATCGAAAGGCTGCATACGCCGCAGGCTCTTCGCTTCGAGGATCTGGAGCTCTCCGGCCCGATCGAGCTGATCCCCGGCGTGGTTCTGGAGGCGGCCAACGCCCATACCGAAGGCTCGATGAATGTGCATGTCGAGACCGCCGAAGGCCGCGCCACCATTTGCGGGGATGTGATCTACGATTTCCAGGACCAGATCATCGAGCCTTATCACGTGATCTACTCGCACGAGGTCCAGGTCACCGGCAACCATGCGGGCTCCAAGCGCTCCGAGAAGGCTGCGATCAAGAAGCTGCTCAACAGCTCGAAGTTCCTGCTGCCGGTGCATGACAAGTCGGCCAAGATCGAGCGCGGGCAGGTCATAGGACGGCTCGACATGGCGGTGCCGGGCCCCATCAGCCAGACCGTCCAGCGGCGCGCCTGGTTCCCCGTCTGATCTCCTGATGTTTGCCCGGAAGGATCATTGTCATGGCCCATGATGCGCTGGACCCCGCCTTCAGGCGTCTGATCGATGAACATGCGCCGGTGCGGCAGGTCGGCACCGGCTTCACGTTCACTGAGGGACCGATCTGGCATCCGGTCGATCATTATCTGTTGTTCTCCGACATGCCCGCCGATATCCGCCGGAGGCTTGATCGCGCGGGCGTGCGGGAGGTTCTGCGCCCGTCGAACAAGGCCAACGGCCTGACCTATGACGAGGACCTCAACCTGATCGCCTGCGAACATGCCACCTCATCGCTGGTGCGCTTCCGGCCTGACGGCAAGCGGGAGGTGCTGGCCAGCCATTTCGAGGGCCGCGAACTCAACAGCCCCAATGACCTGTGCATCCGCTCGGACGGTTCGATCTATTTCTCTGATCCCTGGTATGGCCGCATGCCGGTTTACGGTGTCGAACGCCCGCGGGATCTCGGCTGGCAGGGCGTCTTCCGCGTGCCGCCCGGCGGCGGTGAGCCGCAGCTTCTTGTCGACCGATACATGTTCTCGCAGCCCAACGGTTTGTGCTTCTCGCCGGATGAGACGCGGCTTTACATCAACGACACGGAGCAAACCAATATCCGCGTCTTCGATGTCCAGAAGGATGGCAGCCTGAAGAACGGCCGCGTCTTCGCCAGCGGCGTCAGCGATCTGCTGAAGCCCGGCGTGCCCGATGGCATGAAATGCGACACCGATGGCAATGTGTGGGTGACGGCGCCCGGCGGACTCTGGGTCTATGCGCCCGATGGCCGCCATATAGGCAAGGTCTCAATCCCGGAATTGGCGGCCAATCTGCACTGGGGCGGGCCCGACTGGCGCACGCTCTATGTCTGCGCCACCACCTCTGTCTACGCGGTGGACGTCAAAATCGGTCCGCGCAACGAGCCGTTCATGCGCCACCGGCCGGGGCAGCAGCGGGCTCCCGCGCCAACTTCGTCATCTTCCGCCGCGCCAGGCGGGTCCAGCGATCTGCAACTCGATCCGGCGCGGTGCGCCCTGATCATTCAGGACATGCAAAACGATGTGGTGATGGAGGGCGGCGCCTTCGCCTCCTCGGGCTCGCCAGTCCATTGCCGCGAACAGAACGCCATCGAGAATGTGTGCCGCCTGGCGGAGCAGTGCCGCCGCGTCGGCGTGCTGGTCATCCATGTCTGGTTCTGCCGCCGTTCCGACGGGCGCGACATGACGCTGAACGCCCCCTTGTTCGAGGGTGCGGTCGAAGCCAATGCGCTGGTCGATGGCACCTGGGGCGCCGAGCCGGTGCCCGGCCTAGAAGCCCATCCGGCGGACCACGTCATCCGCAAGAACCGGATGAGCGCCTGGGAAGGCACCAGCCTCGAAACCATCCTGAAAGCCAATGGCCGCGACGTGATCATCGAAACCGGGGCCTGGACCAACATGTCGATCGAACATACGGCCCGCACGGGGGCTGACAAAGGCTATGTGATGATCATCCCCGAGGATGGCTGCTCGACCATGAATGCCGACTGGCATCGCGCCTCGATCAGCTACGCCATGCAGAATGTGGCGCTCGTCACCAAGGTCGACGCCGTCATCGCCGCATTGGCTCCGCCGGGTTGAGAGTAAACAAGGTCGCGTGGACCTTGCGCGGCCCTCCGCGACGCTGCATTCATCGCATGGCCTGCCCTCGGTGCTGCCCAAATGTGAGCTTTCAACAGGTTGTCCATCCGGGTCTGCTGTCGGAGACTGAGGTTGCGACACGTCAGCAACGTCAGGAGAAGCCGGATGAACGTTCACAAGAATGCGCGATCCACGCCCCTTGGCCGATAGGCGATCATCCGCCGCGTGATGGGCGGGCAGACGCCGAAGGCCGCCGCACAAGCCGCAGGCGTCTGCCCGCGGACAGTGTGCAAATGGATGGCTCGGTTTGAGGCCGAGGGCGCCGCCGGCCTTGCCGAACTCTACGGCACGCGCTGGCGCGCCGAGCCCGAACTGTTTGATCCCGACATTGGCGTGCAGATCGAGCGCGGACTCACCATGCCTGCCGCGGTCCTCGCCGGCGCCATGGAGACGAGCCTTCTGGTGCGGCGAGCCGTAGCCGGCTTTTTCAACGGCGTCGGCATTCTGCTATGCGCGACAACCCCTTGCGTTGCCTGGCCCCATGACAGATTGGGCCCAGAAAGAATCGGCGGCAAAGCTGTTGATCAACGCGGACACGCCGTCTTCACGCCTCTGTTCAACCATGCCTGGACGCCCGCTATCTCAATCCCTTGCGGTCGCGGCCGTGATGGTTTGCCCGTCGGCCTTCAGATTGTCGGACGGGTAGGATCAGACCGCGCCGTCCTTGCCTTTGCCGAATTCGCCGAGACCGCGTTGGCCGAAACAGGCCACTGGAGCATCGCATGAATATTCTCGTCGTGAAACCCAACATGACAGAAAGCATCACGGATCGATTGGTCCATGTCGGCAGCAAGGTGGCATCAGCGGGCGCCACGCTGATTCCGGCGACCGCTCCGCGCGGTTTCCCATACATTTCAAGCCGCGCTGAAGCTCAGGTCGCTGGTGCAATCCTGCTGGATATGCTGGCGGAACGGCAAGGGAGCTTTGACGCCGCCATCATCGCAGCCTTTGGTGATCCAGGCTTTTTTGCAGCGCGCGAACTTTTTGACTTTCCGGTGATTGGCATGTCTGAAGCTGCGATGCTGACCGCCTGCATGCTGGGCAAGCGCTCCGGCATTGTCACCTTTGCGGCAAACCTTGAGCCTTGGTACCGCGAATGCGTCGAGATGCATGGGTTGAACAACCGTCTCGCTGGCATCCGCTGCGCTGGCGGCGGCTTCTCCAAGATCGACAATGTCGCGGAAGAAAAAGAAGCCGCGCTTATCGCCCTGGCACAGCAGTCCATTGAGGACGATGGAGCGGATGTCATCATTCTGGCGGGTGCGCCGCTTTCGGGAGCAGCAGAAAAGATCAAGGATCGGATCGCTGTGCCTTTGGTCGATCAGATGTCCGCCGCTATCCGCCAAGCCGAAACCCTGCAAGCCGAAACCCTGCAAGCCGAAACCCTGGTTTTGCTGGCGACCGCCGCCGCGCGGGCCGGCGCCTTCCGAAGGCCGCCCCCAAAAGAATCGTCAGGCCTGTCATCGAGCTTGTCAGCACGCTTCAGCGGCCTGGATTAGATGTGAGCTTTCAATAGGTTGTCCATCCGGGTCTGCTGTCGGAGACTGAGGTTGCAACACGACAGCAACGTCAGGAGAAGCCGGATGAACGTTCACAAGAATGCGCGATCCACACCGCTTGGTCGAGAGGCGATCATCCGCC
>JADCCX010000081.1 GCA_020252485.1 Methylocystis sp.
GGAGGTACGGCGCGCCTATGTCCGCGTGGCGATCGACCGCATACCCGTTTTTTATGGCCCATCGATCGCGGCGCTCGGTGGCAGGCCGCTGGGCGACTTCGTCAGCTCCGAGGAGGCGGTTGCCCAGCTGCTCGACCAGCATGTCAATCGCCCGGGCCACGTGCCGCAGACCATCGTAGCCGCAATCAACGCGGTGATCGCTTCATCTGGCAAGCCAGACCCCGCGACGTGGTCCGATGCCGAGGAGCGCGCTACGATAGCACGCTACCTAGACCTGCGGCGCCAAACCAGCATGACGGACAGCGTCGCCCGCGCCCAGCGCATCAAGGACGCAGTGACGGCCGGGCGCCTCTCCGATCAGCGTCGCAGCTTCCGGCCGACCTGACGCCGCGGTGAGCAGCCATTCCATAAACCCGGCGCGGATCAACAACATCAGTCGCGATGCGTCGGACCTGCGAGACCTCATCTACCGGCCCTCTCTCGCACTGCTGCCAGCGAAGTTTCTCTGCGCGGCCGTCGATCCTCGTGGCGACTATTGCGGCATCCTAAAGGTCCGAGATCAGCACGACCGGCCGAGCTGCATCGGCGAAGCGTTGGCCGCTCTCATCGACATTCAGCGGATCGAGTCCTACCGCAACCGCAACGACCCAACTAACGCCAAGAAAGATGTGCATCCGGCGAGCGCCGCAATGCTGCACACCATGGCCTTGGAGATCGAGACCATCGAGCATGGGAAGCAGGCGCGCGAAATCTACAGCCTGCGCTCGGGGCTCAAGGGCTTCTACAACACCGGTGTCTGCACCGAGGAGTTTTGGGCCGCCCAGACGAAGCAAACCAGGCGAGCGGAGTTCGACGTGGCGACGGTGGAGGCGATGCGCCAGGCGCGCAACGTCACGCTGGGGGCCTATTACCGCGTCCGATCCTTCGTCAACGACTACCATGCGGCGCTGCTGGAGGCCGGAGCGCTCTATGTCTCCGCCGAGCTGCACTGTGGCTGGACGAGCCCGGTGGCGGGCCGGATCGTTCCGGGACCAGTCACCGACAATAATCTCAGAAGCGGCCACGCCTTCGTCATCGTCGGCTATGACGACGACGGGTTCCTGGTGCTGAATTCCTGGGGCCCAAAATGGGGGGGCTACGTCCCGAAGGGACTCAGCAGCCTGCCGGGCATCGCGCTTTGGACCTACGAGGACTGGGCGCGCTGCGTGCTCGACGCCTGGGTGCTTCGCCTCGCCGTGCCGACACCGGAGTCCTTCCGTTACACCGTCGATCAGCAGGGGGCGGCGGCCTATGGCGCCGACCAGCCGGCGCTCGCCTCACCTTCGGTCCGCCGCCAGAGTGTGCTCGGCCGCTACATCAACCTGGACGATGGACGACACCTGCGGACCGGCTCCTATCCCAGCTCGCGGCGAAGCCTCGAGACAACGCTCAACGACCTTCGCCAATCCGGCCCTGACAGCTTCGAGGCCTTTCGAATTACGCTGCACGGCGATACGACGGCGACGGAAGTCGTGATGGCGCGGGCCGCCCACGCCATTGCGAAGGACAAGCAGTTCCGCATCCGCGGGCTTTCCGTGCTGTGGGTCAACGGCCTGCTGCACGGCGCCTCCGCCGCGCTGAAGCCGCTGTTTGACGCGGCGATGGCCATCGCGATGGGAAACCGGGCGGACGCTGACCGGCGCATCGAGCTGATGGTGGGGCCGGTTGGCCGTGCGCTTTGGCGCGACGTGCAGCTTTCCGCGCGGGTTGCCGGCGGGCCGGGTGGGGACGCCGCGGACGCGGTTGCCCGCATCGTTGCGCTCTGCGCGGAGCGGTCCCGGCAGCTGCATATCGTGTCGGAAGGCGCCGGCTCCCTGCTGCTCGCGGAGCTGCTGCGGACCGCGCTGGTTCGGCGCGCCAAACCGGACGCGCTTGCCTCGGTCCTCGGCAGCCTCACGATGGTCGCGCCGCTCAACACCGGGCAGGATTTCAACGAGAAGATCGGCCCCTTCCTGGACCGCTGGGGCTCGGTGCGCGGACTGCGTGCCACGATCTTCAAGCCGGACAGGAATTTTCATGAGCGGCTGAGCGTCGGCGATTATGGTCGTTCGTGGACCGACTTGGTGCAGAACGCCTTGCAGCAGGAAAAGCAGATCCTGGTGGGCGCACACAGGTTCCCGGGCCCGCTCAAAGGCGACCCGCGGATCATCTGTCTCGCGCCGCCTCCCAGACGCAGCGGCGACCTCAATTCCGCGGACATCCTGCAGCATGAGGACGTGGCGAAGCATGTCTCCAGCATGATCGCGGGGGGCGGCACGGCAGCTTAATGACCTTCAAGGAGAGAGCAACGATGGCAAAGAAGATCCAGGCAGAGGAACTCATCCGGCAGCTTTACGCTCCCGGCGCAAAGCTCGAAGATTTTGCTAAGTATTTCAAGATAGAAGCTGACGAATCGTCGGCGTTCCGTCCGCGCGTGGTCTATGATACCGCGTTCATCGACATGGGCGCGACCGCCGAGGCTCGCCAGCGCGCAGCCGTTGCGCTGCCGGGGTTCAACGCGCTGGTCCGGATCATGCGCCGCGGCAGCTTCGAACTGAAGCTGCTCGGCGGCTACGACGGCCCGATCCTCGTGGCGGAGGGCGATTCCTGGTTCACCTATCCAAAGCTTGATGTAATCGGGGCGCTCAACGACCGTTATGCGATTTCGCACCTCGCCGGAGCCGGCGATACCCTGACGCAGATGCTGGAGCAGGACGAATACCTAGAAGAGACGCGACGCGTCGGCGCGCATATCCTGCTGCTCTCCGGCGGCGGCAACGACGCTCTCGGCGGCGGCAACCTTAAGGTGCATTTGCGACCATTCGATCCCCGCCTGTCGCCGGCGCAGCATGTCAGATCTTCCTTCAATGCGCTGGTGGACGACGCGGCCAAGCAGTTCGATCAGATCTTCAGGCGCATCGCGCGCGAGGCACCTGGCGTCAAGGCGATCTGCCACGGCTACGACTACGCGATTCCCGCCAACGGCAAGTGGCTCGGCAATCCAATGCAGGAACTGGGAATCACCAATCGGGAGGATCAGCGCGCAATCGTACATGAGTTAATCGATCGCTTCACACTAGCGATAGGCCGCCTTGCTGCGCGTTATCCCCACGTCGTGTTTCTCGAC
The DNA here is from genome assembly GCA_020252485.1 of Methylocystis sp. Taxonomy (GTDB): domain Bacteria; phylum Pseudomonadota; class Alphaproteobacteria; order Rhizobiales; family Beijerinckiaceae; genus JADCCX01. The sequence continues at coordinate 3,146 of JADCCX010000081.1, forward strand.
ACCCGCGGCACCCTCGCGGACAATGAGTGGACGGACGAACTCCATCCCAACCCGGCGGGCTTCAGGAAGGTGGCCGAAAAATTTGACGCCGCCATCAAGACGGCGGCGAGCAGTTCCCGCAGCGCGGCGCTAGCGCCTTCAGTCAAGCGCACCCGCGGAAAGGCGGCAGAGGAACCAGCCGCCGCGCCCGCGCCGCGCAGGGGCCTCAAGGTGCCGACCCGGGTCAATCGAGGCTATTCCCTTCACATCGGGCTGAACGCCGTGGATCCTGGTCATTATGGTGGGCCGCAGACGCTGTATGGCTGTCACAACGACGCCCAGGCAATGGCCGCGATTGCCAGGGAGTGCGGCTATGACGTCATGGGCGTGCTGCTTGATAAGGCTGGGACCGTACAGGCCGTACAGACCGCCATCCGAAAGGCGGCCAAGGAGTTGGCCGCTGGCGACATCTTCCTGATCACCTATGCGGGGCATGGCGCGAGCGTGCCGGACTACAGCGGCGACGAGCGGGATGATGGCAGGGACGAGACCTGGTGCCTGTTTGACCGCCAGCTTCTCGACGACGAGCTCTATGCCGAGTGGCTGGAGTTCCGCGAAGGCGTACGTGTTCTCGTCGTCTCGGACAGTTGCCACAGCGGCTCCGTCATCCGCGCGACGGCTGCGGGGCTCGTGACCATCGACGCGACGGCGAGCCTTGACGCCGGCCCACGCGCCCGAACGCTACCCGATGAGGCGCGGCGACTGGTGAATGCGAATCATCAAGCGCTCTACCGGAGCGTCGCCCGGGGCCTCGCCGCCAGCGCGGGCCAGGCCGGCGGCCTTTCCCCGAAAAGCAGCCGGCAGGCAGTTAATCCGCTGGCCTGCACCGTCAGGCTGCTGTCGGGCTGCATGGACAACCAGACCTCGGGTGACGGCGATATCAACGGCCTCTTCACGAGCCGCCTGTTGCAGGTTCTGGAGCAAGGCTTTCGCGCCGACTATGCGGCCTTCCACAAGGAGATTGTGAAGCGGATGCCCAACAGTCAGACCCCCAACCACTGGGTTGTCGGCCGCAAAGACGCAGCGTTCGACGGCCAGCAGCCCTTCGAGATATGAACACTTGACCCTGCCCCCCAAGAACCGATCGATTATGAGCAGAGCAGCCAAGTTTGGCGGCCTGGAAGTGACGGAGGCCAAGCGGCTTCGCACGCTGGAGGAGGAGAACGCTAAGCTGAAGAAGCTTTTGGCCGAGGCGATGCTGGACATTGCGGTGTTCAAAGACATCTCCTCAAAAAAATAGTGACGCCCGGCGCGAAGCGTGATGCGGTCGCCCATGCCCGGAACTGCTACGGGTTGAGCGAGCGCAGAGCGTGCCATCTGATTGGAAGTGCCAGGCGGGTTGCGCGGTATTAGCCGAGCCGTCCGGACGATACAGACCTGCGGCAGCGGTTGCGTGAGCTGCCGTCCGCGCGGCGGCGGTTTGGCTATCGGCGGCTAGGCTATCTCCTGGCCCTGGAGGGGCTGAAGCTGCGTCGGCGCGGCGGCCGGAAACGGGCGCTGGGGACCAGGGCGCCGATGGCGCTGCCTCAAGGGCCGAACCAGCGCTGGTCGCTGGATTTTGTCTCTGATGCCTTTGGCTGTGGTCGGCGTTTCCGCATTCTGTTTGTGGTGGACGACTTCACACGCGAATGCCTGGCGCTAGTGCCCGATACGTCGCTGTCGGGCGCCAGGGTGGCGCGTGAACTCGACAAGGTCGTGGCAATCCGTGGCAAGCCGCTGGCGGTGGTCAGCGACAACGGCACGGAGCTGACATCGGCCTCAATCCTACGCTGGTCGCAGGAGCGGCAGGTGGAATGGCATTACATCGCGCCGGGCAA